>JASJPF010000053.1:0-14919 GCA_031426835.1 Thiobacillus sp.
CTCGCCCACCCAACCTGTTATTCAAAATTGCACTTCGGATTTGAATCCGCGTTTCTTTAATTCAGCGGAGCTTTCAAGCCTATCAGCTAGGCAAGACTACTTCGTCAAGTATTCCGGGAAGCTTAGAGAAGTGATCGATGGCAGTCTGAGTTCGTTCAACTATTACAGCGTTGAGCGAGTCGCCGAGAACTTCGTACTCTCAGCGGACCAACTGGACAGTGTTAACAAAATCCTTCAGAAGAACTACAGCGAAGCTCGCTACATCAGGCACAAGCTCTACGATAAGCACGCCCATTCTCTGAGCGTTATCTTCAAGACGGCATCCCGTAGCTATTCAGAGTGTTTTGCTGGTAGCGGTGAACTTGCGGTTGTGAATTTTGTTTTGGCACTTGGAAACCTTGATGATTATGGCCTCTTGCTGTTGGATGAGCCCGAAACATCGTTGCATCCGGGAGCACAGGAGAAGCTGGCGGAACTTTTGCTGAGGCTCGTAAACGAAAAGCACATTCAAGTCATCATCTCCACTCACTCTCCGACCTTTGTTCAGTTGTTGCCGGTCGAAGCCTTGGTGGTTCTTGATGAGACGCCGATTGGAGTTATGCCTCGGCCCTTTCCGACAAAAGCATCAGCCTTTGAGAGGCTCGGAGTCGTTGATAAAGAAAAGATCACGATCCTTACGGAAGACAAGCTGCTTAAGGCAGTAGTTGACCGGGCAGTCTCTCGGTTTCCCAAGCCCTTGCGCGACAAAGTGAACGTGGTTCCTGCTGAATTAGGCGTTTCGGAAATGTTTTCGAACCAAGTGCGTGCGCACATTCAGGCGGATTCGAAAGTCCTCATGGTCGTAGACGGTGATCAAACAGATGTCGAGAAACTTTTCGACCAAGAACCTGACGACTTGTCATGGAAGCAGAAGCATGCAGTGTTGGAAAAGCTAAAGGACTTGAAAGTTTCAGTCATTGGGTCCAAGGCGGATCTAGATGGCTGGATGCGTTGGTGCAAAAACCGGGTTGTATTGCTGGATCAAGTCTGTCCCGAGCAGATTTTACTGGAGCTTCTCAATCCGAAGCATCCGCTGCTGACTGATCCGAATGCTACAAACGCTAGCTTCAAAACTGCAGCGAAATCGGCCGTACATGCCAGCAATGGTGAAGCTACAGCCGAGGCTCAGTACCACGTCCTCAAATACAAGCTCGGTGACATCCAATCTGGGACTGCGCTTGACACCTCTATCCAAGCGCTCTCAGACAAGCTAAAGGCTAAGTTGGATCAGTTTGATCCAACTTAACGTTCCGCAAGGATTTTCATTGAGCGGCTGAAACTGACGGTCGTTCCACGATGACACTGACGGGCAGCTATCAGACGCTGTGCTGACTTACACCAGCGATCAGCCGAACGACCGCTCTGGCCGAACAACAGAAGTGCGCGCCGCTTTCACGGCCGCCCGCTTACTGACCTAAACCCGCCACCCAATAACGCAATATTCCCGTTCCGATAATGGCTGTTCCTGGCCCGATTTCTGCAATTAGTTGGTGCATTAGAGCTGACTTCGCCGGACATTTTTTTCTGATCAAGTCTGGACCGCTCTAATTGAGTCGACCGTTGCCACGATCCACACCGAAAATTGTGCGAACCGCTTTTGGCCGACGCCCGTTGCGCCTTTTTCCAGGTACAGGGCCCAGGCCCAATCCGGTTCGAACAGACTGGTGGTGGACGACCAGTAGATATCCTGCACGTCGGCGAAAGGATGCCCGGCTGGCAGCGACGGGCTGTGGGCGGCGCAATCCACCAGTGACTCCAGTTCGTTGATGGTTGGCAGCCGCCAGGCACTGCCCTCGCCTTTCTGATTGAGTTTTGCCACCGCTACCAAGGCTTCTCGCCAGACCACCGGTCGCGGTGTGAGGTTTGCGCTGCGCTGCCAGAGCAGGCCGGTGAGATGGTCCAGTACGCCAGTGTGAAGTATTTCGAAGCGTGACTGAGGCCACGGAGCGCCGATACGCCATTCGCCATCTTGTCCCGTCCCGGCGCATGAAATGACTTTTCCGGTGGCGTCGTAACACAGGCTTTGGCCGGTGCGCGGGACAACGCCCAGACCTTCGCCGCGCACCGGCCATAGCATAAAGGATTGATCTTTGCCGCCGTAAAACATGCGCGCGCCATCGAGCGCCACATACCAGGCGTGCGACGTGCTGATGGCCGCCGTTGTCGAACTCCAGTACCAGCCATTGAACACCTCGATGAACGGGTGTTGCTCAGGCAGGGCAGGTAATTTGGTTTGCAGACTGAGCAAGCTGCGCAATTCACGGCGATTGGGCATACGCCAATCACGTTGGCCGAACCGCTGTTCGCGGTTCATGTTCGCGACGAAATCCAGTGCCTCCTGCCAGGTGAGGGGAAATTCGGCGAGATTGGCGTTACGGCACCAGATCAGTCCCGTCAGTCGATCCATGACCTCGTCGTCGCGTACATCGAATCGCGGCTCCGGCCAGGGGACTCCGACGGCAAACGACGCGTCCTGGCCGGAACCCTCGCACGCAAGCTCGCGTCCATCATCGGCATGACAAGTGCGTTGGCCGGTATCCAGATAATGCTGAGAGGTCATGATTGCTCCAACAAAAAATTGAGCGAACTGTTCTGATGAAGGTGTCCGGATTGTGTGCCACGCCTCGAAGCAACCAAACCGGTTTGTACGGATGCGCTCACTGCACTTTAGACCCTCTGGCTGCCGAGCAGGTGATGCGGGTCTATAGTGAACGGGCAATACTCGTTTATCCACTTTACGTACGCCATCGCACATACAACACCCTGCGTGCAAGGGACACTCCACAGTGATTGAACGCCATGACCCGGATATGACTTGCAAGCGAATCGATGACATTGATGTTTTTTATATGCGCAGCCTTGCCCGCCCGCATAAGCAATTTTCTCAATTAACAAGCATTACTCACACAAAATGAAAACCAATCCATTTGCGGGAAAGCCCGCCCAGCCAGCCATGCTGGTCAATATCCCCAGACTCATCACGGCCTATTTCAGCAACTTGCCCGACCCTTCGGTGCCCGCGCAACGGGTCGCGTTTGGCACCTCGGGGCATCGGGGTTCGGCGTTCGAAAACAGCTTCAACGAATGGCATGTGCTCGCCATCAGTCAGGCCATTTGTGAGTATCGAACGCAGCAGGGCATCGATGGCCCACTGTTCCTTGGGATCGACACCCACGCGCTTTCGGAGCCGGCGTTGACCAGTGCGCTCGAAGTGCTGGCGGCCAACGGGGTGGAAGTCATGCTCGCGGACAAGGACGAATACACTCCGACCCCGGTGATTTCCCACGCCATCCTCTGTTACAACCGCGGTCGAGCTGCCGGGCTGGCGGACGGCATTGTCATCACGCCTTCGCACAATCCGCCCGACAGCGGCGGCTTCAAATACAACCCGCCCAATGGCGGGCCCGCGGACAAGGACATCACCAACTGGATCGAAGCCCGCGCCAATGCGCTGCTGAAAAGCAAGCTCAAAGGGGTGAAAAGAATGTCGCTCGAACAGGCCCGGTGCGTCGCAACCACGCACCGGCATGACTATCTCAACACTTACATCAACGATCTCGGCAGCGTGCTCGACATGGACGCGATACGCGGTGCAAGCCTCAGCTTGGGCGTCGATCCGCTGGGGGGTGCCGGCGTGCATTATTGGGGCGCGATTGCCGAGCGCTATGGTTTGAATCTCACGGTGGCGAACGAAGCCGTCGACCCGACCTTCCGCTTCATGACGGTCGATTGGGACGGCCAGATCCGCATGGACCCCTCCTCGCCCTACGCGATGCAGAGCCTGATCGGTCTCAAGGACCGATTCGACATCGCGTTCGCCTGCGACCCCGATCATGACCGGCACGGCATCGTCACCAAAAACGCGGGACTGCTGCCGCCCAACCATTACCTTGCGGTCGCCATCGACTACCTGTTCCAGCATCGACCGGGATGGCGCAAGGATGCTGCGGTGGGCAAGACGGTCGTCAGCAGCCAGATGATCGACCGCGTCGCAGCCAGGCTCGGCCGAACGCTTGTCGAGGTGCCAGTCGGTTTCAAATGGTTTGTCGATGGCCTGCACGACGGCTCGCTCGGCTTTGGCGGGGAAGAGAGTGCGGGCGCCTCGTTTGTACGGATGGATGGCAGCGCCTGGACGACGGACAAAGACGGCATGGTCCCGGCGTTGTTGTCGGCAGAGATCACCGCGCGCCTGGGTCGTGATCCCGGCGAGCGCTATCTTGAGCTGGCGCGCGAGTTGGGTGAGTCGGTTTACGACCGTGTCGAGGCACCGGCAACCCCGGCGCAAAAACAAAGGCTGGCCCAGCTTTCGCCCCAGCAGGTTCTGTCTTCCGAGCTGGCTGGTGAAAAAATCCAGTCCATCCTCACCCATGCGCCGGGCAACGGCGCACCCATCGGCGGCTTGAAAGTGGTGGCGGAGAACGGCTGGTTTGCGGCGCGTCCGTCCGGCACCGAGGACATCTACAAGATCTATGCTGAAAGCTTTCGTGACGCCGATCACCTCCATCGCATCCAGGAAGAGGCGCAGGCGATCGTCAGTGCTGCGGTGACGGCATCCACGTAGCAAACGCAGGATACATCCAGGGAAAATTGATAGATTGGTCATGAGCGAACAAACACGAATCAGCCACCCGAAAACGAGCTTCTTGTGTTCGGATGTCGAGGGGTTCGATTCGCTGTCCGAACTGGCCCTGGATTTGCGCTCGTCGTGGAACCACGCCACCGATCAGGTGTGGCGGCAGTTGGATCCGGTGCTGTGGGCACTGACCCAGAATCCCTGGGTCGTGTTGCAGACGGTGTCGCGGGAGAAACTGCAGCAGGTATTGGCCGAACCCGCTTTCCGCAAAAATCTTGACGATCTGGTGCAAGCCCGGCGCGACGCAGCGGAGGCGCCTGCGTGGTTCCAGCAAGCCTATCCGCAATCGCCGCTCAGTTGTGTCGCCTATTTCAGCATGGAATACATGTTGAGCGAGGCCTTGCCGATTTATTCGGGCGGATTGGGCAACGTGGCGGGCGATCAACTCAAGGCCGCCGGCGATCTGGGCGTGCCGGTGATCGGCGTGGGGCTGCTCTACCAGCAAGGCTATTTTCGTCAGGTGATCGACAAGGACGGCGCGCAACAGGCGCTTTACCCATACAACGACCCCGGCCAGTTGCCGATCACGCCGCTGCGCAAACCGGATGGCGAGTGGTTGCGTCTGGAAATTGCCTTGCCCGGCTACTCGGTCTGGCTGCGTGCCTGGGAGGTGCAGGTGGGCCGCGTGAAGCTGTATCTGCTCGACAGCAATGACGCTGCAAATTACCCGGCGCATCGCGGCATCACCAGCGAGTTGTATGGCGGCGGGCCGGAGCTGCGGCTTAAACAGGAACTGCTGCTCGGCATTGGCGGCTGGCGGCTGCTCGCCGCGCTCGGCATTGCGCCCGAAGTCTGCCACCTGAATGAAGGGCATGCGGCCTTTGCCGTGCTGGAACGCGCGCGCAGCTTCATGGAGGAAAACAAACTGAGCTTCGAAGCCGCGCTGGCCGTCACCCGGGCAGGCAACCTCTTCACCACGCACACGGCGGTGGCGGCCGGCTTTGATCGTTTTGCGCCGGCGCTGATCGAGCAATACCTCGGTGGCTATGCCGAGCAGCGCCTCGGGATCAGCCGCCACGATTTACTGGCCCTGGGCCGCCAGAACCCGAACGACGCGACGGAAGCGTTCAACATGGCCCATCTGGCGATTCGCGGCAGCGGCGCGGTCAATGGCGTGAGCCGTTTGCATGGCCGGGTAAGCCGACATCTGTTCGAACCGCTTTTCCCACTCTGGCCGACGGAGGAAGTTCCAGTCGGTCATGTGACCAACGGCGTCCATATGCCGACCTGGGACTCAGCCCCGGCCGATGCGCTGTGGACGGAAGCCTGCGGCAAGGACCGCTGGCTGGGCACGGTGGAGACACTGGAGCAGGACATACGCCGTGTCTCCGACGCCCGACTCTGGCAGTTTCGCACCGCCGCCAGCGGGACGCTCGTTGATTACGCCCGCGAACGCTTGTCCCGGCAGCTGGCCGCATCCGGTGCAACACCCGAGGCGGTTGATGCGGCGAAGCATCTGTTCGACTGCAATACCTTGACACTGGGCTTTGCACGCCGCTTTGCAAGCTACAAACGACCGAATCTGCTGCTGCACGAGCCGGAACGATTGCTGCGCCTGCTGACCAATCCGCAACGCCCGCTACAGATCATCATGGCCGGCAAGGCGCATCCCGCAGACCAGGCGGGGCAGGACTTGATCCAGCAATGGACGCATTTCATCCGGCGACCCGAGGTGCGCCCGCATGTGATCTTCCTCAGCGATTACGACATGCATCTGACCGAGCAGTTGGTGCAGGGCGTGGATGTCTGGCTCAACACGCCGCGTCGTCCCTGGGAGGCGTGCGGGACCAGCGGCATGAAGGTGCTGGTCAATGGCGGAATCAATCTGTCGGAACTGGACGGCTGGTGGGCGGAAGCCTACACGCCGGAAGTGGGCTGGGCGCTGGGAGACGGCCAGGAACACGATAGCGACCCCGCCTGGGATGCCACCGAAGCGGACGCCCTCTACACCCTGCTCGAACGCGAGGTGATCCCCGAGTTCTATACCCGCGACGCGCAAGGCATCCCCACAGCCTGGGTGGCGCGGATGCGGGAAAGCATGGCGCAATTGACGCCGCGCTTTTCCACCAACCGCGCGGTGCGTGAATACACCGAGCAACACTACCTCCCCGCGGCGGCGGCCTACCTTGAGCGGGCTGCCGACTCGGGCAAGCTCGGCGTGGAACTGGTTGATTGGCGCCATGCGCTGAAACAAAAATGGGCCGCGCTCCGCTTTGGCGAAGTGAAGATTGAAACCGATGGCACGCAGCACGGTTTTGAAATACAGGTGTATCTCGATGATCTCGATCCGGAAGCCGTACGGGTCGAGCTTTATGCCAATGGCATCAAGGGTGCCGCATCCGAGCGCGTTGAGATGCAGCGCGTACGTCAATTGGTGGGATCGACAAATGGTTACGCCTATCGCGCTGAGGTTCCCAGCACCCGCCCGGCAACGGACTATACGGCGCGACTCATACCACGGCATGAGGGCGCGGTGGTTCCACTGGAAGATGCCCACATCCTGTGGCAGCGATGATCACGCTGAAAATTGCAATAGCTGGGATTCACCGGACTTTTTGCTGCCCCCACCCCAACCCGGGTGGCCGAGCTTTTTCGCACGCCCGGTTTTTCCGATCAATCGAGCATCTCTCCGTCGACGTATAACCAGCGCTCCCCCACTCGCTCGAAGCGGCTGGATTCATGCAATTTGAACGCACGGCCATTGAGCTTGTAGCGCGCGATGAATTCCACAGTGGCGTGATGAGCATCCAGCGGAGTGTGCGACTGGATCGCCAGCCCCAGCCATTGCGGGGAAGGCTCGGCGTCGAGTTCCAGTGCCACAGGACGGGTATCGGGATGCCAGGTCGCCCGCAAATAATCTTCCAGCCCCAGCACAAAAGCACTGTAACGCGAGCGCATCAGGCGCTCGGCATCCGGCGCAGCGGTGCCCGCATGATATTGCCCGCAGCAGTTTTCAACCGCACGCCCCGACCCGCACGGACACATCGACCCGCTCATGGTTTGCTAACCGGACAATTCAGCTTCGGCTGGATGTAAGGCCACACCGCATCAAGCATTTTCGCCTGCGCCTTTTCGTTGGGGTGAATGCCATCGGCCTGCATCAGCCCCGCCGTAATGCCCACGCCGCAGACAAAGCACGGCACGCGAATGACCTTTTCTTCGCGCGCTACCTCCACATACAGCCTCGCCACCGCATCGGCGTACGGCTTGCCGTAATTGGGCAGCACCGGCGCGTCCAGCAGTGCCACCCAGGCGCCAGCCGCCTTGGCCTGACGGATCATCGTGACCAGGTTCTGACGTATCACCTTGGGCGGCGTGCCGCGCAGGGCATCGTTGCCGCCCAGTTCGATCAACACGCCTTGCGGCTGTTGCCGATTCAGCGCAGGCTTCAGGCGTTGCAAGCCGTTTTGCGTGGTGTCGCCACTCACGCTGGCATTGACCACGCGCCAGTCGGGCGCCTTTTTCTTCAAGCGAGCGTCGAGTCGATCCACCCAGCTTGAGCCATTAGCCAGACCATAGCCGGAACTCAAACTGTCGCCGACAATCAACAATGAGCATTGGCTGGCCGCCGCCCAGCCCGGCAGCCCCAACAAAAACAGCATCCACACGCGATAATTCATTCATGCACCTTAACTTGAAACTCATTCAATGACGCCTCCCGACAGCGCACAGTTCCCCAACGGCCCCTCCAGCACAGTGCAATTGCATAGCGTTGTCAGCGCGCGCGCCCTGTCACAGCGGGTATCCACCGGCGACAGTACCCTCACCATCCTCAGTGAAGTCGAACTTGACGTCAAAGCCGGCGAGATCCTCGCCATCACCGGCGCCTCGGGTTCCGGCAAATCAACCCTGCTCGGTTTGCTGGCCGGACTCGATCAACCCTCGTCTGGCGAAATATTTCTACTCGGCGAGCGTCTCAGTGAACTGGATGAAGACGCTCGCGCCCGCCTGCGCGCCGGCCGTGTCGGCTTCGTGTTCCAGTCGTTCCAGCTATTGCCCGCACTCACCGCGCTGGAAAACATTCTGCTGCCGCTGGAACTGGCCGGCCGCGCCGATGCCCGCGAACGCGCGGCCCACTGGCTTGAGCGCGTTGGACTCAGCGCGCGCGCCGCGCACACGCCGCGCCAGTTGTCTGGCGGCGAGCAGCAACGCATCGCCATCGCGCGCGCCTTTGCCACCGACCCGCAGATTCTGTTTGCCGACGAACCCACCGGCAACCTCGATGCTGAAACCGGTGCGCGCATCATCGAGCTGCTGTTCGAACTCAACGCCTCGGCCCACACCACGCTCATCCTGGTCACCCACGACGACGCCCTGGCAACGCGCTGCCAGCGCCGGCTGCATCTGGTTGCAGGCCATGCCAGCGAGGTGGCCATCGCATGAGGTTTCTTCGGCTCGGCCTGTGGTTGTTGCGGCGCGAACGCAGTAACGGCGAATGGCGCGTGCTGTTGCTGGCGCTGATTATCGGCGTCGGCAGCGTCAGCACCACGGGGTTTCTCGGCGACCGCTTAAAGCGCGCCATGGGCGATCAGGGCGCGAGCTTTCTGGGGTCTGACCTGCTGGTCACCAGCCCGCGCGCCATCGACACCTGGCCCCGCCACGCCCTGCGCACCAGCGACGCACTCGAATTCGCCAGCATGGTGTCCAAGGACGATGCCTTCCAGCTGGCCACGCTGCGCGCAGTCGACGCGGCCTACCCGCTGCGCGGCAGCGTGCGCATCGCGCCCCAGCCCTTTGCCGAGAGCACCGTGCGTCCGGCACTGCCCCCACCCGGCGCGATTTATGTCGCGCCCGACCTGCTGCCGCTGCTCTCAGCCAAGGTCGGCGACCGCGTACAGATCGGCGAATCCATCTTCACCATTGCTGGCGTAGTAGCCGAGGAACCCGGCCAACTGGGCGGCGTGTTTGGTCTCGCGCCACGCGTATTCATGCGCGCCGACGAAGTCGAACGCACCCACGTGCTGCAACCCGGGAGCCGCGTCACCTATCTGTACCAATTCGCCGGCGAGCCCAAGCCGCTCACGGCATTTGGCGCCGAACTCAAACCCGTGCTCGACAGCACCCAGCGCCTGATCGGCTCGCACGAAGGCGTTGAAACCCTGCGCGGCGCGTTCGCCAATGCCGACCGCTACATCCAGCTCACCGCACTCATCAGTCTGCTGCTGTCGGTCGCAGCCATCGCCATCGCCGCCCACCGTCATGCACTGCGCCATTACGACCAGGCGGCATTGATGCGTTGCATGGGCGCCACCACGGCCCAGTTGCGCACGCTCTATGGCGTGCAGCTACTGACGCTGGGTGTGCTGGGCAGTTTGATTGGCGTTGCCATCGGCGGGCTGATGCAACAGGCGCTGGCGGGTCTGGTTTTGCCCGACGCGGTGACTCGTCTCCCGTCGCTTGGCCTGGCGCCGGTCGGCGTCGCGGTTCTCAGCGGCCTGCTGGCACTGGCCGGCGCCAGCCTGCCCGCGCTGATGCGGCTGATCCGCGTGCCGCCGCTGCGCGTGTTGCGACGCGATCTGCCGCCGCTGCCGCTCGGCGCATGGATCAGCGCGGCCGTCAGCGGGTCGGCGCTGCTGCTCTTGATTGCCTGGTATGCGGGTGATGCCAAACTGGTCGGCGTCTTTGTCGGTGCGCTGGCCGGGCTGGTGCTGGTACTCGCCTTGCTGGCCCGATTGGCACTGTTCGCCGGCCGCGGCGTGCAGCAAATGAGCCACGGCCCGGTGCGCTTCGGCCTCGCACAATTGCTGCGCCACCGCTTCGACAGCACGCTGCAGCTCGGTGCCTTCACCCTGGCGCTGTTTCTGGTGGCCTTGCTGGCGCTGGTGCGCAGCGACCTGATCGCCGGCTGGCAGCAACAACTGCCGCCCGAGGCACCCAACTACTTCCTGGTGAATATCGCGCCCTATCAGCAGGAACCGGTTGCCGCCTATCTGTCGCAGCATCAACTCAAGGCCTCCGCGCTCTACCCCATGGTGCGCGGCCGTCTCACCACCAAAAACGGTGCGCCCATCGCCTCCACCCTGCCGCCGGAATCGCGCGACACCAACACCCTGCGGCGCGAACTCAACCTCACCTGGACCGCCACCCTGCCCGCCAACAATGCCATCCTGTCCGGGCACTGGCATGGCGACCAACACAACGCCGGAATATCGATTGAATCCGGCATGGCCGAGCGACTCCATCTTGCGATTGGCGACCAGCTCGGCTTCCAGATCGGCGACCAGCATCTCGACGCGCGCATCACCAGCATCCGCAGCGTGAAGTGGGATTCAATGCAACCCAACTTCTTCGTCATTTTTGCCCCCGGCCAACTCGACGCCCTGCCCGCCGCCTCCATCGCCAGCGTCTACGTTCCACCCGGCGCATCCGGCATGCTGCCCGGCTTCGTCAAAGCCTTCCCCGGCGTCACCGTACTCGCCCTCGACAAACTCATCGCCAACATCGAAGCCGTATTCGCCCAGATCATCGGCGCCATTCAACTGTTGCTGGGATTCCTGCTCGCCGCCGGCATGGCCGTCGTCATCGCCACCCTGCTGGCCAGCCTCGACGCGCGACAACAGGAAGCCGTCCTGCTGCGCACGCTGGGTGCCCAGCGCGCCTATCTGTCCAAAGCGCTGTGGAGCGAATTTATCGCATTGGGATTACTCGCCGGCCTGCTCGCCAGCGCCTGCGCCGAAATCGCCATGGCACTGATCTCAGACCGCCTGTTCGAACTGCCCGCCCGCCTGCACCCATGGCTGTGGCTTGCTCTGCCGCTGGCCGGTGCGTTGCTGGTGGGCATGAGCGGCTGGCTCACCACACGCCACATCACCCGCGTGCCGCCGATGCAGTCGATTCGAGCGTTGGGATGAAGTGAATTTATTTGGACTAGAAATGGCTCTTGTCGACCCGTTGCTGCCGGTCGATTCCCCTGAGGTTCAAAGGCAGGTATCCAAGTGGAGCAGTCGCTCGGCGCACCTACTCACGGACAGCAGTTCGGCCTAAGTCGCCACTACTTGCGAAACCTAGAATTAGGTGCACGTCTGGTTTCTGGTAGAACCATCTAACTATCACTTTCGGTCAGAAACGTATGGCCGAGTGCCGCGCATAGCGGTCACTCGTTTATGTTGATGGCAAGCTACGGCTAGCCTTATCCAGTAACCCCTTAATTTGAATGGTAGGTGCCGTGGGACGTAGGGAGAACAGCCGCCGTTGGGGTACTTAGTGCACAATGGGAACTGTCTTCTGAAGAAAAATCATTTAACGAGGCTCGATGCAATGGCGGAAACTGACTTCTTGGACCGAGAAATCCGGACTACGGCGGTAGACTTCTCGTTTGGAGAGCTTCTCAATCTCCATAATGACAAAGAGATCGTCATTCGTCCCGAATATCAAAGGCTCTTTCGGTGGAGTTATGAGCAGCGATCTAGGCTGATTGAATCGATCGTCCTCGGTCTACCAATACCCCCAATTTTTCTTGTCGAAGGCCAGACCGGGATTCTCGAGTTAATTGATGGACTGCAAAGAACCAGTTCTGTACTACAGTTCCTCGACCACGATGCCATTAGTGAGCCGGAGCTTCGGCTAGTAGGCTGCGATATTCTTGATGAATTGAATGGCAAAACTTTTTCAGATTTGCCTTTGGCAGTCCGTCTAAAAATCAAGAGGTCGCCCATACGCGCAACGATTATTAACAAGTCGGGGGACGCTTTCGTAAAGTATGAGATGTTCAAGCGGCTTAATACAGGCGGCTCATTACTCTCGGCCCAAGAAATACGCAACTGCAGCTCGCGTATGGTTGAAGGCGGCGACCTTTTATATGATGCGATTCAAGAATTAGCGAAGTATCCCGATTTCGTGCAGGCAACCAGCCGGCTTCCAGACACTTTTAAAGAACGACGTGCTGATGAGGAGTTGGTATTGAGATTTTTTGCCGTAACATTGTTTCGGGATCAGTATCACGGAAACATCGAAGAATGGCTCGACTCAATCATGGAGTCGATTCTCTTCGGGCGGGTCGAGTTCGACCTTGAGCAGCAGAAGACTCGTTTCGAAAAAACGTTCAAATTGATTGCCGAAAAATTGGGTGACGCAGCGTTCACGCGATTTACAGAAGAAGGCGAGCCGACTGGACGGTTGGCTCCTGCGTACTATGAAGCGACGGCTCACGCGTTCTCAAGCTGTTTTGAATACATAGCTGGGCTAGATAGCGCCGAAGTTCGAAAAAGATTGATTGCGGCGTACGTTGATCAGGACTTCTTAGAGTCAACCGGACCTGGTGCAAATACAATTCCAAAACTGGAACAAAGAGTTAACGTTGTAGCTAAATATTTTCAGTAGATATGAGCGTTCTAGACTCTCTAACCAGAGACCTTGACTGGCGGGAGACCGAAATCGCGTCTATGCGACTCCTATTGCTATCGGGATCTATATCAGAGGCTCAAAAAACCGTACTCTTACGCGCTGCCTGGGCATTGCTTTATGCACACTATGAAGGGTTTTGTAAGAATGCCCTTGCTACATTCTTTGATGCTGCCCAAGGTTCTGGCATCAGGTGTTCAAATCTTCCAAGACCTACAAAGATTCTGGCGCTTGGTGATACGTTCGGACGCTTACGAAACTTACCGAATTCAGATTTTCTTGCCGCGATAGAATCGTTTTCGTCCTCGCATCTGGACAAAATTCCGGATTTCCCGGAGGTGGATACCAAGTCGAATCTTTGGCCGAACGTACTGATTGATCTCATGGTGTCAGCAGACTTATCCCCTGCTAAAGTTGAAGAGCATCAACTCAAGTTATCTACTCTGGTGGCTAGAAGGAACGGGATAGCTCACGGGGAAAACAACATGATTCCTGAGTTCGAATACTACAAGTCATACGAAAAAGTTGTTTATGAGGTTATTTATGATTTGGCGTATCAAGTTGAAGAAAGGCTGCTGAGTGCACCATTCGGGTTGGGCACCTAACAAATCGTTGCAGCGGACATTTGACCCGCCCCCCATTTTTGCTGCCGCAAAAACGCGCGTCGCCTCAATTGACACTGAACACAGGCGTTGAGGGTCTGCTTTCTAAATATCTGATCGTCCGCGAAGTTCAAATGATTCTATGCGTACCTGAAAAAGCAGACGTTCCTGAATGGCTGTTGTGGGAAGCGTTTATAGGCTGCTTAGGCCGAGTTGTGTGAATTGGTCTTCCGGCAGGTTTCTGAATACAGCAGTCATTCAGATGACTGCTTCCCGGAATCATCGAACGGCGGCAGTTGGCCGGCTGCTGACCCACAAGCTTCGACCTGACTTCTCTGAATTCCAGATTGTTCGACCGGGTGATCCCCATACTGACGGGCCGTCTTGTCCGCGGAGTTGTCACTTGACGATAGGCAAGTGCTTGATACGAATCTTTCCATCGAGAACAGTGACCATTGCCCCCTGAGCCAGCGCGTTACCCGCAACGGCGAAAACCTGCTCTATCAGCGAGGCAACCTGATCCGCCTTGAGACCTTCCATGCGAATCCGTAAAACCGACGGCCCTTGCGCCCCCGATACCGCAAGCAAGGCATGGAAGTCGGCGTCCAGAGTCACGACGACGCGCCCCTCCTGACGAGCCACTTCGATGATGGCGACATCTTCAGCCTGGGACATGCCGCGTTCGCTCACGTGCTGCGCGTCCCAGCCAATCTCCCGCAACAGACCCGCCGCCGTACGCGGCAAACCCTGGTCGAGCAAGACCGCGATCATGCTGCTTCGAGTTTGATTACGCTGTCATCCAGATTGCACGCCGCGAAATCCAGCGCCTGGCGAACATCCTCCGCATCGAGCTCGGGGTACTCTCTAAAAAGCTCATCCCGGTCCGGATACAAGGCCACGGCCTCGACAACGCGTTTGACGGTGAGGCGCATGCCACGAATGCAGGCTTGCCCGTTCACTATCGCTGGGTTGATGGTGATGCGATCAAAGCGATTCATTTTCAAGCCCTTTCTCGGTGATCCACTGCATCATTTTACGCAACATCCCGCGTCTATAAGCTTGTTCGAATTACGGCGGAGGGCGCGCAAGGACGCCTGAGTATACCCACGGATACCCTGCCTGGCGTAGCTCAGCGCTTGACCTCGGCCTGGAGGCGATGGGCAGATCGATAAGGTGGGCCCGACAGGCTGCAATAACGCTCCTTGCAGCCGTCCATGTAGGTGGATTTTCTTCAACGGTGTTGACGGCTCCTGTTAAGGGTTGTACGATGCCTGCCCCCACGCGCAGGCCTTCCCATACGCACGA
>JASJPF010000054.1:0-2014 GCA_031426835.1 Thiobacillus sp.
GCGGTTCGCCGTGCGGGTCGTGGAACGGCAGGTGGATGGCCGGGATCGGCCGCGGAAAAATCGGGCAGGCTTCACGGGCGTTATCGCACACCGTCACCACCAGGTCGATGTTCTCGTTCATCACCGCGTCGATGTCTTTGGCTCTGTCGAAGTTACGTGTTGCACCATCCGCAAAGCCGCGCCGTTGCTGGATTCTTGGTTATTACCTTAAACCCAAGAATGGGGCGGGTTTGCGATGTCTTCG
The DNA here is from genome assembly GCA_031426835.1 of Thiobacillus sp. GTDB lineage: Bacteria > Pseudomonadota > Gammaproteobacteria > Burkholderiales > Thiobacillaceae > Thiobacillus. The sequence goes on from JASJPF010000054.1 coordinate 245, forward strand.
ACTGTTTCTCAACATGCAATTCAGACAGAGCCATGTCTTTTGGGTGCAGGCCGTCGGTCGGAAGCCCGGCGGCTTTCAACGCCGCGATCGCGCCGTCGGCCACTTTCGGCTGCGGCCGGGTGCCGGCGGAGAGCGCGCGCACCTGGCCGGCGAGGTCATGGTTCAGCAGCACTTCGGCCATTTGCGAGCGACAGGAATTTCCGGTGCACAGCACCAGCACGGTGTAGGTTTTTTCAGCCACGAGATGTCCTTGATGAAATGGAATAAAACTTAACAACAACCGCCCGCGGCAGGCTTGGCCTTGACCGGGATGGAGACGTTGACTGCGACGGGCTCGGGCACACAGCAGCCGCTGTCGGATACGGACGCATCGGCATGACCGAACACCGGGATGCTGTCGAGCGTATGGTAGGTTTCCCAGGCGATGCCCTGCGGATCGGTTGCCCAGTATTTGTCGGATTTGGCGTAGCAACAGGCGGTACCCATTTCTTCCATCACCCCGGTTTCCAGCTTTTGCAGGCGCGCGCCCATCTCGGCCAGTTCGTCGGCAGACTCGACCTGAACGCCCAGATGGTTCAGCCCGGGTGTGGCGCCGCGCGCTGAAATCGCAAAATTTACGCGCGGATCGTCGAGCATCCATTTCGCGTAATCGTCCTTGGCGACGGTGGGCTCGGCGGCAAACATGACGGAATAAAAGCGGATGCTGGCGGCCAGATCGTCGACCGCAACGTGAACATGCAAACGTTTCATGAGAACTCCTTTTCGGTTGGACAAACAGGTGCGCAGACCGGCGAGCAAGGATTGCCACCGCAGCAGTTATCAGTAAGAAAACCTAACAAGGAGTTCATGGTCGCGAAATTCGCGGTATAGATGACATAGCGCCCTGCCTGTTGCGAATCCACCATGTTGGCGTGCGACAGTTCCTTTAAGTGGAAGGACAGCGAGGACGGCGCTATGCCGGTGAGTTCGCTGACCCGGCCGGCAGCAAGGCCGACCGGACCAGCTTGAACGAGGGTGCGGAATATTGCCAAGCGTGAATCCTGGGCCAGGGCAGCGAGTGCGGTGACAACGGTCTTTATTTCCATAATTCAATAATAATTGAAATATTAAACAAAAAGCAAGTGTAGTTTTGTTGAAACCCAGTAAGAAACAAAGAGTGAACAAGCACGAATATAGTGCGCCAGATATTGGTATTGATGTGCAGGCTGATACGGGTGGCAGTTATGCTCTGGATTCTGTTGAAAAACTCCTGCAAGCCTATAGTCGCCAGGTCTCCTTAAAAAATCGGTCCCTCAGAATTGACCACATTCAACGATCGCCAATTAGTTGATGGTTTGATGCCCCCCAAAACTCTGCCGCAAACCTCCACCCAGGAGTTTTTCAACAGAATCGCCGAAAAGCACTCAGCCGATTCCGGGAGCTCAGCGGCTGCACCACCCAGATTGCTGACCTTCATTGCTTCGAAATCCATCGCACATCGTCACAGACCAGCGCGGTGCCGCGTAGCCTCTTAAAAACTACGCTCGCACACGACTGGCTATGCCCCAGTAAGCGGTCCGATTTCGTGGGGCAAATTTGGGGCAATTTGAGCGCCAACCCATGCCAATCTATGCCAATTCGACCTTTGTGAGGCGATGGCCGTCATCGGCCTAACTTGTTGCTGCGAAAGAGAAAAGTCTATCTCTGGCAGCGCATTGAGTAAGTGTCCCAACACAATCGGCGTGTGGGCAGTGGCAGGCGCCTTGGCAATGGACATGGACGGGCTGGCGG
>JASJPF010000055.1:0-31715 GCA_031426835.1 Thiobacillus sp.
CCAGCACAATGATTTCAAGTGCCAGGCCCAGACGCCAGTAATCGCCAAAGCGAAACCCGCCTGGGCCCAGGATAAGCGTATTGTTCTGATGGCCGATCGGCGTCAGGAAAGCACAGGAAGCCCCCACCGCAACCGCCATCAAAAAGGCATCGGCACTGACCCCGATCTGGCTGGCGGTACTGATCGCAATCGGACACATTACTGCCGCCGTAGCCACGTTGTTCATCATGTCCGACAGGAACATGGTCACCACCAGTATTACCACCAAGCCAATCACAGCATGTCCCTGCGCCACGTTTTCCATCAGGTAGCGCGCGATCATGTCGGCCGCACCGGTGGTGGCCATGGCGTCCGCCACCGGCAGCATCGCCCCCAACAGCAGGATGACCGGCCAATCCACCGCGGTGTAAACCGAGCGCAACGGCACCACCCCCAGCGCAACAAACGCGAGCGCACCCGCGGCAAACGCCACCGCCACCGGCAGCAGCCCAAAGGCCGTGGCAGCGACAGCGACGGCCATGATCAAGGCCGCTTTCAGCGCCTGGCCTTTTTTAGGCACCCGGATATCCCGCGTGGCCAGGGGCAGACATCCAAATTCGGTGGCAAAACCGGACAAGGCTTCGGGCGAGCCCTGCATCAGCAGCACATCTCCTGCCTGCATGCGGGCTGTGCGCAGGCGCTTGATCGTACGCTGCCCCTGGTGCGAGATTGCCAGCAGGTTAATGCCGTATCGGGTGCGCAGCTGAATGTCGGTCGCCGAGCGGTTGGTCAGCGGTGCATTCGGCATCACCACCAGTTCCTGGATCACAACCTCATCAGGGCGAGATTTATCCTTCCCGGCCTCTTCATCGGTCTGTTCGGAAGCGGGGGGTGTCATGGCTTCATCTGCTTGCGCAGTGCCTGCCGCTTCATCCACCGCCTCCTCTGCGTTGGGGTGCACCTCCTCTTCAAGTTGCAGGCCCAGGCTAGACAACACCGCCGCCAGAGATTCGGGCTCAACCTCGATCACCAGAATGTCGCCGTCACGCAGAATGCGCCCGGGGTTGGGCGCTGACATACGAACCTCGCGGCGCACCATGCCCACCACCTGCGCATCGGTTTCGTCGAGCATCAGCTCAACCTCACGCAGCGGTTTGTTGACAGCTTTGCTGCCTTCGACGATACGCACCTCGCTGAGGTAAGCGCCCGATTCGAAACTGCCTTCGACGGATTGTTTGCGCGTGGGCACCAGTCGCCAGCCAATCAAGCAGACAAAAAGGATGCCGATGACCGCGACGACGACACCCACCGGGGAAAAATCGAACATGGAGAACTCGCCCATGCCCGTTGTTTCGCGATAGCCCGAGACGATCAGGTTGGGCGGGGTGCCGATCAGCGTGGTCATGCCGCCCAGAATCGAGCCGAAGGCCAACGGCATCAGTATCTTGCCCGCAGGCAGCTTGTGCTTGGCAGCCATCTGGATCGCAATCGGCATCAGCAACGCCAGCGCGCCGACATTGTTCATGAAGCCGGACAGCAAGGCCGCCAGGCTGATCAGCGCCAGAATGCTCAGCGTCGGTCCCGCCGCAGTAGGCAACAAGCGTTGTGCCAGCACATCGACCGCACCGGATATCTGCAAGCCGTAGCCGAGGATCAACACGCAGGCCACCGTGATCACCGCGGGGTGGCCAAATCCGGCAAAGGCCTCGCGGCCCGACACCAGTCCGGCGAATACGCAGACCAGCAAGGCGCCCAGCGCCACCATGTCATGGCGCCAGCGGCCCCACAGAAACATTGCCATGGTGGCGATGAGCACGCCGATGATGACTGCTTGTTCACCTGTCATGGGTAGCTACCTGAGGGCTGATTTTTTGTGGCCATAAGAGGAGTCCTGCTTTATGTCATTTGGCCGGTAACGATGCGTTGAAGTCCAGACATCAATCAACCCAGCTTTTTAAAGCTTCATCCGACTCGTATCCAGCCGGGGCAACGTAGACGTAGCCTTTCATCGGTTTGCCGGTGAAATCCATTTCCCGCGCAAAAGGGCGCCTCAAAGCTGCGGCGTAAGCATCCGGTCCAACACGTGCCATCAACGACTCGCCGATAATGCCCACCAGCATGTGATCGCGATACATGAACGCCAAACCGCCAAACATTTTCTTTTCAGTTACGCCGGGGCGACGCGCAAACAATTCGCGAAGCCGCTCGGCAATACCTTCGTCATAGGCCATACCCCCTCCCTAATAACGCATCACTGATAAGTCCGGCCATTGTGCTTGAGCCATCCCCCCGTATGTCGGCCTTGCGGATCGTGGTGCGTCCAGTGCATCACGCCGCCTTTCTGGTTCCACTCGTATTCACCGTAGAAGCCCACGACATCCCCTGCCTGAAGCGTATCGATGCGCGGAGCAAGGTCGATGTTATGGGCTACCAGCAAGGTCCGCCCCGAGTTCAAGCGAATGATGAAGCGTTGATGCCGGCTGCCATCGTTGTCATCCGGCAGCAGCTTCGCTACGATGCCCTGCCCTTCGACCTGGTGGTTGCGCAAGCGCTTGGCATAGGCATTTTCAAGCGCGGCGTCGAGGCTTTGAACTGCCCCCGAAACTACGCTGGTGCCGTCCGGCGCCACGGGGCGGCTGGGGGCGCCGGGATCCGGCAGCAATGCAAAATAAGCGGCGACGGCGAGCGCGGCAATCAATAGAATCTTGTTCATTTCTGCTTTGAAAAAAGAGTTGGGTTCATAAGGAAAAGCACTCGTTACCTGCGTTTTCTAATCCATCAGACTGCTGTTCGAGCAATGCTTCCAGTTGCGCCTCAAGGCGCTGCTGTGCTGTCTCACGTGAAGTGTCATCGCAACGAATCACCTCGAAAACGAGCTGATCCTGCAGATGTGCCAGCGACTCAGGAAGATCGTCCTTCATTGAGCGAACCAGTATTTCAGAAGCATTAAGCACTTCGCGGCAGGGGCTAAAACCCGTAACCAGAATCTTCCGTCCGACCTTAGCCATTCTGTGGCCAGCCCGAGGCATCGATGGTCTCCTGATAGGCATGCCAGGTGGCATGGCCTATCAGCGGCAGCAACACGGCAAAGCCCACGAATGCCGTGGCAAACCCTATCATGACAGACAGTCCGATCAGGCCAGCCCACAGCAGCATGGGTTGCTTGTTGCGCAATACCGCATTGACGCTGGTGACCACGGCAGTAACGGCATCCACCTTGCGGTCCAGGATCATCGGCAACGAAAAGGCGCTGACCGAGAACACGATCAGGGTAAACAGCGCACCGACCCCGCTGCCTATTCCCAGAAAGGGCAACCATCGATCGAGACTCGGGTTGGACTCCACCGGGAAGAACACATGCAAGGTGGCGGCCGCACGCGCCCACACCAGCATCACCACCAGCAGCACGATGCCGAGCACCAGCAATTCCTTAATGTGATGCCAGCCCTCGCGCACGCAGTAACCCATCACCGGCTTCTGTCCCTTGCCCAACTGCCGGCTGATGGAATACAAGCCCACCGCCAATACCGGCCCAATAAAGATGAAACCGGTAGCCAACCCCAGGTAAAGCGCGGCCATGCCATAGCGCCAGGACAACGCCGCGATCAACATACTGAGCGCCATCAGGACAGCACCGTAGGCCAGACTGAGCCGCGGTGCCCGCATGATGTCGGCCCACCCCAAGCGAAGCCAGCGCAGCGGAGCCGCCCTGTCCAGGGTTCGGCACGGCGCAGCAAACGGCATGTTTTCGGGGGATGGCGGCGCTTCGGTCACAGGCGATGCAGGCATGCACTTCTCCTCTTGGACACAGCGGGCTCGGGTCGTCGACCCGCGCAGCCTGCCGCGCCAAACAAACGGCGCAGCCAGAATGGTCTGACGTGTTCATTGTTTCATTGCGCTGGGCAAAACGGAAGCTGCCCAATGATCCAGCAAGGGAGGCGCCGGCATGTCATGGGCTTATTGGTTCATCTCGGGAATAAATACCTTGATCCCACTGTTAGCGCCTATGGGGCATACCCCCATTCCCTGACTTCAAGGAGATCACATGAAAGCGAACACAATGAAATACAGCGTGCTGGGCATAACAGCCCTACTTGCTGCCTTATCCAGCATAGGCGCAATTGCAAGCGAGTTTGAACGGACGGTTGATATCAAGATGTTCTCCCCCAAGAATGGAGACCGGGTGGGCCTGGGCGGGCGCGGATGGTTCGTCGATCTCGCCATTACCTTTGAACACCCATTGGCCACGACCGGATTCAGCGGGTTTCAACTGACGGGCCCAGCCGGTCACAACAATGTGGCGCCCTTTCCGGGCACTTTCTCACTCGGGCCGGATGATCGCTTACCGGGTTTGATCGTCCTGCTCGACACGACAGTCCCAAGCGCAAAAAGCTGCCAGAACATCGCAAACCTGTTCAACCTGACCGGGGTGACTGACATCAAGGAAGGCTCGACCGAATTGTGGGATACCTGGCTGGTCGGCGCGCCCAATTTTGGCGTCAACACGGTGAGCAACATACTGGTGGCGGTGGCTGCCGACCTGAATCAGGACGGCATTTTCAACGATGCGCCTGCCGTCATTCCGGATGCGAATGGGGACGGCGTCTGCGACAAGAGCGACCTCAAGGCATTCGGGATCGCCTCCAACATTCAAAAGGCAAAATTCTTTATCAACCCCTAAGCGCTACACCTGCGGCCTATAAGTTGGGGGTGCCGGCCTACCCACCGCCACGCCTGTTTCACAACATGGCGGTGAAGCAAGCGTGGCACCCCGATAAGTTGAGGCCGCCCGGGGGTTCTGTGTGTGGCAATCAAGTGGACGCCAGAGCCAAAATTACTGCACGGGTGTGGGTGGAACCACCTCACGCTTGCCCAGCCGGTGCGTATCGATGATGCCAACCACCCAGCATACGAACAGCACCCATACAGCCATCGTGGCAGCCATGCTGCCCGACCCGCCTTGCGACTGCCCCATCCAGCCAGCCAGCTGGGCTGCATCCAATGCGCCCCCTTGAGACTCCATTTGCGCAAGCACGGCCGAGGCCTGTTGCATCGTTCGCACAACGATGAGCCACAGGCACGCCAGGCTCACCCCGATGAAGACCATGCCACGCCAGACATGTTTCAGGTAGAGCTGGCCGGCACCGGGGAGAACCAGCGCAGAGAGCACAACCGCTGTTGTCGATCGATTCATTGCTCTGCACCCCAATATTCACGCAACATGCAAAAACCTACGCATATGACCGGCCTCAAATAAAGTCCTCATGCATGCTAATCACGCATAAGGACTTGGAAAATCTCCAACAGTGCACGCAACCTGCGCGTTAGAAATCCTTTCCGTTCGTAAACGTGGTCCACTTCAGTGGGACCTTCCCATTAGGCAAAACCCGGTCGTAGCTTCCGTCATCGTTGCGGACGATCGTTGCGCAGCCACCAGGCAAGCCTTCAACACATTGCGTACCATTGTCCTTGACGCTCCAACTACCTTCCATAATCGTGCCCCCATCCTGGCGAACCAGCTTTCCATCCGGTGAGAAATAGTTTTTCACCGTTGAACCATCGTTTTTTAAACCATGGGCTGTGTTACCTGTAATCAGCTTCCTGACTGCATCCGCATCCAGGGTTGCTGCTGCATGCACCCAAGAAGAAAACAGGACTACACCCGCAACAGCAAATGCGACTTTCTTCATTTCATTTCCTTTATGACAGTAATGCCACAAGAAACCCTTCATCTGCACGACAAGGATGAAGCCGCGCTTTTATGGCGGAAGCGCAAGATCAAGTGGGAAAGCCCAGTCCTTAGCCAAATTCATATTCAATACTTCACTTTTATTTTGGATAACTCTTCCTTGGTCACGCCCGGCATATCGCCCTTGGCATCCCAGCGTTTGTGATTCCAGGCATCCTCGCCCACCCAGGCCTTGAATACCTTGAAGTTTGCCTGCCGCTCTTCATCCGTGGCACCGAGAAACTGATACATATTGCCCGGCTTGCCATCCTTGCTGTTCTTGCCGTCATCGAGCCGACGCATGATCGCGCCCGCATCGGGCCACCCCACAAAGAAAATAAGATCCGCATACGTATCCATGCGCGGGCCCTTCATCTGCTTAATAAATGTGCTCTGATTCTCAAGAAAATCGCCCAGATAAGGCGACGTCGCCCCATGACAGGCCGAGCATCGCGCATCCCACAAGGGCCGAATATCCTTGCGGTAGGTCACGTCATCCGCCATGGCTGATGCGGCAAAAGACAAACAAACAAGCGAAGGAATGAGGACTTTAAGCATATTTTCTCCAAGAAAATCATTGATAAGTAATCGTGTTGAAAACAAGGCATCCCGGACGGTTTAAGCATTGCCCGGTTCAAACTTGGTTTGGCCCGCACGATTGGAACGATGGCCTATAAATATTAGTTTAATGACCAGGGAGAACAAGCCATGGGTAACCCTTTCGTACACATTGAGCTGCAAACCAAGGATCTCGCCAAGGCCAGGGAGTTCTATTCAAAACTGTTTGACTGGAAACTGGAAAACATGCCGGCACCAGGCGTGCGGCGAACCCTACACCATGATCAATGTTGGCGAAGGAACGGGCGGTGGCATGTTTGCCAACACTGACCCCAAAGTGCCCGCACACTGGCTGGCCTATGTGGGCGTGGAGGATATTGCAGCCTCCACACGCAAGGCGCGTGAGTTAGGTGCCACCATCTTGCAGGATGTAATGGAAATCGGCGACTACGGGAGGCTTAGCGTAATCAAGGATCCCACCGGAGCAGTGATCGCCATGTGGAGCGCCAAGGCGGGAGGGTGAAGGTGCACCATCAACTCCATAGCGGGCAACAGACTCCGCATGGCTTTCCTTTCCAGTGCCATGACAAGGCTGTTTTTTCTATTTTTCATGAGCGAATAGCTCGACCCGATTTCGCCCGCCCCGCTTGGCCGCATACAGCGCCCGGTCAGCCAGGATAACAAGTTCGACGGAACCGGCTTCAGGGCTCTCCAATGAACAGGCCAGGCCCGCTGACAAGGTGCAATTGAATGATTGTCCGTTATGGCTGAATTGCAACGCGGCAAAACGCGTTCGAATATCTTCGAGTAACTGACGCGCAAATTTGAAATCGCATCCCGGCAGCACTACCAGGAATTCCTCCCCCCCATAACGGCCTATGAGGTCGGATTTCCGCAGGCGTTGCCGTAACAAGGTGGCAATGGATTTAATCACCAAGTCTCCGACCGCATGACCGTACGTATCATTTACGGTTTTGAAGTGATCGATATCCAGCATCGCAAACGTAACAGCTGTCTCGCTGCGTTGCGACCGGAGGACTTCGACCTCGGCGGCCTCCTTGATGCTGGCGTGTTTGAGCAGTCCGGTCAGGCTGTCCTTGGTAATTTGGTCGGAAAGTTGGCGGGTCCGGTCAACACGCACGCGGACAGCGGCAATCAGGTGGGCGTCAGGAATGGGTTTGGTCAGGAAATCGTCGGCACCATGGCTGAGCGCCAGTACCTGTTTGTCAAAACTCGTTTCACTTGAAAGGTAGACGATAGGCAGGCCAATCCAGTTGTCATGTTGGCGGATCACGCCTGCCAGATCCACCCCCGAATAGTCCGGCATGTGCATGTCCATGAGAACCAGCTCCGGGCGAAAATCCGAGACCCGATCGATGATTTCTTCAGGCTTGGACAGAACGTCCACCTCCATGCCGGCCCCGCACAAAACCAGACGAAAATGCTCTGCCAGACTGGCATCATCATCGACAACCAACACCCGTTGGGGCGATGCCCGGCGCCTTTCGACTACGTACTCCAAACGCTCAACCAGACGTGGCACGTCCAGAGGTTTCAGAAAATAACCTTCTGCCCCCAAACGTGCAGCGCGTACACGTGAGGGGAACCCCCCCTGCGACGATACAAATATCAAAGGGCACCCCAGTGAATTCAATACGGGGCGTGCAGCCAATACCTCGGTGGCGTTTTCACCCTCCTCCGCAAACAGAACATCCATGATCAGAATATCAGGCTGCCTGGTTTCTTCAGCGGCAGCCAACTCGGCATCGCTGATCCGGCTAAACAATCGGACCTCAAAGCCGAATGGCTCCAACTGGCGAGTCAGCTCTTTTCCAAGCAGAACATCGTCTTCCACCAGCCAGACTTGAAGGACCATGCCCACATCCGTTCGCATGACGGCGTAAGCGGGCACAGCGGCATTCTCAGCAGACGAGACTTCACTCAAGGTATTGATCAAGGCCGCGACGTTGACAGCAAAGTCGCGCAGGGGTTCGGCTTCTGCACTGGCCAATGATCCAGCCAACCAGCTTTGGGCTTGATGTTCCAGGCTGCGCGATTGTGCGCTCAGCAAGGAATAACCAAAGGTACCGCCCGATCCGGCAAGCTTGTGCAGGCGCAGGTGCAATGCTTCCAGCTTGGGGCGCGCAGCCTCACTGCCGGTCAAACCTTCCGCGAGCGCTGTCAACTCGGCTATCTCTACCGGCAGGCGATCGGTATAGGTACGCCTCAGCTTGGCCATTTCAGCAGTAACCGCTGCAATGGCCGCATTTTCATCAACCATTTTTCTGACTCCTGACAGGGATGATCCGAGCAACCGAAGGGGAGGTGCCTATTGCTTTATGACGGTCCAATCCCGCATCACCCACGACAGTGAGCAGTGCCTCGCGAAAAACCAGACGGCGCACCTGTCTGAGCATCGAGCCGTCATCCACGCTCGACACGGTACGGTTAGGCGAGCTTTGCGTCGGCACCTCCACTATCGTCGGATTCAGGCCTTCGCATTCCATATTTACACCAAAACCAAAGTCAATGGGTACGAGAAAGTGTAGGTTATGTTTTGTATCATCAGTGGATCAACGGCCCATCGTCGGCTTGATCATACTGTCGGGCGACTTGCGCCGCTCGGATCGTGCACGGCGCTCACCTTCCTCTTCAGGCGGGATGCTTGCCCATTCACCATAAGTGCCGCGGCGTATATCATCCCGGCGGTCATCGTAATGGACGAAGCTGCACGCGCATTTTGGCGCGCTGCATCCGGGCAACGGCAGGCTGGGGGCCTCATTAGGCAGAAAGCGCACCTCCCCAAGCTTTGCTGCTGCCTCGCACGCGTAATTTCCGGTCTTGACTTCAACACAGCGATACCCGCTGCGTGGGGCTCGTGTTACAGCAGGAGCGGCCTGGATTTTTTTCTGAACGGTGGACCGGCGCCACCAAAACACGACAGCCACCGCCAACCATGCGGAAACAAAAACCGCCACCATTTTCGTCCTCCTTTTCAAGCCTCGCCCCAAGCCCAGAAAGGACAATGCCCTGGGCCTGCTTTTTGGTCCTGCTAGTTACCGTGTTTTATTTGGACAAGCCTTTGGTCAGCAAGGCCGCTACCGTTTCGTTGATACCCTCGCCGCTGGACTCAGCCAGAGATTGAATCTGCTTCACCAAGTCGCCATCGATTTTCACGGCAAATGGAATCAAACCCTGGGCCTGGTCGAGTTTGCGCTGATCGCGGCGCGTTAGGCCTGGATTGGCCGCGCTGCCGAAGCGATCCGGGGTACCGGCATGCTTCATCTGACTTGCAATTTTCAGACCTTCGTTTCTGTCTAGATCGGATTTCTTCATGGCATGCTTTCTGGATTGCTTGATAAATGCTGTTCAACGGCAGGCGCCGTTGGGATTACGCCTACGATTTTGGCGCAGAACAGCCCATAGGATAAGCGATGCCGACATATTCCGGTCAATTCGCTGTCTAAAGGCGTAATCAGGCAGCCCCCTTGCCCGTAACAGAAGGGTTGTTGACTTCGCTACGATTCGATTGACTGGCCATCTGCCTGAGCAGGGCCTCTCGCAGCACCCCATTCGCCTGATCCCTTAATCCTTCCAGCCTGTCCAGGACAACACGCAGCTTGTTCATGCTGACTCGACTGATATCGTCGACCACCAGAATATGCTGGCCCGCAAATACGTTGGAATAAACCGTCTTGAATGCACGCGAAAGCTGCTTGAGTGAGCCCACCTCCTGCGGGTCAAATCGCTCGCAAAAAAATTCGTAGCAGACCAACGGCCGGCCAAAGCTAAGCCGACATCCTGAACCCGGCACATACCATCCATCGCTCAGGCTGTAATCATCCACCCGCGCGTCCAGTACAAAACGCAAAAAATCACTTTCGATGCTTTCCCTGCACAATATCTCCTTGCAGCACACGTTGGCGCAGCTTGCGCAGGGGACGTCATTCAGCAATGCAGCCAGGCGTTGCAGTATGGATTCCGTCTCGATATGCACTTCCCGGATCTGATGCAGTTCCTCGCTGAACACTCTGCCGGCCATCGTCGAGGCAATCTCGGGGGTGTGCATAGCGGTCATGATGCACGCTGATCGTTCATGTTTGAAAACCCTGCATTCATTTTGAGTAACGTGCTTGTAGATGGCAGACAACGCAGTGACTTGATCAGCGTTGAACCATGCGTATCTGCACAGACTGATTCATGCCTTTTGCAACGGAGTTACAACAAGCATATCGAAACTGCCTGCGTGATTTGTCAGCTTAGCGCAAGGGAATCGTGATGAACATGGCGGTAGCAGCCACCTCGTTGAAATTTCTGATCTTGGGGAAATGCGTCAGGTTCAGCGTTACCCCATCCAGCCGCAAGGCGAACAAGGGAAGAGGCGCGATGAATGGATCCCCATGATTGTAGGTGTCGCTATGAAAAGCAGTGAGAACCGCACCCAGATTAAAACGCTTGTCCTTGTCCAGGGGCCACAGCAGCCCTGCTCCGGCATAGACTGCCGTATTGCGCCCGGAGTCGTAATACGCGCCCGCATCGATAATGGCGTCAGCCTTGAGCCACGAACCCATGCTGTAGCGCACTCCCAACCCCGGATTAAACTCATTGTCGAGATCATTTTGCCTGGCCACATCGCGATCCCAGTGATAAGAGAGGCCATAGAGGTTGATACCCCAGTCTCCCGCCAATACGGGCGCTACCGCCAGCAACGATGCGAACAACATCCCTGCCATTTGGATACGCAATAGAGTGTGATTTCTGCTCATGATCCTGTCTCCTGATCGATCGAAATTCAAGCATTCATCAATGCACTGACTTGAATATGCGTACGAAATTTTCATCAGCGTTGTAAACAACTGTCACGCTTTACACAACCAGGGCGCCGAATCGCGCCCAATAAATTGATGTATGCGCGGTGGGAGGGACGGTGCATGCCGGATCAAGGAAAATGATCCAGCATGCCATTTTCGCGGTTTTGGCCGCCTCACCGCAGCCAGGTGGGAAGCTTGAACAAACGTCAGTACTGATCAGCCAGCCACCCATCCAGAAGCGAGCAGGCTTCAAGCTTGGGTACCGAAGAATCCATTCCCTGGATCGGTGTGAAACAGAGGTACTGATTGCCTTTGCTATCCGTCAGGTTACGCAGGGGCATCTCGCCGATCGTTTCGTAACCGCGCGCATCCATCATGATGAACTGGTAGTCGTCGCCCACCCGAACTTCCAGCCTGCCACCGTTGCCTTCACCAAACTTTTCCCACCAGGTTTCCGGGTTGGCGCCGTCGTAGTAGGGCGTCGTCCCCAGCTTGCGGTCTTGATGCCAGGCCATGATGGTTGGGTCCTTCATCTTGTTTTCCTTCGCAGCGTCTTTTGCAAGGAGACTGGCGGCCTGAAAGCCGTGGTCCGGACCACGGTACTCAATTTGTACATTTCGCATGATTAGATCCTCTTGAGTTGTCTGGAATGAGCCCCGTAGAACCAGCAGGCTCATGACTCCTCTTTGTAGGCCAATCTGCGACTTAAACAATCAGGCAATACAGCGTCAGTTCAAGCGCGAACGGCACGACAAACAGCTTCCTGGACAAACAATTATTCTGCTCGTGAGGGTGGGAGGCTGACAATGACAGCGCCCCCTTCCTTGCGCTCCACCACCAGCGCACCTTTTTTGTGCGCATCGTCAAGAATTTTTCCGAATGCACTGTAGCCGTATTCCGACTCGCTGAAACCCGGATGAACACGCTTGATCGTATTCTTGATCATCGAAGCCGAGATTGAACCCTCGCCGCCACGGTCAGCCATCAACTGCTCTGTCGTGCTCACCACGATTTCAATCGCGCAATTTTTCTTGTCTTCTGCGCTCGGCTCGGCCTTTGCAGCAGTCGGCACGTCATCAGCGGACGCCGCCACATCCACAACCGGTCTGGCACGGCGACGGCTCGCCGTCTTTGCCGCACCGGGGCTTGCCTCCTTCGCGGTCACGCTCTGCACCGCGGCTTCTTTTACAGGCTGCGCTGCAGGAGCGGGCTTCCTGGTAGGCGGCTTTTGCTGCGGTTTAAGTGGCGCAGATTTCGCTTGCACCAAGTCTTCATAAAAAATGAATTCGTCGCAATTGCCAATCAACAGCGACGATGCTGAGCCCCGCACACCAATTCCAATCACGCTCTTGCCGTTTTCCTTGAGTTTGGATATCAGTGGAGAGAAATCAGAATCGCCACTGACAATCACAAACGCATCAATGTGCGTTTTGGTGTAACAGAGGTCGAGCGCATCCACCACCATACGGATATCGGCCGAATTCTTGCCCGACTGCCGCACATGCGGAATTTCGATTAATTCAAACGCCGCCTCGTGCATGTCCCGCTTGTATTCCTTGTAGCGGTCCCAGTCGCAGTAAGCCTTCTTCACCACAATGCTGCCCTTGAGCAGCAGTCGCTCCAGAATCGGGCGTATCTTGAAATCCGGGTAATTGTTTTCTTTCAGCCCGATCGCCACGTTTTCAAAATCGCAAAACACGGCAAAGTTGTGCGTGTCGGGTGTGGCCATTGTTATTTCCTCTTGAGTTAGTTTGACCTTGCGCAGCAGCTTTCCACTTGCTGATTGCATTGCCTCGCTCAGAACCCGCCGATGTAGGCGTTACCGTCATTGTGCAACTTGACCAGGCGCGTGTAGCCATCCAAGGCGGATATCTTGCCCGCCTTTGCAGTAATCGCGCGCATCGGCCGGCATGACCGGACACGCAATTGACATCGAAGCACCCGCCAGTGGCGAGCCCGGCAGAATCAAAACACACAGCGCGATATCAACAATAGCGCTCAGCCTCATGATCGCGTATCTATTGGATAAGGCAATCGTTCCATTCTACCTAGGCTGACGCAGTGTGTGCGGTTCCATGCCTTAAGCCGGCGGACAAAAAGCACGCTATCCAGTGAACTGTTACGACTTGGATGTTAATCCGGCAACGTGGAGGGTGATGCGGTGCCACGCAGTCATTGCATGCGTCCACTCCGCGGATCACCGGGATATGCATTTCCAGGGAATGAAGCCCGAGCGAGAAGGCGCAGGCAAGTTTAAAGACAGGCTGACAGCAAACTGTGCCATGCGATTATTTGGTAAGACCTGATGTTTTCCGCACCCCGTATCAGCACCGTCGCGGCATGGTCTACCGATGTGGCAGCAAGAATCAGAACCAGAAAGAAGACCCTTTCTTCAGAAATTCATCGTGAGGCATGTAGTGCGATCCGTCGCATGAAAATGTCACATTCACGATACCGTTGAAAATATTGATCAAGGCAATGCGCAAATAAATAGTCGGGTCAGTCAGGCGCAAATCCCGCATGGTATTCAGAATCCGGGTGATGTCGTTCGGCGAGATCGCAGCGCCCGGGGGGTGGGCACGAGGCGGATAGACAAGGCAGATGTCGGGATCGTTCAAGGCTTCATGGTCCAAGGTCCGATAGCGAAATGGATCGTCCACTGTCCAGATTGTGGCCTGGCTACTGGAGAAATTGATCTGGCATTGAAACACACCGCGTTCGGTCAGAAGCTCCTCCAGAATCGACAGGGCTTGATCCAGATTGCCATCCATCCGGCTTTCTACCCGACTTAGCTGAAACACGGTGCTGCGAATCGCCGGATCGCCTTTTACCTGACGCCAATAACCGGGTTCCTCGTAGAGTTCAGAAGTCACCGGCAGATTGCGCAGGTCGAATGTCGCGCCGAGATAGCCCAAGATATGGTCATCCTGGGACACGACCTGAAGCGCCGTAATCGAAGGGTGATGCTCAGACGGACTGATGTAAGCATCCGAGAGCAGAAACCCCCAGTCTGGAATGGCCTCCTTCATGTAAGGGTGTTGCGAATGGTCGATCTCATGGTGTTTTGGCATGACCCCTTTGGGGCCGACGTTATTACAGATTTGCAAGCCGTCACTTCCCATGCAATACAAAAACGAGCAATACGGAATGCTGAAAAAACGTTCTGCAAGAATCGCATTCAGCGCTTCGCAATTGCCCCATATCGGGGCGCAAAGCTCGGCCAGTTTCCCCAACGGATCGCGCAGGATGCGCGCCAATTCTTCACGTTGCAGGTAGATACTTTCTTTCCATGAGTCTTTCATAACGCTCCATCATGACAAGTTAATGTGCGGCCTGCCCCGCCGCTACAAGGCCAATTCCGACCCGACTGTCCACCCGGGAATGAAAAATGGCCCCCGTATTTTGGTGTTCACCATCGAGCAGACGCGGGGGCCAATGGGTTATTGCATGCTCGGTCGATTGCGCTTCGCGGCGTCCTTCCGGGTATCGCCCGTTACAGCGTCCGGATCAGCGACGTCCAAACTCATGCGCTCCCCGGCTCGGTCCATACCCCGGGACGCCCCACTTTTCCACTGCGCATTACCCGCTTCGTGACCGGATGGGCTCATATGCTCATCCGCAACCCCTCCGGCCGGTGCAGCATCGAGCGCCACACCTTTGGTATCGGCTTCGGACGCGGCTTTGACACCAACATTCCTTTCTGCAGCAGTAACGGCAGTGGCAAAGCCAACACCGGCCGCGCTGACGATGATCATTGCCAACATCTGGCTGCGTAACAGTTGAGATTTTTGCTTCATGGCAATACTCCTTATAAATAGAGGGTTGGATAGTGGACTTGCTTTTCGACAAGCCACCCCCTCTATTGCAGTTGTTGTGCCAGATAAACATATTCTTTATATTCAATGGCTTATAATTTTGCGTGCCGATGCACGGCCCTTCTTTCGTCGTCTCGTGGCGACACAGGAAAAGGCTGTGACAAGCAACCCACTGTAAAGACAAGCAATTCCCTGTCACTTAACGAAGACAGCGCTGCGGAGGAATGATCCTCATTGCAGGCTGAAGCCTGCGTCAGAAATCAGTTCGCACCCATTCAATCCGAAAGGGAAACTCGTCTTTTAACCTCTGTTAATAGCGGGTTCGGGTTAAGCTTGGGGATAATTAAAACAGGAGTTAATTGTGAGGATACTGAGCAAGATTCGATCAATTTTTGCCGTTGAAAACGCCGTTCCGGAAACCAAAGCCGATACGATTTCCGAACCGCGCATAAAAGATGAGCGTCGGCACAACAAACGCGTGAACGCACGCGACGAAACCCGTGCGCTAATCATTGATGATTCGCCCACCATCATTTTCGCACTCAAGAAAATATTGCAATCCGCGGGTTTTATCACCTACGAAGCACTGGATGCCGAAGCCGGGATCGCCCTCGCCCGGGCAGAAACCCCCGACCTGATATTTCTCGACATCATCCTGCCCGGTGCCAACGGTTTCGCTGCGCTACGCACCCTGCGCAAAGACCCGCTCACCGCATCCATCCCCATCATCATGATCAGCGGCAACGAACAGGCAACAGAACTGTTCTTCGGCAGCCGCACCGGCGCAGATGATTTCATGAAGAAGCCGTTTTCACGCTATGAAGTGTTCGCGCGGATTGAACGCCTGCTTGATGAAAATATGGTGCCACGGCGAATCGCAATTGTGCCCAATGATTCCGGGGCAAGCCCGCACAGCTAAATGACAGGCTGGTTGCGCTTAATACAGCCAGTCCTTTGTTGGGGATTAACCCTGCGCCGACTTTTACCGCCCCACACCCCAAATGTGACTGCCAGGGCTATGTACAGAATGCCTGTTCGACACGCTCAACTCATTCCTGTCTTGCCCACCATCAAGTGACCTGTCTTGACGTAGATCGTGCAGCCCGAGCGGCTAAAGGGCTGATGGCGGCTCATGTGCGGGCTGCGTATCCAGGTATTTGCCGGGTAACGACCAAACTCGTCTTCGAAGACTCCTGAGAGCACCAGAATTTCCTCACCACCAAAATGCCCATGCGGCTGGAAATAGGTTTCGGGCTGCCAGCGTACCAACGCGGCATGCGCGTGCTGGTGCTGGTGTAGCGGCATCACGCTGAGACCCGCAACCAACCCAGGGAGCCAGGACATATTCGCGGTATCGAGCCGCACCACGACGGTATCGCTCGGATCGAAGCCATACCGTTTCACGAACAGCACGCAGCCTGCATCGCTGCGAAGCGTGCGCTGCACGTCTGGCGGGTTACGCAAATAAGTCCCTGTTGCATAGTCGCCGTGCTCATCGGCCAGAATGCCCGCGAGAACAATGATTTCTTCTCCCGCCGAACCCGCTGGCGAACTGAGTACCGACCCCGGCGCATACTTCACCACCCCCGTCGCGCGTCCGACGTCCTCCTCAAGTGGCTTGAGCCACTCTCCGACCTCCGGCGTATCGTGCCACGCCATCGCCTCGGTTTCTTTAACCACACGCGCATTCAAATCTGCATTCAGCACACTCCACCACCTGTCATAAAATCCGTTTCGAAACAATCCACTGCTGTGACGCCTGCGGGGTCGGCAGGTTCATTTAACCACGCAGCCGGTCAGAAACAGACGGGAGAGGACACGCTCAGTCCAGGCCTGCGGGTTGATTGCGGTGCAGCGGCTTCGACATCCAGCAGAATTGAGCCGGAATTCTCGCCCTCGCCCTTTTCCGCCCGCGCTGATCACCGGGCCGATGCGGGAAATGGCTTGCATGTACATTGAGTATGCCTTGCCGATTTCCGGGTTTTCATTCCGGTCATTCGCCAGAACAGATTCTCCGGATGCCGATGACCTTCTGCAGACGCGCGTCGATCGCAGTTGTTACTACCCGTCATAAAAAAAGCCCCTGCCCGGACGGCAGAGGCTTTTGAGCCGGCAGAGCACTCAAGCCCTGGCCCGTTACGCGAGCGGATTACTTGCGGTTGCCCTCGCGCTGCCGGGTAATTGCCATGGTCTTGTCATTGCCCGTGCCAGAATGCTGCACGTTCACAAACAACACATGCGGATCACGGCCGAAATAAATACCTGTTCCTTCTGCCGGTTTGTCTTTCAGCGAAGCAAACAGCTGTACGCCATCCTTATAACCATCACCGTTAACGTCTGCCGAGCGCGGGTCGTACACCCAGATATCGCTGAAGTCGTTATCTTCCACCATCCACAACTTGCCGTCCGGGCCCTTGGCCAGGTTATCCACCTTGGCAAAACCGGTTACGCCTGGCGTTGTTGCGGTAGGCTGAACTTCGAACGGCGTATTCTTGCCGGCGGCCACCACAAAACGGGTGGCGGGTTGTTCGCCAAGCTCGACGGACAGCACCGCACCCACGGAATAACCCGCAGCGTTGCGGCCGCTGGTGTTGGTTGCATTGTCGACGTCCTCGCACGTCAGCGCGACATACAGCGTGTTATCGATGCGCTCCAGGTCTTCAGGACGGCAGAACGAAGTCGCACCGACTGCAGCCGCCGCGACGCGGGCGCTGATCTGCACCTGCGCCATGTCCAGCGGCAGCCATTCTGCAGCGCCGGTTTTGGCACCGTTTTGCACTTTCAGTGCATAGAGCTGGCCGCTGGAAAGATCACCATAGTTTTCCGGCACAAACTTGTAGATCGAACCCTTGCGGTCTTCGTCGATCACGTAGACATTGCCTTCGGCATCGAGTTCGATGCCTTCGTGCGCCAGCGCGCCCAGCATCGGGCGAACCGTCACGCTTTGTGCGGACATCGGATCGCGCGGATCGAGCTTGAGTTCATACAGCAAACCGCTGGTGGCATTCGGTGCATCAGGGTCAGGCCGCAGCGAGGTGCCCACTTCCTCGGCAAACAATATCGTCTGCCAGGGCGTCCAGACGATGCCATCCAGCGCTTCCCAGTCGGCGCGGCCGACCACTTCCTTCGCCACGCCGGTTTTCAGATCAACTACCGAAACCGCGCCGCCGCTGCTACCGTCGATCCGCAACGAATTGCCGTCACTGCCGATCGCGCCGCCGCGTACTTCGTGCGTGCGATACAGATAGCGGCCGGCATGCTTGCCGGTCTCGTTAACGGTATTCATGTCATTCCAGTCGTTACCAACATAAATATCCAGCGCGGTTTCATCGGAAACGATGGTCTGGACAAAGCCCTCGGGGAGAAGCCATGGCGAAGTCGCCATATCGGCATCATTTTCCATGCCGTAGGCAGAACTGGCGATGGGGTTGAAGGACATGGGTCCTTTCACGGTGGACGCCGCCTGTGCATTGACAGCAAAGGCCGCTGCCATGGCCAGAACAAGAATGGATGTCTTCATGGGTAACTCTCCTGAGATTATTGGACAAATACGGGGACGTATGCGGCCACGCCGTACTGCGCATTGTTCTCAGAATGTATTGCCGGGATATGATGAATTTGTGAAGCTTGCTCGCGACCCCGATTGAATCGCCAGGCCGGTGACAGGCAATGCGAACACGCGATAATCGCTGCCATGCGAAGCTGCCTTGAGCGTCAGAGTTGTCTTTTGCGGACAGCGCCAGAACGAGTCAGACTGGGCTGATTCCTTCCATGACAAAATTAGCCCTCAGCGCGCGCCCAGATGCTCCGCACCAGATCCGCCAGTTTCATGGAGTCAAACGGTTTCGCAATAACATCCAAAGCGCCCAGATCCCGGTACGACTGAATCTCCTTTGGCTGCAGCTTGCCTGTCATGAAAATCACCGGAGTATCTTTCATCGAAGGAACCCTGCGCAGGGCAGTCAGCGTAGTCGGGCCATCCATTCCTGGCATCATCACATCCAGCAGAATCAAGTCCGGATCGAATATCGGCCCAACCTCCAGCGCCTCCTCACCATGCTCACACACCTTGAGCGTGAAGCCACCCACCGTTTCGAGCGCTACCTGAGTCACTTTCCTGATAAAAGGCGAGTCTTCAACATACAATATCTTGTTCAAGGTTTTGATCATAAGGCCTCATTGGTAAACTTACATCCCAACTACACTAAGCCACCCTATCCGCTAACAAGCCAGGCACCATTCACCGTTTATTTTACGGGCAGCGAATCAAATCCGCACGCCTTCCTGAAACTTGCGGGCCTTCTCTTGCGTCATGCGGAACAATATTTTTATTGCCTTTTATAGGCCGAATCCCGATGTTGCACTTTCTTGAGCAGTCGCCCTGCCTTTTTCTTGTTGAAATCAAGTCATTCCACCGATCCCCTGGCAACTGACATTTCCCTGGCTATTGTCGCCACTTATAATGGTTTCAATAAAGTCCGGGGGCGATCTGGCTTGCCCCACCAGTTCAGAACAAACCCCAAAGCTGAGCTATCCCGGGTTTCCAGTGCAACAGAATGCGTTCGAGTCCGGCCCCATAACCGTGCGGTGTCACTCGCATCCGGTAAAATTCACCCAACAGCCTCGTGACGTGCGAGGCTGATTCATTCTGTAGGTCGAACCATGCTGCCTTCCATCGAAAAACGTCTCGCCGCCGAGATTGCGGCCAAACCCGCGCAGGTTGCTGCGGCCATTGCCTTGCTCGACGGCGGGGCGACGGTGCCGTTCATCTCGCGTTATCGCAAAGAGGCGACGGAGGGGCTGGACGACACGCAGCTGCGCATGCTGGAAGACCGGCTGCATTACCTGCGCGAAATGGAAGACCGCCGCGCGACCATCATCCAGTCGATCTCCGAACAGAACAAGATGACACCGGAGTTGCTCCAGGCGATTTCTTTGGCTCCAGACAAGACACAGCTGGAAGATTTGTATCTGCCGTATAAACAGAAGCGGCGCACCAAGGTGCAGATCGCGCTGGAGGCGGGGCTGCAACCGCTGGCCGATGCGTTGCTGGCCAACCCGAAGCTGAATCCGGACGAAGAAGCGGCGCAGTATCTGCGCGAGCCTTTCTCCACCGAGCAGGGCGACAATCCCGGCGTGGCCGATGCCAAGGCTGCGCTCGACGGCGCACGGCAGATCCTGATGGAGCGCTTTTCCGAGGACGCTGGCCTGCTGCAGGCCTTGCGCGAATACGTGCAGGAGCACGGCATCGTCGAGTCCAAGGTACGCGAAGGCAAGGAAGCGGCCGCTGAAAAGTTCGCCGACTATTTCGACTATTCCGAATCCATCAACACCCTTCCCTCGCACCGCGCGCTGGCGCTGTTTCGCGGACGGCGCGAGGACATGCTTGACGTACGGTTGCGCCTCGACAGCGAAGAGGAGCGGCCCGCCTGGAGCGCACCGCACAATCCCTGCGAGAACCGTATCGCCAATCGATATGGCATCCAGGACCAGAATCGCGCCGCCGACCGCTGGCTGATGGACACGGTGCGCTTCACCTGGCGGGTGAAAAGCTTCATGCATCTGGAACTGGAGCTGATGGGGGCGCTGCGTGATCGCTCCGAGACCGATGCCATCCAGGTATTTGCACGCAACCTCAAAGCCCTGTTGCTGGCCGCGCCGGCCGGACCGCGCGTGACGATGGGGCTGGACCCCGGCATCCGCACCGGCGTGAAAGTGGCCGTGACGGACGAGACCGGCAAGGTGCTGGATACCGCCACCATCTACCCACATCAGCCGCGCAACGACTGGGACGGTTCGCTGCACACGCTGGCCAAACTGGCCGAGCAACATCGCGTGGCGGTCATCTCCATCGGCAACGGCACCGCTTCACGCGAGACCGACAAACTGGCGCACGACCTGATCAAGCTGCGCCCCGAACTGAAGCTGACCAGCGTGGTGGTGTCCGAGGCCGGTGCGTCGGTGTATTCCGCGTCCGAATTCGCCTCACGCGAACTGCCCGACATGGATGTCTCGCTGCGCGGCGCGGTCTCCATCGCGCGCCGTCTGCAAGACCCGCTGGCCGAGCTGGTGAAGATCGACCCCAAATCCATTGGCGTCGGCCAGTATCAGCACGACGTCAGCCAGTTCCAGCTGGCGCGTTCGCTCGATGCGGTAGTCGAAGATTGCGTCAACGCCGTCGGTGTCGACGTCAACACCGCGTCGGTGCCGTTGCTGGCACGCGTCTCCGGCCTCTCCAACAGCGTGGCGCAGTCCATCGTCACCCACCGCGAATTCACCGGCCGGTTCGCCAGCCGTGCACAGCTGCTCGACGTGCCGCGCCTGGGCGCAAAAACCTTCGAACAGGCAGCCGGCTTTCTGCGCATCATGGGAGGCGACGACCCGCTCGATGCCTCCGCCGTGCACCCCGAATCGTATCCGCTGGTGCAAGCGATCCTCGCCGACATCCAGCAGGACATCAAAGGCCTGATCGGCAACAGCAGCCTGCTGAAGTCACTCGATCCGGCGAAATACAAGGATGAGAAATTCGGCATCCCCACCATCAGCGACATCCTCAGGGAACTGGAAAAACCCGGCCGCGACCCGCGCCCCGAATTCACCACGGCGACCTTCAGGGAAGGCGTGGAAAAACTATCCGACCTCAAGCCGGACATGATTCTTGAAGGCGTCGTCACCAACGTCGCAGCGTTCGGCGCATTCGTCGACATCGGCGTGCATCAGGATGGCCTGGTCCACATCTCCGCCCTCTCCAGCACTTTCGTCAAAGACCCGCACAGCGTGGTCAAGGCCGGACAGATCGTGAAAGTCAAAGTGCTGGAAGTGGACGAGAAGCGCAAACGCATCGCGCTGACGATGCGGCTGACCGATGCAGCGGAGAAATCAGGTGAGAATTCAGCGGCCCAGCGACCGCAGCGCGACAATCGCGGCCAGGGCAAACCGACGGGCGGCAAACCTAACCGCGCACCCGCTTCAGCACCGGCGGGCGGGGCCATGGCGGCAGCATTTTCCAAGCTGAAGAAGTGAGGCCGGTTTACTCAATGGCAACCAGTTCGACCTGACCCAGGCGTTGCCGAAGTTGTTGACGCCCATCGAAACTCAAGAAGGATGGTTTACACCCCCGGCGTCAACACCAGTTGTCCACTTTTGACCGGTATACGCTGCCCCGGATTGTGATCCATCCGCACCACACCCTGCTTCTCTCCAAGCTTGTAGGTCACATCGTATCCGAGCGACTTGGTGCTGGAATCGTAGACGGTTTTGCAGTTCGTTTTCATCTCGGTTACCTGATCCGATTTCTGCATATTCTCTTGCACTTTATTTCCGGCATAGCCGCCACCCGCCGCGCCCGCCACGGTGGCCAGCGTTTTGCCCTTGCCGCCACCAACCTGGTTACCCAGCACTCCGCCCAACACCGCACCGATGGCAGTTCCCGCGATCCGGTGTTCATCTTTGACGGGTGCCTGGTGCGTAACGGCGACATCCCTGCATCCTCTCGTCGGAGCAGAATCCAGCGTTAACCTGAATGGTGCCGCTAAACATGAATACGCTTCTTGCGTGTCATAAAACCGGATGGATGCCGGTTGCGCACATTTGCTCTCCCCGCCTGTCGCTGTACTTTCGACACGACATCATTTTCAAACCGCTAGCGTCGCGCGCCTGTACCTCCCGCTTTGACAAAACCAATGGCATCGAATCCCTTTTGCTTTTGCCATGGTTTTTGGCTTCGCGGACAACCCGGGCGAGCGTAACCTGACCCAATTCTTCAATTGTTTGATAATCTGAGCGAATAACAAGACGCATAAAGAGGGAGGGGATGATGAAGGTGTTCTCGGGCAATCTGTTTGTCGTTGCTTCAATCGTATTCATTGTGGTGTGCACCGTATGGCTTTGGGGCGTGTCGCGCTACCGTCGGATGCGTGCTTTATCAATACAACTGAACCGTGAGCAGGCGCTGGAGCAGGATGCGATCCGGCTGGCCAGCGCAAAACTCAAGTTCCGGAATATTCTTGCGAAGCAAGGTCAAAAACCGAGAGTGGACCCCTTGATGGATCTCTATGGGGTGGAAGTACCGACAGATTGCCGTCCCGGCTAAATAGCCAGCAAGCCATCGGACTTTATAGGAGGTAAAACCCTTTAAGGCCAGGCAACGCCCTCCCGAACAATGGCGGCCGCCCCATTTCCCGTCAGAACAGGAATAAAACCCCCGAAAACCTTGGGTTAACGCAGCCTGCCACCTATTTTGTAACTTACATCAGTCGTCGACCAGGGCTTAAGAATAGCGCTCACAACCCGATACCTTGATTGAGAACGGTGATTCGCACGTCTGTTTGCAACCCTGGCGGACGTTCAGCGCGTCAGGCCCGATGATGACCACAAATCTCGGGACGATGCGATCGCCCCTGGCTAGTTAGGCGTTGGGCGTTTCACGTCCATTCGCCAAGACAAGGAAGCACGATGAGACCGTATGCAAACATGACCCGATTGAGCGTTGCCCCAGGCGCTATAGCTTTTGCAGCCTGCGTCATGTCAAACAGCAATGTTGGTGGTCGCGCGCGCTCAAAGGAGCGACAGATCTCATGAAATCCGCCGTTACCCTATGGGCACTATTTTGCTGCCTCGCCATGGCGCAACCCGCGTCTGCAGCGCAGAACAGTCTCCTCTATGCAGAAACAGGCAAGGTATCGCCCCTGGTGGAATCCGTGGTGAACAGCTTCCAGACACTGTTGCGGGATTCGACCATTATTGTCGTATCCGTCGATGGTGATGAACGGCAGGAAATGGCCAAGATTGCGTCCTTCCTCAAGAGCAAAAAAGTCACCCAGGATTCGCCGCAGATTATTGAATCGATCAGAAAACAGTTCCGCCGCGACAAAACCGGCTTCGCCCGTCCGATCTGGCTGTCCGACAACAGCGCCAAAGGCAATGCCTGCGTGCTGGCGGTGCGCCAGAATGAGCAAGCATCTTACGCAAACCTGTTAAGCAAAAAGATCGATGAGGCGCTCGTTTCAGGAAGCCGCCTGAACCCCCTTGATGCCGAGGTGATTCAGGCAAGCATCGTCGCGCATGAGATGTACCACTGCTACGAATACCTGAGAGGCTCAATGGTGAGCTTCTGGGAGGATGCGTTAGCGACGCGGCTGGCCTATGCAATGCACCGCAGCGAATCGGCCGCAGATGCCTATGCCGCGCTATACGTGCTGCAGAACTACGATGCCGTAAACACCATCCGGATGCAAATGGAATTCCGCCGGATCGGCATGCTGAATTCGGATGTCGAGCACAACACCGCGCAGACGGTGGAACATGTCTTGACGTCCTTCAATAACAGGCGTCTCACCAGGATGGCGACGGGAAGACTCATTCTCATGGCCGAAGGCATACGAAACGACAAGGTGATGGACGAGGAGACTTTTGTCTCCCTGAAAAAATCCTCGATCGAGATAACGGGCGCTTATATCAGTCTGCTCCCCGAGCGCCCCGGGCTCAATATCAAACGGGAGAAGGCCTTGCTGCTGATCGAGAAAATGGCATTGATGGATAACACCCCACAGAACATCCGTCTGACCGCATATGTCATGAATGAAGTTTCTGCTTCCTTTCACAAGATTGGCGCCAGAGCGGCGGTCTCATCGAAGTATTTCCAGCCTCTCATGGAGCGATATGCCACGAAGAAGCCGCCTGAGGCGATCGCGCAACTGACGCCCCCTGCCCGCTTTCAAAATCCCAGGCCCGCGTCAATCTGATTTCCCAACAATCCAGGCATGAGAACGCAGGAGGGCAGACTAGGTCCGCCCGGGTTTCACGGGTATTGGGATCAATTCGAACCGGGCGCCTTTGATCGCAGCACCACCCAGCGCCCGCGCCCGCAACTGGCCGCACCCACCCTCCACTTCCTGTCCCGCGGAGTGACGCAACTTGGTGAGCACGCCACGCCGGTGCAGGCTGCGAGCCATCTCGGCCGCCCGCTCCCAGCTTGGGCGCCGGAAGTCGAAGCCCTCGATGCCCTCGACGCTGTTGTAGGGAATCAGGTTCATCACCGCGTATTTACCTGCCAGCAGTCGTGCAATCCCGTCCAGTTCGGCATCGCTGTCATTGATCCCTTCGAGCAGCGTCCACTGGTACTGGATCGGGTAGCCGGTGCGGCGGGCATAGGCCTCGCCCAGCTCGACCAGTTCATCCGGCGCGATGTCCGGCGCCCTCGGCAGCAGACGGCGGCGCAGGTCGGCATCGGTGGTGTGCAGGGAAAGCGCCAGCGCAGGTTTCACCGTGGCCTGCGGCAGGCGCTCGAACACGCGCCGGTCGCCCACGGTCGAAAAGACCAGATTCTTGTGACCGATACCGCCTTCCACACCCAGCAGCTCGATCGCTTCCAGCACATTGTCCAGATTGTGGGCCGGCTCCCCCATGCCCATGAACACGACCTTCTTCACCGGGCGACGGCTGCGCGCCAGCACCACCTGCGCAACAATTTCCACGCTGGAAACCTGGCGCAGCAAACCGGCGCGGCCGGTCATGCAGAACACGCAACCCACCGCACAGCCCACCTGGGTGGATACGCACAGGCCATCGCGCGGCAACAGCACACTTTCCACGGTCTGGCCATCCGCCAGTTGCACCAGCAATCGGGCCGAGCCATCCTCATCTGCGTGCTCGGAATGCACCCGCGCCAGGCCGCGCAATTCGTCGAACAGGCCGGGCAAATCATTGCGCAGGCTTAGCGGCAGAAAGTCTTCGGCGCGCCGTCTTTTGGTGTCGAGCGAGCGCCCCTGAACCCACGCCCGCAGCACGCGCCCCTCGTGACAGGGCGCAGCGCCCAGGTCGCGTAAACGTTGTCGGAGTTGAGGGAGTCGCATGGCGGGCGGGATGGTAGCACGGGGAGTGCGGTCGACTAATGGGTGTCCCTATTGCTGCAGCGCATCCTGATTGGTTGCGGTCAGATAGCGTTGGACCTCGGCCGCGAGCCGTTTTGACTCGCAGTTGATCTCGAACAACTGGCCGCGAACCGTTTCATTGAAGCCGACGAAAAACAATCCCGGTGCTGATGGTTGGCCACCCGATCGGAGGTGGGGCTGGCCGTCATCATCGATCACGTCCGGTACGTTCAATATCTTCTCAAGCCCGGTTCGAAAGCCTGTTGCAGCAATGACCACATCGATTTCCTCTCTCGACCCGCCCTCATAGACCACATCCGTTGCATCGAAACGCGCGATCTCCGGACGAATCACGATGCGGCCCTGCTTCAACTGTTGCACAAACCCAGTGTCGATCACCGCGGGTCTGCGGGCAGCGAAAGGCCCCCATGCAGCATCGCCCAGTCCATATTCTGTCAGGTCTCCCAGGGCGATACGGCGCAATGCTGCGCCAATTCGATCGATTGCCTGCGGCATTCCGAGTGGCGTCAAGGCGATGCCCAGCAGCTGCACAGGGATGATGCCGAGCATCTCGCGCGTGACGATGGGCGGGGTTGTCCTGACCGACGCCGAGACTGAGCTGGCGCCCTGCTTCGCAAGGTCTGCGGCGATCTCGGCACCGCTGTTTCCCAGTCCAATCACAAGGGTCTTCTGTCCCCTGTACGCAGCACCCGTAATGTATTGGGCAGCGTGAACCATCCTGCCGGAAAATTTCTCGATGCCATCAACATCCGGATATCGGGGCTCTGCATAAAGACCCGTGGCAATGACGACAGCTTTCGCATGTCGTGTACCGGCGCTTGTCGTGACTTCCCACCTCATGGCATCGGCATTTTCAGGAATGTGCCGCACTGCATCCACGCGCTCACCGAGTGAGACATCCAGCCCCAGCACCTGCGCGTACGCTCTCAGGTAGGCAGCGTACTCGTCCTTGGTCAGGTAGCGGGGGCGATTTTTTGGAATCGGGTAGTACGCCAGCCCGGAAAAGCGCCGGATGGTGTGGAGCTTGAGGTTTTGGTAGCGCCGTGCCCATGTACCGCCGATGCAGTCATACTGGTCTAAAACAATCGCATGGATGCCGCGCCTGGCCATCGCGGCGGCGGCGGAAAGCCCGGCCGCACCGCCGCCGATGATGAGCACAGGGCTCGAGGTGTCAAGGCGTGACATAAAAGCAGCCCAAAATGTACAGGTACGACGCGAGCACAAAATGGAAGACGATCGGAATCGTTCCCCCGAACCAGCGCTGATCCGGACGACGGCGCATCCTCACCCCATAGCGGATCGCCATGACCAATGCGTAGACAACGCTGAAGAGGATGAGAAAGTTTCCACTGCCCGAACTTTTTATCGCTGCAATTCCGCTTGCGGTGGTGAACGCCAGGTTGATCCACACCATGGCGACGATGAAGACAATCTGGATCGGCAGCAGGATCGAATACGGTATCAAGTTCCATTGCCACATCGGCGGCAGCCACGCCCGGGGGTGCAGCGCCACCAGCACCTGGCCGGCCACGCGCAGCACGAACAGGCCGGTCAAAAGCCACAGAATGGGGGCGATGGCTGCCGGTTGAGTAGCATTGATCGAGCCAATAAAAAGCATGCCCACCGTTGCGGCGGTCATGGCCAGAACAACGAGGAGCGCGACCCGGGTCGGAAACGGCGTTGTGTCAGAAGGTCCGTTCATGCTGCGCTCCATCCTGTCATGTATCGAAGAACATGCTGCGGTAGTGGCGGTACCAGTCGCTCTGGAAGCGCTCTTCGGGGTCATATTTGCGCTTCAGCTCCAAAAACCGGCGCATCTGCGGGTAGCAGCTTTCAACCTGGTCGCGCCTGGCCCAGCGGTGGTAAGTGAGGTAGTAGCTGCCGTTGCGGTCGATGGCAAGATCGATGAGGCGGAGAAAGGCTGCGGCAGAGTGGGCGATACCTTCCGGCGTGTGCACCGTATGCAGATTGAAGATCACGCAGGCCCACGGCTCCCTCGCCCAAGCCAGGAAGGACTCGTCGTCGCGCTCGATCAGCCGGATCGTCCCGTAGATCAGATCGACGCGATGCCTGCGAAAGTCCTCCGCGACGGCCGCCATGAAGTCGGCAAGCCGCGCCCTTGGCACATACAGTTCCGTGATCATTTCGCTGGCCCGATGCGCGGCGCCCAGTTCTTCATCGAGCGAACGGTGATAGCCATCCAGATATTCCGCCAGCTGGTGGCGGTCAGAGTAGTAGCGTTGCCCCGAAGTCGCGAGGTAATGCTCGCTGTAGAGCTTGAAGGCGAGCCGCTTGTCGGTATGTGCGAGCTTGATCAGCCGACGCCAATCCTCTTGCGAAAGATCATGCTGGCCCGCAGGGGGCGACTGTTGCCGCTCGGCCGGCCGGTAACAGGAGAACACCCCGGCGCGGAGAAAATCCTCGGATGTCTCGTCGGTGACAAACTGGAAGTCCCCGTACAGAAAGCCGGCGTCAATCCGCTCGTTGAAGCGCGATACAAGCTGATCAATGTGCCCAAGCTCGACCACGCGTTCGAGGATCCGGCGCGGAGCCAGTCGCAGCGTCGCAGAATAGATGCAGCCGAAGAGTCCGTAGCCGCCTGCAACGAGCCTGAAGAGTTCAGGGTTGCAGTCGCGGCTGCATTGGACGGTCTCGCCATGCGCATTCACGAGCACGAGCGATTCGAGGTCGGAGATGAAGGGCCGCATGGTGAGGCCGCGACCATGCGCGTTTGCAGAAATCGTGCCGCCGATCGAGATCCGGTCGGCACCCGTCTGCTTTTGCGCGATTGCCCAGGACTCCGGCTGACCGGCCTGCGCAGTTTCGAGATACTCGATCAGCGCAGGCCACTGGATGCCGGCCTCGACCTCGACCAGGCCGCGCTCGGTATCCAGATGCAGGACCCGATCAAGCTTTCTCGTGTCGAGTACCAGGCCGCCGTTACAGAACTGCTGACCGCCCATCGCGTAGCGGCCGCCCGCGATCGCGACCGGGACGCCAAGCTCGCGTGACCTTGCCAGGCCCGTGCATATCGCCTGTAACGAATCGGTCGACACGACCCCGACGGCTTCCGACGCATTCAGCTCGGAGTGGAAATCGTTGAGAATTACACTCAATTTATGTGCGCGATTACTGTCTTTTGAACCCGCTCAGGCTGCGTCTTCGCGCTTGCGCATCAGCAGCAGAATGCTGGTTCCACCCACCCAGACAATGTAGAACACCAGGTTGAGAAAGCCTGCGCCGTGCGGAGACCAGAACCCGGAATGATCCAGGGCGGTGGTGCTTGCAATTGCCCACAACGCTGCAGCGATGCTCACCCAGCCCCACCAGGCAGGGAGGAACCGGGTGCGGAGCACCGCCAGCGCAACCGGCAGGAAAAATCCGGCGCTGATCATGTTCTGGCCCGTATCGATGACAGAGCCAAGATAGAAGATGACCGCCACGGTATCAGCAGTGACGTCTCCGACACTCAGGAAAGCCAGCCCGCTACGCATGATGGTGGCGGCCGAGCCCAGCGCCAGGGCAACGGCAAATCCCAATCCTGCTGCAACGGCCAGCAGCGTTTCGTCGGCTTTATGCATGGCCATGACGAGCGCAGACATGAACCAGATCAAGGCAAGTGAGCCCAATCCCTGGGCAAACATGGACCAGGTCACGCGGTTGGGGTTGTTTGCAAAAAACGCGAGGATGGTGGCCGGATCATCGGCAACCGTCGGTCCCTTTCCGTAAATCAGCCAACCCGCAAAAAACAAGACCAAGCTTATCAAGCCACTGGCGGCTGCAAGCCGATTCCACGTCACCTTGCTCATTCATGTCCCCCTGCACGTCAGGTTGAGTGGGATGGCCCACCGTGTATACGCCCGGTCAGTTACAGCACAACGAATAATGCTGTCTACCCCTTAATGTTTATAGCCGCTCCGAAAACAATCTGAAGCGTACCCTTTTAGTTCGAAAATTCGAAGCAAAGGGGGCGATGGCGGATACAGCGGAGTTGAGTGAAACTAGGCAAAGGGGAGTCGTCGTGGCCCGAACTCCACTAAACTGGGGCACCATGATTCCATCATCAGCAAAACGAACCCTGATCTTCCCGCTACTCAGCGTTTTCGTCTTCTGGGTGCCGCACTGCCTTGTCCCGACAGCCTGTGAGCTCGATGCCACCTACCCGCTCATTTCAACTCTATACCAGGGCTTGCTGGTGATCACTGGATTCTGGTTTGGACCGGCCTTATGCAAAGCAATGATGGCTGAAAACCTGCCAAGGGAGTGGGTGACATGAGTCCAAAGGACCTCGAATTGCTTGTCACCCGGGAGATGCCATTTGGCATGCACAAGGGCCGAATCATTGCGGACCTACCCGGCAATTACCTCAACTGGTTCGCGCGCAAAGGCTTCCCCAAAAGTGAAATTGGCCGCTTGCTGGCCCTGATGCAGGAAATCGATCACAACGGCTTGTCGGACATCCTCACGCCACTCAGGCAGCGATCAGGCAATCTTCCTGGGCAGTCTGATTAAGCGTTATTTCAGACCGATACCGCGACGCTCCATTAGACTGGTCGTCGGCCCTTGCAGCCCTACGAGGTGGGGCGCAACGGTCGAAGGCGCACTTCGAGCAATCCAGTCGCATTTAACCTTGTATCACACGCTTTGATCCGGGAAAATGCATGATCCTTGCCGCAATCGTATTATTTTGTCTGGCGGCAGTGCTTGGCCTGTGGCTCGTGGTCCTGGGCGTGCGCTATCGACGGGGCTCCCGGGCCTTGGCAGCAGGTCACGCCGGCATCGCCCTGCTGGGCCTGATCCTGTTGGGAAGGTATATCTTCAGCAGCCCCGTGCATATGTTGTACAACAATGCGGCGCTGCTGTTTATTCTGGCGCTGTCCGGCGGGTTGGTTTTGCTGGCCCTGCGCATCGGCAATCCAGAACATCGCTCGCCCCCGCCGATGTTTGGCGTCGGCCTCCACGCAGCCATGGCTCTAACGGCGCTGCTGCTGTTGATGTGGGGGTATACCCATCCCTGATCCTGAAAGGACTCCATGGGGCAAAGGTTCTGACGGATTGCCGGCCAAGTTAAATTGAATTCACCCGTCAATGCTGATGATGCGCTTGGCAACAGCCAGCAAGTCTTGCTCGATGATGTCGGGTTGAGCGCCAACGGGCAAAGCCGCGTTTCCCGGGCGGGTCACCAGCGCCGCGCGCCATCCCGCCGCCATCGCGCCCTGCGTGTCCCACGTATGCGCAGCGACCAGCCGCAGCGCACCTGCCTCGGCACCCAGCGCCGTGGCAACGCTACGATAAGTTTCGACGGCAGGTTTGAAACGCTTCACAGCATCCACAGAAAACTGTGTCTCAAAATAGCGCGCAAGACCTGCCTTCTCAAGAACAGCCTTGCCGATGTCGGGCGCCGAATTGGTCAACGTCACCCTATGGAACCCCGCGTCTCCAAGCATTTGCAAAGCGGGGGCCGCGTCATGGTGGGCAGGCAGGCGGGCCATATGCTCCTTGAACGCATCGACGCTGCTCGCCTGCATGGGCACGCCCCGGATCTCGGCAATCATCTTGAGCACAGCCACGGCGAGTTGACCAAACGGCGTATAGCTACCGCTCAAGGTCAATGCCTGAGAATAAAGAATCAATTCGGCAAACCACTGCCGCATCACACGCGCATCGCCAAAGGTGCGCTCGAAAAACGGATTCAGGCTTTCGATGTCGAGCAAGGTTTCATTCACATCAAAGACAATCACCCGCTCGCGTGGCTTGATTTGATTCATCTCGGCTCCGTCAGGCTTGTGCAGCGAAGGAATTCATCCACCTCACGATGCGGATAGTTGCTTGGGGTTTGACTCCATTCTCGCAAGCGGGAAATCAATAGTATCTGAGCCGAATGGCACTTACTTAAGCTTTTTCGGGTGCCCATGGAGTCGAACGTCAGCCC
>JASJPF010000056.1:0-18509 GCA_031426835.1 Thiobacillus sp.
AGAGCTTCCCAGCCAATTTCGGCTTAAGTAAGTGCCATTCGGGTCAGACACCATTAATCACTCCACCAGAATTCATATCAAACCCCATCGTCGGATCACATCGTAGTACAAACCGCCCGTTTCAGTACGCGAAGACACCAGCACGAAATCACGCACCGACCATCTGATCGGCTCACACGCAGGCAACTCGCCGCCAGCGGTGTTGCGCAATAGGGTGACGTGCGGGACATGCGGACGAGCGTCGAAGGTGATACCCGACTGTTGTATGGCGGCGTTCAGTGCGCTAACCAGCTCACCGAGTTGCGAAGGCGGTTGACTTGGCCCCAGCCAGCCAACCCGGTTATGTTGCCAGTGGCCGGGTTGATCGAGCGTTAGCTCGAATGCTTTGGCTTCGATAGCGTCCACGCTTGCGGTCAAGGCATCGAGTTGGTCGACGGGGGTACGGCCCAGAAAAGCCAGGGTGAGATGCAGGGTGTCGGCGCGCATGCGGCGACCGTCCCAGTGTTGATGCAGCCACTTGCCAGTGTGGTTGAGCGCGGTACGGGTGGCGTCGTCCGGCCACAGGGCAAAGAAGAGGCGCAGGATGTCGGGTTCGGTTTTGTCCGGTTGGGTTAAACCCGGTTCGGTCTGACCCGGTGCTTCCATGAATCAGTCAGTCACGCTCAATCAGGCACACCGCCTCGGCCGCAATGCCTTCGCCGCGGCCGGTAAAGCCGAGCTTCTCGGTGGTGGTGGCCTTGACGTTGACACGGTCGAAGGCGATGCCGAGGTCGTCGGCGATGTGTGCGGTCATGCGCGCGATGTGCGGCGCCATTTTTGGCACTTGCGCGATGATCGTGGCGTCGACGTTGCCGACGCGCCAATTGTTCGCCTTTAACTGCTCGGTCACTCGGCGCAGCAGGATGCGGCTGTCGATGCCGGAGAACGCGGCATCGGTATCCGGAAAATGGCGGCCGATATCGCCCAGCCCGGCGGCACCCAGCAGCGCATCGCAGATCGCGTGCAGCAGCACGTCGGCGTCGGAATGCCCGGCCAGACCCAGCTCAAACGGGATATCGACGCCGCCGATGATGAGCTTGCGGTGTTCGGCAAAGGCATGTACGTCGAAGCCGTGGCCAACGCGCACATCACTCATTCAGCTTCCCCTGAATCAGGCTGGCCAGCTCCATGTCTTGCGGGTAAGTCACCTTGAGGTTGCGGCTGTCGGATTCGACCAGTTTGGGCTGCAGACCGAGTTGTTCGATGGCCGAGGCTTCGTCGGTCATGTCGCTGCCGGCGGCGCGCAGGGCTTCGACCAGCTTGCCGTGACGAAACATTTGCGGCGTTTGCGCCTGCCACAGGCCGGCGCGCGGCACGGTGGCTTCGGCGCGGGGGCCGGATGCAGTGTCGGTTGCGGCGCGCTTGAGCGTGTCGGCCACGGGTACTGCCAGCAGGCCACCGACCGGATCATCGGCGACTTCGGTCAGCAGCTTGTCCAGCATTTCGTCGGGCAAACAGGGACGCGCGGCGTCGTGCACCAGCACCCAGTCATCGGCGGCACAAACTGTCGACATCGCTTCGAGACCATTCAATACGGTTTCGGCGCGCGTCTTGCCGCCGCAGCGCAGGATTTCGATGCGCTCTTCCCAGCCCTGCCACTCGTAGTTGTTCCAGCGTTTGTCGGTGGGCGAGAGCACGATAAACAGTTTGCTGATGCGTGGTTCACGCGCCAGCACCATCATGGCGTGCGCGATCATGGGAACCGAGTTGAGTAGCATGTACTGCTTTTCAACCGCCCCACCCATGCGCGAACCACTGCCTGCAGCGGGGATTAATGCGTAAAAATTCATGCGTCGCCTCCTGGCGCCAATACTTCACGATTGCCATTGCTTTGCTGGGGCGACACCAGTCCGGCGCGCTCCATGTCTTCGACCATGCGGGCGGCGCGATTGTAGCCAATGCGCAGTTGACGCTGCACCGACGAGATCGACGCACGACGCGACTTCAACACATAGGCCACGGCCTGATCGTACAGGGGGTCGGCTTCTGCGCTTGCCTCGCCGAACTCGCCGCCTTCGACCCCTTCTTCAGCGGATTCGAGGATGCCTTCGATGTATTCGGGTTCGCCCAGCGACTTCAGATAATCAACCACGCGGTGGACTTCACTATCCGAGACGAAAGCGCCGTGTACGCGTTGCGGCATGCCGGTACCGGGCGGCAGGTAGAGCATGTCGCCCTGCCCCAGCAAGGCCTCGGCGCCCATCTGGTCGAGGATGGTGCGCGAATCGATCTTGCTCGATACCTGGAACGAAATCCGCGTCGGGATGTTGGCCTTGATCAGGCCGGTGATGACGTCGACCGACGGCCGCTGGGTTGCCAGAATCAAATGGATGCCGGCCGCGCGCGCTTTCTGCGCCAATCGCGCGATGAGTTCCTCGACCTTCTTGCCGACCACCATCATCAGGTCGGCGAGTTCGTCGATCATCACCACGATCATCGGCAGCGTGTCCAGCGGCTCGGGATTGTCCGGCGTCAGACTGAACGGATGCGTCAGCGGCGTGCCGGCTTTTTTTGCGTCGCGCACTTTCTGGTTGTAGCCGGCCAGATTGCGCACGCCGACGGCTGACAACAACTTGTAGCGCCGTTCCATTTCGCCGACGCACCAGTTGAGCGCGCTGGCAGCCTGCCGCATGTCGGTGACCACCGGCGCCAGCAGATGCGGAATGCCTTCGTAGATGGACAACTCCAGCATCTTGGGGTCGACCATGATCATGCGCACGGCGGACGGGTCCGCCTTGTACACCAGCGACAGAATCATCGCGTTGACGCCGACCGACTTGCCCGAGCCGGTGGTGCCGGCCACCAGCAGGTGCGGCATCTTGCCCAGATCGGCCACCACCGGATTGCCCGCGATGTCCTTGCCCAGCGTAATGGTCAGCGGGCTGGTGCTGTCGTGATACGCCTTGGAGCCGAGAATCTCGGACAACCGCACCATTTGCCGCTTGGGGTTGGGAATCTCCAGCCCCATGGTGTGTTTGCCGGGAATCGCTTCGACCACGCGGATGCTGACCACTGACAAAGTGCGCGCCAGATCCTTCGACAGATTGACGATCTGACTGCCTTTGACGCCGACTGCTGGCTCGATTTCGTAGCGGGTGATGACCGGTCCCGGCGACGCTGATACGACTTTGACCTCGACACCGAACTCGGCCAGCTTGCGTTCGATCATCAGCGAGGTGTAGGCCAGCGATTCGGCGCTCGCGGTTTCCACCACTTCGTCCGCCGGGTCGAGCAGATGCAGCGGTGGTAACGGTGAATCGGGCATATCGGAAAACAGCGGCGCCTGTTTTTCAGTAACGGCACGCTGCGATTGCGGCACTTCTTTCACCACTGGCTCAATGCGGATGGGCGGCGATTCGACCATTTTCTTCTTTTCCACCAACACCTTGGCGTCGCGTTTTTGCTGCGCCACCTCGCCCAGCTTGCGGTCGCGATAGGCCTGCCAGCGCTGGATGGTTTTCCCGTACGCGCCTTCCACCGCTTCGCCGGTGCGCTCGGCCATGCCGAGCCATGACATGCCGGAAAACAGGCTGAAACCCACCGCCATCAGCAACAGCAGCACCAGCGAGCCGCCGGTAAAGCCGAGCAGCGCGCCCGCTGTCGCACCCACGCCGGAACCCAGCACACCGCCATGGGCATCGGGCAAGCTCACCGTCCAATGCCAGGCACGCAGCCATTCAACGCCGGTGCTCGTCAGCAGCAACAGGCTGAACCCACCCAGACGAACCCAGCGTTGCTGCCGTCCGCTTGCCAGCGGCACTTCGTCGAGATGACGGAAAGTGCGTATGACGTAGGCCACCGCCAACAGTACCCACCACCAGGCCGAGACACCAAACAGCATCAGCATCAAATCCGACAGCCACGCGCCGAAACGGCCGCCGAGGTTGTGCAGCGCGCCGCCGTCGCCAGTGGTGCTGAAGCTGGGGTCCGCTGCGTTGTGGGTGATCAGGATTGCCGCCAGCAGGATCGCAGTAAACCCCACCAGCAACGCGCGGGCTTCGCGCAGCAAACGCTGCATGCGGGGCGGCAAGGGGGTCGACGAACGGGGAGCGGGACGCGCCATGGGAACTTATCGAATGAAAGTGCTCTGAATTATCGCGGATATTGCATCCAGACGCGAGACGCAAGCCGCGCCAGACGGAATACCGGGCTGCCAGCAAGGCAATGCGGTCGCCAACATTGGTTAGAATAAGCGGCTTAACCCTTTTCACTACCCTGAGACCCCACCCATGAGCACTGTCCATCACAAACTCATCATTCTCGGTTCCGGCCCCGCAGGGTATTCCGCCGCGGTGTACGCCGCGCGTGCCAACCTGTCGCCTGTTGTCATCACCGGCATGCAGCAGGGCGGCCAACTGATGACCACCACCGAAGTCGACAACTGGCCCGCCGACGTTGACGGCGTGCAGGGCCCCGAGCTGATGGACCGCTTTCAGCGTCACGCCGAGCGTTTCAAGACCGAAATCATTTTCGACCAGATCAATAGCGTCAAGCTGACCGAAAAACCCTTCACCCTGGTGGGCGACTCCGGCACCTACACCTGCGATGCACTCATCATCGCCACCGGTGCCTCGGCCATGTACCTCGGCCTGCCGTCCGAAGAAGCCTTCATGGGCAAAGGCGTGTCGGGCTGCGCCACCTGTGATGGCTTCTTCTACAAGAACCAGGAAGTCGCCGTCATCGGCGGCGGCAACACCGCAGTCGAGGAAGCGCTGTATCTCGCCAACATCGCCAGCCACGTCACCCTGGTGCACCGCCGCGACAGCTTCAAGTCCGAGAAAATCCTGGTCGACCACCTGATAGCCAAGGTCAAGGAAGGCAAGATCAGCCTCGAACTCGACCACACGCTGGACGAAGTGCTGGGCGACAAGACCGGCGTCACCGGCATGCGCATCAAGAGCACCAAGGACGACAAGACCAAGGACATCAAGCTGACCGGCGTCTTCATCGCCATCGGCCATAAGCCCAACACCGCCATCTTCGATGGCCAGATTGATCTGGAAGGCGGCTACATCGTCACCAAGGGCGGCAACAAGGGCAACGCCACCGCCACCAACATCGACGGCGTCTACGCCGCCGGCGACGTGCAGGACCATATCTACCGCCAGGCCGTCACCAGCGCCGGCACCGGTTGCATGGCCGCGCTCGACGCCGAACGCTATCTGGATGCACTCGGCAAGGCTGCCAGCTGATTGGCTGGCTTGATTGTCTGATTTAACCAAGCCATGAAGCGCGGTCGCGGCACAGCACTGGGGGCGGTTTCACTTGAGGCCCTCGCCCGCTTTCGCCGCACCGTGATCGCCGAAGCCGCCGCACATAACGCGGCGCGCCCAGGCCCACTTCCTTCCCCACCCATAGACGGCCCGGCGGCTTTTCGCCTGGCTGTTGCCGACGTCACCCCACTGCCGCCGTCCAACCGCGCTGACATTCCGCGGCAACGCCCAAAAGCCATCGCCCGGCATGCGCGCAACGAGCAACTCATCATGGTCGACGCTTTATCCGACCCATGGGAGATGGACGCCGCGGTCTCAGCCAATGAAGAACTGGCGTTCGTGCGCTCGGGGGTGCCCACCGCCACACTCAGAAAAATGCGGCGCGGCGGCTGGGCCATTCGCGGCGAACTCGACCTGCATGGCCACACCGGCGACGAAGCCAGAATGGCCTTGATCACCTTCCTCAACCGCTGCCATATTGAAGACCGGCGCTGCGTACGCATCATCCACGGCAAAGGCTATGGTTCAAAAAACCGCCTGCCGGTTCTCAAAAACAAGGTGCGCCACTGGCTCATGCAACGCGAAGACGTCCTCGCATTCTGCCAGGCGCCCACCGTCGATGGTGGTGCCGGCGCCGTCATCGTCCTCCTCAAATCATCCACTCGATAAGGAAACCCCACCATGAGCGACCCCGTCATTCAAGACTTCGAACTCCCCTCCACCGGCGACACCACATTCAAGCTGTCAGAGCATCGCGGCAAGAATGTCGTCGTCTACTTCTACCCCAAGGACAACACCTCCGGCTGCACGCTGGAAGGCCAGGAATTCCGCGATCTGTACGCTGACTTCGGCAAGGCCAACACCATCGTCGTCGGCATCTCGCGTGACAGCATCAAGTCGCATGAAGGCTTCAAGGCCGAGTTTGAGTTTCCGTTTGAATTGTTGGCCGACACCGAGGAGAAGATCTGCGAACTGTTCGGCGTGATGAAGTTGAAGAACATGTATGGCAAGCAGGTGCGTGGGGTGGAGCGCAGCACGTTTGTGTTTGATGGGGAGGGGAAACTGGTGAAGAGCTGGCGCGGGTTGAAGGCGCCGGGGCATGCGGGGGAGGTGTTGGGGGTTGTGCAGGGGTTTTGAGCTTGAGTCTTTATAGCTGAGATCTGAGCTTGGCTACTGACCGTTGGCCGGGGTTGCCGGCGGCAAGTTACTTTCTTTGTCTCGCCAAAGAAAGTAACCAAAGAAATGCGACCCCAACATCCCCGAATTCCCGAAAATCGAGCCTGCCAGGTGGGCGGCAAAGAACTCGCCCCGCTTTGCTGTTTTTAATTTGATTTGTTGTAGCGTTGCTCAAACACCTTTGCCGCTGATCCACCCGTCAGACTCAATTTTCGGCGGGGCTGAAAGGGGATGAAAGTCAAAATCAGGGCTGTGATGACTGAGAGTTTTACGCCCTTGTGTTGCGGCACAGATAGCTGCGATTATTGCGGTAATGCCGTTGCAATCATGCTTCCTACTGCAAAGACCAACAGCGAGATACCAAGCCCAAAAGT
This sequence comes from Thiobacillus sp., assembly GCA_031426835.1. Taxonomy (GTDB): domain Bacteria; phylum Pseudomonadota; class Gammaproteobacteria; order Burkholderiales; family Thiobacillaceae; genus Thiobacillus. Next base: position 6,803 of record JASJPF010000056.1, read on the forward strand.
CGCGATTTGCCACCAGAGCAGAAGCCATGTTTTTTGGCCAAGTTTGCGAGTTAGCGTGCGCAAGGACTGCAACTCCAAATCTGAGGCTCCGTCTTCACGCTGTCGCGCTGTTTCTGCCGTGGCGCGAAAATCCCTTAGACGGTTCACAACACAGAGCAAACCTACAGCAACAGACAGGAGTAAGGAGAGAAGAGAAATAGCGAACAGACAGTTTTTCCACCCGCCATTCTTAAGCTCATCACCCAAGATAAGGGAAAGCTCAAAACCTATGGCTGCCACAGACAGCCCAAGAACTAAATTCAATGCATAGCCGAACTGCTCAATTGAGCGACTTTGCCAACGAATGGACGATTCTCTATTTTTCTTTGTGGGTTCTTGATCGGTAGCCATCTCTTTTTCCTTGAATGGATAGTTCGCATAGAACGTAGTAACTGCGGGTGTTATTCCGCGTGAGATGCCACAAGACCACAAACCGTCCAGTCATCACTGCACTGGTTTTGACTTTCATCCCCTCTCAGCCCCGCCGAAAATCGAGCCTGCCGGGTGGATCAGCGGCAAAGGTGTTTGAGCCCCGCTCACAAAATTAAATCAACCCAGCAAAAGCGGGGCGAGTTCTTTGACGCCCACCCGGCAGGCTCGATTTTCGGGAATTCGGGGATGATGGGGTCGCCTTTTCTTTGGTTACTTTCTTTTGGCGAAGCAAAAGAAAGTAACTTGCCGCCGGCAACCCCGGCCAACGGTCAGCAGTGCTGCATAGTCTTCAGCCACACCATCTCAGCCAGTCCCCAAACACCTTAAACGTGAAGCATCAGCCAGCGCTCAAACAGCCCCACGATTAACCCGCCTCACTTTGGCAGTAAGCCCAGGATGATCCCGCTGCGGCTTGTCCAGGTGATACCCCTGCACCATGTCCACCCCGATCTCGCGCAACATGGTCAGGGTGCGCGCATCCTCGACGAATTCGGCAATGGTCAGCTTCCCCATGCCGCGTGCCACATCAGCAATCGCCTTGACGAACACCTGGTTGTCCCGATCGGTCGGCAGGTTGCGTACAAACAGGCCGTCGATCTTCAATGTGTCGACTTGCAAATGCTTGAGATAGGCAAAGGAGGAAAAGCCGCTGCCGAAGTCATCCAGACAGATACCGCAACCGGTCGTGCGCAGCGACTCGATGAAGCGCTGCGCGTCGGCCAGATCGCTGACGGCGCTGGTCTCGGTGAGTTCCACCTGCAAACGCGCGGGCGCTACACCATTGTCGCGCAGCAGGTCATCGATGTACTGCGGCAGGCGCGGGTCATCGAACGAGCGCCCCGAGATGTTCACCGCCAGATCAGGCATGTCGGGCTGCTCTCTTAACAATCGAACAGATTCGGCCAGCACCCAGCGATCGATATCGAGGATCTTGCCGCTCTTTTCCGCCATGGGAATAAAGCGGCCCGGCATGATCAACTGGTCCGGATGCTGCTCATCGACCATGCGCACCAGCACCTCCATATGCGCCAGCTCCCCACTTTGGGCATGGTAGATGCCCTGGAAATGGAGTTGCAGCAGGTTATTCTCCAGGGCGTAGGTGATGCGGTCGTTCCAGGTCAGGTGCTCGACCATGAAGCGGGTCTTGTCGAGGTCCGGACTGTAGACCCGCCAGGTATTCTTGCCCGCCTGCTTAGCCTGGTACATGGCCATGTCGGCATGGGCAACCAGTTCGTCGCCATCGGCTGCCTGACTGGGATAGAGGGCAATACCGACGCTGGTGGTGAGGCGCAGATTCTGCCCTTCGAAACGGAAGGGAATGGCCGCAACCGCGCGCACCACCCGCTCCGCCAGCTGGATCACAGCATCTTCTTTGGCATTGGGCACTAACAACGCGAATTCGTCACCGCCGAGGCGCGTTAACACTTCGTTGCGCCGCACCAGTGTGCCGATCTCGCTGGCCACCCGTATCAACAAGGCGTCGCCGGCCCGATGACCAAAGCTGTCATTGACTACTTTGAATTCATCCAGGTCGAAGAACAGCAAGGCACCCTGGCTGTTGTTGCGCTCGCAATCGACCAGCATGTGCTGGATTTCCTGCTCGAAACGGTGCCGGTTATACAGGCCGGTCAGCGCATCCCGCTCTGCCAGATAGGCAAGCTGGGCCGCTGTCTGGCGCTCGTTGGTGACATCCTCGTAAATCCACAGCTGACCGATGAAGCGGCCATCCTGATCGCGCACCGGATAGTTCAGCTGGGTCACCACCCGGCCGTCGGACATGGCGACTTCGAAGCTGTCAGACACCTCGCGGGTTTCCAGAACAGACAGCAGGTGTCGGGAAAAATGGTCCGGACGCGACAGGACGCTGCTGGAATGGGACAACACCTCGGTAGCAGCCATGCCCATCAGCGGAGTCTCCTGGGCAATCATCCAGATGCGCTGGAATGCCGGATTGTGATAAACCACCTTGGCCTCCGTGTTGACCAGGAGAATGCCCAGGTTCATGGCCGAGAGGAGCGCAACCAGACGGGCACGTTCGATCTGCGCTTCCTGCGCAAAACGCCGCTGGGTGGCTTCGGACAATCCAAGTTCACTGAGGGCTTGACGCAGGCCCTGCTCGGCCTGCTTCAGCGCCGCGACATCGCGCAAGCTGGCACGCAAGCCCAGGTAATGCTGGTTTCGATCAAAGATGGGCTGCCAGTTGGCCGACAGGCACAGTTCGCTATTGTCCTTGCGCTGCATGTTGAACTCATAACCGGCACCCGCCTTGCCCTGCAGGGCCTCTTTCATGGTGAGCCGGACGCTCTCACGTTCCCTTGAAGGGACCAGGCATAAAGGAAAATCCGGCATGGCCAGGCATTCCTCCGGGCTGAAGCCCGTCATGCGCTGCACCGTTGGGTTCACCCACAGCAATTTGCCATCGGGCGCAAGCCACAGCTCAAGGTCATACGTGAAATCGGCAATCGCGTGGAAGCGTTCTTCACTCTCCTCCAGCAGACGGATGCGTCCACGGATCGCTGCGGTCATGTCATTAAAGGCCTTGGCCAACAGGCTCACCTCATCATCCCCCGACACCATTACCGTGGCTTCGTAATCGCCTGCCGCCACGGCCTGGCTAGCCTGGGTAAGCCGGGCGAGGTGACGCGTCATCCAGATGCCGAGAACGGTCAGAAACAGAATTGACAGGACAACCTCGGCAGCGGCGATGAGCAAGCTCTGGCGTAACAAATGCGCCCGCGATTCCTCGAGAAACCCGGAGGACAAGCCAAAGGCCAGCTGGCCTAGTGTCTGGTCTGCCAGACGAATTGGTACGGACAGATTGAAATATCCCTGTTCGGACTCGTCGAGGTTTAGGGCAGCGCTGACGACAGGTAGCGGTTGATCGGCAGGTCGACCCACGGCAGAAAGCACATTGCCGTAGCGGTCTTGCAGCACCAGGTAGGTGATGCCCTTCTCGCTGCGAATCTCCTCCAGGATATCCTTGAGCGTGCCGTAGTCGCGCTGCGCCAGCGGAGAAGCCAGCGAGGCATTGAACAGGGTTTTGAGCTCGGCGATTCGTACTTGCGCCTGGTCCAGCAAGCTTTCATTGGTCAGGCGCAGGCTGTTGACCACCAGCAGGCTCAACATGACCACTTCGACAAGCACGCTTGCCAGGAGCAGCTTGGCGCGCAGGGATCGAAAATGAAAAATCAAGGCAGTCCCTGGATCAGGCGCTTGACTTCGCGGGCAGGACGGTCAAGCGAAAGCAGTTCTTCCGGTGTAACCGGGCGCATTCCCTTGTAGGCATTGCCACTGTAGAACTGGGCGCCTTCAGACGTTTCTGCAAAGCGCAACAACGCTGCCTGAAGGCGATCCGCCTGCTGCTTCAGGCGCGGGTGGACAATCCAGATGAGGGCAGGCACCTGGGGTAGTTCGGCAAATATCTGAATCTGTTCGCGGGTTTCCGGTGGCGTTTGCAGCAAGCCGGCGGGTGATATGACGCCCATTAGGCTTTCCCCGTGTTGCACCGAGAAACCGACGCTGTTGTGGCTGGGGAAGATTATGGCCCGATAATCCCGCCCCTGCTCAAATCCTCGGTCCTCCAGCCATTGCTGAGCCTGCAGCACAAGCAGACCCAGAGGATCGAAGATCGCCAGGTTGCGTCCGCGCAATTCTTCAAGCTGCTTGATCGGCTTGTTTTTAGCCGTGATCAGGATGGCCCGGTTGGCTGCAAGATAGGTCGCCACAGGCAGGAACCCGGCCTCCATCTGGCTCAGGCGGGCCAGATGTGGCGCCGTCACCAGCAGGTCGAAATCCCCAGCCAGGGTAGCGTGCTGGAACCTTTTGAAATCGGTGGAAGTGACCATCTCCACCGGGCGCTGCAATTCCCGCTCCAGATAAACGCGCAACGGCTGATAACTGGTCAACAGCACTTTCGCGCTCAGGGTCGGCAACACTCCGACCCGAATGGGCGTGTTGGGTGCGGCAAAGGCAACCCCCACATGACAAACCAGGAAAAACAGTGCGGCAATGCTTCTCATTTTCTATTTCCCCCCAATCCAATCTTGACTACAAGCCCTAATAACGCCGATAAGCAAATCATATCGATCAAGCTTAAAAGAACGTCAATCTGGCAGCCAACTTTAAAACAAACGACTCGTCAGTTGCGCTTAGGCAGCTTGACTCGTAACAACCCTACCAATAACCGCGTTTCCCGTGCATTGGACGGAAAGCCATCCAGCGCCTGAATAACATTCAACTACTCCACCATCGCCGCGGCAACGCCCTTCCCCTGCGCTTCTGCCGCAAAGAAACGCGCCACCACCTCCAGCTTCCTTGTCCGCGTCATCGCCGGCAGCGAATTCAACAACAATTTTCCATACGGCTTGTCCGCCAGTCGCGTATCGCAAATCATCAACACGCCGCGATCCGTCTCGGTGCGAATCAAGCGCCCTGCACCCTGCTTAAGACTCAGCGCCGCATGCGGCAATTGATAATCCATGAACGGCTTTCCGCCATTTTTCTCGGCCTGCGCAATGCGCGCAGCCACCACGGGGTCGTCCGGCGGCTGGAACGGCAGTTTGTCGATGATAACAACCGACAGCGCATCGCCGGGCATATCGACGCCTTCCCAGAAACTCTGGCTGCCCAGCAGCACGGCGTTACCGGCTTGCTGAAAACGCGCAAGGAGCTCGTTCTTGGGCGCATCGCCCTGCACCAGCAACGGGTAGTCCCAGCCACGCGACTTGAAGGCGTCGATCAGCAGGCCGCGAGCTTTATCCAGCGCGCGCAGGCTGGTAAACAGAATGAAGGCGCGTCCGCCGCTGACTTCCAGCACTGGCAAGGCAGCGTTGACGACGGATTCGGTGAACTCGGGCGTGTTGGGCGCGGACACGCCTTGCGGAACATAGAGCACGCCCTGGCGCGGATAATCAAAAGGGCTGTCGACGCACAGGGTTTCAGCTTCTTCAATGCCCAACCGCGTTTTGAGGTGAGTGAAGTCGCCACCCACCGCAAGCGTGGCCGAGGTGAGTATCCACGCCTGTGCGCGCTCGGTGAGTTTGGCGCCAAATAGGGCGCCAACCGACAAGGGCGTGGCGTGCATCAGCAGCGAACTCATCGTGGTTTCAAGCCAGCGCACGCGCGGGATGTCGGGGTCATCGGCGCGTTGCCAGCTGGCCAGCGTGGCCTGCACCGCTTGCGCCCGCTCGAAGCAATTGTTCAGGTCTGCATCACGCTCGGCCTGGGTTGCCAGCAGCTTGGTCAGTTCATCCAGCGTGCTGCTCGCGGCCTTCAAGGCGTCCGGCCATTTATCGTAGCGTTTGAGTTCGGCCAGCGTCGATTTGACCGGGTTTTGTGGAAAGGCCAAACGAAGATCGCGCGCGACCTTGCCGAGTTCTTCCGCCGAGCGCCGTAGCGCGGGGAAGTCGCCGGCCTTGACGGCGGCAAGGCGCTTGGTGTCGTTCGCAAGCTCGATCAGTTGTGCCGTGGACAGCGTCTCGCCGAAAAACTGCGCGGCGGTTTCGGCCAACTGGTGTGCTTCGTCCAGAATGACGGTGTTGCACGCGGGCAGCAGTTCGGCAACGCCTTCATCTTTCAACCACAGGTCGGCGAAGAACAGATGATGGTTGACGACAACAACCTCGGCATCGAGCGCAGCCTTGCGCGCGGCCATCACGAAGCAATCCTTGTAATGGCTGCACTCGCCACCCAGACAATTGTCGCGGCTGGAAACGGCGTATTGCCAGGCCGTGGCATCTTCAGGAATGCCGTCGGCTTCGGCGCGGTCGCCACTTGAACTGATTTTGGCAAAACTGGCGATTTTGGCCAGCCACTTAGGATCGTCACGATTGGCAAAGCGTCCATCCGCCAGATTGCGTTCCAGATGATGATGGCAGACGTAATTGGCACGACCTTTAAGCAGGGCCACCTTGACCGGGGATTTGAGCGCGCGGCGCGCGGCGGGCAAATCGCGGTGAAACAGCTGATCCTGCAGCGCCTTGGTGCCGGTGGAGATCACCACCTTGCCCCCTGACAGCAAGGCGGGAATAAGATAGGCAAGGGTTTTGCCGGTGCCGGTTCCCGCTTCGGCCAACAACACGCTGTTGCCGGCCACCGCACGTTCAACGGCTTCGGCCATCGCCAACTGCTGCGGTCGCGCGCGCCAGCCGGACAGCTCTTCGGCAAAAGCACCTTCGGGGGAAAATATGCGTTTCAGATCAGACATGTTTGAATCAGAATTTGGGGCGCAGTGTAACATCCAGCCCATGCTGACCCGATTGTATTGCCTTTAGTTACACCGGCCTTCTGACGCTAGAACTATGGACACCATCGTTTACGCCCCTGCCATGCGCACTTTCCTGCTTTTCCTGCTGACCTTCGGGTTCCCCACTTGGGCTCACGCTGAAATAGCCCAGCTGGAAATGCGCCCGCGAATTTACGCCAGCGCCGAATATCTGGCAGGGCAGCGCGACAAGCCGGCCGTGTTGCTGCTGCACGGATTTTTGCAGACACGCGAGTTCCCAACGGTTGCCACCCTGGCGCGGAGTCTGCATGACGCAGGCTACGCGGTACTGTCCCCCACGCTCAGCCTGGGCGTTCCAAACCGCCGGCAAAGCCTGGCGTGCGAGGCGGTGCACCGCCACGGAATGGCGGATGACATCGATGAAGTTGCGCGCTGGGTGGACTGGTTGAAGTCGCGGGGGCATCGCTCGATTGTGCTGATCGGACACAGCTTTGGCAGCTTGCAACTGCTAGCTTATCTGAGCGCCGACCCGGATAAATCCGTTAAAGGTTTGATCGGTGCCTCGCTGATTGAAACCCAAATCGGCGCAACGCCCCGCCCTGCCCTGATCGCAAAATTGGAGCAACGTGAACTCGGCAAAAAAGAGGTGCTGGTTACCCAGAGCCTGTCACTTTGCAAGAAATACACCTCCGCCCCACACGGCCTGTTGTCCTACGTCCGCTGGGACCAGGCGCGTACCCTGGCAGCGGTTAAAAATTCGACCGCAAAAATTCAGCTCATCATGGGCGATGCCGACAACATGATCGAACAGAACTGGATCAGATCATTGCAGCACGTCCAAATCCCCTTGGTGGTGATACCCGGCGCCAACCATTTCATGGACGGTGAACACGAGTTTGACCTGCTGGAACACACACTCGATTTTCTGGAACGTATGTATAAGGCCCCAGCCCGATGAAGTGGCGCGCACCCGTTTCGATCAGGCAGATTGCGCTCGGGTTTATTGGCAGCCTGTTGGCCATGATGATTCTGATTGCAGGATTTTCCGCCTATCAAACCCATCACGTCACTTTGGGCCTGAAACAGGCCAATCATGAAGCGGCTCAATCCGAACTTGCTACAGCGGCCGAACGGTTATTGCGCCGAACGGAAAATCAGGCCGAGAAACTGTCGCACTGGGATGAAACACGGCAGCAACTGGTATTGCCCGAGTATTACGCTTACTGGCGTGATCAGCGGGTATACGAAAGCGGCATGTTGCCCAGCCGATTTACCCGAACCGTGCTCTACACCGCATCGGGAAAGTTGCTGGCCCCCAGTCCGCGGGAACATCGCTTTCCCGCCGGCCTTCCTGCCGAGGTTGTACCAAATGAACCCACCAACTGGCTTATCAACGATGACGGTGCGATAGCGATGTACCAGTCGTTTCCTGTCTACAGTGATGAGGGGCGCCAAACCCTGCTTGGCGTGGGACTGCTTCGGCTCGATTTCCTGCCCGAATTATTGCGCCAGGTAGACTTTCGATTCGTCAACAAAGACAGCGTGGGGCTGACGTTGAAAGCCAACGAGAGCATCCCCGCATCAAAGCTGTTTTCGCAGTTGAGCTTCAACGCACGATCAGACCCCGACCAATCCCGCTTTCAGACCATCTTATCAAGCACGTTGCTTGCCTTGTTTGTGCTGCTGACGGCGGCGGCACTGGTGGGATTTGTGATTTACAACCGCTTGCTGGTGCGACCTCTGGGATGGCTTTCGCAGGAAATCGATGCCATGCAACAGGGGCTTTCCAGTCACCCTCTCTCGCGTGCCCGGCCCATGCGCATCACCGAGTTGGAGAACATCCGCCGATCGCTTTACAACTATCAGTTGCAGCTACGCGATCTGCACGGTTCGCTGGAAAACCAGAATCGGGAATTTCACTCTCAGGCTCGACAGGACGCACTGACCGGAAGCCACAACCGGCGCGCCTATGAAGAGGACTGGACGCGCTTTCGCATGGAACTGAAAGCTAACCCGCTGGGTGCCGCCTATTTGTTGTTCGACTGCGACCGTTTCAAAACCATCAACGACACCTACGGCCACGCCAAAGGCGACCGTGTGCTCACCATTGTCGCCAATGCCCTGACCATGGCGCTCCGTGCCAACGACCGCCTGTATCGCCTGGGAGGAGACGAATTTGCCACCTTCCTGTCGAACACCACCCCCACTCAAGCCAAGCAGATCGCCCAGCGCTGCCAAAGCCTGATCGACGCTGCGCACTTTGACGATCTGGAAATTCGCGAGCCGATAGGCGTCAGCATTGGTATCGCGTTTTGCTCGGCGGAAAATTTTGAACAGGCGGACGAACTGCCCAAACAGGCTGACATCGCCATGTATACCGCCAAACAGCCGGGGCGCACCCGCATCGCGCTGTTCGGTGAGGACACCGAGCGGGCATCACAAACCCTGGTGGCGAGTCGTGAGACCAGCGCCTTGTTTCAGGCCTTGGCCACGCCGGGCATGATCGAAATGCACTACCAGCCGATCTTCAGCTTGCCCGGGCGCAAGGTCGACTATTACGAGGCGCTGGCACGCATCCGTCATCGCGGCGATCTCCTGATGCCGGACGCCTTTCTCCCGGTCATCAGCAGTCGTCGCCTGGAAACCGAGTTCGACATGGCGGTGTTGCATCAAATCGATGCGGATATTGCTACGCAGCAACTGCCTCCTGGCACAGGCATTTCGATCAACATTTCCGCCCAGAGTATTTCCCGCCCCGTGGTGATTTCCCACCTGATGGAATTGTCTCGCCACAATGCGCGCCACCCCCTGATGCTGGAAATCACGGAAACCTCGTTGATCACGCAGATGAACGAAGTGAGCACCTATCTGGAGTTACTCCACACAGCCAATTTCCGTATCGCCATGGACGATTTCGGTACGGGCTATTCGCCCCTGCGCTATCTGGTTGATCTACCGGTCGACGTGGTCAAGTTCGACATATCGCTGGTGAACAAACTGGCTGAAGACAACCGCGCCGGACAGGTGGTTGCAGACTTCGCCCGCATGATGAGTGAAGTGGGCTATTCGCTGGTGGCCGAAGGCGTGGAAACTGAAGTCGTACTGCAAAAAGTTGAGAGTCTGGGAATCGCCCACGCACAGGGATTTTTGCTGGGGAGACCGGTCCCGCTGGCCACGCTGGCCGCGACCCTTGCAGCACAGAACGCTGTGTCGCCCGTGAACTGAATCCCGGCGGCTTAGTGTTTGCCGGAGCGCCAGATGGAAAAGATAATCCAGAGGCTGTTAAAAAACGCAATCAGAAAACCCAGCAGCCCGAACAGGGGCAAACCGAATAACTTGGCCCCCCCCTCGACCGTCATGATGATGCTGGAACCCACCACCAGCGATGCTGTCAGGATGCCCATGGTGATACGGTTGCTGGCGCGGTCCAGCTGGTGGCCGAAATGATCCAGCCGCTTCAGATCCAGATCGACTTTAATCCGCCCGCGCCGCACGTCCCTGAGCAGATGGCGCAGATCGCGCGGCAAGTCGGCCATCACTTCCAGCGCCTCGCGCACACTTTTACGCCCGCGCGCAAACAGGGCTTGCGGTGTGTAGCGCTGCTGGATAATGCGCTCCACAAACGGCGTCACGTTGTCGATCATGTGGAACTGGGGGTCGAGCTGCTGCCCCAGCCCCTCCAGCGTGATCAGGGTCTTGAACAGCAAGGTCAGATCGGCGGGCAGCACCAGATTGTTGTCGCGCATCAAGGCGGTGATATCGTTCAGCAGTGCGCCGATTTTCACGTCCTTGAGTTGCAGGTCGTCGTAGCTTTGCAGCAGCTCTGTCACATCGTAGGCCAGACGATCTTCATCACCGACCGAATCGTTGCTCCAATCGAGCAGCACCTGCAGCAGGGCCTGTTCGTCCTTGCGCGTCAGCGCGTGCAGCAGGTCCACGATCTGATGCCGGCGAAGACGGGTCAGCATCCCCACCATGCCAAAATCGATCAATCCGATGCGATTGTCCGGCAGAAACAACACATTGCCGGGATGCGGGTCGGCGTGAAAGTAGCCGTGTTCCAGCACCATGCGCAGCACCGTGTCCGCACCGCGCGCTGCCAGCACACAGGGGTCGAGCCCGCGCTCACGGAGTTTGTCCGGAGCCACGCCCGACATGCCAACGATCTGCTCCTGCACATTGACATGATCATTGGTGAATTCCCAATACACCTGGGGAATCTGCACCAACGGATCATCGGCAAAGTTGCGCGCAAACTGCTCGATGTTGCGCGCTTCCTTGGCCAGATCAAGCTCACGACTCAGCGAACGGCGGAACTGAGAAACGATCTGCACAGGATCATAACGGCGCAAATCCGGCGCCTCGCTTTCCAGCAAACGGGCTGCGTGTTCAAGTATGCGCAGATCCGCCCGAATGACCGCTTCAATACCGGGCCGACGAATTTTGACGACGACAGGTGTGCCATCCTTGAGAATAGCGCGGTGCACCTGGGCGATGGAACCCGCCGCCAGTGGCACCGGATCAAACTCGGCAAATACCGCACTGGGTTCGCCCTTGAGGGCTGCCACCAAAACAGGATGGAGCAATTCGTAGGGAACGGCGGGGACCTGACTGTGCAGCTTTTCGAATTCGGTAATCCATTGCGGGGGGAACATATCAACCCGTGTTGCCAGCAGTTGCCCCAGCTTGACGAAAGTCGGGCCCAGTTCCTCCAACGCCCGGCGGATGCGAACCGGTGCGTCAAGCTGACTGATTTCACTGGTGCTGTGCCAGTGCAACACCCGACCCGCGCGTTCAAGCACGCCACTGATGCCCAGCATGCGCACCAGATCGCCCCAGCCATAGCGAATCATCACCGAGGCGATTTCATGCAGGCGCGGCAGGTCACGTACGACGGATATAGTTTCCCAGAGCATGGTTGTTTTTCGAGTCAGTCATGCCAAGAGTGTACCCGCAAGGGGCACGCCGGATTCGTAAGTCGCTAAACCGAAAACGACTCCGCTGTACCCGCAA
>JASJPF010000056.1:18609-42107 GCA_031426835.1 Thiobacillus sp.
GGGGCACGCCGGATTCGTAAGTCGCTAAACCGACAACGACTCCGCTGTACCCGCAAGGGGCACGCCGGATTCGTAAGTCGCTAAACCGACAACGACTCCGCTGTACCCGCAGCTTGAAGCTGCCGGGTGGTGCGGAATCAGGAACGCAGGCGATCGCTTTGGCGCTTGAGCGCTTCGGACACCGCGGCCAGCACCCCGCTGGCGACTTCAGCCAGGCGATCCGTGGCGGTGCTGGCGGTTTCGCTCAGCTTCTCACGACCAGCTTCGGTCGTAGCCTTCACCCCGCTCGCCATTTGTTGCAGCCCCTCACGCACCTGTTCACCAGTCCGGGTTCCGCTGTGTTTCAGATGTTCGCTCAGGGTATTCAACTCTTCTTTCAACTTGCCGCCCGACTGACTGGCGGTTTGCTTGAGGGTATCGATAAACTGGGTTTCCAGATCGCGCAACTGTTCCAGGCTGGCTTTCAATTCGTTGTTCGTGAATTCTCGCCCCTGGTCTGCTGCTTCGCGCAAGGTATAGGACGCTTTCTGGGCAGCGCTGCTGACAGCATCATCCAAACCCGAAACTGCCTGCTTGAGCCCCGCTTTCATCTCACCGCCGCGCTCAATGAGTCCACTCCCGACGCCGGCGGTAATCGCACCGACGATTTCACGGAGTTCCTTCAAATCCATCCTGCGTTCGTGCAATGCGCGTGCAGTGAGGTCGCGTACCCGTTCACGCAGGTCAGGCTCTGAGGCCGCAGCTGCAGCTTCATCCCGCCATTGCATGAGTTGTGCATTTTCGGACATACTGGGTTCGGTTGTAGCAGTGTGGAGTGTGTCATTCATGATGAGATCCTCGGAATCAAGATTCGTAGAAACTGGCCGCTTTAGTTATTTAACTATAGAGCAGATTGTCATTCCATGAAGCCTGTCGTGTCGCTCTCTCTGCTGGCCTTGCTGCTGTTGACACCCCCTGCACAAGCCAACGCACCCTCCGAAGACATCCCGATGTATGCCGTCAGCCTGATTGGCAGCCCCTATCGTATGGGCGGCATGACGCCCAAGACCGGACTCGATTGCAGTGGTTTTGTCGGCCATGTATTCAGGCAAGTCACCGGCATCATCCTGCCGCATAGAAGTCTGGATATCAGTACAGTCGCGCAGCCTCTTGAACCAGGCGAACTCATGCCCGGCGACCTGGTTTTTTTCAATACGCTTAATCGCGCATTTTCCCATGTCGGCATATACCTGGGCGAAAACCGCTTTGTGCATGCATCGAGCAGCCGCACCAATAAAGTGATGGTTTCCAGTCTCAATGACCGCTACTGGCGCACCCGGTTTGATGGCGCAAGGCGGGTCGTTGCTCCTGATGAACCCGTCGCTTCGGTCATTCCCCTTGAATAACGAAAAACTCACTCACGTCGGGCGCAGCCTTCTAACCTATTTTGCCCTGCTGTTTGCCTTGCTTACGCCAAGCCTCGCAGGCGCGCAGGCTGATACCGACCTCAGCATGGAAAGCGCGCATAACGTCAACGAAGGCGTGCTCAGGTTTCTGGAAAAGTCCCCGGCCAAATCCATACACCATCATCACAATCAGGTTTTAATCGACCAGAACAGCTTGCGCTCCGGCTGGGTCAGCCTGAAACAATGCCATACCAACCTTGACCCTGTGCCGCGCGCCCAAATCACCTTTAGAGAAGGCTTTGTTCGCGACCTCAGGGTGGACGTTTCCAGCAAAATTGAACAAGCCTGGATTGAGGGCGCCAGCGTACAACTGATCAACGTCGAACCCGGGGCACGCCTGTGCCTGTCGGCACAGATCCGCGCTTTTCGCAACACGGGAAACGGGTATTTCAACCTGACCAATGGCCCCTATATGCGCAAGTTTCTCGATGGCTACTACCCGATGCGGGTGACACTGGCAATCGACTATCCGCCCCAGATGCTGGAACTCATCGATATTTCCCCGCAGGCTCAGCCCGGTTTCAAGATCGACACGCATAAGGGCGCTATCCGGATAGACACGGTGTTTGAGGGCGAATTGCAAACCCTGATTCAATTTGAAAAGCTGTAGTGGTAGCCTGCTAATACTCAAGTCGACTTAATCCATTTGGTTTCTTTGTTAAATGTTCCGCTATCGTTATTGATAACGGTTCTCATTTATTGTAGTATTCCTGAAACGACTTCTTTCAGGATATGAACCCAATATGAAACCGACCCAACTGCTCGCCGCTTTTGTACTCTGCGCAACGGCCCTGCCCGTGCTGGCCGAGGAAGTCGTGGTGTATTCCGCGCGCAACGAACAACTCATCAAACCGCTGTTCGATGCCTACACTCGCGACACCGGCGTGCAGATCAAATTCATCACCGACAAGGAAGGCCCGCTGATGGCGCGCCTGAAAGCGGAAGGCCGCAACACGCCGGCCGACGTGCTGTTGACTGTTGATGCAGGCAATCTGTGGCAGGCGTCAGAAGAAGAACTGCTGCGTCCGATCCAGTCGAAAATCCTGAGCGCCAATGTGCCGGCCCACCTGCGTGACCCCGGCAACGAGTGGTTTGGTCTGTCGGTGCGCGCCCGCACCCTGATCTACAACACCAGCAAGGTCAAGCCTGCCGACCTGTCCACCTATGAAGACCTGGCCAACCCGAAATGGAAGGGCCGTCTCTGCCTGCGTACCTCAAAAAAGGTCTACAACCAGAGCCTGGTGGCGATGATGATCACCGAGTACGGCGAAGAAAAAACCGAGGACATGGTGCGCGGCTGGGTCAACAATCTGGCCACCTCGCCCTTTCCCGACGACACCAAGGCGATGGAAGCCGTGGCCGCTGGGCAGTGCGATGTCACGTTGGTCAACACGTATTACTACGGTCGCCTGATGGAAAAGAATCCGAATCTGCCACTGGGCATTTTCTGGCCCAACCAGAACCTGAAAAACAAGGCCGCCGGCGTGCATGTCAACATTTCTGGCGCAGGCGTCACCCGCCACGCCAAGAATCCGGCAGGCGCGCAGAAACTGATCGAATGGCTGTCATCCGACAAGGCGCAAAACCTGTTTGCCGACGTCAACCTGGAATATCCGGTCAACCCGAAAAATGCGCCTGACAAGGTCGTGGCCGCCTGGGGCAGTTTCAAGCAAAACCTGATCAACGTGAAAGAAGCTGGCAGCCTGCAGGTCAAGGCCGTAAAATCGATGGATCGCGCCGGATACAAGTAAACCGGCTCATCCCATGACCTCAATACCATGACTTATGTTGTCAGATAGTCTTGACTCACCTTTAAAAACGCCCTCAGCGGGCGTTTTTGTTTGGCCACGATTCAGCGGCTGGATGCTGCTTGCGCTGCTGATTGCCGCGCTGGTGCTGGTGCCGGTCGCAGTCACCTTCTCGTCGTTTGCCCAGACCGAAGGTGACATCCTTGCGCACCTGACGGAATTTGTATTGCCCGGGCTGATAGTCAATACCCTGTGGCTGGTGCTCGGCGTGGGCATTGGGGTCAGCGTACTGGGGGTTTCCCTGGCCTGGCTGGTGGCGATGTGCGAGTTTCCCGGGCGCCGTCTATTCGACTGGGCGCTGCTGCTGCCGCTGGCCCTGCCCGCCTATGTCACCGCATTCGTCGCCATCGGTCTGCTCGATTTCACCGGCCCGTTGCAAACCGCGCTGCGCGAGGCCTTCGGCCCGATGACGCTGCCCGAAATCCGCTCACGCGGCGGTGTCATTCTGGTGATGTCGCTGGCGCTTTATCCCTATGTTTATCTGATCGCAAAAAATGCCTTCTCCACTCAGGGTGCAATCGCACTGGAAGCGGCGCAATCGCTTGGGCTATCGCGGACGCAAGGCTTCTTCCGGGTGGCCTTGCCGATGGCGCGGCCATGGATCGCTGCCGGCCTGATGCTGGCACTGATGGAAACCCTGGCCGATTTCGGCACCATGGCGATATTCAATTACGACACCTTCACCACCGCCATCTACAAGGCGTGGTACAGCCTGTTTTCCCTGCCTGCAGCGGCGCAACTCGCCTCGATCCTGATCCTGTTTGTGCTGGTCGCGGTGGTTTTCGAGCAACGCTCGCGCGCCAAAATGCGCTATGGCGCGGTAGGCCGCAGTGCCGCTTCACGCCGGATCAAGCTGTCGCCCACCATGGCGGCACTCGCCTTGCTCTACGCCAGCACTGTTTTAGCCATCGCCTTCATCATTCCGGTCACCCAGCTTGCACTGTGGGCGCGCGATGTCATGGCCGACGATCTCGATAGCCGCTACTGGGCCTTCGCCTGGCATTCCCTGCTGCTGGCCGGTATGGGCGCGCTGATCGTGGTCGGGGTGTCGCTGTTGCTCGCCTATGCCGGACGCCAGCGCCCCAGCAAAACCATGATGTGGACGCAACGGCTGGCCACGATCGGCTACGCGTTTCCCGGCGCGGTGTTAGCGGTGGGACTGTTCATTCCGGTGGCATGGCTGGACAATTGGCTGATCGACAGCGGACGCGCCTGGTTCGGGTTCGAAGGCCACGAAGTTCTCAAAGGCACGCTGCTGGTGATGCTGCTGGCCTACCTGGTGCGCTTTCTTGCGGTGGGCTTTGGCCCCATCGAGAGCGGCCTGCACCGCATCACGCGCAACGTCGATGAAGCCGCGCGCAATCTCGGCACCGGCGCGGCCGGCCTGCTGACCCGCGTCCACCTGCCGATGCTGCGCGCCAGCCTGCTCACGGCTGCGGTATTCGCCTTTGTCGACATCATGAAGGAAATGCCGATCACCCTGATGACACGTCCGTTCGGCTGGGACACGTTGGCCGTCCGGGTTTTCGAGATGACTTCGGAGGGTGAATGGGAGCGCGCTGCGCTGCCTTCGCTCGCCATAGTCATTGCCGGTATCATCCCTATCATTCTTTTGACCTGGCGCGGAGCTCATTCCCATGGCTGAGTTGGTGCTCAATTCCGTTTCACAGTCGTACGGCTCGCGGCAAATCATTGCCGACCTCTCCTTCAACTTGCCAGAAGGCGCAATCGGCTGCCTGCTGGGTCCGTCTGGCTGCGGCAAGACCACGGCGCTGCGCTGCATTTCCGGATTCGAACCGATCCAGACCGGCGAAATCCGCATCGATGGAGAAGTCGTCAGCCTGCCCGACTGGATGCTGTCAGCCGAAAAACGCCGCGTCGGCATGGTGTTCCAGGATTACGCGCTGTTCCCGCACATGACCGTGGCGGCCAACGTCGGCTTCGGCCTGCGCAGCGAGACCAAAGCCGCACGACAGGCACGGGTCGACGAACTGCTGGTGCTGGTCGGCCTGGCGGGTCACGCCGACCAGTTTCCGCATCAGCTTTCGGGGGGTCAGCAGCAGCGCGTGGCGCTGGCGCGCGCACTGGCGCCGCGTCCGCGATTGATCCTGATGGACGAGCCCTTCTCCAACCTCGACGTCGAATTGCGCGAGCGGCTGTCGATCGAGGTGCGCGACATCCTCAAGCGCGAGGCCACCACCGCACTCATCGTCACCCACGACCAGAACGAAGCTTTTGCGCTGGCCGACTGGGTCGGCGTGATGCACGAGGGGCGCATTCAACAGTGGGATACGCCCTACAACCTTTATCACGAACCGACCAATCGGTTTGTTGCCGATTTCGTCGGTCAGGGTGCGCTGGTCATCGGCGAAGTCATTAACGACCACCAGGTGGAAATCGAACTCGGCATATTGAGCGGGCACATCCCGGTTGAGTGCGACGCCAGCGGCTGCAACGAATGCGTGCGCAACTGCCGCGTCGATGTGCTGCTACGGCCTGACGACATCATCCACGACGACGACAGCCTGATGCTGGCCGAAGTCGAAAACAAGGCTTTCCGCGGCGCCGAATTCCTCTACACGCTCAAATTGCCGAGCGGCCAGCGCGCACTATCGCTGGTGCCCTCCCATCACAACCACGCCATCGGCGAAAAAATCGGCATCAAGCTCGCAGTCGATCACGTCGTGGCATTCCGCCGCGAATGAACGCCCGCATCATGCTGCCCTCCCCGTTGCGCGGCTTGCTGTTCAACGTGGGGTTCGGCTTCACTGCCGCCCTGATGCTGATGCTCGCGGTGATCGGCCTGGGTGTCACCCAGATGGCCCACCTGAATGACGAGCTGGAACACGTGGTGGCGGTCAATAACGTCAAGACCCGACTGGCTTCGCGCATGCGTGACACCCTGCGCGACCGTGCATTGTTGATGCACAACATCGTGGTTTCAATCGACCCCTGGGAAAAAGATGCGCTGTTCCAGAAGTTTATGGAATTCGGCGAACGCTACGCCAAGGATCGCAGCCAGTTGCAGGCCATGCTCGATTCGCAAGATGAAAAACAACTGCTGGCGCAGCTGGATGCTATCACCTTTAGCAATCAGCCGATCATGTTCAGCGTGGTCGACGCTGCGCTCGATGAAAACAACTACGGTGCGCTGACTCAACTACAGGAAGAAGCGATTCCCTATCAGAATCTGCTGGTCGAAGCGCTCGACAACATGACCCGCTTACAGCGCGAGGCCAACGAAGCCGCGCTCGGAAAAACGTTCACCGCGTATCAGGCCACACGCAATCTGATGTTGTTGTTGAGCATCTTCGCCACGGTGTTGGCTGCAGTTGTGGCGGTATTGGTCAGCCGCCGCATGTTGACGCAAACACGCCAGATCGAGATCCAGAAGCAAAAATATCACACCCTGTTCGAAACCAATTCCGATGCGGTCGTCATTCTCGACGAGACCGGCTTTACCGATTGCAACTCAGCCACGCTTTCACTGTTTGGCATGGACTCGATAGAGGATTTTCTGCGCACACCCATCTCGACACTCGGCACCTCAACCCAGGCCAACGGCGTCAGTGCGATTGACCATGCCAACCGTGCCATCGCGTTGGCCCGCAAGGAGGGCCATGCCATCCTGGACTGGCATGGCAAACGCCAGGACGGCTCGGTCTTCATGGCCGAAATTGCCATGCACGCCATGCGCCTGGAAGGCAAACCCGTGATCCAGGCAATCATGCGTGACGTTTCGGAGCGTCGTGCTGCCGAGGCGGCCAAAGAAGCTGCACGCGAAGCCGCATTACAAATGGCGCGGGCAAAGTCTGAGTTCGTCGCCAATGTCAGTCACGAAATCCGCACGCCGATGCACGGCATATTGGGCATGAGCGGACTGCTGCTGAAAACGCCGCTCGATGGTCGTCAGCGCGAATACATCACCACGCTGAAAAGCTCCGCCGAGAGCCTGCTTACGATCATCAACGACATCCTCGATTTCTCGAAAATCGAGGCGGGGAAAATGGTGGTCGAAGCGGTTCCCTTCTCACCGGAAAGACTAGCGCAAAGTGTCGTGGCCCTGTTTCGGGCGCGCGCACTTGAAAAAGACCTGATACTGGATCTGGTCTTGTCCAGCACACCGCCAGACGCGCTCTTGGGTGACCCCACGCGCATCCGTCAAATCCTGCTCAACCTGGTCGACAATGCCATCAAGTTCACCCATCAGGGTAAAGTCGAATTACGCCTGTCGTTTGATACCGTGAATAATGAATCCCTGGTCCGGTTTAGCGTGAACGACAGCGGCATCGGCATAAGCAGCGAAACACAGGCGCGCTTGTTTCAGGCTTTCTCCCAGGCCGACACTTCAACCACGCGACGCTATGGGGGGACCGGACTCGGCCTGGCCGTCAGCCATCAACTTGCAGGGTTGATGGGGGGGAAGCTTACGGTAGGGAGCACGCCAGACAAAGGCAGCTGCTTTACCCTGGCGCTAAACCTCCCCGTCACCACCTTGCCACTGGCGGAACTGCCAACCCAGTCGGTGGTTCAACTTCAGGGACGTATCCTGATTGTTGAAGATCACCCGGTCAACCAGAAAGTCCTGGCCCATCAATTGCGTGAAATGGGGTTGCAGCATGGCATCGCCACCAGCGGTTCTCAAGCGCTTGAAATGCTGGAAACGGAAACGTTTGACCTCGTCCTGATGGATTGGCAAATGCCGGAAATGGATGGTCTGGAGGCCACCCGACGGATCCGCCAACTGCCGACCGACACCCGACTCATACCGATCATCGCATTGACAGCCAACGCCAACGCCGGCTTTCGTGAAGCCTGCCTGGAAGCCGGTGCGAACGACTACCTCAGCAAGCCCTACTCCGAGTCGGCCCTCGCAGCCTTACTGGCTCAACGCCTGCCAAGCGTCGGGCCGGTGCCCAATCGAACCCCCTTACTCGACCTGCCCGCCTTGCATGCACGCTACCCTGGCAACCCCGGTCTGGTGAACGATCTGTCCGCCGTTTTCATCAGCACGACGGAAGCGAGCCTGAGGGTGTTAAAGAACGGCATAGAGAAGCGTGACAACGGATCGTGCCTCAAGGAAACCCATGCGCTCAGAGGTGCCGCCGCCAGTGTCATGGCGAAAGACATTCAGGATTGGGCTACACAGATTGAAGCCAGTGTGAAAAAAGGCGATTTCACTAAAGCGGCGTCCGAACTCGAAAAACTCGAGCAACACTTTCAGGCGCGGGCTTGAGCATAGTTGACGTATGCGCCATGGCGCGTACGATGAAAAACACTCACGCATAGAGGAGAAACCTCATGTTGCGCTGCTTTGCCCTAATCGTCGTCCTGCCGACTTTCTGCCTGTCTGCGCTTGCCGCAGAGCCTGCTGCTGTCCCGCTAGCCATTCCGCTTGCTGCCCCCATTGAGCCACCAAATGCTGCGCCGCTTGCAGTAGCGCCCATCAATCCGGAAATACAGCACGCGCCCCCGCAACAGTGGATTGGGATTATCCAGACTCCGTATGGGCCCATGATGATGCAACTCGCGCCGCCTCCGCCTTATCGCGATTACCAGATGAATCGCATCATCAAGCCGGAAGAGAAGAAACGCTGGCTGCAGATGGCGATGCCGATGATGGCCAACATGATGCAGCTGGACGCGCGCGAGGCGATGAATCTTTTCGTCGTCAAGCACAAGGCCAAGTCTGGCCTGACGTTTGATGACGTAGTGGAATCGATGAAGCTGCGCGCCAATCAGCTCAACCTGAAACTGGTTGGCAGCAACCTGCTGTGGAAAGATTTCAAGGCCGTGCTGAATGAGGATTCAGAGCCGCGCATCGAAGTCTACAGTTTCTGTGACATCGCGGTGGGGCGTGACCTGCTGCGTGTCATCCCCGAAATGGCCGTATTTCTCCCCTGCCGCATTACCGTGATGGAAGATGCCGACAAGAACATCTGGGTGATGACGCTGGATTGGGATGTGACCTGGCTCGACATGGCTGGCAAGAATGTAGGCATCCCCCCCGAGCTGCGAAAAGGCGCCATCGCGGTGCGTGAAAAAATGGAAAACGTGATGCGTGCCGCCGCCAACGGCGAACTTTAAGACAAGCTGCTTCCATCATCGTGATGGCGCGCAGCACGTTCTGTGCTTCTCTGGCAACCTACCAGAGTTACATCAAATCGGCCAGACAACTATCCGGCCAATGCGTTTTTCACTTCGATTCTTTAAATACGGCGCGCTGCTAGCGCGTGATTTGCGCGTACAACGCCGGCAACTGGTGCGGCAGTTCTGACGGCTTGCGGATGACAACGTAATTGCCGACGCCGAACAGGTGCGGCAGGTAACTGCCCGCCTTCTCGTCCACCGTGACGCAGAAAGGCTGTATCCCCTGCTTGCGCGCCGCGCTCAGCGCCTGTCGCGTGTCCTCGATTCCATAGCGGCCTTCATACTGATCAAGATCGTTCGGCTTGCCGTCGGTCAGCAACAGCAACAACCGCTGGTGCGATGGCTGGCGCGCCAGCAGGGTGCTGGCGTGGCGGATGGCGGCGCCCATGCGGGTGTAGTAGCCGGGTTTGACGGCGGCGATGCGGCCGCGCGTCCGGTCGTCGTATTTGTCGTCGAATTCCTTGATCACATGGAAGCGGACGTTGTCGCGCCGCAGCGAGGAAAAACCATACAGCCCGAAACGATCGCCGGTGGCGGACAAGGCTTCTGAAAACAGGAACAGGCTGTCGCGAATCACGTCGATCACCCGTGCCTGATCGCTTACATAGGCATCCGTGGACTGGGATAAATCCGCCAGCAGCAGGCAGGCCAGGTCGCGCTGCTGCGCCTGATAGGATTGATACAAGCCCACATCCGCCGGGGCGGTGCCGCTTTTCCGCTCGATCGTGCGCTGCACGCAGGCATCGAGGTCGATTTCCGTGCCGTCATGCTGCTTTCTGAGCCAGATGCGCGCCGGCGTCAATGCTTCGAACTGGCTGCGGATGCGGCGCGCGGTGGCGGCCAGATGCGGCGGCAGCGCGATGGGGGCGGCATGCACCGCGATCATCGGTTGCAGGCGGCAATGGTTTTCCTGCAAGACACCTTTCCTGTCATGCCATTCCGGCAGCAGTATCCCCTCGCCCAGCGGCGTGTCGTCGGATGCCTCGGGCGGCAGATCGAGATCGAACCGCAAACGAGAAGCGGTATTTTTACCGTCGCGCGCCACGCTGATTGAATCCATATCGTCGGCGGCGCGTTTGCCGTCCTCGGCATCGTCTTCTTCGGTGGGGCGGTTTATTTTGATGTACTCGGCCCAGCTCATGATGCTTTCGGCACGGAAAAACATCATGAACGCGTCTTTCCCGTCTGGCATGTCTTCCCTCTGGGCTTTACGCCGCCGCTGATCCTCGGATGCGGGCTGGGCTTGATTCGCTTCCGGCGGTTCCTGCTCGACGGCGGGCGCAGGCACGGCATGGGCAGCAACCGGCGGTGCGGGGTGTAACCACAGTTGCACGGGATGCCAGGGACGGTGCGCCGGCGGCAAGCGTGCAACGCTGCCGGGCGCGGCCAGCGCCTGGCGAATCGCCCGTTCCTGCGCGGCCTCGTCCGCCGCCAGCGTCTCCGGCCCGGGGCGCAGCAACAGGCTTGCCTGAAGCAGGCGCTGGTAACGCGCATTGAGGCCGGGAAATTTTTCCAGCAGGCGTTGTGTGGCCTGCTGGTTTTCGACGAACCATTCACCCTGGCGCATTTCCGCGGCCAGCGCGGCCAGCCAGAAATACAGTTCGCGATTGAGCGCCGCCTGCGGGAACACATTGATGGCCGCGGGAAAATGCAGTGCCTCGCGGTCGCGCCAGGCCAGCTCGATTCTTCGTTCGCTGCCGGCCAGCCGCTGCAGCCAGTTGCGTCGCCCGGCGTTGTCGGTTGCCTGCGCGGCTTTCAGCGCCAGGCCGCGGTCGCCACCCAGCGCGCGAAACAGGATGCCGGCCGGCTTCGCAATCGCCTCGAGCCTGACGGTCGCCGCGCCGTGCCCGCTATCGGCGGCCCGGGTTACCAGCCGGTGCCATAATGTGCCTACGAATTGTTCCATGGCGTCAGCTCTTCATCCTGGGGTTTTTTCAGTGCTGCTTGCGGCGCGCGCGACAAAGCGGACCGGCCGTGTTTCCGGCGTGCCGCCCGAGTCGAAGCAGCGGCCCGGTACGGCGGGGCGACGGCCGAAATCGCGATCCGATTTGTCCAGCGCGCAGGCGTTGTCCACCCATTGCAGCAACGAGCCGTGCGGATTGTCCACCTGCACCTGTTCGCACGCCTGGACGCACTGGGCGCACTGGGTGCAGGTAAACATGTGGCGCTTGATGGTGCGGGGGGTCAGGCGCATCGGGCAGGCGTTATCGCAGGCATTATCGCAATCGCTGCATGCCCGCCCGCGGGCGCGATCGAAGCCCACCACCATGGCTTTCTTGTTGGCCATCCAGGCCAGACTCTGGAACAGGCCGACCGCACACCCGAAGCGGCAAAACAGATGCCGCGCCAACGTGAAATCCAGCGAAAACACCACGGTGGCGGCAATCAGGAAAATGCCCTGGTTACGGGTCAGCGATGCGTGCCAGAGGTTGCGGTATATCTCTGCGGGCGGCAAAAGATATGTCAGCAGCGCCACCGCCCAGACAAACGCCAGCGCCACCGCAACCGCCAGCGTCAGCCACCAGTAATGGCCATCGGGTTTGACCACGCGGCCATCCGGGCCGCGCTCGGGGAGAATTTCCCGATCCCATACGCTGTGCTTGCCGATGGTTCTGCGCATCAGCGCGTTGATGGTTTCCACAATCGAAAAATGCGGACACAGCCATCCGCAATACAGCCGCCCGTATTTCCAGGATACCCCGATCACCAATGCCACCGTTGCGGCGAGTGGCAGAAAGCCGCGCAGGAGAATATTGAATATTGCCGCGCCTACGCCGACCTCTCCCGCCAGGAACGGGTCCAGCCCGAGCGTCCAGGGATAGCCGAAGAGGATGAAATGGCCCA
The DNA here is from genome assembly GCA_031426835.1 of Thiobacillus sp. Lineage (GTDB taxonomy): Bacteria > Pseudomonadota > Gammaproteobacteria > Burkholderiales > Thiobacillaceae > Thiobacillus. The sequence goes on from JASJPF010000056.1 coordinate 30,857, forward strand.
GCGTCAAATCGAAGCGGAAAATATTCAGCGGCGGTGCCAGCACGAACAGCAGGAAAAATGCCGAGCGCAGGAATAAGCGGCTGCGTTGCAGACTAATCATCATTGCATGGCCTGCCGATCAGGGGATAAACATACAGCTTGCCGGCCATGGCACGCGCCAGGCCGACGATGCCGAACAGCACCAGCGTCGAATGACAGATGGTGAAATACAGGATGAGCACAATCCAGGTGGCGGGCTGCTGGTAGCCGCCCAATGCAAGTATCAGGACATTGGCCAGCACCAGAATCGCGCCCGCCCACAAGCTTGCCGCCAAGGTTTGCCGCAGATGGCAACGCCCCAGCGGCGGCGCATCGCGCCGATGCGCGAACCCGAGCACCAGCAACGCCAGAAAAGCCAATCCGGGCAACAGCAAAAGATTGGCGAGATAAAGCGCCTCCGCGCCTACCGCAATGCCTTGCCCCGGAGGATCGGGTGCGGGTCCCTCATTTTCCGAAGCTCGCATAAACAACCTCCATCAAAGCCTGCGCGGTCTCCGCATCGTCCGTGAGCGTTTCTACCAGCGCCGCGCGGCATGCCTCGACCGGGTCGAAACCGCTCTTGATGAGTGCGGCGGCATATACCAGCAGGCGCGTGCTGGCCGCTTCCTCCAGGTCATGCGCCTTGAGGGCGCGCAAGCTGCCTGCCAGGTTGACCAGGCGCGTCGCCATCATCGCGTCGATACCGGTTTCGGCAATCACCACCTGCTGTTCCAGGTCCGGATCGGGGAAATCGAAACGCAGCGAGACAAAGCGCTGGCGCGTGCTCGGCTTCATGCCCTTGAGAAAGTTCTGATAGCCTGGATTGTAGGAAACCACCAGCATGAACTGAGGCGGCGCCTGCAGGATTTCACCGGTGCGCTCCAGCGGCAAAATGCGACGATCGTCGGTCAGGGGATGCAGTATGACCGTGGTGTCCTTGCGCGCCTCCACCACTTCGTCCAGATAACAGATGCCGCCTTCGCGCACTGCGCGAGTCAGCGGGCCGTCGTTCCAATAGGTTCCGGAATCGTTGATGAGGTGCCGCCCCACCAGATCGGAAGCGGTGAGATCGTCGTGGCAGGCCACGGTGTACAGCGGCCGGTTCAGGCGGGCCGCCATGTGTGCGACAAAACGCGTCTTTCCGCAGCCGGTTGGGCCCTTGATCAGCAACGGCAGCCGGTTGCGGAAAGCGTGCTCGAACAGTTCGACTTCATTACTATGGGGTTTGTAAAATGGTACGTCGTAGACTGTGGGATGGGTCCCCAGCGCAGTGACGGATGCAGGTGGTGGCGTCATGACGCACTCCTTGGATGGGTCGCGGTTGCATCGGCTGCCGGGGGAGCATTCCCCCGGCAATCAGGCGTTTTAGACGGCTGCCTGATCCTTGCCTTTGACGAAGAAGCTGATCACGTAGGCTACCAGACCGGCGAGGAAGAACACGCCGGCGATTTCACGTGCCCAATAGAACAGCGCGATCTGATCCTGCGCTGCCATGAACGACATCGGCGTATCGCTCATCCGTTGCAGCCACACTTGCAAAATGCCGGCGCCAGTCAGGAACAGGGTAATGAACACCATCGAAACGGTCATCAACCAGAATCCCCACATTTCCCACACCTGCGCCTTGTTGCTGTTGGCGACGCGGCCCCGCATCAGCGGCATGGCGTAGGAGATCATGGTCAGCACCACCATCACGTAAGCGCCGTAAAACGCCATGTGACCGTGCGCTGCGGTGATCTGCGAACCGTGGGTGTAGAAGTTGACCGGTGCCAGAGTATGCAAAAAGCCCCATACGCCCGCTCCGAGAAAAGCCATCACCCCGGTGCCCAGCGCCCACAGCGTGGCCGCCTTGTTGGGATGGTCGCGGCGGCGGCGGTTCACCATGTTGAACGCGAACAGCGTCATCACGAAGAAGGGGATCGGCTCAAGTGCGGAGAACACGGAACCCCACCATTGCCAGTAGGCCGGCGTGCCAATCCAGTAGTAGTGATGGCCGGTGCCGATGATGCCGGAAATGAGCGCCATGGCGATGATGACATACAGCCATTTGTCGATGACTTCGCGATCCACGCCGGTAACCTTGATCAGCACGAATGCCAGCAATGCGCCAAGTATCAGTTCCCATACGCCTTCCACCCACAGGTGCACTACAAACCACCAGAAGAACTTGTCCATCACGAGATCGGACGGGTTGTAGAAAGCGAACAGGAAGAAAATGGCCAGCCCCCACAAGCCCATCAGCAGCACGATGCTGATGGAGGTCTTGCGCCCCTTCAGCACCGTCATGGTGACGTTGTAAAGCAGGGACAACGCGACCAGGACAATGCCCACCTTGGTAATGAGCGGCTGCTCCAGGAACTCTCGTCCCATGGTCGGCAGCAGGTCGTTGCCAGTCATCTTGGCCAGGGTGGCGTAAGGCACCGCCAGATAGCCCACAACCGTCAGCGCGCCGGCGATCAGGAAAATCCAGAAGGTGATCATGGCCAGCTTCGGACTATGCAACTCCCGTTCTGCCTCTTCCGGAATCAGATAGTAGGCTGCCCCCATGAAGCCGAACAGCAGCCACACGATCAGCAGGTTGGTATGCACCATGCGCGCGACGTTAAAGGGAATGGCGGGAAACAGAAAATCGCCGACTACGTATTGCAGCCCCATGATCAGGCCAAATAATATCTGGCCCACAAAAAGTCCGATGGCGGCGATAAAGTACGGTTTCGCCACCGCCTGAGATTGATATTGCATATTATTGCCTCCTTAAAATCCTGGATTTCTGGTTTAGTCGCAATCAACCTTCGATATTGGGCGGCCAGTTCTGGGTATTGATCTCCGAAGTCCATTTAAGGAACGCCACCATATCGTCCAGTTCCTGATCGCTCAGGTTGAACTGCGGCATCTGCCGTCGGCCAGGCGCACCGGTGGGCTGAAGCTTGATCCAGGCCTTGATGAATTCACCGCCGCGGCGCTTGTACACATTGCCCAGTTCCGGCGCGAAGTAGGCGCCTTCGCCAAGCAGGGTGTGGCAGCCGATGCAGTTGTTCACCTCCCAGAGATGTTTGCCGCGGACCACTTCCGGCGTAATGCTTGCCTGCTTGTGATGATCGCGCTTGGGCAGTTCCCGCGTGGTGTCGAATGTCAGCGTAAGAAAAAGAAGAAAGAAAAAGACGCTTCCCCCGAAAAAAGTGTTGCGCGCCATGGACTTGGTAAACAGTTCACTCATACCCCCCCCCTCCCTCTACATTGCAAAAATCTCACGGTCTGAAATGATGTCGTTTGATGCCATCGCGTTATGAGCAGGGCCTTGAAGCCCGAAACCTGCACATCCGCTATCCGGCAGGTGAAAATTTAAGGCAGACACAAGCGCAGTGCCTTGATTTAGGTCAAGAATGCAAAATTAAGCTTTTATCGCAGCCGCAAAGCCGACAAAGCCCGGCATAGCTCGTATGATGTCGGTAGAAAAAAAGTCCGGGGGGGCTGAACCAAGGCTTACCGCCCTTTCCGGCTTATCCTGTGCGGAGGCTCGGAGGCATTTTGGTCCAAATAAATGTTCATTCCATTCTGGCGAATTTGCCCCTGTTCAATGAAATGTGTCCCGAGGAAATTGCCCGCCTCGCCCTCGGGGCGCGGGAGTTACACCTCTCGCGCAGCGATAAGCTGTTTCACGGCGGAGACGCATCACACGGCTTTTACATAGTGGTATACGGGCAGGTCAAGCTGGCTTTCAACTCGACCAAAGGCACCGAAAAAGTGGTGAAGCTGGTCGGCCCCGGCCAGAGCTTCGGCGAGGCGGTCATGTTCCTTGGCAAACCCTACCCACTATCCGCACACGTCCTCGCGGATTCTCTGGTACTGCATCTTTCCAAGGCTGTGGTGTATGAGGAAATTGCACGCGACCCGATATTTTGCCGAAAAATGCTGGCCGGTCTCAGCATGCGCCTGCACGGACTGGTGCACGATGTGGAATCGTATTCCCTGCATTCCAGTGCGCAGCGGGTAATCGGCTACCTGCTCCAGCACGAAACAACCGACGCAGCGGCAGGCAAGGCGGTCCATATTCAACTGACCGCCAGCAAAAATATCATCGCCTCGCGCCTCAACATTACGCCGGAAACCTTCTCGCGCATCCTCCATGATTTGTGCGCCGCGAAATTGATCGGTGTTGAGGGCAAGGACATCACCATCCTGGATATCGAAAAACTGCGGAATTACGGATGAAACCCATCCGTGCCTGATTAGGCATTACGACTGTCGCTGAATGCAGGCCGCGCGCCGTCAATCCATCACGCCTCCCTGAATGCACGAACAAGGCATGATCCGGGAAAAATTCGAAAATGATTGATTTGCATCAAGGCAAAAACCGCGCCTTGAGCGCAGTCTTTTCCATAACGCTTGAGGCGAGCGCCAAACATGCCCCCAACTTGCCGAGCACCTCGACGGCATAGGCGGCGGTTTGTTCGACGCCGCCTTGGGTTCGCCGCTACAGGGAAAGGCCAGCATGAATATTTCAGGCATTGTGGTGTACGCCAGTCCGGATAGCGTCGACAAGGTCCGCATCCAGCTGGAAAAAATCGCCGGCGTGGAAATTCACGCGGACGGTGCGGGCGGGAAAATGGTTGTCACCATCGAAAAAGCCGACGACCAGGAAACCACCCGCGTATTCGACAGCATCACTCAAACTCCGGGCGTGCTGTCCACCGCCATGGTTTACCATCATTTCGAAGCGGACGTCGAACCGACACGATAGGCCATGCCCGGCGCACGACCTACTTCGCGCCGCCAGTTCCTGCTCGACATGGCAAAAGCCGCCTGCACCGTCGGACTGATGGGCGGCGGCTTGGCACTCTACGTCAAGCAGGCCGGGGCGCTGCCTCCACTCTCGCTGCGCCCCCCGGGCGCACTTGCGGAAAGCGATTTCCAGGGTGCCTGCATCCGTTGCGGCCTGTGCGTACGCGACTGCCCCTACCATATTCTCGAGCTGGCGAAGCCAGAGCAGCGGATCGCCACCGGCACCCCCTATTTCGTGGCCCGCACCCTGCCGTGCGAGATGTGCGACGACCTCCCCTGCGTCAAGGCCTGCCCCACCGGCGCGCTCGACCCCGGCCTCACCGACATTACGCAGGCCAGAATGGGGCTGGCGGTACTGGTAGACCAGGAAACCTGCCTCAATTTCCTCGGCCTGCGCTGCGATGTGTGTTACCGCATCTGCCCGATGATCGACCAGGCGATCACCCTGGAACGCCAGCACAATCCGCGCACCGGAAAACATACGATGTTCCTGCCGACCGTGCATTCCGAACAGTGCACCGGCTGCGGCAAGTGCGAACAAGCCTGCGTGCTGGAGACGCCCGCAATCAAGATTTATCCGATCGGGCTGGCCAAGGGAGAAGCCGGCCAGCACTACCGCCTGGGCTGGGAAGAGAAACGCCAGGCCGGACGATCCCTGATCCAGGATCAGGACATCATTGACCTGCCCGACCGCCTGCCCGAACCGGAGGATGCAAAATGAGCACGCGCGACATCGGCGCCACGGGCATCGCCGAAAAAGGCTGGCTCGCCAGTCACAGGTGGCTGATCCTGCGCCGTTTCTCGCAACTGGGCATACTCGGCCTGTTCCTGGCCGGGCCATGGCTGGGCGGGTGGATCGTCAAGGGCAACCTCAGCTCCAGTCTGACGCTCGACACCCTGCCGCTGACCGATCCCTATGTGCTGCTGCAGTCGCTGCTCGCCGGCCACCTGCCGGGACAACTGGCGCTGACCGGGGCCGCCATCGTGCTGGCGTTCTACTTGCTGGTGGGGGGGCGCGTCTATTGCGCCTGGGTATGCCCGCTCAATCCGGTGACCGACGCCGCCGCCTGGCTGCGCCGCCGCCTCGGCATCAAGGGCAGCGCCCACATCTCGCGCCGGCTGCGTTACGCGATGCTGGCGATGACGCTGGTGCTGGCGGCGGCCACCGGCACTCTTGCCTGGGAGTTGATCAACCCGGTATCGATGCTGCACCGTGGCCTGATTTTCGGCCTCGGCACGGCCTGGACTATCGTGCTGGCGGTGTTTCTATTCGATTTGTTCGTCAGCAACAACGGTTGGTGCGGCCATGTCTGTCCGGTGGGGGCGTTCTACAGCCTGCTCGGCAAGTGGCGCCCGCTGCACGTCAGCGCCACCGGGCGCGACCGGTGCGACGACTGCATGGATTGCTTCGCGGTCTGTCCCGAACCGCAGGTGATCACGCCTGCGCTGAAAGGCGCACAGCGGAATGTTGGGCCGCTGATCGCATCGCCCAACTGCACCCACTGCGGGCGCTGCATCGACGTCTGTTCGCAAGACGTGTTCCGTTTCAGCCTGCGCAAATCCTGAACATGTTGCAGCGGGCGCCGTTCGCTAACGACGCCCGCTGCAACGCCAGACCCAAACGGATCAGCTGGACATTTCGTGCAGGATGTTCTTGATCCAGCTGCGCGCGTAGATCGCCTCCTGTTCGGACAGGTCGGGCGACACCCCGCCCGAATTCGGCACGGCGATGGTCTTGCCGGCTTCCACCTTGTAAACGGCGGCCACTGAAATGGCTTCCTTGTCGCTCACATAGCTGTAGCAGACATTGACATGGGAAGGATCGATCAGCGCCTTGCCGTTCATCAACTGCACGATGTTGGTGGCGCACACCTTGGCCTGCGAGTTGGCTGAATAGCCGGACTTCGGCATCGCGCCGGCCATGCAGGCATCGCCGACGACATGCACATCCTTGACCAGGGTGGATTCGAAGGTCAGCGGGTTGACCGGGCACCATTTCCTGTCCTCGCCCACCACGCCGGCCTGATGCGCGATAAGCCCGGCTTTTTGCGGCGGCACCAGGTTGACCAGATCGCCCCGGATTTCCTCTACGCCGTTGTCCACCGCGCGTTTCCTGTTGTCGACCTTGACCACCTTGTTGCCGGAGCGGTACTCGATCAAGCCTGCATAGTGCTTCTCCCAGGCTTTCTTGAACAATGCGCCCTTGGACACGATGTCCGGATTGGCGTCGAGCACGATGATCTTGGCGGCGGGATTGTGGGCCTTTAAATGCATGGCCATCATGCTGATGCGCTCGTAGGGCCCAGGCGGGCATCGGAACGGCGCCAGCGGAATGCTCATCACCACCGTGCCGCCCCTGGGCAGGTCGACCAGTTGCTTGCGCAGCAGCATGGTCTGTTCGCCGGCTTTCCAGGCATGGGGAATGAGCCTGGGCGTTTCCAGCGGATCGTAGCCTTCGATTTCATCGAAACGGAAATCGATGCCGGGAGAAAGTACCAGACGGTCGTAGCTGAGCGTGCCGCCGGCGAGCGCCACTTTCCTGGCGGCGGTATCCACTGCGGTCACCTCGCCATAAATCACCCGAATGCCGTTGTTCGCAGCCAGTTTGTCATAGGTGATGGTGTTGTCGCTGATGTCGCGCAAGCCACCGATGACGAGGTTGCTGAAGGGGCAGGAAACGAACTTCCTGTCCCGCTCGATCAGCACCACCTCAATCGATGGGTCCTGCAGGCGAATATATTTGGCAACGATTGCGCCGCCATAACCGCCGCCGACCACCACCACGCGCCGGCCTTTTTTCGGCAACAGCTCAGCCGCCGAGGCGATGCCGGGGAAACCGGCCAGGCCCAGACCCGTCGCAGTTCCCAGCAGCTTGATGAAGCCCCTTCTATCCATGTCAGACATGTTTTCTTCCTCCCCGGTTATTGTTGACTGGCGTAGAAGTGAACCAGCGCATCGAGATCATCCTGGCTCAGGCCTTCCATTCTTTCCGCCATTTTTTTCGGCATCGGACGTTTCTTCGTCATGAACTCGCTCATGCTGATGTGCAGATATTCGCTCCACTGGCCTGCGATCACGCCGCCATCCTCGGACTCGCGCCCGCCGTCCTGGTGGCATTTCTTGCAACTCTGCTCATGCAGCTGCTTGCCTTTGATCGCTTTTGCGGCATCCACATCCTGCCGGTAGCGGACAAACTTTTGTTCGCGGAAAAATTCGCCCATCGCGACGAAGTCGTCGTCGGTATAGGCTTTTGCCAATCGCCCCATCACCGTGCCGGGGCGTTCGCCCGATTTGAATTTCTTCATCGCATCCACGATATAGCCAGCCGGCTGACCGGCCAGCGTGGGAATGCTGGGGCCGACGCTTTGGCCGAATGCGCCATGGCAGGCCGAGCATGTATTCGACAGCATGGCGGGGGTCGGCGCCGCCGCCCACAGCGGCAAACAGACGGCGAGCCCTCCTGCCAGCAACGTCAGACTTCCCGGTTTGAATCTCATTGTTAGTCTCCTCTCTACTTGATGTTATGGGCTGCTCAAGCGCCTTCGCAGGCGCTCGATTTCCCGGGCTGCCCCCCGCAGGGGATACAAACAACAATCAGTTCATCGTCTTGATCGGCTGAAACGTATTGCCTATCAAAGGTTGGGCATGGGCCTGCGGAACATGGCACTGGGTGCAGCTGTAGCGCGCCATGGAAAGCTGTTGCAATGCCTTGCCGTCGCCATCGAGATAGTGGCTGTCGCCGATCTTGGGCGCCTTTTCCTCCTTGTAGAACGAGCGGTCGTGGCATTCCATACAGCGGTTGGTCTTGAAATCGATGCGGTAACCGTCGATCTTGTGCGGGATCAGCGGCGGCTGTTGTTCGAAGCTGCGCGCGATGTTTTCCTGCTCGCCCGGCGTCTTGCCGACGTACTCCGTCATCGCAGGAATCAGATCCTGCTCGGTCAGCTGATTCGGACGCAATCCACGCACATCCACCTTTTCCGCAGTGGGCGCGGCAGGCGGGGGCGAGGTGCAGGACGCCAGAAAAAAAACGGCCGAGAATGTCATGAGCACCGTAGCCGTCAATGCGTAATGAGTTTTCATAGAACCTCCGTCAAATCGATCTGTAGTCCGGCCTTATACCTTCACCACCTTGACCGCACATTTCTTGAAATCGGTCTCTTTCGAGATCGGGCAGGTGGCATCGAGGGTGAGCTTGTTCACCATGCGGTGTTCGTCGAAGAAGGGAATGAACACCATTCCAACCGGCATCTTGTTGCGGCCGCGGGTCTCGACCCGGGTCACCACCTCGCCGCGGCGAGTCACCAGCTTGACGGCGTCACCGCGCTTGAGGCCGCGCTTCTTGGCGTCGTCCGGGTGCATGAATACCAGTGCATCGGGGAAGGCCCGGTACAGCTCGGGCACGCGCCGCGTCATCGATCCGGTGTGCCAATGCTCCAGCACGCGGCCAGTGGAAAGCCACAGATCGTATTCGGCGTCCGGCGGCTCCGCCGCCGGCTGGTAAGGCAGCGCGAAAATCACCGCCTTGCCGTCGGCATGGCCGTAGAACTTGATCCCCTCGCCTTTTTTCACGTAGGGGTCATAGCCCTCGCGGAAACGCCACAGGGTTTCCTTGTTGTCCACCACCGGCCAGCGCAGGCCGCGCGTTTTATGGTACAGGTCGAATGCGGCCAGATCGTGCGCCTTGCCGCGGCCGAACTGGGCATACTCCTCGAACAGTCCCTTTTGCAGGTAAAACCCCACCTGCTCGGCATCGCTGTTGGGATAGCCTTTCTGCGTCTCCGAAAGCGGGAACCGGTTGACCACGCCGTTGGCATACAAAACGTCGTACAGGGTTTTCCCCTTGTATTCCGGCATGGTGGCGATCAGCTCCGCCGGCCAGACCTCCTCGACCTTGAAACGCTTGGAAAACTCGACGTACTGCCAGAGATCGGAACGCGAATCGCCCTGCGGCTTGACCTGCTGGCGCCAGAATTGGGTGCGGCGCTCGGCGTTGCCGTAGGCGCCTTCCTTTTCCATCCACATCGCGGAAGGCAGGATCAGGTCCGCCGCCAGCGCCGATTGGGTTGGATAGCAGTCGGACACCACCACGAAGTTGGCCGGGTTGCGCCAGCCGGGGTAGATTTCGTCGTTGACGTTGGGCCCCGCCTGCATGTTGTTGGTGGTCGAAGTCCAGTAGAAATTGAGCTTGCCGTCCTTCAACATGCGGCTTTGCAACACGGCATGGAAGCCGGGCTTGTCGGGAATGGTGCCGGCTGGCAGCTTCCAGATTTTCTCGGCAAACGCGCGGTGCTTCGGATTCATCACCTCCATGTCGGCCGGCAAACGATGGGCGAAGGTGCCCACCTCGCGCGCCGTGCCGCAGGCCGACGGCTGGCCGGTGAGCGAGAACGGGCCGTTGCCCGGCTCGGATATCTTGCCCACCAGCAGGTGCACGTTGTAGATCATGTTGTTGACCCAGGTGCCACGGGTGTGCTGGTTGAAACCCATGGTCCAGTAGGACACGACGCGGGTCTTGGGGTCGGCGTAGGTCTTGGCCAGCGCCTCCAGCTTGTCCTTGGGCACGCCCGAAATTTCGTGCGCCTTGTCCAGGGTGTACTCGGATACGAACTGCTTGAATTCGTCAAAGCTTATCGGGCTCGCCCCGCCAGGATTGCCCTTGGGTTTGCCGTCCGCGCCGGGGTAGCCGTTGTTGCCGGCCACCTGCTCCAGCGGATGATTGGGACGCAGGCCATAGCCAATATCGGTCACGCCGCGCTTGAAGTTGACGTGATCCCTGACGAACGCCTCGTTCACCGCACCGCTCTGGATGATGTGGTTGCAGATATAGTTGAGGATCGCCAGGTCGGTCTGCGGAGTGAAGATCAGCTCGTTGTCCGCCAGTTCGCAACTGCGGTGGCTGAAGGTGGACAGCACATGCACTTTGACATGGCTTGCGGTAAGGCGACGGTCGGTGAGGCGCGACCACAGGATCGGATGCATCTCCGCCATGTTGGAGCCCCACAGCACGAAGGCATCGGCGTGTTCGGCGTCGTCGTAGCAGCCCATCGGCTCGTCGATACCGAAAGTGCGCATGAAACCCGCCACCGCGGAGGCCATGCAATGGCGCGCATTGGGATCGATATTATTGGAGCGGAAGCCCGCCTTGAACAGCTTGGCGGCAGCGTAGCCTTCCCATACCGTCCACTGCCCCGATCCGAACATGCCAACGGCGGTCGGACCCTTGGCCTTGAGCGTCTCCTTGCACTTCTGCTCCATGATGTCGAACGCCTTGTCCCAACTTACCGGAGCGAAGTCGCCGTTCTTGTCGAACTTGCCGTTCTTCATGCGCAGCAGAGGGGTGGTGAGGCGATCCTTGCCGTACATGATCTTGGACAAAAAATAGCCCTTGATGCAATTGAGGCCCTTGTTGACCGGCGCATCGGGGTCGCCCTGGGTCGCCACCACGCGG
>JASJPF010000057.1:0-14089 GCA_031426835.1 Thiobacillus sp.
AGTTACAATCACATCAAAACGTCGTTGCACTTCAGGGTTGAATCCGCCATTCATAACAAGCCCCCCTCTATTCAAAGCCGTATAGCCAGCCTTGCAAACAGCTCATCAAGCTGACTCAACCCGAAAACTCCAACTCCAGTTGTCTTGAACCCACCTTATCACCGCAACCGAAAGCCGCCACCTGACCAAGACTGAAATACCTGTAAGATTAATCCGTTAAACACCGCGACATACTTGAACGTGCTAACGGCAGTGCCTCCACCAACCAGCACATACCGGACGAAGCGTTACTCGAATGAAATCAGAAATTATTCTGGGGGGCGTCCAGCTTACCGACAGCCGGAGCATCACTTTTTGAAGGAGATCAGCCTGCTTTGCTGTCGAGCGCTAGCTGCGTCCAACAATCAAGCGATCAAATAAGAACCTTGCTGCAAGCTGCGTCAACAGCTCAACATGCAGCGGAAAAAACACCCATAAACGGTACCTCAAGCATAGCTTGAGGCACCGACGTATATTCCTTCCAGGCAAATCATAGCGGCATGCGGATAGGGCAGGCTCCTACGGCACCGCCGCTGCGACCTTTAAAAGACATTACAGTTTCGAAATCATGACCTCGGCAAATTTCGAGCACTTCACCTCGGTTGCCCCTTCCATCAAGCGTGCAAAGTCGTAAGTCACGGTCTTGGCCGCAATGGCTTTTTCCATGCTGCTGATGATGAGGTCAGCGGCTTCGATCCAGCCCAGGTGACGCAGCATCATTTCGGCCGACAAAATCAACGAGCCCGGATTGACATAGTCCATGCCCGCATACTTGGGTGCGGTACCGTGGGTGGCTTCGAACATCGCCACGTTGTCGGACAGGTTCGCACCCGGCGCGATGCCGATGCCGCCGACTTCTGCTGCCAGCGCATCGGAAATGTAGTCGCCGTTGAGGTTGAGTGTGGCAATCACGTCGTATTCAGCCGGGCGCAGCAGGATCTGCTGCAGGAAGGCGTCGGCAATCACGTCCTTGATCACGATACCGTTCGGCAATTCCATCCATGGACCTTCGCCAATCAGCTTGGCGCCGAATTCGCGCGCGGCGAGTTCGTACCCCCACTTCTTGAAGCCGCCTTCGGTGAACTTCATGATGTTGCCCTTATGCACGAGCGTCACTGATTTTCTTCCATTATCCAGCGCGTACTGGATGGCGCGGCGGATCAAGCGCTCGGAACCTTCTGTCGACACCGGCTTGACGCCGATGGCCGAGGTTTCGGGAAAGCGGATCTTGGTCACGCCCATTTCGTTCTGCAAAAACGCGATGACCTTTTTCGCTTCCGGCGAACCGGCTGCCCACTCAATCCCGGCGTAAATGTCTTCGGTGTTCTCGCGGAAGATCACCATGTCGACTTTTTCCGGTGCCTTGACGGGGGTCGGCACGCCGGTGAAATAACGCACCGGGCGCAGGCACACATACAGATCGAGCATCTGGCGCAGCGCCACGTTGAGCGAGCGCATGCCGCCCGAAGTCGGGGTGGTGAGCGGTCCCTTGATCGAGATCACGTAGTCCTTCACCGCCTGTACGGTTTCTTCCGGCAGCCATTGATCGGCGCCATAGACCTTGACGGCCTTTTCACCGGCAAACACTTCCATCCAGGCGATCTGCTTGTTGCCGCCGTAGGCCTTGGCCACCGCGGCATCGACCACCCGACGCATCGCTGGGGTAATGTCGACGCCGGTACCATCGCCTTCGATGAAGGGAATGATCGGCATGTCGGGTACGTTCAGCGTGTTGTCAGCGTTGACGGTGATTTTTTTTCCTGCGGCGGGAATCTGGATATGTGTGGTCATGATGTCTCGAAACGTTAAAATGGGGATTTACCCCCTCCGAAGCGTGTCGCGCCTGATTCTTTTCAACAAACCCTATGGGGTGCTGAGCCAGTTCACCCCGGAAGGGCGCTGGCAGGGTTTGCGTGATCACCTCGCGCTACCGGGCGTGTATGCGGCCGGGCGTCTGGATGCGGACAGTGAAGGCCTGCTGATTTTAACCGATGATGGCGTGCTCCAGAGCCGGATTGCCGATCCCAAACACAAACTGCCCAAAACCTATTGGGCCCAAGTTGAGGGCGCGCCCGACGAGGCTGCGCTGGAGCCGTTGCGGCACGGCGTCGATCTCGGCGATTTTGTCACCCAGCCGGCGCAGGTTCGATGCATTGCCGAGCCTGCGAACCTGTGGACGCGCAATCCTCCAGTCCGGTTTCGGCAGGCCATCCCCACAAACTGGATCGAACTCATTATCAAAGAAGGCAAAAACCGCCAGGTGCGACGCATGACAGCCAAAGTCGGCTTCCCTACCCTGCGCCTGATCCGCGTCGCCATCGGCGACTGGACACTCGACACCCTGCAGCCTGGAGAATGGAAAGAACTGCATGTCTGACGACCTCTGGACCCCGCACGTAGTCGTTGCCGCCATCGTCGAACGCGACGGCCAATTTCTGCTGGTGGAAGAGCGCACTTCAGAAGGCCTGCGGCTCAACCAGCCTGCCGGCCATTGGGAGCCCGGCGAAACCCTGGCGAACGCCGTACGCCGCGAGACGCTGGAAGAAACCGCGCATCACGTCGAACCGCTCGCGCTGCTCGGTTGCTACAGCACCTATTACCCCAAGCGCGATATCACCTACCTGCGCTTCGCCTACATTTGTCAGGCCACCGACTTCGACGACACGCTCACGCTGGATGAAGGTATCGTGCGTGCGCTGTGGCTAACCCCGGAAGAACTCGCCGCCAACCCTATCCCGCATCGCAGCCAGCTGGTGATGCGCTGCGTGCAGGACTATCTGGCCGGGCGGCGCTTTCCGCTCGATTTTGTGAGCCATCTATGAGCACGCGCGTCGTGGTGGGCATGTCGGGCGGGGTCGATTCCGCCGTCGCCGCGTATCTGTTGAAGCAGCAGGGCTACGACGTGCTCGGCGTGTTCATGAAAAACTGGGACGACGATGACAACACCGAGCAGTGCACCGCACGGCAGGACTTTCTCGACGTGCTGGCGGTGGCCGACGTGCTCGACATCGAAATCGAAGCGGTCAACTTTGCGGCTGAATACAAAGAACGCGTATTCAGCTATTTTCTGGCTGAATACCAGGCCGGTCGCACCCCCAATCCCGATGTGCTGTGCAACGCCGAAATCAAGTTCAAGGCCTTTCTCGATGATGCGATTGCGCGCGGCGCAGACTACATCGCCACCGGACATTACGTCGGCAAGGGCACGGATGCCGACGGCCGCGCCACGTTGCGCAAAGCGCACGACGCCAACAAGGATCAGAGTTATTTTCTTTACCGTCTGAGTCAGGCCCAGGTGCAGCCCGCGCTGTTTCCGCTGGCGGATCTGCCCAAACCCGAAGTGCGCGAAATCGCAAAAAAGATCGGCCTGCCCAACGCCGCCAAAAAAGACAGCACCGGCATCTGCTTCATCGGCGAGCGCAACTTCCGTGAATTTCTCGAACGCTACCTGCCGCGCAATCCCGGCGAGATGAAAACGCCCGAAGGACGCGTGATCGGCGAGCATCAGGGGCTGATGTATTACACGCTGGGGCAGCGGCAGGGACTCGGCATCGGCGGGCAGAAAGACGGCAACACCGACCCGTGGTTCGTTGCTGCCAAAGACATGGCGAGCAATACGCTGACGGTGGTGCAGGGGCATGACCACCCGCTGCTGCAACGCTCCGCCCTCGCCGCTGGCCAACTCAACTGGATCAGCGGCACCGCACCCGACCCGGACAAACCTTACACGGCCAAGACCCGCTATCGCCAGACCGATGCACCCTGCCGCATCACCCGGCTCACCGACGACACCCTGGAATTGGCATTCGACAGCCCGCAATGGGCCGTCACGCCCGGCCAGTCTGTCGTTTTATACGACGGCGAGGTGTGTCTTGGCGGCGGCATCATCAGCTGACCGTACGTTGTCACAAAACCAATAAAAGACTATATTAAGTCTCATATCGAACGGAGAATTTCATGCGCTATTCATCCCAGGTCAAACCCATCAGCTATCTCAAGGCCAATGCCGCTGAAGTCTTGCTGCAACTTGCGGAGCAGCGCCAGCCGATGGTCATCACCCAGAATGGCGAGGCCAAAGCCGTGCTCCAGGACGTGGCAAGCTATGAAGAAACGCAGGAAACGCTTGCCCTGCTAAAAATCCTGGCGCTGGGCAGTCAGGATATCGAGGCGGGTAAAACGCGTCCGCTTGCAGAGGTCGCCAAACGTCTGCGCCGCAAATAAACGCCGCAAATAAAACAACCCATGCGCTACGAAGTTCGCCTGACCGCCGGTGCCGAGCGGGATCTGGAATCGATCTACGACTACATCGCCGAGTTTGATTCGAGCGCCAGCGCAAATCGCGTGCTGGACAAACTCCTTAAAACCTCAGAAATCCTGGCTACGCTACCGGAGCGCGGCGCCTATCCCCGGGAATTGCTGGCACTGGGCATACGCGAATACCGCCAGGTCTTTTTCAAGCCCTATCGGCTGATTTACCGGATAATTGGCCAACAGGTTTTTATTGTCCTGATCGCCGATGGCCGCCGCGACATGCAAGCCTTGCTGGCGCGACGGCTGCTCGGCGCATAGGCAACCGCCACGATTTTGTATAGCTTACTCAGACACAACCCCTCATGAGCAACACGACCCCACCCGCCCCCGCCGCCAACTTCATCCGCAATCTCATTGACGAGCAGAATGCTGCCGGCAAATGGAATGGGCGCGTTGAAACGCGCTTTCCGCCCGAGCCCAACGGCTATCTGCATCTGGGCCACGCCAAATCGATCTTCCTGAATTTTGGCCTGGCGCGTGATTATGGCGGCGTGTGTCACCTGCGTTTCGACGACACCAACCCGGAAAAAGAAAGCCAGGAATACGTCGATGCCATCACCGAATCGGTGAAATGGCTGGGTTTTGACTGGGGTGAACACCTGTATTTTGCGTCGAACTATTTCGACACCATGTACGCCTGCGCCGAATACCTGATCCAGGCTGGCCACGCCTACGTCGATTCGCTTTCGGCCGACGAGATGCGCACGTATCGCGGCACGCTGACCGAGCCCGGCAAGGACAGCCCCTACCGCAGTCGCAGCGTGGACGAAAACCTGGCCATGTTCCGCTCGATGCGCGCCGGCGAATTTCCCGACGGTGCGCACGTCTTGCGCGCCAAGATCAACATGGCTTCGCCCAACATCAATCTGCGTGACCCGGCGATCTACCGCATCAAGCGCGCGCACCATCACAACACCGGTGATAAATGGTGCATCTACCCGATGTACACCTACGCGCACCCGATCGAAGATGCGATCGAGCACATCACGCATTCGATCTGCACCCTGGAATTCGAAGACCAGCGGCCGTTCTACGACTGGTTGTTGAACAAACTTGCAGAAGGCGATTTCTTCCCGCGCCCGCTGCCGCAGCAGGTCGAATTCGCACGCCTCAACCTCACCTACGTCGTACTGTCGAAACGCAAGCTGATCCAGTTGGTCGACGAAAAACACGTTGCCGGATGGGACGACCCCCGCCTGCCGACGCTGGTCGGCGCACGTCGACGCGGTTACACGGCCGAAGGCCTCAAACGTTTTGCCGACCAGATAGGCGTCTCCAAATCCGACGGCTGGATCGACTACAGCGTGTTTGAAGCCTGCCAGCGCGACGGACTCAACGATACCGCGCTGCGCCGGATCGCTGTACTCGACCCGGTCAAACTCATCATCGACAACTACCCCGAAGGCCAGTCGGAAGAATGCTTCGCGCCCAACCACCCGCAGCAGCCCGAGCTGGGCAAGCGCATGGTGCCGCTGTCAAAAGAACTGTGGATCGAGCGCGAAGACTTTGAGGAAACCCCGCCCAAGGGTTACTTCCGTTTATTCCCTGGCAACTCGGTGCGGCTGCGCTACGGGTATGTGATCACCTGCACCGGCTGCGACAAGGATGCCAACGGCACCATCACCGCCGTGCACTGCGACTACCTGCCCGACACCAAGTCCGGCACCCCCGGCTCCGATTTGGTCAAGGTCAAGGGCAACATCCACTGGGTGTCAGCAGCGCATGCCTACGAGGCAGAAATCCGGCTGTATGACCGGCTGTTCAAGACCGCCCAGCCGGGCCAGGAAACGGGAAATTTTCTGGACGACATCAATACCGAATCGGTACGCAGCATACGCGCGCAACTGGAATCGGCACTCCAAGATGCAGCGCCCGAAGACCGCTTCCAGTTCGAACGTCATGGCTACTTCGTTGCCGATCGCGTCGATTCGAAACCGGGTGCACCTGTATTCAACCGCACGGTGACGCTGAAAGATTCGTGGATGAAAGTGGAAAAGTAATAATCAGCTAGCCCGTTCAAGGATTGCAATGATTAAAAAAGTCTACGACTCCAACCAACTCTCTCGCCTAGTTCTAAGTGGCTATAAGTCCATTTTGGAATGTGATATCGAGTTGGGCAAACTCAATGTATTGATTGGGGCTAACGGCGCAGGAAAATCCAATTTCATTGGATTCTTTCGACTAATCAATCGCATTCTCGACCAGCAATTGCAGGCAACAGTCGGCACGGCAGGCGGCCCGGATGCAATTCTGCACTTTGGGCGCAAGAAGACCGAAGAGCTTGGAGCCGAACTCTACTTCGGCAATAACGGCTACAAGTTCAAGCTCAAACCGACACAAGACAACCGCATGATGTTTTCATACGAGGCGCTATGGTGGAACGTCCATGGCGACTGGCGGCCTCGATCAGGGCATTTTGAGTCCTACGCTGAAGAGCAAAAAGGACGAACATACATATACGATCATGTCGTTCCCGCGATCCGTAGTTGGCGGCTGTACCACTTCCATGACACCAGCCATAGCGCTTTAGTTAAACAAGTATATGGAATCAATGACAATGAATATCTACGCGAGGATGCCCGAAATCTCGCGAGTTTCCTTTATCGCCTGAAGAACCATCATGAGGCTCACTACAAGCGAATTGTCAAAGCTGTGCAATTGGTCGCACCATTCTTTGGTGATTTCCACTTGCGTCCCACAGTGGATAACAATGAAAAGATTCAACTTGAATGGTCGGAAATAGGTCAAGACATCCCATTCACTGCGAGCGCCCTATCTGATGGTACCTTGCGTTTCATCTGTCTCGCCACTGTATTGCTGCAACCGGAAGCTTTCATGCCGGCTGCCATACTGATCGACGAACCGGAATTGGGTTTGCACCCATTTGCCATATCCGTCTTGGGTGGGTTGATGAAATCCGCTGCCGACCGGCATCAAATGATTGTTTCCACTCAGTCGGTCGAGTTGGTCAACGAATTCGACGTCGATGACCTTATCGTTGTCGACAAAATGGGGGGCGCATCCATATTCAAACGCCCGGACGGCGCTGAACTAACTGAATGGCTGGCCGACTACAGTTTGGGGGAATTGTGGAAGAAGAATCTTCTGGGCGGGAGACCGACGCGATGACGCGTTTGTACCTGCTGGTCGAGGGGCAGACGGAAGAAGCCTTCGTACGTGAATTGCTCATGCCGCATTACGCGCTCGCCGGTAAGTACCTCACGCCTATCATCGTGAGTACCAGTCCCGGTCACAAAGGCGGAGTCGTGAGATACGCCAAGGTAAAACCGCAACTCCTACGCCTATGCAAGCAGGATGCGGGCGCATATGTCAGCACCATTTTTGATCTTTACGCCTTGCCGCAGGATTTCCCGGGGAAAACAGCGGCAGGTTATCCAAACCACGGTACCGGCCAACAAAAAGCCACTTTTATTGAAACGCAACTGGCGCAAGATATCAGCCAAGCTAATTTCATTCCCCACTTGATGGTGCATGAGTTCGAGGCTCTGCTATTCGCCCAGCCAGACAAGTTCGCAGTATGGACAGATGACACTGCGGCGGTCCAGCATTTGCATGCTCACGCACAAGCGCACGCCACGCCGGAAGACATCAACGATAGTCCGCACACAGCCCCATCAAAACGCATCCTCTCAGTTATGCCCTCCTACCAGAAAACGGTGCACGGCCCACTGATCGCTTGCGACATCGGACTAGATGCAATGCGCGCGGTCTGCCCACACTTTAACGCTTGGCTGCAAACACTAGAAGCCTTGCCCTAAATGCAAGAGAATTCTAGTTTCTGAGGCGCGCAGCAAACTTCGCCCGAGCCTTGACCACCTTCGGCGCCACCACAAACTGGCAATAGGGCTGATTGGGGTTCTGCTCGAAATAACCCTGGTGGTAATCCTCGGCGGGATAAAACGTTACGGCTTCGGTCACTTCCGTAACGATGGGGTTGGCGAATTGTTTGGCGGCCGTCAGTTCGGCGATCACTGCCTCGGCTTCGGCCTTCTGCTCGGGCGTGTGCCAAAAGATCGCCGAACGATATTGAGTACCGACGTCGTTGCCTTGGCGGTTCAACTGGGTGGGGTCGTGCAGGGTGAAGAAGATTTCCAGCAGGTCACGGTAGGAAATCTCGGCCGGATCGAACGTGACCTGCACAACCTCGGCATGGCCGGTGTCGCCGTTGCAGATGTCTTTATAGGTGGGGTTGAGGGTGTGGCCGCCCATGTAGCCGGACACGGCGGACTCGACCCCACGCAGACGGTTGAACACCGACTCGATGCACCAGAAGCAGCCGCCGGCGAGGGTTGCGATTTCATGGGGCATGTTGATGTCTCCGCTTAAAGAACCGGGACAGTCTCCACGAACGACGGACGCGCCGCAAGTTTGTCGGCCAGTTTGGCGAGGTTGGGATGGGCGCCGCGCCAGTCGATTTCGCTGAATCTGAAATCCAGATAACCCAGCATGCAGCCGCATGCCACATCGGCCAGCGTCATGCTGTTGCCGAGGAACCAGGGCTTTTCACCCAGGGCTTCGGACAGGGCCTCCATGCCTCTGAACAGCGTTCTTTCCTGCAATACCAGCCAGTCGGCGCTCTGATGTTCGGGTGGGCGTTTCTTTTCCAGGAACACCAGCACCGCCGCATCGGTCACGCCATCGGCCAGAGCCTCGACACCACGCACGATCATGCGGCTTTTGGGATCGGACGGAATCAGATGCGCGACCGGGGTCAGATGATCGAGATACTCGACGATGACGCGCGAATCGAACACGCTGATACCATCTTCCAGTACCAGAACCGGCACCTTGCCAAGCGGATTAAACGATGGCACGGGGGTATCGGGCAGCCAGGGATTTTCAATCTGGAGCTGAAAAGTAATTTTCTTTTCCAGCAACACGATGCGGGCTTTTCGGCCGAAGGGGCTGGTAAGTGAGGAGACAAGTTTCATAGGGCTTAAGGTTCTGACTAAAGTGTAGATGCTGATTACTTGCTGGCGCCATTATCGCCTGTCGCCAGCGCGGTTCCAACCCGATTTTTCAGCACCGGCAAGACGTCTTGCCCGAACCAGGGGTTACGCTTGAGACATGGACGATACGTGGCCATGGATGCGGCAGCGAAAATAGTCCGGCGCAACATCGCGCCAGGCCTGCGCCTGCACCACCAGCTCGCTGAGTGAAAGGGTTTTGCTATCGTGCCCCGGCTGACTCATCGTCGCTGGACGAATGCTTCAGCCAACCTGTTCGACGATGAATTGCTTGACTGCCTTGACGTCGGCGTCCATGACATGCTTTTTCTGCGGCAACTTTTCCAGATCAGCGAGTTCGGCCGGCCGTAGCGGCTCGATACCGATCGCTTCGCGAATCGAATCGTCGAACTTGGCGGGCTGCGCGGTTTCCATGCAGATCAGCGGTACACCCGGCTCGCGATGTTCCAGCCCGACCTTGATGCCATCGGCGGTATGCGGGTCAACCATCGTGCCGTAGACCTCGTATACCGTGCGAATGGTGTCGATGCGGTTGGCGTGGTTGCTCGAACCAGAGACGATGCCATAGTGGGCAATCTTGTCGAACAGGCCATCGGCATTGAGATCAAAACTGCCGCCCGATTCGACGGCTTCCCACAAGCTGCGGATTTTCTCGGCATCGCGATCGGCCATATCAAAAATGAAACGCTCGAAGTTCGACGCCTTGGAAATATCCATCGATGGACTGGAGGTGTGTTTGGTTTGCGGACGCGGGCGATAGACGCCGGTCTTGAAGAACTCGTCGAGCACGTCGTTTTCGTTGGTGGCGACGATCAGCTTGTTGATCGGCAAACCCATCTGCCGCGCAATGTGACCGGCGCAGACGTTGCCGAAGTTGCCTGATGGCACCGAGAACGAGACACTCTGTTCATTGCTGTGGGTGGCAGCGAAATACGCCTTGAAGTAATACACGCTCTGCGCGGCGACCCGTGCCCAGTTGATCGAGTTGACTGCGCCGATGCGATGGGTGGCTTTGAACTCGAGATCGTTCGATACCGCCTTGACGATGTCCTGGCACTGATCGAACACCCCGCGTATCACCAGATTGTGGATGTTGTCGTCCTGCAGGGCATACATCTGCGCCTGCTGAAAACGCGTCATGCCATGCTCCGGCGACAACATGAACACGCTGATGCCGCGCTTGCCACGCATCGCGTATTCGGCGGCCGAGCCGGTATCGCCCGAGGTCGCACCGAGGATGTTCAACTCGCCGTGGGTCTTGTCCAGCACGTACTCGAACAGGTTGCCGAGAAACTGCATGGCCATGTCCTTGAACGCCAGCGTCGGGCCGTTTGACAGCGCCAGCACGTGCAGGCCGGGCTCCAGCGTTTTCAGCGGGGTGATGTCTTCGGCGTTCTCGCCGTTGCTGGTGTAGCGATAGACGTCGGCGGTGTAGGTCTTGTCGATCAGCCCGCGCAGATCGTCGTGCGGGATATCGTCGATCAGACGCGACAGCACGGCGAAGGCCAGCTCGCGGTAATTCATGCCGCGCATCGCCGCGAGTTCGTCCGCGCTAAAGCGCGGATAAACCTCAGGCACGTAGAGACCGCCGTCATTGGCCAACCCGCCGAGCAGAATTTCGGAGAAGCGGAGTTGCGGGGCGCGCCCGCGCGTGCTGATGTAGTTCATGGTTGAGTCCCGATGCCTATCGCGCAGCCAGTTCTTCGAGGCGAATGCGCATGACCTGCCCCGCCACACTGTCGAGCGCCTCGATCTTGGTGATCGCGGCGTTGATGTTTTTCTCCACGGTGATGTGCGTCAGCAGAATGATGTTGACCTGCTCTTCGCCTTCGGCAGGCTCTTTTTGAACCATGGCATCGATGGAGATGCTGCCGTCGGCCAGGATGCGGGTGATGTCGGCGAGCACGCCAGGGCGGTCGAAGGCGCGCAGACGCAGGTAATACGACGTGCGCACTTCTTCCATCGGCAGGATCGGCGTATCGGCCAGCTGGTCGGGCTGAAAAGCCAGATGCGGCACCCGGTGGTGTGGGTCGGCCGTATGCAGGCGCGTCACATCAACCAGATCGGCTACTACGGCGGAAGCCGTCGGCTCGGCACCGGCGCCGGCGCCGTAATACAGCGTCGGGCCGACGGCATCGCCCTTGACCAGTACAGCGTTCATCGCGCCATCGACGTTGGCGATCAAACGGCGCTCCGGAATCAGCGTCGGGTGCACGCGCAATTCGATACCGTTCTCGGCGCGGCGCGCAATGCCCAGCAGCTTGATGCGATAGCCCAACTCTTCGGCGTATTGCACGTCTTCGCGCGTGAGTTTGGAAATGCCTTCGGTGTAAACGCGGTCGAACTGCATCGGGATGCCGAACGCAATCGCCGACAGGATGGTGAGCTTGTGCGCGGCGTCGATGCCTTCGATGTCGAAGGTCGGATCGGCTTCGGCGTAGCCCAGTGCCTGCGCCTGTTTCAGCACGTCCTCGAAGGCCGCGCCCTTGTCGCGCATCTCGGTCAGGATGAAGTTGCTGGTGCCGTTGATGATGCCGGCCAGCCATTCGATACGATTGGCGGTAAGGCCTTCGCGCAGCGCCTTGATGATGGGAATGCCGCCCGCCACCGCCGCTTCGAACGCCACCATCACGCCCTTGGCCTGGGCCGCGGCGAAGATTTCGTTGCCGTGCTTGGCGACCAGGTGCTTGTTGGCGGTGACCACGTGCTTGCCGTTGGCGATCGCCTGCATCACCAGTTCGCGCGCCGGCTCCAGCCCGCCGATCAGTTCGACCACGATATCGATTTCGGGATCGTCGACCACGTCGAACGGGTTGGTCGTCAGCGGCAGATCGCCTGCCATCGCCCTGGCTTTTTCAAGATCGCGCACCGCCGCACGGACCACGCGAATTTCGCGCCCGGCGCGACGGCTGATTTCTTCGGCATTGCGGCGCAGCACGGTGAGTGTGCCGCCGCCGACGGTTCCGAGGCCAAGCAGGCCAACGTTGATGGGTTTCATCTATTAATCTCGTTTGAATAAAAAATCAGCGATGGGCACGCTGGCGGTCAAAAAACCGGCTCATGCGCGTAATCGCAGTGGTCAACTCTTCTTCGTGCGGCAGAAACACCACACGGATGTGATCAGGCGTGGGCCAGTTGAAGCCGCTCCCCTGCACCACCAGCACACGCTCCTCTTCCAGCAGCTTGAGGATGAACTTCTGGTCGTCATCGATGGGATACAGCTTGGGATCCATCCGTGGGAACAGATACATCGCCGCCTTGGGTTTCACACAGCTGATGCCGGGGATCGAGGTGAGCAGTTCATGCGCCAGATCGCGCTGACGCGTCAGCCGCCCGCCCGGCGCAACCAGATCGGTAATGCTCTGGTAACCGCCCAATGCTGTTTGGATTCCGTATTGCCCCGGCACATTGGAACACAGGCGCATCGAGGCCAGCATGTTGAGGCCTTCCAGATAATCCGTGGCATGGCGCTTGTCACCCGACACGATCAACCAGCCCGAACGATAGCCGCAGGCACGGTAATTCTTCGACAAGCCGTTGAACGTCACTATCAGCAGATCATCGGCCAGCGAGGCGATTGAGGTGTGCGTTGCGCCGTCATACAACACCTTGTCGTAGATTTCGTCGGCATAAACAATCAACTGATTCTGCCGGGCAATTTCCAGAATCCCCAGCAGCAGGTCGTCCGGATAAAGCGCTCCGGTGGGATTGTTCGGATTGATGATGACAATCGCGCGCGTGTGCGTCGTGATCTTGGAGCGGATGTCGTCCAGATCGGGCAGCCAACCGGCACCCTCGTCGCAGATATAGTGGCAGGGCTTGCCGCCCGCCAGGCTGACCGCCGCCGTCCACAGCGGGTAATCGGGTGCCGGCACCAGCACCTCGTCGCCGCTATCCAGCAGCGCCTGCATCGCCATCACGATCAGCTCGGATACGCCGTTGCCGATGATGATGTCATCGGTCCGCACCCCGGCAATACCCTTGCGCTGTGCCTCATGCATGATCGCCTTGCGCGCCGAAAACAAGCCCTTTGAATCGCTATAACCCGAAGCGTTAGGCAAGTTGACGATGACGTCCTGCACAATTTCCTCGGGCGCATCAAAACCAAACGGCGCCGGATTGCCGATGTTCAACTTGATGATGCGCTGCCCTTCATCCTCCATCTTCTTGGCGCGCGCCATCACCGGCCCTCGGATGTCATAGCAAACGTTATCGAGCTTGGACGATTTATTGATCGTGCGTAAACGTGGATTTTTATCTGCCGTCACGGCTTTCTTCCTGGTCAACCTGCACAAAACCAAAGCAAAACAAAGCCTTGGAAAACAAGCGATTTTACCGGAGGCACGGTGCACGGGCAAACTAAACCGGGCGTCGCAGGGCACGGAAGTGCTGACCAGGCAACCTCCTCACAAATCAGGTGGAATCTGCTAAGGTTTGTTCATGAAACTGCACCTCAATACCGACGCCAACCAGCGGCTATTCACCGGCTACGGTGACGATCACGTCCTCATCAACGGCCATCGTCATGAATCAAGCCTGTTGCTTTCGCCGCAGGGCATCGAAGTTGCCCCCTGGGCCGGACTGGGGTTTGAGGCCCTCACCGCCGAGCACTTCGAATGGGTTGCGCAACGCGATCTGGACATCCTGCTGTTCGGCACCGGCAATCGCCTGCGGTTTCCGCATCCTTCGCTGACGCGTTCGCTGGTGGAGGCGCGGATTGGGTTGGAGGTGATGGATGTGGGGGCGTTGTG
>JASJPF010000058.1:0-54088 GCA_031426835.1 Thiobacillus sp.
GCGCAGTTACAATCACATCAAAACGTCGTTGCACTTCAGGGTTGAATCCGCCGGGCTAATAAGTATGGGGTCGGACACGATTATGAAAATAGGTCTTTAGATCAAGCCGCAGCTCGCTCAGACCACGGGACAATTTTTTGCAGCGCTTTCCCGGCTTCGATTTCCGCTTTTTCCATGTCGTAATGCGATTGCAGGTTGAGCCAGGACTGCGCATCGGTTCCGAAGAAGCGTGCCAGCCGCAGCGCGGTATCGGCGGTGATGGCGCGCTTGCCGTGAACAATCTCGTTGATGCGGCGTGGCGATACGCCAATTTCAAGCGCGATCCGGTACTGGCTCACACCCATTGGTTTGAGCCATTCTTCCAGCAGGATTTCGCCGGGGGTGACCAAGGCCAGTTTTTTCATCATCGTCGCCTTTCAGTGGTAGTCCACGATCTCGACATTGCTCGCCGAGCCGTCGCGCCATTCAAAACACAAGCGCCATTGATCGTTGATGCGGATGCTCCATTGCCCCTTGCGATTTCCCTTCAGGGCTTCCAGCCTGTTTTGCGGTGGGATACGCAGAAACGCGAGGTCGGTTGCAGCATGTAATTGCTTCAGTTTGCGCCGCGCCACCTGCTCAATGTTGACGAAGCGCGCGACGCGCTTGTTTTCGAACAGGGATTGCGTGTCCTTGCATCTGAACGATTCAATCATGCTGAATAATAACGTATGGCGTTATGTCCGGCAAGCTCTGCTGCCCTGCATTATTTGCGGGGGACATAAATAAAGCGCGACTGATTGCTCAGTCGCGCTTGGTACAACCGTAAGGCCGTTCGGGTTTCGATACGAACGGTTTTTTTGCCTTTATCAGCCCGGCAGCATCGCCAGCAACCCATTCAGCCGCCGCACAAAACTCGCCGGATCATCAAGCTGTCCACCCTCTGCCAGCAGGGCCTGCTCAAACAGCAGGTTGGCCCAGTCGGCGAAGCGGTCTTCGTCGGATTCGCTATCGAGCCGGGTCACCAATGCATGGCTCGGGTTGATTTCCAGCGTGGGCTTGACGCTGGGCGCGGCCTGGCCGGCGGCCTTGAGCAGGCGTTCGAGGTTGGCGCTCATGTCGGCTTCGCCGGTGACCAG
This sequence comes from Thiobacillus sp., assembly GCA_031426835.1. GTDB lineage: Bacteria > Pseudomonadota > Gammaproteobacteria > Burkholderiales > Thiobacillaceae > Thiobacillus. The sequence continues at coordinate 1,119 of JASJPF010000058.1, forward strand.
GCAGGCGGGCGAGTCGGTGAGGCGGTGGGTGACGCGGACGGCCTTGACGCGCTCGCCGAGTGCAGTCTGGATGCGCTCGACCAGCGGGCGCAAGTTGTCTTCGGCTTCCTTCTGCGCGGTCTTCTCGGCCTCGTCTTCGAGCGCGCCCAGGTCCAGCCCGCCCTTGGCGATGGACTTGATCGGCTTGCCGTCGAATTCGGTGAGGCTGCTCATCAGCCATTCGTCGACGCGGTCGGACAGCAGCAGGACTTCGATGCCTTTCTTGCGGAAGATTTCGAGGTGCGGGCTGTGCTGGGCGGCGGCAAAACTGTCGGCGGTGATGGTGTAGATGGCGCTCTGGCCTTCCTTCATGCGGCCGATGTAATCCTTGAGTGAAACGACCTGCGCATCCGTGTCGGTGTGGGTGGAGGCGAAGCGCAGCAGGCCGGCGATGCGGTCCTTGTTGGCGTAATCCTCGCCCGGGCCTTCTTTCAGCACCTTGCCGAAGGCTTTCCAGAATTCGGCGTATTTTTCCGGCTGGTTCTCGGCCAGGTCTTCCAGCAGGCCCAGCACTTTTTTCACCGAGCCGGCCTTGATGGCGTCGATGTCGCGGCTGGACTGCAGAATCTCGCGCGAGACGTTGAGCGGCAGGTCGGCCGAGTCGATCACGCCGCGCACGAAGCGCAGGTATTGCGGCATCAGCTGCTCGGCGTCGTCCATGATGAACACGCGGCGCACGTAGAGCTTGATGCCGTGGCGGCTGTCGCGGTTGTAGAGGTCGAACGGTGCGTGCGCGGGCACATAGAGCAGCGAGATGTATTCCTGCTTGCCTTCGACGCGGTTGTGCGACCAGGCCAGCGGCGCCTCATGGTCGTGGGCGACGTGCTTGTAGAACTCGTTGTACTCGTCCTCGGTGACGTCCTTCTTGGGGCGTGCCCACAGCGCCGAGGCGCGGTTGACGGTTTCGTCATCAAGGGTGGGGGTTTCCACGCCGTCCTTCCATTCCGTTTTCTTCATCACGATGGGCAGGGTGATGTGATCGGAATAGGTGCGGATGATCGACTTGATCTTGTAGTCGGAGAGGAACTCGTCGGCGTCGTCGCGCAGGTGCAGCACGATCTCGGTGCCGCGCTCGGGCTTGTCGACGGTTTCCAGCGTGTAGTCGCCGGCGCCTTCGGATTCCCAGCGCACGCCATGCTCGGAGGTGAGACCGGCGCGGCGGGTGGTGAGCGTCACGCGGTCGGCGACGATGAAGGCGGAGTAGAAGCCGACGCCGAACTGGCCGATCAGCGCGGCGTCCTTCTTCTGGTCGCCGGACAGCTGCGAGAAGAATTCGCGGGTGCCGGACTTGGCGATGGTGCCGATGTGCTCGATGACTTCCTGCCGGTTCATGCCGATGCCGTTGTCGCTGATCGTCAGGGTGCGGGCGTCGCGGTCGAAGGCGATGCGGATTTTGAGCTCGCTGTCGTCTTCGAACAGCGCCGGGTCGGACAAGCCTTCAAAGCGCAGCTTGTCGGACGCGTCGGCGGCGTTGGAAACCAGTTCGCGCAGGAAAATGTCCTTGTTGGAATACAAGGAATGGATCATCAGCTGCAGCAGCTGTTTGACTTCGGTCTGGAAGCCCAGGGTTTCTTTGGTACTGGCGGTCATGCCTCAATCTCCCATAAACAAACAATAACGACGAGCGAGAGATGGGGGCAGGGAGTGGGGTTTTCAAGTCATACCGTGTAGCCGCCTCAGCCAGGGACGAACTCTTCCTGCTGGGCCGGATGCAGATGGCCGACGAACTGTTCGGTGGCCGCGCGCCAGGAGAACTTTTCCGCGTGGGCGCGGGCGGTGCGGCGGTCGATCTTGAGCGCGGCCATGCAGGCATGACGCAAATCGTTGTGCATGACGCCGGCGGGCGAGTCGCCCAGCACGTCGATCGGCCCGGTGACCGGATAGGCCGCCACCGGCAGGCCGCAGGCCATGGCTTCCAGCAGCACCAGGCCAAAGGTGTCGGTCTTGCTGGGGAATACGAACACGTCGGCGGCGGCATAGACTTCGGCCAGTTCGGGTTGTTTCATCACGCCGAGGTAATGGGCTTTGGGATATTTTGCACGCAGGCCGGCCAGCGCCGGGCCATCGCCCACCACCCATTTGGACCCGGGCAGGTCGAGTTCCAGGAAAGCCTGGACATTTTTTTCGACCGCTACCCGGCCAACGTAAAGAAAGATGGGGTGCTCGGTGTCGAGGCGCTTCGATTCCTGCACCTTGAATACGTCGAGGTCGACGCCGCGCGACCACAGCACCACGTTGTTGAAACCAAAGGCTTCCAGGTCGGATTTGACGGCGCGCGTGGGCGCCATCACGGCACACGCGGGTCCGTGAAACCAACGCAGAAAGCGATAAGTCCAGGAAAGTGGCATGCCGATGCGGGCTTTGACGTATTCAGGAAAGCGGGTGTGGTAGGCGGTGGTGAAGGGCAGGTCGTTGCGGATAGCATAGCGGCGCGCGGCCAGGCCCAGCGGACCCTCGGTGGCGATATGCAGGGCGTGTGGGGCATAGTCTCGGATGCGCTTTTGTGCCGCGTTGCCGGCCAGCACCGACAGGCGAATGTCCGGATAGGTGGGGCAAGGCACCGTGCGAAATTCAACGGGGGAGAGGATGTCGACCTCATGTCCCATGGCCTGCATTTCGCGGCGGGTGGTGGTGAGCGTGCGCACCACGCCGTTGACTTGCGGCGACCAGGCATCGGTCACGATCATGACTTTCATGGTGTCTCCATTACGGTTGTTTTGTGTGTGGCGGGCGATTCATCCAGGCAGTGGGGCCAGTGAATGATTTCGAGGGTGCCGTCGGCGGATTCGGCAAGCGCGGTGAGGCTTTCCACCCAATCGCCGTCGTTACAGTACAAAAGGCCGTTCATGGTGCGGATCTCTGCCTTGTGGATGTGGCCGCAGATGACGCCGTCGCAATGGCGCCGCCGCGCTTCGTCTATCATCACTTTCTCGAACGCGGTAATGAAACTGACCGCATTCTTGACCTTGTGCTTGATGTACTGCGACAGCGACCAGTAGGGATAGCCCATGCGGGTGCGCAGGCCGTTGAACCAGCGGTTCAGCGTGAGGATCATCGTGTAGCCGCTGTCGCCCAGATAGGCCAGCCAACGTGCGTGCTGCATCACGCCGTCGAACAGATCGCCGTGGGTGACCAGGAAGCGCTTGCCGTCGGCAGTGACGTGAATCACTTCGTCCGCCACCTCGATCTCGCCGAACGCCAGCCCGATGAACTGCCGCGCCATCGAATCGTGGTTGCCGGGCACGTAGATTACGCGGGTGCCCTTGCGTGCCTTGCGCAGCAGCTTTTGCACCACGTCGTTGTGCGACTGCGGCCAATACCAGCCTTTGCGCAATTGCCAACCGTCGATGATGTCGCCAACCAGATACAGCGTGTCGGATTCGTTGTGCTTCAAAAAGTCGAGCAGGTAGCGGGCCTGGCAGCCGGTGGTGCCAAGATGAATGTCTGATATCCACAGGGTGCGGTGGTGGCGGGGCGATGGCGCGGAAACGGTGGGCGTTTCCGTCACAGGTGGGGAAGCCTGGGCTGTTGCCCAGAAGGCGGCGCCAGATGGCTGCTGTGTGTAGCCAGGCTGACGCGCGCGAAACAGAGTGGTGACGCGATTCAACATGCCATCATCAGGCCATCGCCATATGACGATGGTGTGGCTGTTGAATGAAGCTTTGTTGACGTCTTGCGCAGAGGCCGTTGTGGAGATGACTTTCTAGGAAACTTGCAAAAAAAAACGGAGACCGAAGTCTCCGTTTTTTACGATGTGAATCAGATGTGCGAAATAATTATTTCTTGATCTGGTTCAGCTCAACGCGACGGTTCTTGAAGCGACCTTCATCTGTGTCATTGCTTTCAAGCGGCTGTGATTCGCCATAGCCTTTTGCCGTCAAACGATCGGCTGAAATGCCTTTCGTGATCAGGTAATCACGGACTGCTTCGGCGCGACGCAGCGACAAGCCCATATTGTATTTGTCACTTCCGCGGCTATCGGTGTGGCCTGAAACTTCCACGTCGACATCACCCCAATCTTTCAGATCGGCAGCATTCTGGTCGATGATGGCGATATCTTCTGCGCGCAGAGTGGACTTGTCGTAATTAAAGTTCACGCCTTCCAGCACAAGCCTTCTCGGGATGGCTGCAGGGGTTGCAGGCGCTGCTGTGTAATCAGCGGCCGGCTTGACTTCGGCAGGCTTCGCTACAGGAAGCGGGCAGCCATCCGCTGTTTTGGCATAAACATCAGGACACTTGTCATCACCGTCCACAATGCCATCGCCATCACGGTCCAGCTCACAACCCTCTGCATTCACCTTGCGGCCAGCTGGTGTGTTGGGGCATTTGTCTTTGCTGTCGACGACGCCATCGCCATCGGTGTCAGCTTCTTTGGGTTCCTTGCAAGGGGTGCCCGTTAGGGGCTGGCCGGGACAGCCGATGGTTTTGTTCAGTTCATAACCGATCGTTTTTCCAGTTGGGCTGGCGGCATTGGAAGGATCATAAAACTTACCTTCAGCGGCGTGTGCGCTTACAGCACCGGCAGAAATCAGGGTTGCGGTAAGAATGCTTAAATACAGGGGCGTTGTACGCATATCGAGTGTCCTTTTTATTTGTGGAAAATCAAGTGAAACCAAGTGAAACCGTATGTCCTGCCAGGATAGTCCGTCAGCACGATTAACTAAGAATAAGAAAAAGTGCGAATGGGTTCTGTGCGCTGACGAACATAACGATAAATATTTTAAATCATATTAGATCAAGTTATGGGTCACCGATACCATGTAAACGGTTGTTTACGTTTCTTGTGGATTTCAGGTCAACAAGCTCAACAACTCCAACTGCGCGCTGTAATGCTTGGCTCGGCGTGGCTTGCGGCGGCGATAGCTGCCGTCTGACTGCATGTCCCAAGCTTGCATATTGTCGCGCAGATAGGGTTTCAAGCCTTCGGCAATCACGCGTTTCTTCAGCTTGGGATTAAGAACCGGGAACCCTGTTTCGATACGTCGGAAGAAATTGCGGTCCATCCAGTCGGCACTCGACAGAATGACTTGCTCGTCGCCACCGTTGCGGAAGTAGAAAATCCGGGTGTGCTCGAGAAAGCGTCCGACCACCGAACGCACCCGGATGTTGTCCGACAGGCCGGCAATGCCAGGGCGCAGCGCACACACCCCGCGGATGATGAGGTCGATTTTGACGCCCGCCTGCGAGGCAGCGTAGAGCGCAGCGATAACCTGCGGTTCCAGCAGTGCGTTCATCTTGGCAATGATGGCGGCACGTTTACCGGCTGTTGCCAACTCTGTTTCGCGGTTGATCGCGGCGATGACCTCGCTGTGCAGGGTAAAGGGCGATTGCCACAGGCGTTTGAGTTTGCCGGCCTTGCCCAGTCCGGTGATCTGGGTGAACAGACTGTTGACGTCGGCGGTGATGGCTTCGTCGGCGGTCAGGAGACCGAAGTCGGTGTACATGCGCGCGGTGCGGGCGTGATAGTTGCCGGTGCCGAGGTGGGCGTAGCGGCGCAGCACGCCATCCTCGCGGCGAATGACCAGCGCGAGCTTGGCGTGGGTCTTGTGGCCAACCACCCCGTAGACCACGTGCGCGCCGACTTCTTCCAGCTTGGCAGCCCAGTTGATGTTGGCTTCCTCGTCAAAGCGCGCCAGCAGTTCGACCACCACGGTGACTTCCTTGCCCGACTGCGCGGCGCGAATCAGCGCCATCATCAGCTTGGAATCGGTGCCGGTGCGATAGACCGTCTGCCGCATGGCGAGCACATTGGGGTCGACCGCGGCCTGCTCGATGAAGTCGATCACCGGCTGAAACGATTCGAAGGGATGGTGCAGCAGGATGTCGTTCTTGCGGATATGCGCAAAGATGTCGTCCTGCTGGACCATGCGTGCCGGCAGCGCAGGATTGAAGGGGGGAAACTTCAGCTCGGGCCGATCGACCCAGTCGGGCACCTGCATCAGCCGCACCAGATTGACCGGCCCTTGCTCCTGGTAGAGGTCGTCCGGATCGAGATTGAACTGTTCCAGCAGAAAGGCGGCCATCGAAGGCGAGCAGTTGTCGGCCACTTCCAGTCGCACTGCTGCACCGTAGTTCCGCTGCAGCAGTTCGCCCTGCAGGGCCTGGCGCAGGTTTTTGGTTTCTTCGTCGTCCACAAACAGGTCGGAATTTCGGGTGACGCGAAACTGGTAACAGCCTTCCACCTTCATCCCGGAAAAAAGTTCATCGACATGGGCATGCAGGATGGAGGACAGGAACACAAAGCCGTATTCGCAGCCGGCGATGTCTTCCGGCATACGGATCACACGGGGCAGCGAGCGTGGCGCTTGCACCACGGCCGCGCCGGAATTGCGGCCGAAGGCATCACGGCCGGACAGCTCGACGGCAAAGTTGAGGCTTTTGTTCAATACGCGCGGGAAAGGATGCGAGGGGTCGAGCCCCACCGGGGTCAGCACCGGCATCAGTTCACGGAAAAAATAATCCCGGATCCAGGCCGCCTGCGTTTCGTTCCAATGGGTGCGGCGAAAAAAGTGAATATCGTGTTCGGCCAGGGCGGGAATGATTTCGTTGTTGAACAGGGCGTACTGTTTGGCGACCAAGGCATGGGCCATGTCTGATACGGCCCGATACTGCTGCCGCGCGGTCATGCCGTCGGCCGAGCGTTGGCTGGATTTGGCGAGAATCTGTACTTTTAGACCCGCAACCCGTACCTCGAAAAACTCATCCATGTTGCTGGAAAAAATGCAGAGAAACTTGAGCCGTTCCAGCAGGGGGATATTGGGGTCATCAGCCTGGGCCAGCACGCGATGCTGGAAGGCGAGGATTCCGAGTTCACGGTTGATGAGGGTTTCAGGACTGGGCAGGTTCATAATTTTGTATGGAGAGTGAACTGTAATGATAAGCGCCTGCTGAATTCTGAATATGTCAGTTATATGACAACACTGCACTATGACACCACAACACCCGGTTGAAATCGAACTCAAGCTTGCATTGCCGGCCGATCAGGCCGCCCTGTTTCTGAAGCTGATGGCGCGCCGCCGCAGCGTGCCGCTGCAGCAGAATCTCATTACCCGTTATTACGACACGCCGGATTTTGCGTTGAGCGCGCAAGGCATTGCGCTCAGGGTGCGGAAAATCGGACGACGCTGGCTGCAAACGCTGAAAACCGAGGGCGAGCGGCAGGGCGGACTCTCACACCGTGCCGAATATGAAATGGCGGTGCCTAATGACAAGCCGGATTGGACTCGGTTTCCGGTTGCGGCTCAGGCAATGGTGTCCGATGCCTTGCGTGCGCAATTGATTCCGCTGTTTGAAACCCATTTCAATCGCACCGCCTGGTTGCTCAAGGGCCGGGGCGGCGCGCAGATCGAAGTGGCGCTGGATGTGGGTGAGGTACGCGCTGGTACACAGAGCCAGCCGATCTGCGAGATCGAGCTCGAACTCAAGGCGGGCCAACCTGACGCGCTATATGAATTGGCTCAGGTGTGGGCAACGAAACTGGACTTGCTGCCACTCGATGTGAGCAAAGCGGAGCGTGGGGTGCGACTGGCGCGAGGCGACAAGGCGGCACCCGTGAAATCCGCGCCAGTGAAATTGCACGACGACATGCACGTGGGGGAGGGCTTTGTTGCAGTCGTCCAGGCATGTTTGGCGCAATTTCAGGCCAATCTGCCGGGCGTGCTGGCATCCGATGACATCGAGTATGTACACCAGGCGCGGGTGGCCCTGCGACGTTTGCGAGCTGCGCTGCGTGTGTTTCGCCGGGTATGCAGATTGCCGGATGAACTCCTGGAGGGGGTGCGCGCGCTGACTGCTGCGCTCGGCCCGGTGCGCGACTGGGACGTGTTGTGTGATGAAATCTTGCCGGCCATTGCGCCTCATTTTGCCGACGAGGGTGCCTGGCAATCCGGTTTGAGCGTGTTGGAGGCGCACCGTGCCGAGGCGCGCGTTGCGATGCGGGCTGAAATGATTCAAGCCCGTCCGGGTGCGTGGCTTCTGACATTTCAGCGCTGGTTGTTTCAGCAGGGTTGGCGTGAGGGTTCGGCAGCGCAACATCGCGTCCAGCAGTCAGCATTGAAAGCATGGGCACGCCGGAAGCTGCAGAAAGGCCATCGTCCGATTGTTCGCGGTGCACGCGATTTCGGGCACCTGCAACCGGTGCAGCGCCATGCGCTGCGTATTGCCATCAAGCGTCAGCGTTACGCCGCCGAGTTTTTCGCGGCCATGTTTGTTGGGCGACGCCAAGCCCGGTATCAAGCGGTACTGCAAGATATGCAGGCAAGCCTGGGCCGCATCAATGACTGCAGTGTGGCAAGCCGACTGCTGACCCAGGCGGGCGCAGAATCAGGATCGATGGGCGATTTTTCACGGGGTTGGCTGGCCGCATGTCGGGCAGGTGACGATCAAAAAGGTATCGCAAAGCAATTGAAAAATTTCGTAAAATGGGTGCCTTGCTGGTAGATTGCGACAGGACAGCCTTTGTATTCCCACGCATAACGGTTTCGTAATGACTCTACATACGTCCTGGTCACAATCCAATCCCATGAAAATTGCTTTCCTCGAAGACGATGAAATGTTTGCCGCCAACATCACTTTATGGTTGGAGACGGTCGGGCACAGCGTGACCTGGTTCCGCACCGGCCGCGAATGCATCCGTGCAATGTCTGAAGACCGCTTTGACTTGTGTCTGTTTGACTGGATGTTGCCCGACATGAGCGGTCCTGATGTCATGGCCAGTCTGAAACTGAAAGGTACGCTGCCTCCTGTCATTTTTCTGACCGGGCGTGACGCGGAAGAAGATGTGGTACAGGTCATTCAGGCTGGCGCCGACGACTACATGGTCAAGCCGCCCTCGCGCAGCGTATTGATCGCACGCATCCATGCCGTGGCCCGTCGTTGTTCTGCCCAACTGCGGCCGGACCCGGTGCAGGACTTTGGGTCTCTGAAAGTTGATTTCAGCAACCGCAAGTTCGAGTTGGATGGCGAGACGATCAAGCTGACCGAAAAGGAAACTGAACTCGCGCTGTATTTCTTTGGCCAAGTGGGCATGTTGTTGCCGCGGGGGCATCTGATTCAGGTTGTGTGGGGCTCCAGCCCCGACATCGATACCCGTACGGTGGATGTGCATGTCAGCCATCTGCGTAGCAAGTTGAAACTGGTACCGGAAAGCGGTTGGCGTCTGACCTCCATATACCGTCAAGGTTACCGGCTGGAACAAGTGGAATGAATTTCGGGCATTCGCTATCCAGGTTGCTGCCGTTTGTTGCGTTACTAGCGGTTGCACCGGCTTTTGCCGGCTCGGTGTCTACTGACACAGACATTCCTGAATGGCGCTATACCCTGCGTCCCGGCGATACCTTGATTGGGGTGTCTGCACGCTATCTGGCTGACCCTGCCGACTGGCCCAAGGTGCAAAAGCACAATCACTTTAGCCGTCCACGACAACTGACTCCGGGAAGAACGCTGCGTATTCCGTTGGCCTGGTTGCGTCATGAACCGGCACCCGCCACCGTGGTTTCTGTAACGGGCCAGGTAAACGTAAAATTGCCCGATGAGGCTGAGCGCGCCTTGCTGGCAGGTGAACAACTCGTCAGTGGTGCGGTGCTTTCGACCTCCGCCAATAGCAGTGCCACGCTCCGCTTTGCCGACAATTCGGTGATGGTGTTGCAACCTGCCGCGCGACTATCGCTGGATACCCTGAGCGTCTATGCAGGCGGTGGCATGGTTGATACCCGACTACGGTTGCAGCAAGGTCGAGTCGAGATCGTCGCCAATTCCAGGCGCGTTTCGGGTAGCCGCTTGCAAGTGATTACGCCGTCCGCGGTAGCGGCGGTTCGTGGCACTCGTTTCCGAGTGTCAGCCGATGCAGTCGTCACCCGTGAAGAAACGCTGGAAGGCGAAGTGGGGTTGAGCGCAGCGGGAAAAAAAGTCGGTGTGCCGGAAGGGAAGGGCACACTGGCCGAAGCAGGCAAGCCGCCACAGATACCGGTGGCCTTGTTGTCGGCACCGGACCTGACGACCTTGCCAGCACGTGTCGATACCTTGCCGATGCGGTTTACGCTGCCTGCACAGGCGGGCGCGGTATCGTGGCTGGGGCAGATCGCTGAAGACATGCAGTTTGAAAAGCTGCTACTCGAAGCAAGCAATGACACGCCAAAGTTGAGCTTTGGTGACCTTCCCGACGGCCGCTACCTCCTGCGTGTACGTGCGGCCGACAAGCAGGGCTTGCAGGGTCGCGATGCCGTCCATGCCTTTGAGCTGGACGCCCGCCCCTTTGCGCCGCTGCTTACCGCACCCGGTACGCGCGTGCGTACGGCTCTGCCAGCGTGGCAATGGAGTAGGGTGGTGGGAGCCAGCGGCTATCAAATACACGTTGCACGTGATGCGGATTTTTCCGATCTCGTCCAGAGCGAGCACACCGCAGATCCGAGCCTGAAGGCATCCAAAGAATTGAAGCCCGGAGGCTATTACTGGCGGGTGGCGAGTGTCGATGCGTCCGGCCAGGGTCCGTTTTCAGCCTCCCAACGCTTTACCTATGACCCGCTGCCAGGGGCGCCCGAATTGAACCAGGCGGCGCCCACCTTTGTAGGCGATGCACTTACGCTTGCCATGCCGGCGCCGCCTGCTGGCCTTCAGTACGAACTGGTGTTGTCTCGCGATGCCGAACGCAAGCAGGTAGCCTGGAAGGGCGTGAGTCCAGATGGGAAGCTGAAGGCTTCTCCGGTTGAGCCCGATACTTATTTTCTGGCTGCACGCCTGGTTGAAGCCGATGGCACGGCTGGCCCCTACGCCATACGGCTGATTGAAGCGCCGCCATCGCGTTTTCGCTGGGAATTCCTGTTGCTGCTGTTGCCGTTGCTGGCCATATAAAATCCTGTGCGCCGTGACCTGATCACTCGCCTGAATTTTCTTCGAAATGACCGGTCTTCCAGTGCGCTGATTCTGCTGCTGGTCGTGTTGCTGACGAGTTACAGTGGTGTGTTGAATCGGGTCGACAATTTATTGTATGACCTGGGGCAGCGCCTCCATTCCCGACCACCGCCGGTGGATCTTGTCATCGTCGGCATCGACGAGAATAGTCTCTCCAAATTGGGCCGCTGGCCGTGGTCACGCCGCTTGCATGCGACGTTGATCGATCGTCTGAAAGCCGATGGCGCGCGCGTGATCGGTTTGGACCTGGTCATTGCCGAACCCGATACGGCTGACCAGCCTGCTGATGTGGAGTTGGCGGAATCCATCCACCGAGCCGGAAATGTGGTGCTGCCCGTGCTGCTGGAAAGCAGTCGTGTCAACGGACAGTTGCTGGAAACCTTGCCTCTGCCGCAGCTATTGGAACAGGCGGCAGCACTGGGCCGGGTGCATGTCGAACTCGACGAGGACGGGATTGCCCGCAGTTTTTACCTGTGGGAAGGCGTGGGTACGCCGGCGTGGCCGCATTTTTCTCAAGCCGTACTGGCCGCTGCCGGGCAATTGCCGCTTCGGTACAGTCGCACGCCCTCCGCAATTGCCGATGCCATGCCCTTTGCCTTGGTGCGTCAGGATCCGCGCCGTATCAGTTACCTGGGGCCACCGGGTCACGTACAAACGCTGTCTTATGTGCAGGTGCTGACGGGCGACTTCACCCCGAATACCTTTCGCGACAAGATCGTACTGGTTGGTGCCACTGCGGCTGGCATGGGTGATTTGCTGCCGACGCCCGTTTCCGGGCTGCGTCAGCCAATGTCGGGGGTGGAAATCCATGCCAATGCGCTGGAGTCCATGCGCAGCAACACGCTGATTGGCAATGTCAGCTTGATGGTTGCCTTGGCCGTCGCGACCCTGTTGGCCCTAATGCCCCTGCTCTGGTTACCGCGCCTGAACCCGTTGGGCGGATTGATCGCCAGTATGGTGTGGTTTGTCATTGTGGCAGCCGCGGCGATTACACTGCCAGTGGTGTTAAATGTCTGGGTTCCGGTCTCGGGTGCATTGCTGGCGATACTCTTGGCGTACCCGGTGTGGAGCTGGCGGCGACTTGAAAGCGCCGGCCGTTTTCTTGATCATGAACTGAAACGGCTGCGCCAGGAGCTTGGCCCTGCGGTGGGTGGGCAACCCAAACTGCAATCGAACGACCCATTCGAGATGCGTATTCGGCAGGTTCAGGCAGCGGCGCACCGGTTGCGACATCTGCAGGACGAGCAGCGTGAAATGTTGGCATTTATCTCTCACGATATCCGGGTGCCTCTGGCATCGGCCATGATGCAGCTCGACACGTTGCCTGTGTCTGCGCAAGCTCAATTGAGCGGCCCACTATCGCGTGGGTTGACCCTGGCGGAGGAGTTTTTGCGTACCTCGCGCGCCGAGATGCTGGACGCGACTCGCTTCGAGGAACTCGATTTTGCCGCGCTGGTGCATCAGGCGGTTGACGATGCGTATGCGTTGGCGCGTAGCAAAACCATCAAACTGATACGCGAGATACCCGACGATCCGGTGTGGGTGCAAGGTGAATTTGGTTTGCTGCACCGCGCTGTTCTCAACCTGGTATTAAATGCGGTGCACTACGCCCCTGGGCAGTCCATCGTTGAGATCAAACTCGCGATGCAGGCAGGATTTGCCGAAGCCAGTGTGACTGACCACGGCCCCGGCATTGCTGCCCAGGCGCTGCCACGGCTGTTTCAGCGCTTTAGTCGAGGCGCTGCAGGGCAAACAACAGGCACAGGCTTGGGTTTGTACTTTGTTCGCACGGTGGCGGAAAAACATGGTGGAACGGTTGCGGTCGAAAGCGAGCCCAAGATAATGACCCGCTTTACCCTGCGATTGCCGCTGACGTCTGTCATAGGGTAAATGGGGTCTGTCATATTGGCTACATTAAGCAGAAGCAGAATGGCTGCGCTTCTAACCTGCAACGAATATTGATGAGGAAACGGGAATAAATGGAATTGATTTTATGGCGTCACGCTGACGCAGAAGACGGCAGTCCTGATCTCGATCGTGAACTGACCGAAAAGGGTCGCAAGCAGGCTGCACGCGTGGCCGATTGGCTCACCCCGCGCTTGTCGCCGGATATCCGCATTCTGGTCAGTCCTGCTGCGCGGGCGGTGCAAACTGCGCAGGCATTGGGGCGTCATTACGAAGTGTTGCCCGAACTCGCACCTAATGCGCGTGCCGAAGCAGTATTGGCTGCTGCAGGATGGCCGCATGCGACCAGTCCGGTGATGATCGTTGGACACCAACCTACGTTAGGTCAGGTGGCGATGTTGTTGTTATCAGGACACGCGGGCGACTTGACCGTAAAAAAAGGCGGGGTGTGGTGGTTTCAAGGTCGTGCACAGATGGGTGAACTGGAGGTGGTATTACGCGCTGTGGCAGCGCCTGACTGGTTATAATCGGCATGTGACTATTCAACCCTATTCCATCAAGACAATTTCGCTGCGCCGGGCCATGCACAAGAGGGGTGAACAGTGCCGGGCTGGCTGAGCAGTCTGCGTGAACTGATCGCAGATGCGAGTCCTGTGCGTCGCGTCATGCTCGCACTGCTGGTGTTGGTGCCGCTGATTGCCCTGGCTACGGCCTATCTGAAGTTAAATCCCCCCGTCTATCGCGTGTTGTACACGCACCTGTCCGACCGCGCCGGCGGAGAAGTCATCGCTGCACTGGATCAGCTGGATATCGCTTATCGACTGTCGGATGCCGATGGCACCATTGAGGTTCCGCTCGATCAGTTACATGTGGCCCGTTACCGGTTGGCGGCGCGTGGCCTGCCAAAAACAGACGATGAACGGCAGGACGAAGCGCAACGTGCACCCAGCTTTGGCGCGTCGTCATTGCAGGAACAACAGCGATTCCAGCGTGCGCTCGAACTCGATCTGGCCCGCTCGATCCAGAAGCTGGAAGCGGTCGAGATCGCACGGGTTCACCTTGCCCTCCCCAAGGTTTCCCCTTTTCTGCGCGATGCGCCGCCGGCAACGGCTGCCGTTCTGGTGCGGCTGCGAGCCGGCACACGGTTGTCAGTGGACCAGGTGACAACCATCCAGACGCTGGTGGCGGCCGGGGTGCCACGCATGAAGCGAACCGACGTCCAGGTGCTCGACCCGAGTGGTGTGTTGCTGGGGGGAGCGGTTTCCGAGCCGGTGCAATCCCAACGGCTGGCGCTGGAACAGGACCTGGTTAGACGGGTACTGGCCGTATTGACGCCGTGGCTGGGTCAAGATCGCGTCAGCGTACAGGTGACCGCAACGCTGGAAGACAGTGAGACCCGCCAGACGGTTGAGCAGGTGCGCAATGTCGTGATTGCCGGTCAGAAGCGACCGCTGGAAAAAACCGTGCGCACGACCAGCGTGCCTGAAGGCAGCATCCAGCGGATCAATGCCACCGTGATTCTGGGTTTCGAAGCCAGTGCCGACGAACGCTGGAAGGCTGGGCAGATGGCGCGACAGGCGCTGGGTTATCAGGCTGCGCGCGGGGATACGGTCAACGTTTATGCACTTCCTTCGGCTACGTTGGCAAAGCCGGAGACAACCGCGCCGCAAGTGCAAACGCAGTCACCCCCCACGCTGCCCGCGGCAGTATCGATACCCCAGGTACAACCGCGCGCTGAAATTCAGCGTGAATTTCCGTTGGGATGGATTGCCATGGGCGCAGGTGTGTTGCTGCTGCTAGCCCTGGGGTGGCGCCGCGTCCGGCGCATAGAGACTTCCGATCTGGTAATGGATGATTTTGATGGTGACCTCGACTCGACACGCCATCAAGTGATGGCGGACCCGCGGGTGGCTGCCGATGTCATCAAGTTGTGGATGCGCGCATGAGCCAGGCCGGGATCGAAAAATCTGCAGTGTTGTTACTCGCCTTGGGTGAGGAAGCGACGGCAGCCGTGTTCCGCTACCTGAGCCCGCTGGAAGTCAGCCGCCTGGGCAGTGCGATGCGCGAACTGGATGTGGTGCCGCGTGAGCGGGTGCGTGCCATCCTGCGGGATTACGCTGCCGAGTCGTCCGAGCAAACCGGATTTGCTGCGGATACCAGCCGCTTTCTGGACGAGACGCTCAAGCTTGCCTGGAGTCCCGAGCGCGCGCAATCGATGTTGCAGCGCCTCGGTGCATTGGGTACGCAGGCACTGGACAAGCTGGCCTGGCGTGAACCTGCAGAGATTGCCGGATTGCTGGAAGCGCAACCGCCGCAATTGATTGCGGTTGTCCTGTCGCAGCTGCCGCGTGATGTCGCCGCTGCCGTGCTCGACGTGCTGCCTGCCGTCATTCGCGCCGATACGCTGTTGTGCCTGGCGCAAAGCGATGCGCCCAGCCCCGACATGATGCGTGAACTGGATGACTGGCTGGCGAGTATGGACTCAGCATCGTCGTTGCAGGGCGAGGCCGCAGTGGTCAATCTGCTGGGACAGATGAGCGAAGGCAGTGCAGCAGCAGTGCTGAGCCAGCTTGACCAGAATGATGCAGGACTGGCTGCGCGCTTGCGTGTGCGCAATCTGTCGTTCGAAGACCTGGCGCGCGTTCCGGAGTCGGGCCGTAAAACTTTTTTGCGTAATATTGGCGCACGCACTTTGTTGCACGCACTCAAAGGCAGTGATGGCCGCATACTCGATGCCCTTTCGGAAGTGATGAGCCCTACTGCAGCGCAGCGCATGCGCGATGATCTGGATACCCTGGGCGCGTTGCCGGTGACCGAAATTCAGGCTGCGCAGGACGCCGCCGGTGCGACGTTGCGGCGGCTTGCAGCAGAGGGTGCGCTCCAGTTCCCGGAGGAGGAAACAGCATGAGCACGCAAGACGACACCACGTTAAATAACACCACTGCGTTCGAACATTGGGAAGTGGTCGAGCTGGCAGCGTCCAATCCTGATCAGCCCCCATCGGCCGCAGACACTGAAGCCGAGTTGGCGCTCATCCGGGAAGCGGCACGTGAAGCGGGTTATGCCGAGGGCCTGGCCGCGGGGCGCGTTGAAGGCGAACAGGCCTGCAAGCGCATGAAGGAGCTGGCAGAAAGCTTTGCTTCGACGCTGGACAATCTGGATTTCCGCCTCGCGGACATGGTGCTTGAGTTGGCACTTGATGTGTCACGCCAGGTGGTGTCGGCCGAGTTGTCGGTGCATCCCGAACACATCCTCGATGTGGTGAATATGGCGCTCAAGCAAATGGCTGAAACCAGCCGCGAAGCGCGCCTGCTGCTGAACCCGGAAGATGCTGTGCTGGTGCGTCCGCATCTCGATCAGGTACTGGACAAGAACCGGCTGCGCATCGTCGAAGATGTGCGAATCGTGCGGGGCGGCTGCCTGATCGAAACCCCGCAGGGGGATCTTGATGCCACCTTGCCTGCACGCTGGCGCCAGGTGGTCATGGTGCTGGGATCCAACCTGAACTGGATCGAGTAATGGATCGTATCGTCCGCCTGCGCGAATACCTGGCCGATTGCCGCCGTGCAGTCAGTTGGGCGACGCCGATCGCAACCAGCGGACGCCTCACCCGGGTGTCGGGATTGGTGATGGAAGCGGTGGGCTTGCGCTTGCCGGTGGGCAGCCAGTGTCATATCCAGGTGCCGGGCGGGCAGAGTATCGAAGCCGAGGTGGCCGGGTTTTCCGGTGACCGTCTGTTCATCATGCCAGCGACCGATATTTACGGCGTGATGCCAGGTGCCCGCGTGATTCCAGACAATCCGATGGCAGCCCAACCGCCGCGTTTGGGACTGCGCTATGTGCCGCGTCGTCGCGCGCAGGACCGGGTGCGTCAGGTACCGGTGGGCGACCGTTTGCTGGGACGCGTGCTTGACGGTGCCGGAAGGCCGCTCGATGGCATGGGCTCGCTCTCGCTGGAGCGCCGGATTCCGCTTTACAGTCGCCCGATCAATCCGCTGGAACGTGCGCCCATCAGGCAGACGCTGGATGTGGGCGTGCGCGCAATCAATGGGCTGTTGACCGTGGGACGTGGGCAGCGACTGGGCCTGTTTGCCGGCAGCGGCGTGGGTAAAAGCGTGTTGCTTGGCATGATGGCGCGCTTTACCGAGGCCGACGTGGTGGTGGTGGGTTTGATTGGAGAACGCGGCCGTGAGGTCAAGGAGTTCATCGACACCATCCTCGGTACTGAGGGCATGGCGCGTGCGGTCGTGGTGGCTGCCCCCTCCGACCATCCGCCGCTGATGCGCCTGAACGGTGCGGCCTATGCCATGTCGATTGCCGAATATTTTCGTGACCAGGGCAAGCACGTCCTGCTCATCATGGATTCGCTCACCCGTTACGCAATGGCGCAACGCGAGGTGGCGTTGGCTATCGGCGAACCGCCCGCAACCAAAGGCTATCCGCCGTCGGTATTTGCCAAGCTGCCGCAACTGGCCGAACGCGCCGGCAATGGCCGCGCGGGCAGCGGCTCGATCACCGCATTTTTTACCGTGTTGATGGAAGGCGACGACCAGCAGGACCCGATCGCCGATGCAGCACGCGCAATTCTCGACGGCCACATTGTGTTGAGCCGTGACCTGGCCGATGCCGGGCACTATCCTGCGATAGATGTCGAGGCGTCGATCAGTCGGGTTCAGCCCGATTTGTTGAACGAAGATCAGCTTGAGCGAACCCGTCGTTTCAAATATCTGTATTCGCGCTACATGCGCAGCCGCGATTTGCTTTCCGTCGGCGCTTACGTGCCGGGCGCCGATCTGGTGCTGGATGAAGGGGTGAAGCTGTATCCGAAAATGCAGGGCTATCTGATGCAAGGCATGCGAGAACGTGCAGGGATGGATGAAGCGCGCACAGGACTGGATGAGGTGATCGGGTGAAGCCGTTTGCACTGGCGCGGGTGCTGCAGCTCGCCGAGCGCAAGCTCGAAACACAGGCGCGTGCAGTCAAGTTCGCACAAGGTATCTGGCTGCGGGCACGCGGCAGGCAGGTGCGACTGACGGCTGTACGCGATGCCCATATTGCGCAACTGGCAGTCGAATTGCGCGGCGGGGTGTCTGCCGATCAGTTGCAGGAAAAAAATCGTTTACAACTTGCACAGGCAGCCGATCGGCAGGCGGCACAAGCCACCATCGATGCAGCGTATCGTGAATGGCAGGCTCGTCTGGCCGTATGGATGCAGGAGGAAAATCGGGTGAAAGCTTTGCGATTGCTTGAACAACGCTATCTGGAACAGGCCGCAATCCAGGGTAAACGGATTGAACAACGTCAGCATGACGAATTGGTGGAGTTGATGCATGGTCGTGCCGAGGGTGGGTGGAGGCCTCGCTGATGCAGTTGCTTGAACTCACCCCGGCCGAATTGGCTTTTTTGAAGACAGCGCCTGTCGCAACTGCGCACTCGCCACAGCGGCTGACGCACCATCTTGCCAGCGTCCTGACGGCGCGCCTGCGCTTGCCCGTCACGTTGCATGCGGTGCTGGCGACTGAACCGGCCCATGCACAGTCGACCCCGGTCTGGCTACCCGGCGCCGCATTGGCAAGCCTGTGGTTGACCCGTCGTCTTGGCGGCAAGCATGTGTCAGGCGTGGCGCCGTTTGTTCCGCAGACGCTGATCCGGACACTGAACGAGGTGTTGGCCGAGTGCTGGCTGGACGGCAGCGTACTCGACGCCTTGCCGACCGCATTTGCGTGGCAGCTCACGGCGGATCACTCGCAGGCACGGCTTGCAGTGCAGTTTCCACATCACCTGTCAGACATGACGAACTGGGCGCGAGGCGTGATAAACCATGTTTAATTTAGTTTCGATACAGCTTAAGACAACGCCATTTCTAGCCATGCCCGCCTTGCTGATGGTGCCGTCCTCGGCATTTGCTGCAACCGATACGGCAACCAGCATGTTTACGGTGCTGCTCAGCCTGGTTTTGATCCTGGGCGGGTTTGTTGCCGTGGCGTGGTTTGCCCGTCGTTATTTGCCAGGCATGGGGTCGCAAGGCGTGGTCAAGGTGGTGGGAACAACGGCGGTGGGCACGCGAGAGCGGGTGGTGGTGGTCGAGATGGACGGCACCTGGCTGCTGCTCGGTGTGGGCGGTGGCAATGTACGCTTGCTGCATACCCAACCCAAGCCGGCAGATCCGAGTACGCCCGAATCCAGCACCTTTCAGGTTGAACGTCCATGATGAAGCAGCTTTTGGGGTGTGGGCTGCTCCTGCTGGCGGCCTCTGCATGGGGCGCTGAAAGCAGTGTGCCCTTGCTGAGCGTGACGCCGGGTGCAGGCGGGCAGGTGATCGGCGTGCCGGGCGCAAGCCTGCCCTGGTTAGTGTTGTTCCCTTTTTTACCGGCCTTGCTGCTGGCATTTACCGCGTTCACCCGCATTGCCGTCGTGCTGTTTTTGTTGCGGCAGGGGCTGGGCAGCCATACCGCACCCCCCAATCTGGTGTTGATGGGGCTGGCGGTGTTGCTGACGATTTTTGTGATGTCGCCCGCGCTTAAAACGATCAATGCCGAGGCTTATCAGCCTTACCTTTCGGGGTCGCTGGATTTTAACGAGGCGGCCGAAAAAGCCGCGACGCCGCTGAAGGTTTTCATGTTGCGGCAAACCCGTGCCGAAGACCTGAGCCTCTTTACCGAGGGCGATAAAACAATCGATCCGAAGCAGGTGGACAGCGTGCCGCTGGCTGCGCTGGCGCCGGCTTTTCTCACCAGCGAACTCAAGACCGCTTTCCAGATCGGTTTCATGGTCGTGTTGCCGTTTCTGGTGATTGATCTGGTCGTCGCGGCCGTGCTCACCGCGCTGGGCATGATCATGTTGCCGCCGCAACTGGTGTCGCTGCCCCTGAAGCTGCTGCTGTTCGTTACCGTCGACGGCTGGCATTTGTTGGTGGGCTCGCTGATCGGGAGCTTTTGATGGAAGGCCTGGCCCGCGACGCCCTCTGGCTGGTGGTCATGCTGGCCGCCCCGGTGCTGCTGGCCGGCCTGTTGACTGCATTCGCCATCAGCCTGTTCCAGGCCGCCACCCAAATCCTCGAACCGACTCTTTCGTTCGTCCCCAAACTCATTGTCATGCTGGTCGTGCTGGCCATTCTGGGTAGCTGGATGGGTGGGCAACTGGTCGAGTTTGCTCGCACCTTGTTGACCGATTTCCCCGGCTTGCTCGAATGATTCCATCTCAAAAACAACAATTTCATTGTCGACTTCGCCTTGCCGTACGACGTGTACTGTCTGCGGCTCGTCTGCGCGATCTTGTTGATTTTGAGCTGGAAAATAGTGTGCTCTATGCCGCTGAGTGAAACTCATCTGGCGGTCTGGCTGTTTGCCTTTGCCCGTCTGGCCGGGTGGACGCTGTTTGATCCTTTGGTCGGTCGTTTGCCTATTTCGATGCGCTTGTTCATGGCAGCCGTTCTGGCCGCGGTCATGGTGCCCGGCTTGTCGAACGCAGCACTCGACCCCTTTACCGTGCAGGGCCTGCTGGCGCTGAGCATGGAGATGGTTTGGGGCGCAGCGCTGGCACTGTGCGTGTGGCTGGTGTTTGCGGCTGTCACCGCGGCATGGGTGTGGACCGGTCATACCGCCACGGCTGGCTGGCTGACGCTAACGGCCGAGCAGGCGGCACCGGCTGATGCAGTCTGGCGCAACCTGGCTGGCTGGCTGGCGGCGATGGCATTTTTGGGCGCGAATGGCCATCTGCTGGTTATCGATGCCCTGCGTGACAGTTTCGTGGTCATGCCGGTAGCAGCCTTGCCCGCAGCCAGCGATTTACGCCAGCTGGCCGAAGCGGTCAGCTGGCTGTTTGCCACAGGGATGCAGCTGGCGTTGCCTTTGCTCGCGCTGATGCTGTTGATTCAACTGGCGTTCGGTATCGTCGCGCGCACCACGCCGGGACTGGATATGGTTTCGGTCGGTTTGGGGATCGGTACGCTGGGATTGATGGTCGTCTGGATAGGGGCCGTGCCACTGGTTGCCGTGGGTATTGGTCAGGGTATTGAACAACTTGCGGTCTGGATGGGGCGGCTCGCTTCAAGATAACACTTGTTCGAGATGGCCTTGGCTGTGATCAGATAGATTAGAATGGCAGGATTTATCGCCTCATGGCCAGTCCAGTGGCGCATTACGGAAACAACGGAAACAAGAGCGGCGGAAACACTATGGCAGAATTCAAACCAGCCAGCGGAAGCCTGGTTGCGATCGTTACCCCGATGTCAGAAGGCGGCGCGCTCGATCTCGATGCATTGCGCCGTCTGATCGATTGGCATATTGCAGAGGGCACGGATGGCATCGTCATCGTCGGCACCACCGGCGAATCCCCCACCGTCACATTTGATGAGCATTGCCTGCTGATCCGCACCGCGGTCGAACAGGCCGCAGGGCGCGTGCCAGTGATTGCCGGAACCGGTGCCAATTCCACCGTCGAGGCGATTGAACTCACCGAATGCGCAAAGGCAGCAGGTGCGCAAGCCGGATTGTCGGTCGTGCCTTATTACAACAAGCCGACACAGGAAGGCCTATACCAGCACTTCAAGAAGATTGCCGAAGCGGTCGACCTGCCGCTGATTCTTTACAACGTTCCGGGTAGAACGGTGGCGGATTTGTCCAACGACACCACGCTGCGGCTGGCCGGTGTGCCCGGCATTGTCGGGGTGAAAGATGCCACCGGCAGCATGGAGCGTGCGGGTGACCTGATCCGTCGTGCTCCCAAGGATTTTGCACTCTATAGCGGCGATGATGCGTCAGCGATGCCCTTCATGTTGCTGGGCGGGCATGGCGTGATTTCGGTCACTGCCAACGTTGCCCCGAAATTGATGCACGAGATGTGCGTGGCGGCACGTGAAGGAAACCTGCAGCGTGCGCGCGAACTCAATAATGCGTTGCTGCCGTTGCACAGCAAGCTGTTTGTGGAAGCCAACCCGATTCCGGTCAAGTGGGCGTGTGTCGAGATGGGTCTGATCCCATCCGGTATGCGCTTGCCGTTGACCCCGCTGTCTGGCGAACAGCATGAAACCGTGCGTGGCGCGTTGCGTCACGCGAATTTACTCTAGCAGGGTGCATGCACCCCGTCGGTTTAATTTAAGACTATCGATTTAGGATTCCCTTTTATGCGTTTATTGCCTTTGTTGTTGATCATGTCCGTCACCGTGTCGGCTTGCGGAATCATCGAAACCAAAAAGATCGATTACAAATCGGCCGGCAAACTGCCGACGCTGGAAGTGCCTCCCGATCTGACCGCACCAAGCGGAGACAACCGCTACGCGATTCCGGACACACAAGGCAGCGGCAGCGCGACCTTGTCGGCATATAGCCAGGAACGTAAAGCCACACCAGCGGGTTCAACCACCTTGTTGCCCACGCAGGAAAAAGCCCGCATCGAGCGTGCCGGCAGCCAGCGCTGGCTGGTCGTCAATGCCACACCCGAGCAGGTGTGGCCGGTCATCAAGGATTTCTGGCAGGAAACCGGCTTCATCGTCAATCTTGAGTCGCCTGCAACCGGTGTGATTGAAACCGACTGGGCCGAGAACCGCGCCAAAATTCCGCAAGACGTGATTCGTCGTACGATCGGCAAAGTCATTGATGGGTTGTACTCGACTGCCGAGCGCGACAAATTCCGGACCCGCATCGAAGCGAACAAGGAAGGCACCGAAATTTACTTGAGCCATCGCGGCATGATTGAAGTTTACGACTCTGCCAACAAGGACAGAACGGTATGGCAACCGCGTCCGGCCGACCCCGAACTTGAAGCTGAAATGCTGCGGCGTTTGATGCAGCGCTTTGGCGTTGAGAAGGCACGTGCAGATAACATGCTGGCGAAACAACAGACGCCCGAGCAGGCACGCGTGATCAAGGAGTCGGGTGCTTCGGTACTGGAGATGGATGAGGGCTTTGACCGTGCCTGGCGTCGCGTCGGTTTGGCGCTGGATCGTGTGGGCTTTGCCGTAGAAGACCGTGACCGTTCCAAAGGCGTGTATTACGTTCGTTATATCGATCCCGAAATCGACAACAACAGCAAAGCCGATACCGGCCTGTTTGCCAAGCTGGCTTTCTGGCGCAGCAAAAAAGAGCAGACTTCGCCGCAGTTGCTGGTGGTGGTCAAGGATGCCGGTGAGAAGAGCCGCGTCATTGTCAGCGGCGCAGACGGCAAGACGGCCGATGCCACGACGCAGACCCGTATCCTCAACTTGCTGCATAAAGAACTGAAATAATGCGGGAAAGCGTTTGATGCGGTTCGCCAGCCTCGGCAGTGGTAGCGAGGGCAACGGCCTGGTGGTCGAGGCCAGCACCACCCGGGTGCTGATGGACTGTGGATTTGGTCTGGCTGACAGTGTTGTGCGACTGGCCCGTCTGGGGTTGCAGGTTTCCGATCTGGCGGGCATTGTGGTCACCCACGAGCACAGTGATCACATTGCCGGGGTAGGTCGCCTGGCACGCAAGCACAAGTTGCCGGTGTGGCTCACTGCAGGCACCCTGGCGATGGCGCAGGATCTGGGTGGGGTGACGGTACAAGTCATCGACAGCCATGCGGTGTTTGCCGTTGATGACCTGGAGATACAACCGTTTCCGGTGCCGCATGATGCGCGCGAGCCGGTTCAGTATGTGTTCGGCGATGGCAACCGGCGTTTGGGGGTGTTGACCGATGTGGGGTGCAGCACGCCACACATCGAGACCATGCTTGCGGGGGTTGATGCGATGGTGCTGGAATGCAACCACGACGCGACAATGCTTGAAAACGGGCCTTATCCGGTGAGTCTGAAGCGTCGTGTGGGCGGGCGCTTTGGTCATCTGGAAAATGCCCAGTCGGCAGCCCTGCTGGCTAAACTGATGCATGACAAGTTGCAATACGTGATGGCCGCGCATGTTTCACGCAAGAACAACACCAACGCGCTGGCACAGGGTGCACTGGCCCAGGTTTTGAACTGCACGGATGATGACGTCCGTGTGGCCTGTCAGACGACAGGCTTTGATTGGATAACGCTTTGACGACTTTTGCTGAACTCGGGCTTGCGCCCGACATCCTGCGTGCCCTCGACGACATGGGTTACGCAACACCGACGCCGATTCAGGAACAGGTGATTCCCCTGGCCATGCAGGGCGGCGATATTCTGGGCGCAGCACAAACCGGTACCGGCAAGACGGCGGCGTTTGCGTTGCCGCTGATCCAGCGCCTGCTGCCGTTCGCCAACACCGGCACCTCGCCCGCCAAGCATCCGATCCGCGCACTGATTTTGACCCCCACGCGTGAACTGGCCATCCAGGTAGAAGAAAGCGTCAAGGCGTATTGCAAGCACGTGCCCATCCGTTCGTTGGTGGTGTTTGGCGGCGTCAACATCAACACCCAGATACCCATCCTCAAGGCCGGCGTCGAAATTCTGGTGGCCACCCCCGGCCGTCTGCTCGATCACGTACAGAACAAAACCTTGATGCTGAACCAGGTGAACACCCTGGTGCTCGATGAAGCCGACCGCATGCTCGACATGGGCTTCATGCCCGACCTGAAGCGCATCATCGAACTGCTGCCGCCGCAGCGGGTGAACATGATGTTCTCGGCCACCTTTCCGGAAGAAATCCGCAAGCTCGCCGACAAGATACTCAACAACGCCACCTTTATCGAAGTGGCGCGCAACGAAACGGCAGTCACGGTCACCCAGGTGGTGCATCCCGTACACCACGAGCGCAAGCGGCAATTGCTGGTGCATCTGGTCAAGACCCGTGACCTGAGCCAGGTGCTGGTGTTTACCGGGACCAAACTCGGCTGTAATCGGCTCGCCAACGAACTGAACAAGCTCGGCATTCATGCCGATGCGATTCATGGCGATAAAACCCAGCAGGAACGCATGAAGGCGCTGGATGCATTCAAGGCCGGCAGCATACGCGTGCTGGTGGCCACCGACGTAGCTGCGCGCGGTCTCGACATCGAGGCGCTGCCTTTCGTCATCAATTACGACTTGCCGCATAACGCAGAAGACTATGTTCACCGGATTGGCCGCACCGGACGCGCAGGAGCCAAAGGGGAGGCGATCTCACTGGTGAGCGAGTCCGAAACGCGTTATCTCAAGGACATCGAGAAGCTGCTCGATCGCAGCATCGACGCCGTCATCGTTCCCGGTTTTGAGCCTGGTGCGGCCGATGTGCCTGCCTTCCAGTCGCGCGAGCCGCGGCAGTCGAGCCGTCCGCCTGAACGCCTGACCGAACAGCCGGCCCAGCGTTCGACCGAACGGCCCGCTGAGCGCCCAACCGAACGGCCACCCACTGCGCCTGCTGCGGAGCGCCGCCTGCAGCGTGCAAAGCCTGCTGCAGCGAGGAATACCTTGTTTGATGCCCCGTATGTGCCACGTGAATCGGCAATCGCCGCCCTGGCACCCGAATCGGGTCAGCGCGCACCGAAGCGACAGGTGGCGGCGCTGTTCCGCACACCGGTCAAACCTGATCCGACCAAGGAGTGAGCTGGGAAATTGTCCTGCTGATAGGGCTCGGCGCACTGGCCTGGTATTGGTATGCCGGCATGCAGGTACGCGAGCAGGCGATAGCCGTGGGTCGCCGCAGCTGTGTCGAAGCGGAATTGCAGTTCCTGGATGACAGCGTGGCCTTGAGCCGAACCCGGTTTGCGCGCAACAGCAGCGGGCAACTGGTGTTTCGACGTGACTATCGTTTTGAGTTTTCCGACACCGGCAATAACCGTCTCCCCGGCATGATCCGGATGTTGGGCGAACGCGTTGAATGGGTAAGCCTCGACGGCGAATGGCGGCCCGGATACGTGGCCAGCGTTTCCCGACGGATAGATTGAATACGGTTAGGCTGGGCGCAGTCCGATGACTGCGCCCAGCCTGGTTTTATTCCTGCTCGATCTCCAGAACAATCAGACTGATGTGCCTGCCGAGTGCGGCATCGAATCCGTTCCACTTCTTGTACGCTGCCAGCTTCTTCGCCACGACCGGCTTCATTTCAAAGTCGCTCTTGCCGGCGTTATATTCGACTTTGACGGCGTCATACAGCGTCTGGAAATAAATGCGCTGGGCTTGCAGGATAGCGATCCCACCCGATTTTCCA
The DNA here is from genome assembly GCA_031426835.1 of Thiobacillus sp. Lineage (GTDB taxonomy): Bacteria > Pseudomonadota > Gammaproteobacteria > Burkholderiales > Thiobacillaceae > Thiobacillus. The sequence goes on from JASJPF010000058.1 coordinate 27,038, forward strand.
TGTCCCGGCACCACCACCTTGGGCTGCATCGCCAGTCCGTTGTCGATCGCCCGGATATTGCCTTTGAATGTCCCGTCGTCCAGACGGCCCACGCGGCCATTCAACACATTGTCCCCCGTGAACAGCACGCCATTATCGACCTCGATCATGATGTCGGTCTTGCTGTGGGCATCGTTGGACGAATGCACCTTGAACGCGTGCGTGCCGATCCTGGAGGTCATGCCGTCGTAGGTGGCGACAGTGGGGATTGCTGCACGGGTGCCTTCAGTATAACCCCGGGTCATTTGCCCCATCAGTCTGACCCAGCTTTCCGCTTCACTGGCTTTTGCCTGGGCGATCATGTCGGGATGGGCGATCAGCACGGCCTTGGGCCAGGCATCGAGTATGGCCTGGTTGCCCAGCCAGTGATCGCCATGGATGTGGGTGTTGAAGACAGTCGTGACCGGGAGTCCGGTGGTTTTCTTGATGGCGTTAACCACCATGCGGCCGGCCTGCACACTGGAGCCCGGGTCGATGACGACAACCTGATCTCCCGCGATGACCCAGCCGGGGTTGTTCATGAAACCCTGGTTTTGTACGGAAGGTTCGCCCAGCGGGCCGGTGATCACCCAGGTGCCGGGGGCGACTTCCTTGGCCGGGTACGGCTTAACAGTATCCTGAGGGCCTGCATGGGCACTCAGCGTAAAACAAGCGGTTAACAGCAGGGCAGCGATTCGCATGAAAGTCTCCGGATATTGATTTTTATGAATTAGCTTTGTATGAATTAGCGTAGTGCAGCCAAAGTGGGTTGGCGATAGTAAAAAAGGCCGCTACCACCATTTTTCGAAAATGATGCGGTTCATCGGCACGCCCAGATCATGTAACAACGTGCTCATGTCTTCGACCATGCCTTTGGGGCCACACAGGTAATAGAGCGTATCGTCCGGCACATCGAGTGCATGCAGTTTGACGGGGTCAATCCGGCCGGTGAGGCCATGCCATTTGGCATCAGGCTGGGTCACGGTAATGCTCACATGCAGATTGTCATGCGCGTGAACCGCTGCTTCCAGCTCGTCGCGGAACAGGATTTCGCAGCTTTCCGATACGCTGTAAACCAGATGCGCTTGCGTCGACAAGCCCGCATCGCGCACATGTCTGAAAATGGATAACAGCGGCGTAATGCCTACGCCACCGCCGATCAGCACCACGTTGTCGCTCATCTCCGGCAGATACACAAACGGCCCCTGGCCTTGCGTTACCCGTACACGGTCGCCCACTCGGGCGCGCTCGTGCACCCAGCGCGACAACGGATGCCGCGCGCTGCCCTTGATCGCCAGTTCGATTTCGCCGGCATGCACCGGTGACGTGGTGATCGAATAGCCAGAGGTGTGCGCCACGCCGTCTATATCCATGCCAAGATCCACCCATTGACCGGGCAGAAAGCGAAAGCGCGCATCCGGTATCGTCAGCCGCAGCGCGTGGATGCTGGGCGTAGCAGGCGTAATCGCAGCAATCTGAGCATCAAAAATATGCAAGGCTCAGTCCTGCTTTTTCTGAAAGCGCAACGAGGCGGAATTGATGCAAAAGCGCAGGCCGGTGGGGGCTGGGCCATCGGGAAATACATGTCCCAAGTGCGAACCACAATGGCGACACAAGGCTTCAACGCGTTCCATGCCGTGGCTGACATCGTGCTTTTCTGCCACCGCATCGGCATTTAGCGCCTGATAAAAACTCGGCCAGCCGGTGCCGGAATCAAACTTGGTGTCCGATCCAAACAGCGGTTCGCCGCACGCCGCGCACAGGTATTCGCCCGCTTCGTGGTTGTCCCAGAATTCCCCGGTAAAGGCCGGTTCGGTGCCGTGCTCGCGCAGAATGCGATATTGCTCGGGGCTCAGTTCAGCGCGCCATTCGGCGTCGGTTTTGGTTTTATCAAAGCTCATGGCGGGTCTCCTTCGACCCAAGAGTGTAACGTGGTAAGCGCGGTCGCGGTATGCTGGCGTGCGAGTGGATGGTCGAGCAGCCATTACCCTGGAAAACCCGGGCTAGCTCAGTCTGAGATGCCCTGATTGTCCGGAACCTTTTAACGGATGATTAAGACGAAGAAAGTGTCAGATGACACATGGGGGTTATCATCGAATCGTTAGCTCATACTCGCGCCTTGATCACTCTGGCCAATAAAGCCATTTCGCGGGAGGGCATTTAGCGTCTTGCCTGATTACCCGGATTCATTCTCCTAGAGCCATACCGATGACTAACGCACAGTGGTTCATGCTCGTTGGCGGGCTGTTGCTTGCCATGGGCCTCACGTACTCCGTCCTGAAACGCTCCCCGGTGACCTCCGCCATTATTTATCTGGCGGTGGGCATACTGGTTGGGCCGACCGTGCTCAATTTATTCCATTTCAATCCGCTTAAACAATCGGCGCTGCTGGAGGTGCTGACCGAAATCGCGGTATTGATTTCCCTGTTCTCTGCGGGCGTCAAAATGCCGGTGCCATTCAACTTGACGCGTTGGCGCGCGCCGATTTTACTGGCGACGGTTTCCATGACCTTGACCGTCGCGATGGTCGCAGCTTTTGCATATTACGTGCTGGGTCTGCCGTTGGGGGCAGGGGTTTTGCTGGGCGCGATCCTGGCACCGACGGATCCGGTGCTGGCCACGGATGTGCAGATTCGTCATCCTGGCGACCGTGACCTGTTGCGCTTTACCTTGACCAGCGAAGCCGGCATGAACGATGGCAGCGCTTTCCCCTTCGTGATGCTGGGGTTGGGTTTGCTGGGCCTGCATGAACTCGGCGAGTTTGGCTTGAACTGGATCGTGGTGGACGTGCTGTGGGCTACGGTGGGCGGGATTGCCATTGGCGTTGGCGCGGGCATGGCGTTGGCGTATGTGGGGTGGAAGTTGCGCCGTGAGCCGCTTAAACATGTATTGCTGGACGACTTTCTGGGTTTGGGGCTGATTGGCGTCGTGTACGGGGTATCAGTGCTGTCTCATACCTGGGGGTTTTTGGCGGTATTCTTCGCAGCCGTCGCATTGCGTCAGACCGAAATGAAACTGGCCAAACGGGCGCTGGATGCCAGCGCAGTTGCTGCGCCAAGTGACAGTGTGGTCGGTGAGGAAAGCCCCTTGCCACTGGTCAGCAAAGGCTCGCTGGTATTCAAGGAGCATCTGGAACGGCTGTCAGAAGTGATCCTGATTCTGCTGGTTGGGGGGTCGCTGTTTCTGGATTCGTGGAGCTGGAAAGCGGTGGGGCTGGCCCTGTTTTTGTTCATGTTGGCCCGCCCGGTCAGTGTTTTCATCAGTTTGATCGGCTCGCGTACGCCCTGGCGAATTCAGGGGTTGAGCGCGTGGTTTGGCGTGCGCGGGATCGGCTCACTGTATTACCTGATGTATGCCATCCAGCACGGACTCCCGGAACCCGTGGCATTGGAGTTGATGCAAATGACGCTGATTGTGGTGGCGCTTTCGATCCTGCTTCACGGCACCAGTGTGAAACCCTTGATGGAGCGGTTCTGGCGGCGCGACAAACAGATACACAAGTTGGAACTATAGGTTCACGCTGGACGCCTGGCTGGTTCGACGAAGCAGGTCTGACTGATCGAATGGCGGGCTTTTAGCTTTCCACTACAAATCCAAACGCCTTGTCGTGCACATACACCAGCTTGCAGTGCTCGATATATTTGGCGTCGTGAATGCGTCCACCTTTGATGTAACCCGTCTCGCCCTGGTTCAGAATCAGCGGCTCGCCATCGGCAACCAGGCCAGTGTCGGTCCTGGTGAAGAACTGCACGGCCATCTTGCCTTCGATCACCACCGTCATGTCGTCGCCCGGATGCGAGTGCGGCGGCTCGGCGCTGCCGGCTTCCCATTGTTCCAGCATCACTTCCACGCCATCGGGGTTGGTGGGGCAGGTGGTGCGCAGGGTGAAACCGGCCGGGGTGTCGGGCACGCTAATGTGGTTATTCCAGATGGCGCTGGTGGCTGAGGTGAGGGCGGCGGATTGGGACATGTGTGTCTTCCTGTAACGAGTTGAATAGCAATTGAGACTGTTGCTGCGGACAGGCCTGCTTGTCAGTACATGAGCTTACGCAGCACGATCAAAAACAACTCCGATTATAGCGACAGAGACCTTTCCGCTTCGCTGCTACAGCGTGTTTATAGATGCCTCGCAAGCGCTGAAACCATTTTGTTTACATGGGTAAAGCGCTGATGTTTATCTACAAATACCCGTGAGATTCAAGTAACCTAGATTTGTTGGGGGAGGCGTCACTGCGTGCGTGGCGTTGATTCAAATAAAGGACATTGCATGATCAATGACCAGCAAAGCATTCATCACGATTGATGCAGACCGATAATAAACCACAGAACGGCCTGGCCGGACTCAAGCACTGGCGTTATGACCTCGGCGCGGGCTTGCAGGTGGCACTGGTGTCGCTGCCGCTCTCGCTCGGCATTGCCGTCGCCTCGGGCGCACCGCCGATTACCGGCGTCATTTCTGCGATCATCGCCGGCCTGATTTTTCCTTTTCTGGGCGGCGCCTATGTGACCATCAGCGGCCCGGCGGCGGGACTCGCTCCCGCGCTGCTGGCCGGCATGCTGCTGCTCGGCGGTGGCGACCTGGCGGCGGGCTACCCGTTGTTGCTGGTGGCGATCTGCCTCACGGGTCTGGTGCAGATCGTGCTCAGCATGGTGAATGCGGGGCGTTTTTCGATCTTTCTGCCGGTCACCGTGGTCGAGGCGATGCTTGCCGCCATCGGCATCATGATCATCGTCAAGCAGATTCCGCCTTTGCTCGGCGATTTGGCGCCGCTCTCCAAGGACATGCTCGGCGCCATTCTTGAATTGCCGGAGAGCCTGATGCGCATCGAGGCGCCGGTGATGGCGACCGGCCTGGTGTGCCTGTTCCTGATGTTTTTCCTCAACCACACCAGCAAGCCCTGGCTCAGGCGCGTGCCTGCGGCGCTGGTGGTGGCGGTGGTGGGGATTGCATTGGGCTATGCGTTCAATCTGGAGGCCCGCTTCCTGATCAGCATGCCGGACAATATTCTGGAAGGTGGCATCACGCCACCGGCCTTCGATGCGGTGTGGCAGCGCCCCGAGTTGTGGGGCGGCGTCATCCTGATCGTGATCACGCTGACGTTGATCGACGGCATCGAGTCGCTGGCCACCATCGCCGCGGTCGACAAGATCGACCCCTATCAGCGCAAGTCGCAGGCCAATACCACGCTGCGCGCGATGGGCATATCGAACATGCTCTCCAGTTTTTTTGGCGGGCTGACCATCATCCCCGGTGGGGTGAAAAGCCGCGTCAACATCGACGCCGGCGGCCGCACGCTGTGGGCCAACTTTTACAATGCCGTTTTCCTGATCCTGTTCCTGTTCCTGGCCAAGGACCTGATCAGCCGGGTGCCGCTCGCCGCCATCGGCGCAATCCTGATTTATGTTGGCTGGCGCTTGTGCGAATACCGCGTATTCCAGAAGACCTATGCCATAGGCCGCGACCAGATCGTCATTTTTCTGATCACCGTTGTGGCGATACTGGCGACCGATCTGCTCTACGGCATCCTGATCGGCATCGCGTCGGAAATTGCGATGCTGGTTTATCTGCTCAGCCCGTCGATCCGCACGGTGTTGACCGGACGCCTGACCTACTCGCAGTCGCTCGTGCATTTGCAGCGCAACCTGTTTGATCTGTTCCGCAGCCCGGTCATTAAAATCAAACAGGAGGAGCACAACGGCTTGCCGCATTATCAGATCACGCTTGGCTCGGTGGTCTGCTTCAACCTGTTGCCGCTGGACAAGCTGCTGCAATCGCTGCTGCGGGATTGCACGATCACTCTGGTGGCCAGTGAGTCCGGGCACATCATCGACCATACCGCGATGGAGTATTTGCATCAGTTTGAGGAGGAATGTCTGCGTGATGGCCGTACGTTCCGACTCGTTGGCCTGGAGAACTACTATCAGTTCATGCCGCATTCGCTGTCGGCGCGCATGCACGACACCAAGCTGGTCAAGGAAAAAGCCCGCCTGTCCGATCGTGCGCAATTGATGGCGGAGATCGCCGCTGGCCATCGGCTCAATTTCAACGAGTCGACAGCGGGTACGCTCAATCTGCACAACTTTATTTACCTGCGCCGTGGCGATATGCGCCAGGAAAGCAATGTCATGACCGGCGACTACGCGGGTTGTCACGTCAAACTGTTTGACTACAGCCACACGGCTGCGCCCGATTATTATTCCGAGCACCGCCATACCGTCATCATTCTGCGCCCGCACGTTGTGACGGCGGCCTTGCCCGAGCTGGTGCTGACGCCGGGAAATTATCTGGAACGCTATCTGGTGGAATACGAGGAGGTCGACGCACCGGAGATTACGGCCGGGTTGCGCGAGCATCGACTCTACACGCGCTCAGGCAGCCCCAATTCATTGGCGATGATCAGAAAGATACTGGCCTTGCTGGAGCATTACCCGGATATCTACATCGAGATTCACGATGGGGTATTGCTTGCCTTCTGTCCGGATCGCGATCTGGAAACGGCGGAAGGCATCGAGGCCTTGTTCGGGCTGGGCAGGCTGCTGTGCCGCGTCGACTAGCCGCGACGTGAGTCAGCGCACAAGCTTCAGATACAAGCGGACGGCGGCGAGCAGGTTCAGCCACAGCATGCAGGAAGCGATCCCCAGGGCAAGCCCGGCCGGATAAACCAGCGGCGGCCATGCCGTGCTGCCGAGCAGCAGCAGCACGCTTGCCGTGTACGTCCACATATGGCGCCGCGCCGCACGGTCAGGAATGATCTGCTTCATGTTGGGCGCGGGTTTGTCCTTGGGCAGGCGGCCTTGCAGGTGCAGCCAGACCAGGAACGGCACGATCTTGTAGAGCATGCCGCTGACCACCGATACCGCGAAACCCATCATGAACAGCATGCCCAGCGCGATCGGATAGCGCGGGTCTTCTGCAATTGCCGTAGTCAGTTGTGCGGCTGCCCAGAGCGCAATGGCGGCGATCAGGCTGAGCATGCCGATACGCCAGAATTGCAGGGTGACATCGACTATCCTGCGCCGCCTTTTATGCTGCACATACAGGGTTGCGCCCGCGAACAGCGCGAATCCGATGGCCATGCCGGCTGCAGCGAGCGAGCCTCCCCATGCCGCCGGCAGCGGAGGCAGGTGTGGCGCCAGCGACCAGCCGCACAGCAGCAAAAACACCGTGCCGCCTAGCCATCGGGTGAGGCGGGCAGGGTAGGCCGGCGTCAACTGGAACATGGGTACAACCTGATAGGCCACCCCCGCCACCAGCAAGCCGACCCACCCCAGCAAGCCCCACCCCGCATGCAAGCCAACCAGTTCGTTCAGCGGGAGGTCGAAGTAACCGCCCAGGGTGCCGGCCAGCGCAATGCCCAGCCCGGCGGTCACTGCAAGGGCCAGGCTGGCAAAACGCATGGCGCGCGTGGTGGCATGGCGAACCCGCGAAGCGGACAGGCTGCACGCCGCCGCGACCAGGAAGACGCCGAACGCAAATGCCAGCGGGAAAATGGCGGTCCCGAGCATGGCGGTCCAGGAAAAAAACAGGCCGGATGCCAGCATCGCCGTGCCCGCGAGCAATGGAATATGCACCATCCAGGCCACGGTCCGCGGCCACGGCATGGGTGCGCCCGCCACCACCGGCAGCATCTGCATCAGCGCGCCGATCATGGTCATGGACAGAAATCCCAGCGTGACCAGGTGCGTCAGCGCGAGCAGGGCGGGCGTCCAGCGCGATATCAGCGCCTGCGGACCGGAAACCAGCAAGACCAGGGACGCCAGCAACAGAAACAGCGGTGCGCCGAGAAAAAACCTGAAAGAGAGCGAAATCGGCGGCGCCTGCTCCAGGGACAGGCCGGTAGCGGGCGTGTTCACCGCCAGATAACTATTTCAACGCGGCCGTCTGCAAAGGTTTCGGTTCGGTATTGATAACCGTCTTCCTGCAAGATGCCATACAGGGGGTAAGGTTCGCGGTCATGCACCATGCGCAGCCTGTCTCCGGGCGGCAAGGTTTCAAGCGCGTCCATCACTTTCACCAGCGGTTCGGGCGGTTCAAGGCCACGCACATCGAGGACGATTTCGGTTGTCATGATGCGTCAGGCGGCGGCGCCGGAAACGGCTTTCATCTGCTCAAGCACCTCTTCACCCCCGGCGCCGAACACCTGCTCCGACATGGGGTAGAGCACCTGTTCTTCCTTGAGGTTATGCTGCTGGAGCAGGATCAGCAGGGTTTCGGACAGCCCCGCGTATTCGTCGGCATCCTTTGCCGCAAGGGCGGCGGCCATGCGCGCGAGTAGTTCGCGCATTTGCGCATGTTCCCCGCGCATGATCTGCGTGGGGCCATGGGTATTGCCCGTTGCCCGTTCGAATGCAGGGAACAACACCTGCTCCTCCATCTCGAAGTGATGAAGCAGGCCGGCCTGAAATTGTTCAAAGCTCGCGGTTGCCGCGGCCCAGTCCTGTTTTGCCGAAAACTCCTCGGCCGCCGCGAAATAATCGTCGCAGCGGCGATGATCCGAGCTTAGATAATCGCTGATCGTTTCCAAAGCGTATTCCTCATTGGCGTCCGTACATTGCACGGCTGAAGTCTGCACGGGGTGGCCGCAAAATGCCTTGACTTATGTCAAGGCATTTTGCGGATTGCATCGCAGACTGAAGCGTGTCCTGCAGAAAATATTTCCAGTGCGCGCTATTATCAGGATATCCTGATCCTCGATATCTTGATTGGCGTCAAGGTATCTGCCGTATGGGCGTGACACGCTTGTACGCAAGCATCGAATCGATAGGTCGAGAAATCACTTGGAATTCGTCTGACTTGAAAAATTGCAGAGAAAATAGCTTTCCCAGGCTTCGGGCGGCTCCGGTGCCCCCCGCGGGGGGCATGATTGCGGTGGAGCACCTGTCCAAGGAATATCAGCACGCCGCCGTGCTGCGCGATGTAACGCTCAACGTCAACGCGGGCGAGTGCTATGCGCTGTTCGGCGCCAACGGGGCTGGCAAGACCACGCTACTGCGGATATTGGCCACGCTGCAACGGCCAAGCGGCGGGCGCTTTTTTCTGGGTGGGGTCGACGGCGTCGCACAGCGCGATGCGGCGCGACAGCTGTTTACCCTGATTGCCCACGGCAGCCATCATTACGATGAGTTGACGGCGCTCGAGAACCTCTATTTTTCCATCAGGCTGCATGGCGCAAAGCCAGATGAGGACGCCTGCCGGACGGTGCTGGAGCGGGTGGGGCTGGGGGATTTCGCCGTGTCCAGGGTACGGGTGTTTTCCAGCGGCATGAAAAAACGCCTGGCTTTTGCCAGGGCGATGTTGCTGCGTCCAGCCATATTGTTTCTGGATGAGCCCTATGCCGCGCTGGACGAAAGCGGGATGGCGCTGATCAATACATTTCTCGCCGAGCATAGCGACGCGGGCGGCACGGTTTTCATGACCAGCCACAATCGTTTCATGACGGCGCAGGTGGCACACCGCGTCGGCTTCATGGAAGGCGGGTGCGTGAATGAAATGGGCGTTGCCGAGATGCGGAGGCGCCATGAACTTTTTTAGAGTCATCGGCCTGATCGTCTGGAAAGACGGCCTCAGCGAGTTGCGCAGCCGCGAGAACATTTCCTCGATGTTCTTTTTTGCGCTGTTGACCATTTTCATTTTCAACTTTTCCCTGCCGCTCGAGCAGCGTGTTGCGCAGACGCTCGCGCCCGGACTGATCTGGATCGCCTTCAGTTTTACCGGCGTCATCGGCCTCGGCCGTTCTTTCCTCGCCGAGCGCGACAACGATTGCCTGGAGGCGTTGCTGAACGCCCCGGTGTCGAAGGGGGCGCTCTATCTGGGCAAGCTGCTGGGCAATTTCCTGTTCATGCTGGCGGCCGAAGTGTTGTTGTTCCCGCTCTTCATCCTTTTTTTCAACCTGGAAGTGAATGCCAATCCGGGTCTGTTGCTGCTGGTGTTTATCCTCGGCACGCTGGGCCTGGCCGCGCTGGGCACGCTATTTTCGGCAATGATGGTGCAAGTGCGTGCGCGCGAAGTGATGTTCCCGATTTTGATGCTGCCGCTGGCGGTGCCGGTGCTGATTGCGGCGGTGCAGGCAACGGCCGGCATCCTGCAAGGCAGTCCGTGGGCGCAGTACGGCAGCTGGATTTCGCTGCTCGCGGTGTTCGATCTGATTTTCATCGTGATCGCATTCTGGACGTTCGAATTCATTCTGGAGGGCTAATGGACCTGCTGCAGAAATGGCGCAACGCAATCGGCATGACCGCCTGGGGGGTGCTTGCCGCCGGCTTGTATCTTTCCCTGGTATGGGCGCCCGCCGACTATTACCAGGGCGAGGTGGCGCGCATCATGAACCTGCACGTGCCGTTGGCGAAGGTATCGCTGCTGGCGTATTTCGTCGCCTTCGTCGCCAGCCTCCTGTACATCTGGAAGCGCGGTGCACTGGCCGACAATCTCGCCCACGCCTCGGTCGCCACCGGCATCGTGTTCACCCTGGCCGCCATCCTCACCGGCGCGATCTGGGGCAAGCCGACCTGGAATGTGTGGTGGACCTGGGATGCGCGCCTGGTGTCGTTCGCCGTGCTGCTGCTGTTGATGGCGGGATATCTGATGCTGCGTTCCTTCGTCGAGGAGCGCGAACGCGCCGCGCGCTACGCCGCGGTGCTGGCGATTATCGGCTTCATCGACCTGCCCATCATTCATCTGTCGGTGACGTGGTGGCGCACGCTGCACCAGCCGGCATCGTTTTCCGCCAAAGGGCTGTCCATCGCCCCCGACATGCTGGCGGCGATCCTGGTGATGACGGTGGGGATGGTCCTGCTTTACGTTTATCTCACCCTGCTCTACTGCCGAAAACTGGCGCTTGCCGCGCAGCTGGCGGCGAAAAGCGAGCAACGCTTGCGCGAGGCCAGACTATGAACGGGTTCACTACCAAAAACTGGTTGCTGGTGGGGATGCTGCTGCTGCTCGCCGCCGGCTTCGCCTACAACCGCTATGCACACACGCTGGCTTCGGTGCCGCCGCACGCCTTTGCCTCGATAGCGGAAGGCGGCAGCGTGCGGGTGCTGGGGCGGGTGCGGGCCGGCAGCATCCAATCGCAGGACGACACGCTCAACTTCGTGGTGGAGGGCGAAGGGGGCTTTGTCCAGGTTGCCTACCGCGGCCCGGATCGGGAGGCAGTGCGCGAGCTGAAAAACCTGCTGGTGTCCGGCCGGCGCCTGCCGGGCGGCGGCATGGCGGCGGATGCGGTCAGCATCGCCGCCAATTATGGTTTCGTTGCCGCGGCCTATGGCCTCGCGCTCGGCCTGTTGCTGGCTTTCGCCTGGGTGCAGGAACGCGCCGCTGGCGCGCTGCAAAAGAAACTGGAGTCGCCATGACACGGGGCCGGAAATGGGGGGCGATCGGCAGCGTCGCTGCGGTGGCGGCGGCGCTGGGCTATCTCGTGCTCGGCAGCTTCGGCGATTCGCTGGTGTATTTCTATACGCCGTCGGAAGTGGTGAAACTGTCGGCCGATTTTCACGACCGGACAATCCGTGTCGGCGGCATGGTGGAACCGGGCAGCATGACGGTGGTGCCGCAGTCGCTGAAAATCGGCTTCCGCCTGAGCGACGGCGAGACGACGATTCCGGTGGCGTACGAAGGCGTGCCGCCCGATCTGTTCAAGGATGGGCAGGGTGCGGTGGTGGAGGGCAACTGGAACAGCAGCGGCGTGTTCCAGGCCAGCTTCATCATGGCCAAGCATGCCGAGGATTACATGCCGATCGAGATGAAGCGCGACGGCAAGGCAATGCCCAAGGAGGATTGGCTGAAAAGCCTGCGCAATTAGGGTCTGTTCACACTGATTACCGGGATCGCCAACCAACATGTTTGTAACCATCGCTTACTTTGCCGTCGTCGTAGCCCTGAGCCTTGCCGCCATCGGCGTGCTTGCTTCGCTGGTGGCGTTGCGCACTGGGTTGCCGGCCTGGGTGCGGGTCGGACGCCAGGCGGTCTACCTGACTTTTGCCATGCTGACCCTGGGCATGGCCGGGCTGGAGTACGCCTTTCTCAGCCACGATTACTCCCTGGCCTACGTGGCCGCAAACTCCAATTCCGATCTGCCCCTGTTTTACCTGGCCACCGCGCTGTGGGGCGGGCACGAGGGTTCGCTGCTGCTGTGGGCCTGGCTGCTGTCGCTCTACGCCGCGCTGGCGGCGCGCCTGCACTGGAACAGCCATGCCCTCACCATGCCGTACCTGCTGCTGGTCACGTCGGCGCTGCTGGTCGGCTTCATCAGCATGATCGTGTTTCTCTCCAGCCCGTTCGAGTTGCTGCAGGAAATCCCGGTAGACGGACAGGGACTCAATCCGCTGTTGCAGGACCCCGGTATGGTGTTCCACCCGCCATTCCTCTACATGGGCTATGTCGGCTTTTCCATCCCCTTCGCTTTTGCCATGGCGGCGCTGTTCTCGGGCCGGGTGAGCGAAGAATGGCTCAAGGCGACGCGGCGCTGGACGCTGTTCGCGTGGCTGATGCTGACCTTCGGCATTGTCATGGGGGGCTACTGGGCCTATTACGAACTGGGTTGGGGCGGCTACTGGGCGTGGGACCCGGTGGAGAACGCCTCGTTCATGCCATGGCTGACTGCCACGGCTTTCCTGCATTCGATGATGGTGCAGGAAGCCCGGCGCAGCTTCAAGGTATGGAATGTATTCCTGATCATCGTCACCTTCGCGCTGTCGCTTTTGGGCACGTTCCTGGTGCGCTCGGGAGTGATTTCATCGGTGCATTCCTTCGCCAGCGATCCCTCGCGCGGGGTGTATATCCTCCTGTTCATGGGCATCGTGCTGGCGTTTTCGTTTGGCGCGTTGATCGTGCGTAGCGGCAAGCTTAAAAGCGAGGTGAGCATCGATTCGCTGGCTTCGCGCGAAGCCACGTTTCTGTTCAACAACCTGTTTTTTCTGGTGGCGGCGGCGACGGTATTCGTCGGCACGCTGTATCCGCTGTTCCTGGAGGCGCTGACCGGCGGCAAGGTTACGGTCGGCGCGCCTTATTACAACCAGGTCTTGCCTCCGCTGATGCTGGGGATCGTCCTGCTCATGGGCATTGGCCCCTTGATTCCGTGGCGCAAGGCATCCGTTGTCAGGTTGAAGCAGGATTTGCTGTTGCCGTTGGGCTGCGGGCTGCTGGCTACCGCGGCCGGCTTCATGCTGGGCATGCGTGAAGCCTATCCGCTGATCGGGCTGGGCGTCGCCTGCTTTGCCGCCGTTGCGATCGCGCTCAACTTTCGATCTGCGACGCTCGGCGTGATGCGTCGCGACAGCCTGTCCTGGCCGCGCGCGCTGTGGGCGGCGACGACCCGCAACAAGCGGCGTTTCGGCGGGCAAATCGTGCATGCCGGGGTCGTGATGATGATGGCCGGACTGATTGGTTCGGGCGCATTCAAGACGGAAAAAGATGTCTTGCTGAATGCCGGCGACAGCTTTGCCCTCGGCAGCTACACGGTGCGCTTTCAGGGCGCACAGTTCCGCAATGGCCACAATTACGATGCGCTCGTCGGCTTTTTCGAAGTCTGGCGCGGTACGGAAAAAATCGCCGAACTCAGGCCGGAGCGGCGCAACTACGTCAACGCAGCCATGCCCACCACCGAGGCGGCCATTGACGACACCTGGCTGCGCGATATCTACCTGACGCTTGGCAGCGCCAACGGCGATGCGTATGCGGTCAAGGCGTATCTCAACCCGCTGGTGAAATGGATCTGGACGGGCGTGATCGTGATGGGGCTGGGAACCCTGCTTGCCCTGTTGCAGGGGCGGCGAATAAAAGAGGGTAAAGCATGAAGACGGGCGTGAAAATGGCCATTATTATTGTCTTGCTTGCGCTGGTCGCGCTGTTCTGGCGCGGGCTTTACCTCGATCCGCGCCACATTCCGAGCGTGCTCGAAGGCAAGCCGGCGCCGCTGTTCGCCGGCACGGACCTGGTCAGCGGCCAGGCGGTGAGTCTGGTGCAGTTCAAGGGCAAGGTGGTGGTGGTCAATTTCTGGGCGTCGTGGTGCGCCGAGTGCATCAAGGAGCACGCCAGCCTGCTCAAATTGCAGCAGGAATTTGGAGCCCGCTCCGATTTCGCCATGGTTGGCGTGGCGTATCAAAACAAGGCCGAGGATGCGCGCGCGTTCCTGGCGCGCATGGGGGCGGCCTATCCCAACATCGTGGACGACAAGGGCAGCATCGGCATCGACTACGGTGTGTACGGCGTGCCGGAAACCTTTCTGATCGACCGCCACGGCATGATCCGCTGCAAGCAGTTCGGCCCCGTGCTGAGCGAAAGCTACGACAAGATCGCCCAGCGCTGGCTGCCCGCGTTGCTGGAAAACCAGGAACTGAAATCATGCGATTAGGTTTTTCCTGCTCGCGGCATGCGGGAGCCCGGAAATTTTCTGCCGGGTGTTTCCTGGTTTTCCTGTGCTTGAGCAGTCTGGTTTTTCCGGGCTCGGTGTACGCCGCCGAGGTCGAGGAATCCAGGGTGGATATCCAGACCCGCGAGTTGTCGTTGACCCTGCGCTGCACCGTGTGCCAGAGCGAGACTGTATGGGAATCCAATTCCACCCTGGCGCAACAGGTTCGCGCCCTGATACGCACACGCCTGGAACAGGGGGAGACGCCGCAACAGGTGAAGGCCTATCTGCACAGCCGCTACGGGGATTACATCCTGATGGAGCCGCGCAAGCGTGGGCTTAACTGGTTGCTGTGGGGCGCGCCGCTTTTGCTGCTGCTGGTCAGTGCGGTGTGGCTGCGGGGCATGTTGCTGCGCTGGCGCGCGCGCGCGTCCGTGCCGCCGCCTCAGGCGGCGCCGCTGAGCGCGGCACAACGCGACTGCATCGAGCAGGCGCTTCGCAAACTGGAGCATGACTGATGGTGTGGCCGGTCCTGATTGCCTTGCTGGCGGTTGTCGCCATCCTGTTGGTCTACCCCCTGTGGTGGCGCAGTGCGCAGCCGCTGCCTGTCGGGCTGGAGGACAGCGAGACAGACCAGGCGCTGGCGGACGAGCAGCGGCGCTTGCTGGTCAGCTTGCGTCGGCTGCATTACGACTATGCCGAGGGCAGGATGACGGCGGCGGATTACCAGGCGCTGGAGGCCGAATACCAGCTGGAGCTGGCGCTTGCGATGGAGCGGAAGGCGGTGCCGCAAGCCATGTCGCCGGCGGAGCCGGAACAGGCTGCCGCCCCGCGCAAGTTGCTTCATCGCGTGGGCTCGCTGGGCGTGGTGCTGTTGCTCGCTGTGCCGGTCGTACTCATTTTCACACCGCCGTCGGCATTGGATGCAAACGGAAAAATCAGCCTGGAAGTCGTATTGCACAAGCTGGAGAAAAAACTTGTCGAGCAGCCCGACGATGTGGAGAACTGGACGCTGGCAGCGCGCACCTATGAGGCGATGGACAAACGACCCGAGGCGCGCGAAGCCTGGTCGAAGGTGCTGATGCTACAGGCGGATCACCGCGAGGCAATGTTCAATCTGGCGCTCGCCCTGATCCAGTCGGACGATTCCAGCGCACGCCTGAAGGGGTTGGCGTACCTCGATGCCTTGCTGCAAACAGATCCGGAAGCGCCGGTCCTGCTCTGGTACAAGGGCGTGGCGCTGTTCAGCCTGGAACGCAAACAGGCGGCGCGCGAGATATGGCTGAAGCTGCAGGCCACGCTGCCGGCGGACGGCGAAAACGCCAGGCTGGTTGAAGATGCACTCAAGCATTCTGTACAATGAATTCAACCAAAAAGATCAAAAAATCTTGATGTAGGTCAATGCCCCCCTACTGCCGGAAGGGGAATATTCGTTCATGGCGTTTTTGCGAAGGCGTCGGGCGTTGAAAGGTTTTTTCCTGGGATTAAACGCAGAGCGTATTTACTTGACCGAAAAGGGGGGGTGATGAAGAAATTTGCTTTTTCCGTGGTGGCCGTAGCTGTGGCCGGTGTCTTTAATGTAGCCAACGCACAGGAGCCGACCTTGTCGCCGGCGGCCAAGGAGGCCAGTAAAACGATTTACTTCGAGCGCTGCGCCGGTTGCCACGGCATCCTGCGCAAGGGCGCGACGGGCAAGAACCTGGAGCCGCTCAATTCCCAGAAACTGGGTCAGAGCCGTCTGGAGAAAATCATTTCCTACGGTACCGAAGGCGGCATGGTGAACTTCGACGACATCCTCACCAAAGAGGAAATCTCGAACATGGCCACCTATATCCAGCAGGTGCCGGACACGCCGCCGGAGTGGGGTATGAAGGACATGATGAACAGCTGGAAACTGGTCATCAAGCCGGAAGACCGTCCCAAGAAACCGATGAGCAAGATCAATCTGAAGAACGTATTTTCGGTGACCTTGCGCGATTCCGGCGAAGTAGCGCTGATCGACGGCGACACCAAGAAAATATGGGGCATCGTCAAAACCGGCTATGCCGTGCATATTTCCCGGCTGTCCAAGTCAGGGCGTTATGTCTACGTGATCGGCCGCGACGGCAAGCTCGACCTGATCGACCTGTGGTACGAGAAGCCCACCGTGGTGGCCACTCTCAAGGTCGGGATCGAAGCCCGTTCGGTGGAAACCTCCAAGTTCAAGGGCTACGAGGACAAGTATGCGATCGCCGGTTCCTACTGGCCGCCACAGTACGTGATTACCGAGGGCGATACGCTCAAGCCTTTGAAGATCATGTCTACCCGTGGTCAGGACGTGGACGGCGAATACCATCCGGAGCCACGCGTGGCGTCCATCGTGGCGACCGAGGACAAGCCTGAATGGGTGGTCAACATCAAGGAAACCGGCATGATCAGGCTGGTGGATTATTCCGATCTGAAGAACCTGAAGGAAACCACGATCGAGTCCGCCAAATTCCTGCACGACGGTGGCTGGGACGCGACCAAGCGCTACTTCCTGGTGGCGGCAAACGCCTCCAACAAGGTGGCAGTGGTGGATACCAAAACCGGTAAGCTGGCTGCGCTGGTGGATACCAAGGCCAAGCCGCATCCTGGTCGTGGCGCAAACTTCGTGCATCCCAAGTTTGGTCCGGTGTGGGCGACGTCTCACCTGGGCGCGGATGTCATTTCGCTGATTGGCACCGATCCGGCCAAGCACAAGCAGTATGCGTGGAAAGTGGTTCAAGAGTTGAAGAATCACGGCGGCGGTTCGCTGTTTACCAAAACGCATCCGAAATCCAGCAACCTGTGGACCGATGCGCCGCTGAATCCTGAGCCGGAAGTCGCTGAGTCGGTGTCGGTATACGACATCCGAAATCTGGCCAAAGGCGCGGAAGTCATCAACATCGCCAAACTGGCAGGTTTGCCGGAAAGCAAGGCGATCAAGCGCGCGGTGCATGCCGAATACAACTTTGCCGGCGATGAAGTCTGGTTCTCGATATGGGCAGGCAAGACCGAACCGTCCGCGATCGTGGTGATGGACGATAAAACGCGCAAGTTGAAGCACGTGATCAAGGATCCCAAGTTGATCACGCCAACCGGCAAGTTCAACGTGTACAACACTCAGCACGATATCTACTGATTGCTGGATTACCCCATGCCGAGTGGGCGGAAGCGCCTCCGGTATGGCGGTCAGCAGGACGGCCATCCTGGTGTTTTCAAGCGACACGAAATGCTGCCTGTTCCGGATGGTACTGTTGATGCGATAACACGGCTGGCAATATTTAGGACGAGGGGTTTTGCATGTTAAATGGCTCACGTAAAAGTTGGTGGCGTGCATTGCGCGGCCCGACTGCACGCTACTCGATTTTGACTTTACTGGTCGTCGGCTTCGTTGCCGGCATTGTTTTCTGGGGCGGTTTTAACACCGCCATGGAGGCGACCAACAAGCTGGAGTTCTGCATTTCATGCCATGAAATGAAAGACACCGTCTATCAGGAGTACAAGAAAACCATCCATTATTCCAATCGCACCGGCGTGAGTGCGGTCTGCTCCGATTGCCATGTGCCGAAAGACTGGACGCACAAGCTGATCCGCAAGATCGAGGCAAGCAAGGAGGTGTGGGGCAAGATTACCGGCACGATCAACACCCCTGAAAAATTCGAGGCCAAGCGGCTCGAATTGGCGCAGCGCGAGTGGGCGCGGATGAAGGCGTCGGATTCGCGCGAATGCCGCAATTGCCACAGCTTCGAGGGCATGAATACGGACATGCAGAAACAGCGCGCACGCAAGAGCCATGAAAGTGCGCTGGAAGACAAGCAGACCTGTATCGATTGTCACAAGGGCATCGCCCACCAGAAACCCAAGGGTATGCCGGAGGAGGATGGATAAGCGGCATCTGCCCGGTGCCGGGCGTGTCGATGGCGATGGTTTTTTGTATGGAAAGCAACAGTCATTCAAGGAGAAAGCTCTATGAATAAGTCCCTGGTAGCCATATCGGTATTGGGTGTGTTTATGGCGGCGGGCGCCGGCACGGTATCGGCTGCCGACGCGAGCAAGGCGCCAGCGAAAAAAATCACGGTGTTTTATCCGGGCAGCGCCAGTATGGAATGGGTCCTGAAGGGTACCGAGCATGGCGGCGCACGGGGCGTGAAAAAGGGTGACTCCTGTATTTCCTGTCACGTCGATGACAGAACCGGAAATGAAGAAGCCCCCGATTTCGGCAAGAAAATCGTGTCCGGCGAGAAATCAAAAAATACCGTCCTTGAACCCGGGCCGATCAAGGGCAAGCCGGGCAGTATCCCGGTCACGGTGCAGGCTGCCTATGACGCCAGCAATCTGTATCTGCGTTTCTCCTGGAAGCACACCGGTTTCCATAGCGGCAAGAAAATGGATGCCGACAATCCGGTCAAGCTGGCTTTCATGCTGGAAGAACAGGGGAAAATCGAATACGCCGATGCCGGTGGCTGCTGGGCAACCTGTCACAACGACGTGCGCACCATGCCCGGCGTCAAGGACACCAAAAAAACCAAGTACGCCAAGGACGGCAATCTGGGCGGCGGAAAATTTTACGACCTGCTCCAGTACCGCAGCGGCAAGGGCCAGAAACCGGTCGATGGACACGTGGCAGACCGGCGCGTGATGGAAGGCGGCAAGGCCTTGTCCGAGGCCCGTGGCGAACTCAAGGGCGATACCTGGACGGTGGATTTCACCCGCAAGCTGGCAGGCGGCGAGGGTGACGTCAAGCTTGAGCCGGGCAAGACCTACAACTTCGGTTTCGCCGTTCACGATGACCATACCGATGGCCGTTTCCACTATGTTTCTTTCGGCTACACGCTGGGCCTGGGCAATGCGAAAGCCGACATCAATGCAGTAAAACAATAACCCGGGCGAAGGCGGAGATAGCCTGAGTTGTCCCGCATTCTTGCGGGACAACTCGCCGCAAGGCCGAATTGCTGTCTTGAGAAAAGGGGCGGATGTATGAATGCAACCACGACCAGAGTGCTGAAACTTTTCTTCGCGGGGGCGCTGCTGGCAGCGCTGCCGGCCAATGCGGAGACAGTGGTGGAGGTCGGGATCGCGAAGATGCAGTTTGTCCCGCAGCAAGTGAAAGTCAAATCTGGTACCACCGTCAAATGGGTGAACAACGAAAAGCGCACCAGTCATTCCATCCTGTTCGAAAAGGAGGGGTTGCCGGAATCGGAGCGTTTCTTCCCGGGCGAATCCTGGCAGCGCACTTTCGACAAACCCGGCCGCTATCCCTACATTTGCGGCCCGCATCCTGAAATGACCGGCGTGGTGGAGGTGACGGAATAAACGCCATGATCGCAAATGTCCTGTTGCCCGGCGCGCTGCTGCTGCTGGCTTTTGTGCTCACCCCGGCGCAGGCCGGCCCACTGTTTGCAGGCGCCTCGGCGCCCACCCCGGCACGGCAGGCCGAACTGCTCCATCTGGTGCGCCAGGATTGCGGTTCCTGTCATGGGCTGCGGATGGAAGGCGGACTGGGTTTGCCGCTGAGTCCGCTGGCGCTTAGGGACAAACCGCCCGAGGCGCTGGTGCAGACGATTCTGCACGGCCGCCGGGGGGCGGCGATGCCATCCTGGCGTCCCTTCCTGTCCGAGGACGAGGCGGGCTGGATAGTTGAAATCCTGTTGAAAGGCTTGCCCGATGCGCACTGATTTTTCTTTTGTTTCGCAGCGTGCCGCTGTCCTGCGCTTGGGCGCGTACCTGTTCGCGTGCGGTCGGCGGCTGGGCTGGCTTTTTGCGGCGCTGCTGGCAACCGGCTGCGCCACCCCGGTACTGCGCGGCAGCGGCGACCTCGGGGTGGTGATCGAGCGCGCCACGGGCAGCATCCAGGTGGTGGAGACCAGCGGCCGCACCCGCCTCGGACGGATTGCCGGCCTGGGCGATCTCTCGCATGCCTCCGTCAACTATTCGCGCGACGCACGTTACGCCTACATCTTTGGCCGGGACGGCGGTCTGACCAAGGTGGATATGCTGGAAATGCGCATCGTCAAGCGCGTGATGCAGTCCGGCAACAGCATCGGCGGCGCCATTTCGCAGGATGGCAAGCTGATCGCGGTGGCCAATTATGTGCCGGGCGGGGTCAAGGTATTCGACGCCGTCACGCTGGATCTGGTGGCGGATATTCCGGCCATCGACGCTACGGGAAAATCGTCCAAGGTGGTCGGGCTGGTCGATGCGCCCGGCAACCGTTTCGTGTTCAGCCTGTTCGAGGCAGGCGAAATCTGGGTGGCCGACCTGCGCCAGCCGGCCAGGCCGGTGCTGACGAAATTCACGGCGATCGGCAAGGAGCCCTACGACGCCATGATTACCGCCGACGGGCGCTATTACCTGGCCGGCCTGTTCGGCGAGGACGGCCTGGCGCTGCTGGATTTGTGGAATGTGCCGGCAGGCGTGAAGCGGGTGCTCGGCGGTTACGGCCGCGGCGAGCAGGCGCTGCCGGTATACAAGATGCCGCACCTGGAAGGCTGGGCGGCCACCGGCAATGAATTGCTGGTACCGGCGGTGGGGCGGCACGAGGTGCTGGTGGTCGATAACGGCACATGGACCGAGAGTGGGCGCATCCCGGTATACGGACAGCCGGTGTTTGTGGTGGCGCGGCCCGATAACCGCCAGGTATGGGTGAATTTCGCTTTTCCGCACAACGAGGTGGTGCAGGTGATCGATGTCGCATCGCGCACGATCGTCAAAACCCTGAAGCCGGGTAAAGGCGTGCTGCACATGGAGTTCACTCCGCGCGGCGAGCAGGTATGGCTCTCGGTGCGGGACGAAAACCGGATCGAGATTTACGACAGCGAAAGCTTCGCCAAGGTGGGAGAGATACCGGCCAATCATCCCAGCGGTATTTTCTTCAGCGCGCGCGCCCACCGGACCGGTTTGTGACGGTGAAAAAAAGACGGGAACTTGATTTAAAGCAAGGCGTGTTCGCTACAGCAGGTGCACGCTGCCTACTCAAGGATATTTAACTCAAATGATGGAATTCGAACTGCACCTGCTCAATGATTTCCAGCACGACTTTCCGTTGGTGCCGGCGCCGTTTTCCGTGATCGCCGGGCGCTTGGGGGCGAGCGAGGCGCGGGTGCTGGCGATGCTCGCACAGCTCCAGGCGCGTGGCATGGTGAGCCGGGTGGGCGCGGTGTTCCGGCCGCACAGCATAGGTTCCAGCGCCCTGGCGGCGATGGCGCTGCCAGCCGACAAGCTTGACGAGGTGGCGGGGTTGGTCAGCGCGTATGCCGAGGTGAACCATAACTACGAGCGCGAACATCACTTCAATTTGTGGTTTGTCGTCGTCGCCGATGATGAGGCGAATCTGCGTGCCGTCCTGGGCGAGATCGAAAGTCGCAGTGGCTATCCCGTGCTGCACCTGCCGATGCTGGAGGACTACCATATCGATCTCGGCTTCGATTTATTGCAAGCGCGGCAGGGAGGGCGGCGCGATGAACATCGCAGCGCGGCCACTCCGGCGGCCGTGCGCGGCATGCTGACGCAAACCGACGAAACGGCGCTGATCAGGGCGATCCAGCAGGGGTTTCCGCTGGTGCCGCGCCCCTTCGCCGTGATCGGCGCGGAAATCGGGCTGACCGAAAGCGAGGTCATTGCCGGACTTGCCGACCTGGTGGCGCAGGGGGTGATCAAACGCATGGGGGTGGTGGTGCGCCACCATGAACTCGGCTATCGCGCCAATGCAATGGTGGTATGGGATATTCCCGACGAGCAGGTGACTGCGCTGGGCCGCTGTATCGGCCAATTCGATTTTGTCACATTGTGTTATCGGCGTCCGCGGCGCCTGCCGGCCTGGCGCTACAACCTGTTCAGCATGATCCACGGATGCGACCGCGATGCCGTGCTGGCGCTGGTGGAGGATATGCGGCAGCGCTGCGATTTGCAGGCATTCCCTTATGAAGTCCTGTTCAGTTGCCGGCGTTTCAAACAGCGCGGCGCCCACTATGTCGCGGCGGCAGCCGGGGTGGCGGCCTGATGGATGCGCTGGATCGACGCATCGTCAATGCCATGCAGGGTGGATTCCCGATCTGCGAGCGGCCGTTCGAGGCCATTGCGCTGCAATTGCAGACCTCCGAGCAGGAGCTGGTGACGCGCATCGGGCGTCTGCTGGAGCAGGGCATGTTGAGCCGGTTCGGACCCATGTATCACGCCGAGCGGATGGGCGGGGCGCTGTCGCTCGCTGCCATGCGCATACCCCAGGCGGATTTTGAGCGTGTCGCCGCCATCGTCAATGCCATGCCCGAAGTTGCGCACAATTACGCGCGCAGCCACAGCCTCAATATGTGGTTTGTGCTGGCAACGGAAACGCCGCAGCAGCAGCAAAAGGCGATCGCCCGGATCGAGCAGCGTACCGGCTATCCGGTCTTCAACATGCCGAAAATCACCGAATATTTTGTCGAGCTGAAGCTGACCGTATGAATGCCATGTATCCCATTCCCGGGCCGTTTGTTCCCGATGACGACGACCGCCGCATCATCGTCGCCACCCAGGGCGGCTTGCCGCTGGTGTCGCGGCCCTATCACGCCATCGCCGAGCAGCTCGGCCTGACGCCCGCACAGGTGATGGAACGGATGGAGCGCATGCTGGCGGCAGGCATCATCCGCCGCATCGGCGTGGTGCCGAACCATTATGCGCTGGGCTACAGAGCCAACGGGATGACGGTATGGGACGTGCTGGACGAACGGGTGGATGAACTGGGGCAGCGCATCGGCCAGCTCGATTTCGTCAGCCACTGCTATCAGCGTCCGCGGCATCTACCCGCCTGGCCGTACAACCTGTTCGCCATGGTGCATGGTCACGACCGCCTCGAAGTCGAGGAAAAATTGCAGCGCATCATGGGGGTGCTGGGCCATGCCAGCCGCAGCCACGAAATCCTGTACAGCACGCGCATCCTGAAAAAAACGGGTTTGCGGATCGGCGCTTGATGGCCCGCAGCCGGGAAAGAATTCCGCCCTTCGGGGCTGGACACAAAGGAATCTGAAGTATGTTCCGAGTCTCGCAATACATGCAGGAACTGCTACATCCCCAGCCTTTGGGGCCGAAGTCCAGTCCGCCCGGGCCGGTGGTGATCTGGAATCTGGTCCGGCGCTGCAACCTGACCTGCAAGCATTGTTATTCCATTTCGGCGGACAAGGATTTTCCGGGGGAGCTTTCCACCACGGAGGTGTTCGGCGTCATGGACGACCTGAAACGCTTCCGGGTGCCGGTGCTGATCCTGTCCGGCGGCGAGCCGCTGCTGCGACCGGATATTTTCGACATTGCGCGGCGCGCCAGGGAGATGGGATTCTATGTCGGCCTGTCCACCAACGGCACGTTGATCGACGCATCCAATATCGACGCCATTGACGCCATCGGCTTCAACTATGTAGGCATCAGCCTGGATGGCATTCAGGCAACCCATGACACCTTCCGTCGCAAGCCGGGCGCGTTCGATGCCTCGTTGCGCGGTATTCGCCTGTGCCACGAACGCGGCATCAAGGTCGGCATCCGTTTTACCCTGACCCAGGACAACGCGCACGAATTACCCTTGCTGCTGCAATTGACCGAGGACGAAGGGATCGACAAGTTCTACCTGTCGCACCTCAACTATGCCGGGCGCGGCAACAGAAACCGCAGGGACGACGCGGCGCATGAGGCCACCCGGCGCGCCATGGATCTGCTGTTCGATACCTGCTGGCGCGACCAGATGGAGGGCAGGCACAAGGAATTCGTCACCGGCAACAACGACGCCGACGGCGTGTATCTGCTGCTTTGGGTGCGGCATCATTTCCCCCACCTTGAATCCCATATGCGCGCCAAGCTTGCGCAATGGGGCGGCAATTCGTCCGGCGTGAACATTGCGAATATCGACAATCTGGGCAACGTGCATCCCGACACCATGTGGTGGAACCACGATCTGGGCAATGTGCGCGAGCGGCCGTTCTCGGAAATCTGGGCGGACACCTCCGACCCCATCATGGCCGGATTGAAAATGCATCCGCGCCAGGTCGGCGGACGCTGCGGCACCTGCCGGTATTTCGATATCTGCGGCGGCAACACCCGGGTGCGTGCCTGGCAGGTCAGCGGCAAGCCGTGGGCGGAAGACCCCGGCTGCTATCTGGAAGACGAAGAGATCGGGGGGTGATATGGACGGCAACAGGCGCACGTTAGGATGGCACAAGAAAAGCATCGCCGCGTGGCTGCGCCGGTCGTTCGCCTTGCCGTTGTTGCCGCTTGTTTTATTGCTGTCCGCGCAGGCTCTGGCGGACAGCAGCCCGCCCAAACTCTATGCCCAGCATTGTGCGTCTTGTCACGGCGCCGACCGCCTGGGGCTCATGGGGCCGGCATTGCTGCCGGAAAATCTCGCGCGGCTGAAGAAAAACGAGGCATTGGCGGTGATCCGGGACAGCCGGCCGGCGGTGCAGATGCCCGCGTTTCGCGACATGCTTGCGCCCGACGAAATCCAGCAACTTGCCGATTGGATCATGACCCCGGTGACGCCCGCGCCGAAATGGAACGAAGCCGAAATCCGTGGCTCGCGCATCGTGCATTTCGCTGCGGGTTCGCTGCCCGACCGGGCGCAATTCTCCGCCGACCCGATGAACCTGTTCGTGGTGGTGGAGGGCGGCGACCATCACGTCACCATACTCGACGGCGACAAGCTGGAGCCAATCCACCGTTTCACTTCCCGCTTCGCCCTGCATGGCGGACCGAAATTCACGCCGGACGGCCGTTATGTCTTCTTCGCCTCGCGCGACGGCTGGATTTCCAAGTTCGATATCTGGAACCTGAAGACGGTGGCGGAAGTGCGTGCCGGCATCAACACGCGCAACGCCGCCGTTTCGGGCGACGGAAAATACGTGGCGGTGGCGAACTATCTGCCGCACACCCTGGTGATCCTCGACGCCGAGCTCAACCTGGTCAAGATCCTGCCGGTGAGCGACAAGGACGGCAAGCAGACTTCGCGTGTATCGGCGGTCTATACGGCGGAGCCGCGCGCGAGCTTCGTCGCGGCGCTCAAGGACGTAAAAGAGGTATGGGAGATCAGCTACGATCCGCAGGCGCCGGAAATTGCCATGGGCATGGTCCATGATTTCCAGCACCGCGAAGGAACCTTTGTGCCGGGCTTTCTGAACCCGAAGCGCTCGATCCTCGACGATTACCTTGACGATTTTTTCTTCACCCAGGACTACAGCGAAGTCATCGGCGCCAGCCGCGGCAGCGGCGGCAAAACCGGCACGGGGCAGGTCGTTAACCTCGACGCGCGGCGCAAGATCGCCGACCTGGATTTGCCCGGCATGCCGCATCTGGGTTCCGGCATCACCTGGACGTATCAGGGTCGATCGGTGATGGCGACGCCGAATCTCAAGGAGGGCCTGGTCAGCGTCATCGACATGCAAGACTGGAAGACCCTCAAGCAGATCAAGACGCCCGGCCCCGGATTTTTTATGCGCAGCCACGAGAACTCGCGCTTTGCCTGGGTCGACTCGATGATGAGTCCAAGCGGCCGGGATACGCTGACCGTGATCGACAAGGCCACCCTGCAGGTGGTGGCGCAGGTGCGCGAACCCGGACGTACGCTGGCCCATATCGAGTTCACGCGCGACGGCCGCTACGCGCTGGCCAGCGTGCTGGAAACGGAAGGTGCGCTGATCGTGTATGACGCGCATACGCTGAAGGAAGTCAAACGCTTGCCGATGAACAAACCGGTGGGCAAATACAATGTCTACAACAAAGTCACCCGCTCGGCGGGGACGAGTCATTAGGCTTCGCTACGCTGCCATGCGTTGTTCTGGGTTGCGGCCATCAAGACCCGACATATTCAAAATGTTTGATCTAGGTCAAGGATCGATCGTGTATTTATGAGCATTCTAATAACCATTACAGAAGCATGGATTTTGCCGGCATGATTTACAACCCCAGCCGCGCCCGGTTTCTACGCGGAGATTTCAGCGCTACCGGCACCTCCTGCATTCGCCCGCCATGGGCGCTGACCGAATTGGATTTCGTGGCGCTATGCGATGGCTGCGGCGAATGCATCGACGCCTGTCCGGAACGGATTCTGTCCAGCGGGCGCGGCGGTTATCCGCAGGTGGATTTTTCCACCAGCGAATGCACGTTTTGTGAACGCTGCGCGAGGGCATGTGCGCGTGGCGCATTGAAATATTCGCTGGATCGCGACCCCTGGAGGTTGAAAGCCGGCATTGCGCCAGGCTGCCTGGCGATGAACCAGGTAGTGTGCCGCACTTGCAGCGAAAGCTGCCAGGAGGGTGCCATCCGCTTCAGGATGTCGGTTGGTGCCGTCTCCCGGCCGCAGGTCGATCACGACCGCTGCACCGGCTGTGGTGCATGCGTGGGTCCGTGTCCAGTTGCGGCGGTCACGATAGGCGAGGGTGCTGCATAAAGATTTATCAAGGCTTGTTTTTCTGCGAGGAGGTTTGAAATGAACTTAACGCGACGGGAATTTATCAAGACCAGTGCGGTGGCAGCGACAGCCGCAGCCGCAGGCGTGACGGTGCCGGGCGTGCATGAGGCGCTGGCGGCCACCGCCGATAGCAGCGGCATCCGCTGGGACAAGGGCGTGTGCCGCTTTTGCGGCACCGGTTGCGGCGTACTGGTGGGTACCCGGGACGGCCGCGTGGTGGCGACCCAGGGCGACCCCGATGCGCCGGTCAACAAGGGC
>JASJPF010000059.1:0-7589 GCA_031426835.1 Thiobacillus sp.
GTTCGGTGACCGGAAACCGTACCGAGTTCATTGGCCGCAACGGCTCGCTGGCCAGCCCGGCGGCGATGCGCCGCAAGCGCTTGTCGGGCAAGACCGGTGCCGGCCTCGATCCGTGCGCCGCGATCCAGACCCCAATCGAACTGGCCGACGGAGAAGAGCGTGAGATCGTGTTCGTCTTCGGTGCGGCCCGCGATGACAACGAAGCGCACTATTTCATCGAGCGATTCGGCGGCGTGGCGGGCGCACGGCAGGCATTGGAAACGGTGTGGGGGTATTGGAACCACACCCTGGGCGCAGTGCACGTGGAAACGCCATATCCTGCATTGGACGTCATGGCCAACGGATGGCTGCTTTACCAGACGCTGTCGTGCCGGCTCTGGGGCCGCAGTGGCTATTACCAGTCCGGCGGTGCCTACGGTTTCCGCGATCAATTGCAGGACACCATGGCGCTGATCCATGCGACCCCATGGCTTGCCCGCGAGCAGTTGATCCGTTGCGCCGAACACCAGTTCCTCAAGGGGGACGTGCAACACTGGTGGCACCCGCCCGGCGGACAAGGCGTGCGCACCCATTTCTCCGACGATTATCTGTGGCTGCCGTATGCAACCTGTCGGTATGTGCTGGCGACTGGCGATATCGGTGTACTCGACGAGTCCGTGCATTTTCTCGAAGGTCGCGAGTTGAATGCGGAAGAAGAGGCTTACTACGACCAACCGCAACGTTCATCTGTCGCAGCCAGCCTCTATGAACATTGCGTGCGCGCCATCAAGCATGGGCTACGCTTTGGCGAGCATGACTTGCCGTTGATGGGCTGCGGCGACTGGAACGATGGCATGAATCTCGTCGGTCGGGATGGCAAGGGCGAGAGCGTTTGGCTGGCGTGGTTCCTCTACGACAACCTGCAACAGTTTTCCGCCCTGGCAAATCGCCGTGACGATGCAGCCTTTGCCGAAATGTGCACCGCGCAAGCTGCACTGTTGCGCACCAATATCGAGGCCCATGCCTGGGACGGCGAGTGGTATCGGCGCGCCTATTTCGATGATGGCACCCCCCTGGGTTCGTCCAGCAATGAAGAATGCCAGATCGACTCGATCAGCCAGAGCTGGGCCGTCATTTCGGGCGGCGGCGATTCCGGGCGCGCCAGCCAGGCAATGGATGCGGTGGACCAACACCTGGTGCGACGTGATACGCAAATCATCCAGCTGCTCGATCCGCCCTTCGATCAATCAGACCTCGAGCCCGGCTATATCAAGGGCTATGTACCCGGTGTGCGCGAGAATGGTGGCCAATATACCCATGCCGCCATTTGGGCCACGACGGCGTTTGCCATGATGGGAGACCGGGAACGCGCGTGGGAATTGTTCGGCATGCTCAATCCCATCCATCACGGCAGTCATCCGGATGAGATCGAGCGCTACAAGGTCGAGCCGTACGTTATGTGCGCGGACATTTACGCGGTGTCGCCCCACACTGGACGCGGCGGCTGGACCTGGTACACCGGGGCGGCGGGCTGGATGTACCGGCTCACCGTGGAAACCCTGCTGGGCCTGAATCTGGAAGGGGATCATCTGCGCATGGCGCCGTGCATCCCGGCCGATTGGGAATCGTACAAAATCCAATACCGCTTTCACGACACTTTCTATCACATCACCATCAAGCGCGTCAGGGATAAGCCGGAGCACGTGACCCGCGTAACATTGGACGGCGTCGTGATCAATGGCGCCGACATCGAGGGGACAGGGAAGCCGCAAGGCCTGATTCCCCTGGTGGACGACCGCAGGGATCATTTCGTCGAGCTGGAATTGAGCTAACGGTTGAAGAACGCGAAGATCTGTGCGCGAGGTACCATCGACTGGTTTACGTTTGAATCTTATTGATTATTTGAGGAGCACACCATGCTGGTGACTTTTACGACCAAGGCCTACGCCGACATCACTATGTTCGGGGATGTCGCGCTTGCGATGCTGAAAATGATGGGCCACAGCGCAACCGTGCCCGGCGCAATTCTGGCGGAAGATGTGCCTGCAGCCCTGAGCCAGTTAACCGCCTCCATCGAGGCAGATAAATCCACCCCACCCGTTGAAGACAAGGATGCGGATGAGCCTGTGGTGAGCATTGCTCATCGCGCATTGCCGCTCATTGGTCTTCTTGCTGCCGCAGCCAAGGCTGAATCCAACGTCATGTGGAAATAAAATAAAACGAATGGAGGATCTCGAGCCATGAAACAAGGCAAGCATCTCTCGATGATCCGCAGCTTCCATCTTGCGGACTGGTTTACCTTGGGCAATGCGGCCTGCGGCGTTGGTGCGCTGTTCGCCGTGATGACCTATTTGCAGACGCCGGATGTGCTGCATCTGTATTTTGCGTGCGCGCTGGTTGCCCTGGCATTTGTCTTCGATGTCTTCGATGGCAGTGTCGCCCGTTGGCGCCAGCAAAGTTCGGTGCTGGGGCGCGAGCTGGATTCGCTCTCCGACGTAATCTCCTTCGGCGTCGCGCCGGCAGCCATCGCCTATGGCGTCGGCATGGACGGCCTGTGGGACCGCGTGATCCTGATCTACTTTGTGGTATGCGGCGTGAGCCGCCTTGCCCGCTACAACATCACCGCCGAGACGCTGGCACAAGGGGGCGACAAGGTGAAGTATTTCGAGGGTACGCCAATTCCCAGCTCAGTCATTCTCGTCATCGTGATTGCCATCGCCGCGGGCTACGGTGCCATCGGCGACCAGCTCTGGTTCGGGATGACCCACATCGGTCCATGGCAACTTCACCCGCTCGTCTTGATGTTTGCCGTGTCCGGCACGTTGATGATCAGCCGAACCTTGCACATTCCGAAACTCTGAGCGGGATGTCGCAGCGTCGATGCGCTGAACAGCCCTTATGAGCATCCTGGATACAGGCTGCGAACGCCTGGAAACAACCACACCCCCTACCCTGTCGAAAGTGGCGGGTAAGCCCCGCCAAGGTGAATTAGGGGCTGTTCGCCAGCGAGGATGACACGGCATGCCCGAAGCATGCACGGATCGCGCTAACACCTGATTACTGAACGGACGGGATGACTTTACCGTCGTTGGCGGCTGGGTTGCGACCTTAGACCGCGCTGCCCATGCCCTTGTCCTGAACGCCTGCGGGCGGCTCCAGACCGGCGAGATGGCAGCCCTGAGCCAGAGGTCCTTTGGGGAACAACGCGTAGAGATACTTTATG
This sequence comes from Thiobacillus sp., assembly GCA_031426835.1. GTDB lineage: Bacteria > Pseudomonadota > Gammaproteobacteria > Burkholderiales > Thiobacillaceae > Thiobacillus. The sequence continues at coordinate 3,203 of JASJPF010000059.1, forward strand.
CCGCCTTCGGCGTGGAAATGCTCATCGAGTGCATCGTGAAGATCGCGTGCGTTCAGGGCAGGTTCCGCCTGTTGTGAACACAACTCTTGCAACGCACGCACAACCTGCCAGTGTGTTTCCGTCAGTGTCATGTCTTCCGTTTCAGCGATTTTCTCCGCCTGTTCGAGAGACCAGTCGAGAGGGGCATGAGGGAAACCCGGAATGGGCTCGACTTCATAGCCCGGACGCACGAAATCCTCTGTTCCTTCATTCATATTCATTCTCCAATGGTTCGATCAATATTCTTACAGTCGGACATGCAATGACCTTAGCCTGGCCAGGATCGATACATTCATTCCGAAATTTCCGGCAGTCAGTCATAAGCAATTCCCCCGCATGCAAGCTTACGCAACAGAAATACGCGTCCGGATCCGGCTCAGTTGAACCGGGTCGCTGGAGCAGGTTGGGTGAATGTGCATTGTTCTACCGCTGCGATCACCAACCATCGCCTCAGGAAGCAATAAGCAAGTATTAAAACAAGAAATAAATAATCACTAAAACGATGACAGGGATACCCAGCAGCCAACCAATCAAATACTTTCCCATCAGATTTCTCCTTGAAATTCGGAATAGAGGAATGCACTATAGAATTTCGAAACGGCCCTGTCTGTGTGTTAGCGCACAATAATAAGTGGGCTGAAAAGGGGGGCTCCTCCTGGAAAATGTTTCAAAATATCTGCGTAACAACGGTTCACGATACGACCTGATGTACGCCACCCAGCATGGTTTCCCCCGAAGACTTGAGCTTGTATCTCTTACAGCTGATTTGAATTGCCGGATAGCTTTCCATTCTTGTCTACAACACCCATAGCAATCCGCTGAAGCGTTGTGTTTTCCTGTCATTGCGGGTGTTCAAGATTCATCTGCTTCAGGCAGTGGGCGTATTGCCCTTTTCGTTCGTCACCGCACAGACGACACCATGCCGGCGCTCTACTCTTGTTAACCAAGGAACCAACCCCATGAAAAAAGTGACATTGCTGCGCCACCACCTTGGCGAAAAATTGAACGATCAACGGAGACCTTCATGATTGAGATCCGCAAGGGTCAGGCCCCTACCCCGCTCACGCGTGCCGAATTCAGTGACCGCTTTCGAGCATCTTTCATCGATCCGGCATTCCGGGCTGAAGACCCGTCCATTGATCGGCTTGAGGAGATCGCCTGGCAAGCCCACACCGAGTACCGCAAATCCCCCTTTACGCAGAAGGCGGGGCCGGGATATGCCGATCCGGACTATGCGCTGTCAAGCGAATGGGTTGCCACCAAGGCGCGCATCGACGCCGCTCAATTGCGCTGGGCCGATGCAGCGAGCCCGTCGCGGGTGTTGCTGATCTGTGGATCGGCGCGCAACGATGGCACCTGTCCGGGCGAAATGTCCAAAACCTTTCGGCTGCTGGAGATCGCACGCGAAACCCTGGAACAGACCGATATCGAGATCGATGTACTCGACCTCAGCCGGCTCTCCTCCGAATATGGCCGCAAGATCCATCCCTGCAAGGCGTGTGTTTCCACCGCAATGCCTTTGTGCAACTGGCCGTGCAGTTGTTACCCCAACCATGCGCTCGACCAGACCAATGACTGGATGAGCGAAATCTATGAGCGCTGGACCGCCGCGCATGCGGTGATCATCGTCTCGCCGGTGTATTGGTACCAGAGCCCCAGTCCGTTGAAACTGATGATCGACCGACTGGTCTGCGCCGACGGCGGCAATCCTGACCCCACATCAACCTCGGGCAAGAATCCAGGCAAGGCAAAAGCACTCGAGATGGCCGGCTGGGACTATCCCAAACATCTGGCAGGACGCGCCTACGGACTGATCGTCCACGGTGATGTAGCCGGGATCGAAGGCTCGCGCCGCGGCCTGTCTGACTGGCTTGACTGGATGGGTTTCATTGACGCGGGCGCGCAAGCGCGACTGGACCGTTTCATCGGCTACTACGAGCCGTATGCGACCAGCCACGACAGCCTTGATCAGGATGAGTCCGTGCAGGAAGAAGTGCGCAATGTGGCACGTGCGGTGGCAAAGACCGTGGCCGAGTTGCGTGCTGGCCGCCTCCAGGCGGTGCAACCGAAACTGTCGAATCCGCGCCCCAAGTAATTTATTCCGACTTGCAAAACAGACAACGGCGCACTGACGGCTCCACTCCCCACAGATAGGCTTGATGAACTATCCGTTCCCTACACATTTTATTGCCGGAGAAAAAACATGAATGAATATCGCCACCATGTATCGGGGTTTTTTGCCCATCGCGACGCAGCCGAAATCGTGTTGTCAAAAATTGTCGAACGCGGATTGCCGCGCGAGCGGCTGCGCATCTTCGAATCCGACCCGGCCGCGTCAGACACGGCGCCCAATGAAGGCAGCAATGCCGTACTGAAGGACGTGCTGGTCGATGCCACCATCGGAACCGCCGTAGGCACCGGCGTCGGCGCACTGGGGTCCGTGGCGCTGGCGGCGGCGAGCGTGAGTCTGTTCATCGCCAGTCCATTGGTCGCGCCGCTGATGTTGCTTGGCTGGGGTGCCAGCATCGGTGGCCTGATCGGTGCCGCGGTCGGCGCCACGCCGGGTGCCGGAAACAAGGACGGCTGGTTATCGGATCTGGTCAGTGATGCGCTTGTCAGCGGTCAGGTCGTGCTGGTAGCGGAGACCCTGACCGAGCAGGAAACGGCGATTGCACGCGAAGTCATCCAGGCCTCGATTGCTGACCAGAAGGTCAGCAACCTGGCGTGAACACAAGCCGTGGTGGCCGGTTCTGATTCGGATCAAGCCAGCTTGTCTGCAAATTCATGATTGACGTCACGGTGACGAATCTCATCTGCGCGGACTGCAATGATGAGGTCGTATAAACGGGCATCGGGCGCGAGCTTCCAGTATTCGATGGCGATCCCTGGTGCCTCGACGTTGGTGCAAAAACCGCTGTCCACCTCGGCCAGATATTCGGTATAGCTGTGGACGGCTTCTTCCTCCAGATAACCCACGACACGGTGCGCAGTCTTGGGCGAAATCAAGTACAGCAGAAAGAAAAAGTTAAAAAAGCCACCTTGGGCAAGCAGGATCAGCAGGCGCTCAAGCCGGGTGGGCCGGGCAATATGCGTAAAGATCATCAAATGCATGCGTTCATTCTCCGCTTCATCCAGGAGCGCGCGGATCCAGCCGTTATCGGCTTCGAGGCGGCGCAATGAATGCAAATGCTGTAGCACACCTCCCACCATGCCCGGCACAGCAGCAACCGTTTCCAGCACCACCGCACGATGACCATAGCGGCGGGCAAAAAAAGTGTCGGCGAAGAACCGCATAAACCTGACCAAAGCAAAAGCCATCCGGTCACGAAAATCTTTTGGCTCGTAGTGATGCTCAAGTGTCATGGTCACCTGCATTTCGTTCTCTTTCTATCTGTCCCATATTCGGCACCTTCCTCGACTGGGTGGGCGCAACCAGCGAAATGCCATAACGCCACAGTCCAGCATGCACTATGTGTGCGGGCGCACAGCGCAGGTCGCCATGTTCTGACATTTTTTAGCAAATCAAGACAAAGAGTTTTGGATGGACGAGATAAAGATTCTAGGCATCGTGGGGAGCCTGCGCAAAGGCTCCTATAACCATTTGGCCCTCAAAGCTGCACAAGAACTGGTACCGGAAGGCGCAGAGCTCAACCTGATCGAACTGCGTGACATTCCGGTTTACGATCAGGACACTGAATTAGTCATGCCTGCTGCCGTGCTTGAATTCAAGCGACGGATTCTGGAAGCCGATGCCATCTTGTTCGCCACACCCGAGTACAACTATTCTGTTTCCGGCGTGCTGAAGAATGCCATCGACTGGGCGTCCAGACCCTATGGTGAAAGTGCCTGGACGGGCAAACCGGCGGCAGTGATGGGCGCCTCTACCGGCACCCTGGGATCGGCCCGCGCGCAATACCATCTGCGACAAATCCTGGTCACACTGGAGATGCCAACAGTCAACCAACCTGAAGTGATGATCTGCAATGCCGCCCAATGCTTCGGCTCGGACGGCAAGCTGACCGATGCGCCGACCCGTGAGCAAATCAAGAAGCTTTTGGCTGCATTGGTGCAGCTGGCAAGATAACTGGATCGATGACAGGGGAACCGCTACATAAGCGGATGGGGTGGATGATGGATGGCACTGATCGTGGTCTTGGTCAGTGCAGGGATTGTTACGATCATGCCTAAAAAGTAATGGCCACGATTTGAATAGCGGTTCAGCCTTAATTGGGCAGCCAATGTCAGAACTCGACCCGGAAGAGCCGTTCGGCCTTCGGTGCGACGAAGATCAACTATCTGAGGTGAAGCCGACGTTCGTCAGTTGGCTGTTGGCTTCGGCTTGTCGGCC
>JASJPF010000060.1:0-92798 GCA_031426835.1 Thiobacillus sp.
GTCAAGGTCGCCACCACCAAGGCGCAGCGCAAGCTGTTCTTCAACCTGCGCAGCCTGAAGCAGTCGCTCAATGCCCTGACGATCAATCAGGCCGACGCCATGGCGAAGGAACTCAACGTCAGCCGCAAGGACGTGCTGGAAATGGAAACCCGCATGTCGGGGCACGATATTTCAATTGACCCGAGCGTGGACGACGGCGAGGAAAGCTACTGTCCGCTGGCTTACCTGGCAAGCCCGGACGAGAACCCGGCCCAATTGCTGGAGCGTGAACAGACCGAACGCTTGCGCCATACCGGTTTGGCCTCCGCGCTGAAAGACCTGGATGATCGCAGCCGCCATATCATCAAGGCGCGCTGGCTGACGGAAGGCGAGTCCTCGACCCTGCATGAACTGGCTGCTGAATACGGCGTCTCCGCTGAGCGCATTCGCCAGATCGAGGCCCGTGCATTGCAAAAAATGCGTGCTGTCATCCCGGCATGATTTTCAGGCAGGCCCATGAAAAAGCCCCGCACTGGCGGGGCTTTTTCATGGGCAGACGTTTTCAGAATACCGCTTAGAAAAACGACCCGATCAAAACCGACAGGATGCTGACCCATGCCCAGATGATCATGAGGGTAACAACCACCATGGGGAAGCCTTGGAAAGTCAAATATTGTTTCATTGCGCATACTCCATTCAAGTGATCGTATTTTAGTTTATTCGTCTTTACTGCTCAAGCGTCGCGTTGGCAGCAAGGGGTCGTCGTCGTCCATCAATATCCGCTCGGCGGGACCTTCGAGGTCGTCGAACTGTCCACTCTTGATTGACCAGAACACCCCCACGACTATCAGCAGCACGAAAATTCCAGACAATAGAATCAAGAATCCCATGATCCCATTCATGATGCGATCAATTCCTGGATGTTGTGAAAATGCACCTCGCCATTCTGCTTGATCCGCACTTCGAGCAGCCAGCGGCCCGAACCAGGCAGGGTCAATGGTCCCCTATAAACGCCTGCTTCGACTGCGCCAAGGGGCAACCGAAGCGTGGGGGTGGCAGCACCCGGCCGCTGCAGGCTCAATTCAGCTTCTACGCGATCGACAGGCAAGCCGGTGCGATCCCTGACGCGAACCTGAATCATTCGACTGAGACCCGTGCCCTCCAGACCGGAGAACTCGACTTGCCAACCCAGTTTGGATTCACGATACGTTTCATTGAGTTCGGACGACACCGCTTTGGCGGCATTCTGGCTGTGCGAGACCACCCCGGAAAATCCGCTATACACCGGGCCGCCATCGCTGCCCAACCACCAACTCGCCAACGGTTCGGGCAGGCCCTTGGTCGAAATTTGAAGCAGTGCAGCATTCAGAAACACCAGACCAATAAAAAACCCCGTCAGCAATTTTGGCGCCCAGTGCATGCGGCCGGTACCACGCTGGCGAAACTGGTTCAAGGCATAGAGCACCAGTGCCGCCGCAAGAAAGACCGAAATGTGCATGGCCACCACGTCCATACCCGGCCACTGGCCCACGATGAGTGCAAAGTACGCGATAAGCGGCACCACGCCGGCCAGTACGGCACGCAGCATCGGCGGCAGATTTCTGACCAGTCCGCCGAAGGCATACAAAACCAGCACCGCAGCCAGTCCGCCAAAAAGGGTAGTCATCGTATTCATGGGCGTCGGCTCGGGCTGTCAAAATGGACGGATTCGGAACGCGCCTCAGCTGGTTTCCCCTGCGGGGCGATCACCAGATCGAAGCGCTCTGTTTTGGCGGCCAAAGCCGGCGGCAAGTGCACACTGACCTGCACCAGCCCACTATGGCCGGGCTTGATGCTTATTTCACTGAAGCCACCCAGATCCAGCGCTTCGGCGGGGATATCCGGCGCGCTGATGGAATAGGTCTGCGCTTGCTTGGCTTTATTGGTAATACGGACCTGATAGCGGTTGCGGATGTCATTGTTTGACAGCACGACGTAGAGCGGCTGACGAATCTGGCTGACAGCGCGATCAAAACTGTCCTGACTGCTGATGCTGTAGACCAGAAAACCGCTCATCAATATGAGTGCGACGCCGTAGCCCAGGGTTTTCAAGCCCAGCCAATGCAATCGTGGCGGTTTCGGTGTGGTCGCAGCCAGACCGGACTCCGAATCGTAGCGTATGAGCCCACGCGGAAAGCCGAAGGAGTCCATGATGGTGTTGCAGGCGTCGATACACAACCCGCACGAGATGCATTTGTATTGGAGGCCCTCGCGGATGTCGATTCCGGCCGGGCAGACCTGTACGCACAGGCCACAATCAATGCAATCGCCCAAGCCTTTTTCGTGTCGCTCGGCCAGCGCGCGTGCACCTGGCGTCAAGCTGGTTTGACGCAATTCGGTACCCACAAAGGCTTCAGCGCGGTCCTGGCGACGCTCGGTAACAATGCCCCGCCCGGCGCGGACGACAGCACGGCCATGCACGCCCTCCCCGCGTTTGGCATCGTAATGCACGGCCAGTGTTTCGGGCTCGTACATCACGCTCTGGAAACGGCCATATGGACAGATGTAGGTGCAGACCTGTTCACGCATCAGGCCTGCGGCAACATAGGTTGTCAGCATCAGCAAGCCGGCTGTGATATAGGCCGCATCCGCAGCCCTTCCGGTGAAAAAATCCAGCACGAGTTGCGGCGCATACGTGAAATAGGCGACAAAACTCAGCCCCGTCCAGAATGAAACCAGAAGCCACAAGACATGGGTACTCCCGACCTTGATGATTTTTTCACGATCCCACGGCTGACGATACAGCCGTACCCGCGCCGGCCGTTCACCCTGAATGATGCGTTCGATCCAGATGAAAAAATCAGTCCATACGGTCTGGAAACAGAAATAACCGCAGAAGGCTCGCCCAACCAGCCCCGTGACGAAAAACAGCAGAATGGCCGCAATGATCAATAACAAGGCCAGCCAGATGATGTTCTGCGGATAAACCGTGAGCCCGAATATCAGAAACTGGCGTCCAGGCAGATCAAACAGCAAAGCTTGCGCCGGCGCATCCGGTCGCGACCAAGGCAACCAGGGCATCAGGAAATAGACGGCGTAGGCCAACACCAGAACCGACGTTTTGAAACGCCGAAAACGCCCCTTCACCGAACGCGTGAAAATGGGGATGCGTGTCTGATAGAGCCCGAGCTGGTCTTCTAAGCCTGTTTGCATGGTGTGTTAAGTTGGAAAGGCGCGATGCAAAAGCCCCCGTGAACGGGGGCTTTGCTTGTCTCGTCAGCCTGCTGGCTTACTGCCCACCGCCCAGTTCATGGACATAGACCGTCAAAACCTTGATTTGTTCAGGTGTAAGACGACCTGCCCACGCCGGCATGACACCTTTGTTCAGTCCGCTGGCGATCACCTCGCGCATGGCTGCGACCTTGCCCGCATCGCCTTGCGCCGCGGGTATGTTGGCCCATAGCCAGATGTTGTCGGTCAGATTCGGCGCACCGATGTCCTTGCGTCCCTTGGCGTCGACTGCGTGGCAGTAATAGCAGGCTGCAGTTTCATTGTGGAATAACACATCACCTGCCGCAGCCTTGCTGGCGTCGTGGCCAACACCGGACAGGCTGGCCACATAATGGGCCAGTTGATCGATTTGCCCGCCGGACAGCACTTCACTAAAGGCGGGCATGTAGCCGCGGCGACCGCCAACCAGCGTTTCGTGAATCTTGTCGAATGACCCGCCATACAACCAGTCGTCGTCAACCAGATTCGGGAAAAATCCGACCACACCTTGCCCACCGGACTGGTGACAGGCTGCGCAGTTGTCGGCAAACAAGGACTTGCCTGCAGAAATGATGAAACCGTTCATTTCCGGGTCTTTGGCAATCTGCTCGTAGGACATCGACGACACTTTGTCGAAGTAAGGCTTTTGCGCTGCAGCCGCTTCGTTCAGGTTCTCCACCAGCAGGGCACGGGTGTTCCAGCTATGCGTTTTGGTTTCACCGGCGCTGTTGACGTAGGTGATCTCCGAGGCGCCGCCGATCCAGCCTTTACCGATGGGCCAGGACGGATAGAGGGTCCAGTACACGATGGCAAAAGCCACTGTGACATAAAACGTGTAGACCCACCACGTGGGCAGCGGATTGTTGTATTCCTGCAGGTCGCCGTCCCAGGCGTGCCCCGTGGTTTGAACAGTTTGGGATTGTAGTTTTTGCTCGCTCATTGCGTGTCCTTCGTGTCGCCTTTTTCACCTGGCTGTTCATCGAGAAACGGGATGTTGCGGTAGGACTCCAGTTTCTCGCTTCGCTTTTTGCTACCGTAGACGAAGGCCACGATGCCAACAAAGGTGAAGAAAAATATGATCAAAGCCAGAGGCTTGGTGTTTTCGGGTCTGGAAAACCACAGTAACCATTCCATGTCCTGGCCTCCTCGTGCTGCTTAACGGTACTTGACGAACGCGTCGTCGGTGTACTTGCTGAAATCGACCATGGTGCCCAGCACCTGCAAATACGCAATCAACGCATCCATCTCGGAAATGCCGGAACGATCCCCATCGTAGTTGCCGAAATTGGCCTGCTCGATCAGGTTCTTCTGCGCATCGGGGATGTGCAGCTGACGCGCCACGGTTTCACCGAACTTGATCACGTTGGCGTCGTATTCAGCCTGCGTCAGCGAATACGGTACCCCCACTTTACGCAACGCTTTCATCCGCGCAGCGGTGTCGGCAGTATCCAGCGGCGTTGACAGCAGCCAGGGGTAATTCGGCATCACCGATTCCGGCACCATCGAGCGTGGCGCGACCATATGCTGGACGTGCCATTCGTTGGAATACTTGCCGCCCACCCGAGCCAGATCCGGGCCGGTCCGCTTGGAGCCCCACTGGAAGGGGTGATCGTATTGCGATTCGGCTGCCAGTGAGTAATGGCCGTAACGCAGCTTCTCGTCGCGGAACGGGCGAATCATCTGTGAGTGACACAGATAACAGCCTTCACGGGTATACATATCGCGGCCGCGCTGCTCAAGCGGCGTATAGGGGCGCACGCCTTCGACCTTTTCTATGGTCTTGTCGATGAAGAACAGCGGCGCAATTTCCACCAGGCCGCCTACGCTGATCGCCAGCATGGTCAACACGGCCATCAGGCCGATGTTGGTTTCAATCCATTCGTGTTTGAAGTTGAAGTTCATTATCTGTTTCCCTGAATCAGGCGTTTGCCAACTTGGCGGTCAGCTTGGCTTCCAGTATCGCGTTCTCGCGCTTGCCCTGACGGATGGTCATGAACATGTTGAACGTCATCAGCACAGTGCCGGTGAGGAAGAACATGCCACCAATGGCCCGCATCGCGTAGAAAGGCATCATGGCCGCGACAGATTCGGCGAACGAATATTGCAGGTTGCCGAACTCATCAAAGGTGCGCCACATCAAACCCTGGGTGATACCGGATATCCACATCGCAACGATATAAAGAATGATGCCGACGGTGGCCAGCCAAAAGTGCCACTCGATCAATTTCTGGCTGTAAATTTTGGTGTCCCACAGCTTGGGCATCATGTGATACAGCGAACCGAATGTGATCATCGCCACCCAGCCCAGCGCACCGGAATGCACGTGACCGATAGTCCAGTCGGTGTAGTGCGACAGGGCGTTGACTTCTTTCAGCGACATCATCGGACCTTCAAAGGTCGACATGCCGTAGAACGACAGCGCAACAATCATGAAGCGCATGATCGGATCGGTACGCAGTTTGTCCCAGGCACCGGACAAGGTCATGATGCCGTTGATCATGCCGCCCCACGAAGGCATCAGCAGCAGGATCGAGAAAGCCGCGGCCAGCGAGGAAGTCCAGTCCGGCAGCGCGGTCCAGTGCAGGTGGTGCGCGCCCACCCACATGTACATGAAGCCCAGTGCCCAGAAGTGAACGATCGACAGGCGATACGAGTAGATCGGGCGGCCGGCCTGCTTGGGCACGAAGTAATACATCATGCCGAGGAAGGCCGCGGTAAGGAAGAAACCCACCGCGTTATGACCATACCACCACTGCGTCATCGCATCCTGAACGCCGGAGAACAGGCTGTAGGACTTCATCGAAAACAGGTCGATGGGCATTGCCAGGTTGTTGAAGGTATGCAGCAGCGCGGTCGCCAGAATAAAGGCCAGGTAGAACCAGTTGGCGACGTAAATGTGCGGCTGCTTGCGACGCATGATGGTGCCGACGAACAGGATCAAATAGGTCACCCACACCACTTCGATCAGCAGATCGATCGGCCATTCCATTTCGGCGTACTCGCGTGCCTGGGTGTAGCCCAGCACGTAGCTGATGTCGGCCAGCACGATGATCGCCATCCAGCCCCAGAAGGTAAAGCTGGCCATGCCGTCCGAAATCAGACGGGTCTGGCAGGTACGCTGCACAACGTAATAGGAGGTGGCGAACAATGCCGAGCCGCCAAAACCGAAGATCACCGAAGTGGTATGGACGGGGCGGAAGCGGCCAAACGAGAAGTAAGGGCTGTCAAAGTTCAGAAATGGCCACGCCAGTTCGGCGGCAATATAGACGCCGACAAACATGCCAACCACCCCCCAAACCAGCGACATGATGGCAAATTTCTTAACAATATCAAAGTTGTACTGCTCCGCACCGGAATACGAGGTTACCGCCATGACCGCTCCTGTTGATCCTGCAAAAGCGCTTATGGCTGCGTCTTTAACAGTATATGCTTATATTAAAAAGTGCGGAATTATATGCCAGCCCGCGTGGCCACTGCAACACCAAACCGCGGCTTAAGATGCGGCCAGCAGGATTCTCAGGTCGTGGGCAATCGTCTCCGGGCTGCTGCCATAAGGCATCAACAGCCTCAATCTGCCTTGCGGATCATAAATATAGGTCCCGGCGCTATGGTCGAGCAAATAATCGTCCGCCCCCTTTACTGAAGTCTTTTGATAGACCACTTTGTACTCATGTGCCAATTGCTTCAACCCATCCGCATCAGTGTACATCCCCAAAAATCCAGGATTGAAAGCCGGAACAAACTGTTTCAACAGGTCGGGGGTATCGCGCTGCGGATCCAGCGTGACAAAAATGACCTGCACCTGCTCTGCCTGCGGCCCCAACTGCTTGAGCGCAGCGGAAAAATCCGACAGCGTGGTGGGACAAACATCCGGGCAGTGGATGTAGCCAAAGAAAACAGCCACTGCCTTGCCTTTGAAGTCCGCCAGGGTGCGGACTGTTCCAGTATGGTCGGTCAGTTTGAAATCACGCGCGAAAGCGGCGCCCGTAATATCGGTCGCCTGAAACGCAGAAGGCACCTTGGGCTGACAACCCGCCAGCGCAAACACGGCCAGGGCGCATGTCACAACAAACCAGCGCCTCATGGTCGGAGCTGATCGAACAGTTGTCCCGGCACATCGGCCAGACGATATTTACCGGTTTCAACGGCTTTGGCCAGCTTATCGAGCGTGGTGTCCTGCAGCAGATCCATGATTTTCTTCTTCACCGGGACCCAGCGGAAATGCAGTGGGCAAGCGGTTTCATCACTGCATACCTTCAGCCCCAACAAACAGCTTTGCGTAAACATGGGACCCTCGGTCAGCAGCAGAATATGCATAAGGGTAATTTTGTCGCCACTTTCACGCAGGCAGAAGCCACCCAGGCGGCCGCGAAAGGAAAACAACAGATTGCCCTTGGCCAGGCTCTGGAGAATTTTAGCCAGATAGGGGGCGGGCACCCCGAGCTGGGAAGCAATGTCCTTGTTCAAGACAGGCGTCGCGCTGGGCTGGGTCGCCATATAGATCAGCGCCTGCACTGCGTACTGACTGGTACGTGAAAGAATCATCTTGCGCCCTTGCTAATTGAGTAGACACAATATAAAACAATCCTGTCCGAATATCCAGAAACCCGCTCAATTACCCATAAAAATCAAATGGGTATCGGGAAGTAATGATCGACCAGCATGACGGCGAACAACAAACTCAAGTGCCAGATGGAAAAGCGGAAGGTCTCTTTCGCCAACTCATCGCTGTACTTGCGGTACAAGCGCCAGCCGTAATGAATAAAACGTCCGCCCAGCAACACGGCGCCGACCAGATAGATCCAGCCCCCCATGCCCGTACCGACAGGCAACATGGTCACCGCAAACAATAACAAAGTGTAGAGCAGCACATGCAGGCGCGTATAGGCTTCGCCATGCGTCACCGGCAACATGGGCAGGCCGGCCTTGGCATATTCTTCGCGTCGGTATAGCGCCAGCGCCCAGAAATGCGGCGGTGTCCAGGCGAAGATGATCAGGAACAACAGCAAGGCATCATGGTGAATTTCTCCCGTTGCCGCGACCCAGCCCAATACCGGCGGCATCGCCCCGGAAGCGCCGCCAATCACAATATTTTGCGGGGTGGCCGGTTTCAGGATGATGGTGTAAATCACGGCATACCCGACAAACGTGGCCAGGGTGAGCCACATGGTGAGCGGATTGACGTAATAGTTCAGCAAAAACAGGCCCGCGCCTCCCACCACGCCCGAGAAAATCAGTGTTTGCGTATTGCTCAACTCTCCGCGCGGCAGCGGGCGCGCACGGGTACGGGCCATTACCGCATCGATTTTCTGTTCCACCAGACAATTGAACGCCGCCGCCGCACCGGCAACCAGCGCGATGCCGAGCGTACCCGCCCATAAAGCATTCCAGCTTGGCAAGCCGGGCACCGCCAGAAACATGCCGATGACGGCCGTGAACACGATCAGGCTCACCACGCGCAACTTGCACAAGGCCAAAAACTGCTGGCAGCGACAGGCCGCCCCTTGAATCAACAAGGATTCCATATTCATCTCCTGCGCACCCGGTGATTCAGCAACACCAGGCCCGATAGCAATAGTGCAGCGCCCGCGTTATGCGCCACCGCCAGCGCCAGCGGCAAGCTCAACAACACATTGCCGATGCCCAGCGAAACCTGCAACGCCAGCAGCGCGCAAATCGCCAACCCCATTCCCGCGTAACCCGGGGTTCGAAACAGGCGCAGCGCCAGCCACCCCAAATACACGGTCACAATCACGGCCATGACGCGGTGCACCCAATGGATAGCGGTCAACGAAGTCATCGACAACAACTCCCCGGATGCGGTCTCGCCGAGTTCACGATGCAAGGTGAAAGCATGCTCAAAGTCCATTACCGGCACCCATGCACCCTGGCACAGGGGGAAGTCGGTACAGGCCAGGGCGGCATAGTTGGTGCTCACCCAGCCGCCCAATGCAATCTGGATCACCACCAGCATCAGCCCCAGCAACGCCGCGCCGCGCAGATGATCGACGCGCGCATAGTAGGCATGGTGGTATTGACTGCGCTCGCGCAACCACAACCACAACAGCAAAGACAGCGTCGCCATCCCGCCAAGCAAATGAGCGCTGACGACCAAGGGCTTCAGCAACTGCGTCACCGTCCACATGCCGAGCAGCGCCTGAAACACGATCAACCCCAGCAGCAGCAGCGGCAACCCCGGGCCTCCGCTCGTCTCGCGCCGATTGCGCCAGCTCAGCACCGCAATCGCCAATATCAGCAAGCCCAGCGTTCCGGCGAAATAGCGATGGGCCATTTCCTTCCACGCCTTGGCATGCGACACCGGCCCATCGGGCCGTACCGCCAGTTCGGCATTGATCGCTTCCGCGGCGTGATGCGGCGTCACCCGTCCATAACAGCCGGGCCAGTCGGGGCATCCCAGTCCGGCATTGGAAAGCCGCACATAGGCACCCAGGCTCACCACCCCCAAAGTCAGGACCAGCGCCACCAGAATAAGGTTACGGTAAAAGGTCATGGTCAACCGATCTGGGAGGCTTTGAGCAACAACTTGAGGTCTTTCATCATGCCCTTGGGGTCAGGATTCTCGGGAAACCGCAGCATGAGATTACCCAGCGGATCAACCAGATAAATATGGCCAGCGCGATTGTTTCCGGCAGGGAATTGCTCGACGAAAGCCGAGGTTTCAGGACGCCACACATGCAAGCCGGAGTGCGCCTGCAAAAGTTTGGCATCCGGCGTGACGGCATCCGTCAGCACCCACAACCGCTCGATCCGGGATTGACCCTTGCCCTGGGTAATCCTCGTCTGCCGCATCAGATACAGTTGCTTCGCACAATCAGCATCGCACTGCGCAGGCCCCACATGCACCATCACCCATTTCCCTTGCAGGGCATCCAGCCTGAAGGGCTGACCATCGAGCCCAGTCCCCTGGGTGTACTGCAAGGGCGCAGCCTTGAACAATTCCCCATAATTGGAATGCGCGGCCGGTCGCCAACCGAAGTAGGCCAGATAGGCGAATACCACCGGCACCACAAACACACCGACCAACATCAAAAATTTACTGCGCGAAGTCAATTTCATACTTTGAATAATTCCCGACACCGGACCCATCACCTGTCATCGTCACGATGACGTTTCACATTCAATACCAGCCACAACACCGTCAGCGTCGTCGCCAGACTGTACCACTGGAAGGCGTAGCTGACATGCATGCTGACGCCCGTATCGGGGCGCGGCCAGTCACGTACCAACCCATCTTCCATCTGATTGCTCTGCAGCAACAAAACCGGTTGCAAGCTTGTACCGTAGTTTGCCGCAAACCGCTCAAAATCCAGGTTTTGCCATACCCGTCCCTGCGACGTGCCGCGCACCAGTTCGACATAGCGACTATGCGGATCCGTCGCCACGCCAACCAGCTTGACCACCCCCTGAGGCGCTGGCGTCTGCGGAAGCAGATCACGGCTACGCCCGGTAGCGACCCAGCCACGATTGACCAGGATGGCAAGCTGGCTGCCTTGTATTTTGAGTGGGGTCAGCACGTGATAGCCCGCCACCCCGTTGTACACCCGGTTATCCAGCAGAATAGTCTGGGCATCGTCAAACGTGCCCTCCACTTCCACGCGACGGTACAACACACTGTCGCGATCAAGCAGCATGCCGCCAACATGAATGGCGGCTTCTTCCAGGGCCGCATCGTAGCGCCCCTGCAGGGCGCGCTTGGTGTCGGCACGTTCGCTCTGCCAATTGCCCAGCCACAAGGTCAGCACAAAGAAAAACAGTGCTGCCAGCGTCGGCCACAAGGTTGGGGCAAATCCCCACTTGCCCATTCTCAGATTCAGCAAGTGCACGCTTACCGTAATCCAGATAGACTGGAAGTTTGCCGAGCGGTCTGTTTCATGCGCATTCTTGCCTTGTTGTTCATCGTCTTCATTCTCGCCAGCCTTGCCAGCGCCCTCTACTATCTCATCAAGGACAAAGGCCAGTCTGATCGCGCCGTCAAAATGCTGACCGTACGGGTTGGCCTTTCCCTCACCTTGTTTATCCTGCTGATGGGCGGCTATTACCTGGGAATCATCCCACAAACCGGACTGCGTTAACCTACTACTCATCACAACAAAAAGCCGCGCAGGACGCGGCTTTTTGTTGTGCCGGAATTACGTATGCATAACCCCGGACTGACTCAACTCGTTAATTTAAATCAGCCAGTAAACCAGGATAAACAGCAACACCCACACCACATCGACAAAGTGCCAGTACCACGACACCGCTTCAAAGGCGAAATGGTGCTCGGCCGTGAAATGACCGGCAATCGAACGTAGCAGCATGACGATCAGCATGATCGTGCCGACCAGCACGTGAAAGCCGTGGAAACCCGTCAACATGAAGAAGGTTGCACCGTACACGCCAGCACCCAGCGTCAAGCCCATCTCGGTATAAGCGTGGTTATATTCGTAAGCCTGCAAGCCCAGAAACACCACACCCAGCGTAACCGTCATTGCCAGACCGAGAATCAACTGGCTGCGGTTGTTTTTCTTCAGACCCCAGTGTGCCCAGGTCACGGTTACACCAGAGGTCAGCAGCAGCAGGGTGTTGATCGCAGGCAAACCCCACGCGCCCATCGGGGTGAACTGGAAGCCATCCGCCGTTAGGCCGGGACCAGCGGTCGGCCAGGCTGCCTTGAAAGCAGGCCAAAGCTGCTCCATCGTGTCAGACTCGCCCAACCAGGGGACAGAAAGCATTCGGGTGTAAAACAACGCGCCGAAAAAGGCTGCGAAGAACATCACTTCGGAAAAAATAAACCAGCTCATCGACCAGCGGAACGATGAATCAACCTGCTTGTTGAAACGGCCCGCTTCGCTGTCGCGAATCACCTCGCTGAACCAGCCTATCATCATGTAAATCATGACCGCCAAGCCAGCGAGGAGTATCCAGCCGCCATTGCCGATCTCGCGCATGACCATCACACCGCCAATAGCCATCAAGAACAGTGCGAACGAGCCGATGATCGGCCAGAGCGAAGGTTGCGGCAGATAGTATTTATCAGTTTGTGCCAAACTCATGTCTTCCCCTTTTTCCTTATCTAATGATTATTCATTTCACAAACTTCAGCATCACATACACCACCAGCAATATTGTCAGGACAAATACCGCGCCACCAATCAGCCCGGCCATGACGATCTGTACCGGAGTCAGGTTTTGTGCATCAGCGTCGTAATCGCGCCGTTTTCGCACCCCGAAGAAACTCCAGAATACAGCCAGCGCGGCCTTGAGATTGCTCCGTTCAGCCACGCGGTAATGC
The DNA here is from genome assembly GCA_031426835.1 of Thiobacillus sp. GTDB lineage: Bacteria > Pseudomonadota > Gammaproteobacteria > Burkholderiales > Thiobacillaceae > Thiobacillus. Next base: position 12,524 of record JASJPF010000060.1, read on the forward strand.
TTGAGGCAAACTCGTCGTTTTAGCCTTCAACTCGCTTTTAAAAAAAGTGTAGGACAGGGTCACGGTATGGACATCCTTGTCCATGGCCGGATCCAATACAAAAAGCACCGGCATGCGACGGCTCTCACCCGCAGCCAGGGTTTGCGGCGTAAAGCAAAAGCACTCGATTTTCTTGAAGAACGCTGCGGCACGCGCGGGCCCATAACTGGGAACCGCATGCCCCACCATGGCCTGATCACTCGTGTTGACCACCTCATATTCAATCTGCACCAACTGGCCGGGATGCACCTTGAGCAAGCGTTGAGCAGGTTTGAACTGCCATGGCATGCCTTCGTTGGTATTGGCATCGAACTCAAGCGTGACCCAGCGACTGGTATCAACCTGGGTATTTTTCGCCAAGCTTTGCTCGGCGCCCGAATTGATCCCGGTCACCTCGCAAATCTTGTAATAAAACGGCACCAGGGCAAAGCCAAACCCGAACATGCCTATCGTTACGACAATAAGCTTGGTCAGAGTAGTGGCATTGACCTTGACCATGTTTACTCCAGCCCGGAATACAAGGTGAACAGAAACAGGCCCACGGCAAATGCCGCCAGAATTGCCGCCGTGCGGTATTTGGAATTGCGCTTGCCCGCCATGTCTGCCAGTCCTTCGTTCATTTCAACACCGGCGCAGTTTCAAAGGTGTGATAAGGCGCGGGCGACGGTACCGTCCACTCCAGGCCTTCTGCCCCTTCCCACACCTGACTGGTTGCCTTCTCTCCGCCCTTGATGGTTTTCAACACCACCACCAGCAGGATAATCTGGCTGAAGCCGAAGATGAATGCGCCCACGGTTGCGATCTGATTGAACTCGGTGAATTGCAGCGCATAGTCGGGAATGCGGCGCGGCATACCGGCCAGCCCCAGGAAGTGCATCGGGAAGAACACAATGTTCATGCCGATGACCGACAGCCAGAAGTGCCACTTGCCGAGCGTCTCACTGTACATGTGGCCGGTCCACTTCGGTAGCCAGTAATAAATGCCGGCGAAAATCGCGAACAAGGCACCCGAGACCAGCACGTAATGGAAGTGCGCCACCACGTAGTAGGTGTCGTGCAGTTGGATGTCGACCGGCGCGATGGCCAGCACCAGGCCGGAGAAGCCGCCAATCGTAAACAGACAGACAAAGGCAACGGCGAACAGCATGGGGGTCTCGAAGGTCATCGAGCCTTTCCACATGGTGGCCACCCAGTTAAACACCTTCACCCCGGTCGGCACCGCGATCAGCATGGTGGAAAACATGAAGAACAGCTGCGCCGTCACCGGCATGCCCACCGTGAACATATGATGTGCCCACACGATGAAGGACAGCACGGCAATCGACGCCGTTGCGTACACCATCGAGGCATAGCCGAACAGCGGCTTGCGCGCAAAGGTCGGAATCACCTGCGAGACGATGCCGAAAGCCGGCAGGATCAGGATGTAGACCTCGGGGTGGGCAAAGAACCAGAAGATGTGCTGGAACATCACTGGATCGCCGCCGCCTGCCGCGTTGAAGAAGTGCGTGCCGAAGTTGCGGTCGGTCAGCAGCATGGTCACCGCACCTGCCAGCACCGGCATGGTGGCGATCAGCAGGTAGGCGGTGATCAGCCAGGTCCACACGAACAGCGGCATCTTCATCAGCGTGAGGCCAGGCGCACGCATGTTGAGGATGGTGGTGATGATGTTGATCGAGCCCATGATCGACGACAGGCCCATGATGTGCACGGCCAGAATCGTCAGGTCATACGAAATGCCGCCCTGGATGAACAGCGGCGGATACATCGTCCAGCCCCCGGCAACTGCCCCGCCGGGCAACCAGAAGGACACCATCAGGAAAAAACCGGCAACCGGCAACAGCCAGAACGCCCAGTTGTTCATGCGTGGGAACGCCATATCGGGCGCACCCAGCATCAACGGCACCTGCCAGTTCGCGAAGCCCGAGAAGGCCGGCATGATCACGCCAAAAATCATGATCAAACCGTGCATCGTGGTGAGCTGGTTGAAGAAATCCGGGTTGGTGAGTTGCAAGCCGGGCTGGAACAGTTCAGCGCGAATCAGCAGCGCCATCGAGCCCGCCACAAACAGCATGAAGAGCGCAAAGAAAAGATAAAGCGAACCTATATCCTTGTGATTGGTGGTGGTTAGCCAGCGCATGATCCCGGTGGGATGCGCGTGGTGACCGTGGTCGTCGTGGGCGTGTGCTGCATCAGACATGACTGTGCTCTCCTCTCGTTTATTTATTGCGCGGCGGGGGCGGCAGCTTCGGCTGCGCCTCCGCGCGCTGAAGCGATCGCTGCCGGCTGCGCGGCGTCGCCCACTTTGTTATCCCAGGCATTGCGCTGATAGGTCACCACCGCTGCAATGTCCGCGTCTGACAGCTGACCGCCAAAACCCGACATCGCCGTTCCAGGCTTACCGTTCAGAACCATGTTGATATGGGCATCGATTGGCCCTGTCGCGATAGCGGAGCCACTAATGGCCGGGAATGCGCCCGGAAGTCCCATGCCGTTGGCCTGGTGGCATGCCGCGCAATTGGCTTGATAAATCTTTTCGCCGCGACTTACCAACTCGGCCATATCAAAGGTTTTGGTGTTATCGGCAGCAGCTACTTGCGCATTGCCTTTCTTCTTGGCGACCCAGGCTATGTAATCTGCTTCCGAGACCACTTCGACCACGATGGGCATGAAGCCGTGATCCTTGCCGCACAGCTCTACGCACTGTCCGCGGTAAGTGCCGATCTTGTCGGCCTTGAACCAGGTATCACGGATAAAACCAGGAATCGCGTCCTGCTTGGCTCCCAGCGCAGGCACCCACCAGGCATGCAGCACATCGTTCGCGGTAATCAGCAGACGCACGCGTTTGCCAACAGGAACAACCATCGGCTCATCGACTTCGAGCAGGTAGTTTTCGCCCTTGGCAGCGGTGCCGGTGATCTGCTCGCGCGGGGTCGAAAGCGTACTGTAGAAACTGACGTCATCGTTGAGGTAGTCGTAACCCCATTTCCACTGGTAGCCGGTAATCTTGATGGTCAAGTCAGGATTCGACGTGTCCTTCATGTCGATCACTACTTTGGCTGCCGGATAGGCCATGCCCATCAGGACGATAAAGGGAATCACCGTCCAGACGACTTCAACCGTGGTGTTCTCGTGAAAGTTCGCAGCCTTGTGTCCAACCGACTTGCGATGCTTCAGCAGCGAATAAAACATTGCGCCGAACACCACGATGAAAATAACCAGACACACCAACATGATGAAGTTGTGTAACTGGAAAACGTCTTGCGCCACCTTGCTGGCTGGCACTTGCAGGTTATACCCATACTCTGAAAACGCTGACTGACTGGTCGTCAGTATTGCCGCGCCCACCATTCCTGCCTGTTTCCACATGCTCTTCATTGCGTCCCCGTCCTCTCGTCCCTGTTATTCGTTTTCGAAGTGGCGTGTCCTGCAACTACGCTACAACCTGCTGCGCCACGTTAACCCTGCAACTTGTTTTTCAGGATAACGGCCAGTTTCAGCCGCGCCTCGTCGCTCAGATAATGTCCGACTTCCGTTTCCAAACCATGCGATTTCACACAGAGGTGGCAATTTCTGCCGGGCGTGGAACAGTCGCATTGCACGTGAACCCACTGACGATTCAGTTCACGGCGTCCGCTTCGATTTCCTGTTCGCCACTCCAGTACCACCGCATCGCCGTTGATGGTCAGGATTTCATAATTATTTTCACGGTCGCGCAGGGATTCAAGCGCCCACGCCAACAAGCCGATTTCCAGGCCTGCAAATGGCAACACCGGCCAATAACCCTGTACCGCAAATGCAATCGCCGTACCAAAACACAGAATGACCAGACTCCAGAATGTCATGCGTTCCTGTGCGCGCGTCAAAGAGCAGCGGGGGCGGGAATGAAAAGAAAACGCGCCTGCCGGACCTTGTGCACCACCGTTCGCATTCATCTGTTCCATACTGGAAAAAAGAAGTCTCGTGCGGCAATTAGTCGCAGACAGTACACGATGCCCCGCGCTCACACAAGCCGGAACATCCGTATAAGTTATTGATTAGATTATTAAATATCGTTATTACCGAGTATTCTAATATGTTAATCAATCAGGCAGCTTCAGCCATTGCGACGTGACTATAGATGCATCAGGTGCAGGCATGAAGTGCTGCACCCCCAGGCACGGATCGGGCAAACGCAATTTCAGCGCATCAAGGTTCTGCGCCTGTTGAGCCATCAACGGGTCGATGTGATTACCGACCCATCCGGCCCAGCGAACGTCACGGCTTGAAATGGATTCGGCCGTCAGCACCGCATGATTGAGACAGCCCAGGCGCAGACCGACCACGAGCACAACCGGTAGCCCCAGGCGTTGCGCCAGGTCGGCCATGTCTTCGTGTTCGTTCAGCGGCACCCGCCATCCGCCTGCGCCTTCCACCACCACCACGTCAGCCATTGCAGCAAGACGTGAATACGCTTCGACAATGGTGGACATATCAATTTCCACACCTGCCTGCTGCGCCGCGATATGCGGTGCAATCGGCTCGGCAAAAGCGTAGGGGTTCACATCGGACACGTCAGCCTCAACGTTGGCCGCCTGCATCAGCGCCACGACATCCTCATTCAACTGGCCAGGTTCGTTGCCTGCTGAAACCGGCTTCATCGCGGCGACCTGCAGGCCTTGCGCACGCAATGCGTGAATCAGCGCCACGGCAACCCGCGTCTTGCCAACACCGGTGTCCGTTCCTGTTACAAACAATCCGCGCGCTGTCATCCTACTGTCGTGAATCATAAATATCGAAACATAAAACGGCGTCTTTTTCCGCATGGCTGCGTTGCTCGTCGTTGCCATAGAGCCAGCTATGTCGCCTCCTCGCGCCTTGCCACGCGAAAAAATCCATCCGTTTTATTTTGTTCCGATATTTATGATTCACGACACTAGCCCCATCTTTCGTCGACGCGATTCGATATTGAACTCGATGACCTGGCGTCCATCTTCGCGTCGCTTTTTATCGCCCGCCCAGGCATGGCCGTAGATCACCTCAAAAGTGGCCGGCAAACGTCCTTCCAACCGATGCATTTCGTAAGCCTGTTCCAGTCGCGCCCACGCCGACTTGCCGAGCAGGCCGCGCTTGCGTGACGCGGCGGCGTTATGCGCGCCGATTCCCTTGAGGTCGCGCATCAGCGATTTAAGGTCAGCGTAGGTGAGTGTCAGCATTTCCATTTCCATCACCGGGCTGGCGAACCCGGCGTTGACGAGCATGTCGCCGATGTCGTGCAGATCGACAAAGCGGTTCACATGCGGCGCGTCGTCCACTGCGGCGAAAGCAGTGCGCAATTCCTTCAGGGTGTCGGGGCCAAACGTGGCGAAGATCAGCAAGCCGCCGGGTGCCAGCACCCGATGCAAGCCCTTGAGGGTGGCGTCAAGATCATGCGCCCACTGCAAGGCGAGACTGGACCAGACGAGGTTGATGCTGTTGTCAGCCAGCGGCAACCGGTCCATGTCCGCGCAGATTGCATGGTGCGGCAGGCCACCCCGATTGAGCATGCCGGACAGAGCGCGCTGCGCCCAACCCGGCTGCGGCAATCGCGCCCTGGCCGCGTTCAGCATGGCGGGCGCGATATCAAGCGCACATAACTCAGCCGATGCGTAACGCTGGTGCAAATGTGCGAGGCCGTAACCCGTGCCCGTGCCCACGTCGAGCACACGCTCGGGTTGCAGCGTCATGAAATCGAGGCGTTCCAACAGGCGGTCACATACCTCGCGCTGCAATACAGCATGCGCATCGTAACTGGCAGCGGCATGGTCGAAGGCACGCCGCACTTCGGCAAAATCAAGTTCGGCTTCAGCCATGGATAAAACGTCCTATTTCGGCGGCCACTTCATCGCCGTGCGACAAATGCGGTGCGTGTGCGGCACGGGATAATTCAATGTGGCGCGCATTGGATAAGTTGTCAGCCAGCCAAATTCCCGCGGCGGCTGGCGTAAGCGTGTCGAGGCCGCCATGAATCACCAGCGTCGGCTGCATCAAACGGGATAACGCAGCGCGCAGGTCTGTCGTGCATAACAATGACAGCCCCTGCTTCAAGGCTTCGGCGTCGCTGCGTGGCGCGTCCAGAAAAGCCGCGCGCAATTGCTGCAACAGCGCCTTCTGTCCCGCCACACCGCGCGTCTGCAAGCTCAGAAATCGCAGCAGCGTGGACTGCGGATCGCTGACCAGATCCGCGCCAAAAGTCTGCAGATCAGATAAAGCCATGCCGTGCGCCCAGTCCTCCGATGCGACAAACATGGGGGTCGACGACATCACAATCAGACGCGCAACGGTGTCGGGATAATCGATCGCGGCGCGCATCGCGATCTGCCCGCCGAGCGACCATCCGAGCAGGGTTGAATGCGCCGGCAACTGGTTGACCAGATCGTCCGCCCAGCTTTGCAGGGTGTTGAGCCTAAGCACCGCCCGTCCGCCGTGGCCCGGCAGATTGAGCGTGTACACGTCAAATTCAGGCGCCAGCCGTTGAGCCAACGTGTCGAACACGCGGGCGTTCATTCCCCAGCCGTGCAGCATGGCAATGACCGGTTTAGACGACGTCATGCAGTGCCTCGATCAGTTGGGCGACATCGTCGGCGCTGTGCGCGGCCGACAAGGTGATGCGCAGCCGTGCCGTGTTGGCCGGCACCGTGGGCGTGCGGATCGCCGGTACCAGCAGGCCGCGCTGCAGCAAACTGCGCGACAGCTGCATCGCTTCGGCATTGGTCCCGATCAGCAGCGGCTGGATTGGCGTATCGGAGGGCATCAGCGTGCCGATCTTCAGGCTGGCCAGCCCTTCCCGCAATTGCAGAATGTGGCCGCGTAATGTTGCTCGCCGCTCCTCGCCCACTTCGATCTGACGCAAACTTTCCAGCAGGCACGCAGCCAGCAGCGGTGGCGAAGCGGTGGTGTAAACATAAGGCCGTGCTGTCTGCAACAGCCAGTCGATCACGGTTTCGTGTGCTGCCACCGCCGCACCCGACACCCCCGCCGCCTTGCCCAGCGTGGCCAGATAAATCACGCGGCCGCTGGCGCGGGCACGCTCGGTCATGCCGCCCCGACCGTCATTGAGTATGCCAAAACCGTGCGCATCATCGAGATAGAGCCAGGCGTCGTGGCGCTCAGCCAGATCAAGCAGTGCATCAACCCTCGCAATGTCGCCGTCCATGCTGAACACCAGATCGGAGACGATCATTTTTTCCGGCGCGGTGCTGCGTTCCAGCTGGCCTTCGAGTTGCGCCAGATCGTGATGACGGAACCGGGTGAAGGTCGCCCCCGAAAGCCTGGCCGCATCCACCAGTGAAGCATGGTTGAGCTTGTCGGCGAAGATCTCGCTGTGCCGATCGCACAAGGCAGTCAGCACGCCCAGATTGGCCATGTAACCGGTGGAAAAAAGCAGCGCGGCAGGCTTGCCGACAAAGTCTGCGAAAGCGACTTCGAAGTCGTGATGAAAACGGTGATGGCCGGTGATGAGGTGCGCCGCGCCCGCGCCGACGCCGCACTGGGCGAGCGCGGCGTGCGCAGCCTGGACCAGCGCCGGGTCCGCGGCCAGCCCCAGATAATCGTTGCTGCAAAACGAGATGACGCGCTGGCCGTTGATCGTGACGTGGGCGCCCTGCGCACCATCGAGCAGCAAGCACCGGCGTTCGAGGTGATCCGCTTTCAGCGCCGCCAGCCCCAGTTGCAGACGGGTCAGCGCGGCCAGACTCATGACAACGCGGAACTCACAGGGCTGCGAGGCCCAGGCTGTCGAACAGGCGCTGGTCGCGCTCCCACTCCGGGTTGCCGGTAGTGAGCAGTTTCTCGCCATAGAAGATCGAATTGGCGCCGGCCAAAAAGCACAGCGCCTGCACCGCGTCGCTCATCTGCTGGCGTCCGGCCGACAGCCGCACAAAACTCTTCGGCATGCAGATTCGCGCCACCGCGATGGTGCGCACGAACTCCAGCGGATCGAGCGCCGCGGTGCCGGCCAGCGGCGTGCCTTCAACCTGTACCAGCAGGTTGATCGGCACCGATTCCGGCTGCGGGTCGAGCGCTGCCAGCTGCGCGATCAGTCCGGCGCGCTGGGTGAGCGATTCACCCATGCCGACGATGCCGCCGCAGCACACGTGCAGGTCGGCCTGACGCACGCGGTCGAGCGTGTCGAGGCGATCCTGGTACTGTCGCGTGGTGATGACGTCGCCGTAAAACTCGGGCGCGGTGTCGAGATTGTGGTTGTAGTAGTCGAGGCCGGCATCTTTCAGTTGTTCAGCCTGGCCGTCTTTCAGCATGCCCAGCGTGGCGCAGGTTTCCAGCCCCAATGCTTTGACTTCACGCACCATGTCGAGCACCGGATCGAGATCGCGCTGCTTCGGTCCGCGCCATGCCGCGCCCATGCAAAAGCGCGAGGCGCCGGCAGCCTTGGCGGCTTTGGCGGCGGCCAGCACATCGTCCAGATTCAACAGCCCCTGATTCTCAACACCGGTGTCATACCGTGCGGCTTGCGGGCAATAGCCACAGTCTTCGGAGCAACCGCCGGTCTTGATCGACAGCAGCGTCGACAGCTGCACCTTGTTGGGGTCGAAATTTGCCCGATGCACGGTCTGCGCCTGGAACATCAGATCGGCAAACGGCAGCACGAACAGTGCCTCGATCCCGGCCATGGAAAGGCGCGCCACTGGTTGGGTCATGTCATTCATAAATTGCCACCTCTATCGTCATATCAGCCCACGGTTCGCGTGCAGCCTTATAAATATCAAACAGCGCCCACGGCACGATAATCGCCACCGCCAGGCCCAACACCAGCATCAGGCCAATCCAGCCGCCCAGCAGCCCGTAAATCGGCTGGCCGAACACCACCAGGCTGCCCATCACGCCATAAAACCGGTAGCCTGCCCACTTGTTGAAATGGGTCGTGCGCGGGTTGGGGTGATGCGCGATGCCGGCATACACAAAAATCGACGCCGCCAGCCATATCATCACCGGCGGCAGCGACAGCACGAACGGCAGAAAACCGATCTTGTGACTGGCGAGCAACTTGCCCAGCAGCAGCGCGCTGAGCGAGATCATCAGCACCCCCACCGTAATGATGTTGAACAACTGTGCAGCAAACCGGGAGGACGAAGCAGTGATGAGACGTTTGGCTTTCATGGCGCGGATTCTCGGGGGCGCCGCCGCCCCTGTCAAATTTTACCGCCCAAACAATTGAACATCAGGTCAATATTTAAGCAGCTGACGCCGCACACCTGCCTGCTTTGCGGGGCGGGGGCGGCAAGTCGCCCCCTGTGCCCGGGCTGTCTGGACGAACTGCCCTGGCATACCCAACCCCACTGCCCGCAATGCGCCACCCCGACCCCCGGCGGCCAGGTGTGCGGCACCTGCCTCAAGCACCCGCCGGCATTTGACCGTACCGTCACCGCGCTCGCTTATTCGTTTCCGCTCAACCGGCTGATCCCGCGCCTGAAATATCACGGCCGACTCGCCGTGGCGCCGGCGTTGGGCGAGTGCCTGGCCCGGACCGCCGAGTCGCATTCCCAACCCGACCGTCTGATCGCCATGCCGCTGCACCCGACCCGTATCCGCGAGCGCGGCTTCAACCACGCCACCGAGATCGCACGCGAGGTGGCGAAACAACTCAAACTCCCGCTCGACACGGCCAGCTGTCAACGCATCCGCGACACCCCGCCGCAAATGGGACTGAAACACGATGCGCGGCGACGCAACGTGCGCGGCGCGTTTACCTGTTCCGGGAAAATTGAAGGCCAGCACATCGCGCTGGTCGACGACGTGATGACGACTGGAACCAGCCTCGATGAGCTGGCCGCAACGCTGAAGCGGGCGGGCGCACGTGAAGTGACGTGTTGGGTGGTGGCACGGACGTTACCACCAGGTGATATTCAGGCGCTCGTTAACAACGCTCGGGCCGCCGAGTCTTAGCTGTAAATCTCTTCTACCGCGAATATCCGTCGGTGCTCGCGTATCGCGTAACGATCGGTCATCCCCGCAATGTAGTCCGCCACGGCGCGCATGCCCGTTAGCGACTCGTGCGCCTGATGCTCAGGAGGCAGCAGCCGGGCATCGCCAGAGAATGCCGTATAGAGATCGGTAATGATGCGGCTGGCCTTCGCACTCATGCGCGCCACCTTGTAGTGGCGGTACAGGTGACGATGCAAAAACCGCTTCAGCTCGCGGTGCTCGTCGAGCACCTCGGGACTGAATGCGGCCATGGCCGGGGCAGCACGCACTTCGTCAGCGGTTTGCACACCGCTTTTTTCGACATTCATCCGCGTGGTGTTCACCAGATCGAGGATCAGGGTGTTGATGATGCGGCGCACGGTTTCGGTGACTTCGCGGCGGCCATTGAGCGTCGGGTATTTAGCACGCACCTCGGCGAGATGCCGGGCAAACAGCTTCACTTCCAACAACTGCTCCAGCGTAATCAACCCGGAACGCAGCCCGTCGTCGACATCGTGATTGTTGTAGGCGATTTCATCGGCCAGATTGGTAATCTGCGCTTCCAGCGACGGTTGCTGCCTGTTCAGAAAACGTTCGCCCACCACGCCCAGCTTTTCGGCGTTGGCCAGCGAGCAATGCTTGAGGATGCCCTCGCGCGCTTCGAACGTGAGATTCAACCCATCGAATTCGGCGTAGCGTTCTTCCAGCATATCCACCACGCGCAACGATTGCAGGTTGTGCTCAAAGCCGCCGTGTTCTTTCATGCAGGCATTCAAGGCATCCTGCCCGGCGTGGCCGAACGGCGTGTGGCCGAGGTCGTGCGCCAGCGCCACCGCCTCAACCAGGTCTTCGTTCAGGCTCAGCAAGCGGGCAATGGTGCGGGCGATCTGCGCCACTTCCAGACTGTGGGTGAGGCGGGTGCGAAACAGATCGCCCTCGTGATTGACGAATACCTGGGTCTTGTATTCCAGCCGCCGAAATCCGGTGGAATGAATGATGCGGTCGCGGTCGCGCTGGAATTCGGAGCGCGGCGCGGCGGGCGGCTCGCCATGCAAACGTCCGCGGGTTTGACTGGAATGCGCAGCGTAGGAAGCGAGTGAGGTCATGGTCGAGGCGTCTTCAATGTTGATGGCGTCGTTCAATATCGGTGGCAAAGCGGACGATGTCAGTGTGCGGCACCCCGAAGTCTGCCGCAACCGAGGCGAATCCCGCCAGCGCGGCGCGAACGTCGTCGCATATCGCCGCTGCGCCGGACACCCCCCATTTACGCCCCAGCACCGCCAACTCCGCGAGCGTGGGCGGGCTGGGCGTGAGGTCGAAGCACAACACGTGCTCGCGCAAGCCCCCGGTGTCGGGCAACAAATCGAAGGCGGGAGAAAGCCGCCAGCCCGCCGTATCGCGCAGCAGCCAGAAATTTTTCAGGTGATCGTCGGTGTTGCCGAGCAGCGCATTGAAAACCATTTGCCGGTAAAGTTGCGGCACGTCGGTTTCCGGCGCTTCGCCATGGCGGCGCAGCGCGGCAATCAAATCAGCGTAGCCCAACACGTAATAGCCGCTGGCCTGCAACAGCGCGCGAAAACTCAGCATGTGCAGCCGCCCGGCCGGGGTGCGGTCGAAACGCCTGACCAGCAGCGCGTGACGCGAGCCGGGCAGTGTCGCAAGCTTGAAATCGGGCACCACAAGCCCTGCGTGTCTTGCCAGCGTCAGACTCGTCGCCTCCAGCCCGACCATATCGCAGTCGTCGCGACGGCTGGCAAACTTGGCAATCCAGTGGCCGTCCGCGTCATGCACCAGCGCCTTGGGCCGCGCGCCGCCCGGCGAACTGCCCGCCACCAGCAGAATCCGGCTGCTGTCATCGACGATCACGTCGCCTGCTTCCAATCGTGTAGCGGCATCGGCCAATGCAGCCAGCGCCAACCCATCGGCCTCAGGATCGAGCATCCCGGGCTGCGCGCCCGGCGGCGCGAAGGCGAGCGCGCCCAGACCCGCCCCCCCCAGCACCCGCATCAGATGCGGTTCGCTCTGCTGGCCGCGCGCGAGGCCATGGCGCAACACCAGCAGCCGCCGCCCCCATATGTCGGGCAGCGCATCCTCCAGCGCAAGCAGGGGTGGGTTGAGTTGGGTCGACTGGAATTCCTGCCCGCCCAGCGGCAAGGCGGCAGGGTCAAGCGCAAACGCACGCGGATCGGCGAGGTAGGCGGGCACATAACGGAACGCGCTGGCGTACCGTCCGTGCGCATCGGCGTCGCCGAACGCCAGTTCACCCGCTTGCAGTTGCGCGCCGTCCGGCAGCGTCAGCCAGACATCCAGCCTGATCATGTGGCAACCTTGCGGCGCCGCGCCCGCTGCCGCTGCTGTGGCGCGGGTTCGGCGGCGGCAAACAAGCTGGCCTGCGGTGCAAGCCAGGCCTCGGCCTCATGCAAGCGACCCAACAATTCCAGCGCGGCGAGCCAGTGACCGATCTGCGCGCTGGCATCCCCCTGCTCCAGCCGCCGCAAGGTCGGCACCGACACCCCGAGCCGTGCCGCAAAACGTGCCTGCGGCTCGTTGCGCAGCAGCCGCTGTGCACGCAGACGGGCCCCGAGTTGCACCAAGGCCTCATGATAATTATCGGAAACCATGGTTTGTATTATTGATACAAACCATGGTTAATGCAAAGAATTATTTCTTTTACAGGAAAAGTCGCGCGCTCAGACGGCCACGCATGCCATCAGGGTGTTGCGCAGCGTCGCATCCGGCACATCAGCGGTAATCACCGCTTCGCCCAGCTTTTTCAGCAGCACGAAACGCATTTTTCCGCCCTCGACCTTCTTGTCGTGCCCCATGTATTCGAGCCAGCTGTCCACCCCCAGGTCCGGCGCCGCATCCGGCAGCCCGGCGGCGCGGATCAGCGTGCGGGTGCGCGCCACGTCCGCTTCGGTGAGCCAGCCCAGGCGCTGCGAGGTTTCCACCGCCATCACCATGCCTGCCGCCACCGCTTCGCCGTGCAGCCAGTTGCCGTAGCCCATTCCGGTTTCGATCGCGTGGCCAAAGGTGTGGCCCAGATTGAGGATCGCGCGGATGCCGCCCTCGCGCTCGTCCTGCGCCACCACCTGCGCCTTGATTTCGCACGAGCGGAAAATCGCATGGGTGATCGCCACCGGGTCGAGTGCGCGCAGCTTGTCCATATTGGCTTCGAGCCAGGCCAGAAAATCAACATCCCAGATCAGGCCGTACTTGATCACTTCGGCCAACCCTGCCGACAACTCTCGCGCGGGCAGGGTTTTCAGCGTATCGGTATCGGCCAGCACCAGTTGGGGCTGATAAAACGCGCCGATCATGTTCTTGCCGAGCGGATGGTTGATGCCGGTTTTGCCGCCCACCGACGAATCCACCTGCGACAGCAGCGTGGTGGGAATCTGGATGAACGGCACGCCACGCTGGTAGCTCGCTGCTGCAAATCCGGTCATGTCGCCGATCACCCCACCGCCCAGCGCGATCAGCGTGGTCTTGCGCTCGGCCCGCTGGGTCAGCAGCGCATCGAAAATCAGATTCAGCGTTTCCCAGTTCTTGTAGGCTTCGCCGTCCGGCAGCACCACGCTGGTCACTGCCACCCCGCCGGCTTCCAGGGTCGCCGTCAGCTGCGCCAGATACAGCGGCGCCACCGTGGTGTTGGTCACGATCATGGCGCGCTTTTGCGCCAGATGCGGCAGGATTAAGTCAGCCTGGCTCAACAGGCCAGCGCCGATGTGGATGGGGTAGGAGCGGTCGCCAAGATCGACGGTGAGGGTTTGCATGAGGTCTTCAGTGAGTGAGCGCGATGGTTGATTGTAACCAAAGCCGGCCGGCCCGAGGGCGGGCTTCCCACGCCACGCGCCGGGCTGCCACTTTGCATCCCGGCCCACACCGCCCATAATCTGTCCATGAGCACGCTCGACCCACCCGACCTTCAACTGACACTCAGGCAAGCGCTCGCCGAGCATGGCGGGGTCCGCCTGGCAATCCTGTTCGGCTCCCAGGCCACCGGGCATGCCACCGCGCTAAGCGATCTCGACCTTGCCGTGCAGATGGCCGCCCCACTGGAGGCCATAGACAAGATCGCACTGATCGAACGACTTGCCCTGGCCACCGGGCTGCCAGTCGACCTGATCGACCTCAAGCACGCCGGCAAACCCTTGCTGGGCCAGATTCTGAAACATGGCATCAGACTGCTCGGCAGCGATGCGGATTACGCGGCCCTGCTTAGCCGTCATCTGTTCGACGCAGCCGATTTTCTACCCTATCGCAACCGCATCCTGGCTGAACGGAGACAGGCATGGATCGGCAGGTAATCGAGCTTAACCCCGAATGCTTAAAACGCTGCCAACCCAGCCACTATGATGCCTTTCAGGACACGCGGACATGAATACACTCGAAACGCTACGCGCCCACAAGGATAAGATCGAGCATCTGGCCAAGCTTCATGGCGCACGAAACATTCGTGTATTCGGCTCAGTCGCAAGAGCCGAGGACACATCGGATAGCGATATCGATTTCCTGATCGACATGGAAGAGTCTCGCAGCCTTCTCGATTTGATCGGCTTCAAGCAAGATATTGAAGCCATGTTCAACCGGCCGGCTGATGTCCTGACCGAAAGGGGCATCAGTCCCTACCTGCGTGAACGCATACTCGACGAGGCTGTCACGCTGTGAAAAAAGACCCAGCCGTTTACATCCGGCACATCCACGACTGCATCATCCGCATAGAAACCTATGTAGAAGAAGGCCGCGCTGCTTTTTTCAATGATCACAAGACGCAGGATGCTGTCATACGCAACCTGGAAGTGATCGGACAGGCCGTGAAAGACTTGGGGACCGAGCGTTTAAGCAGCGAGCAGCCTGACATTCCATGGACACAAATCGCAGGTGCCAGAAACGTCCTGGCTCACCAATATCTTGGCGTTGATCTCGACCTTGTCTGGAATATCGTCGACAAAAACCTGCCTTCCCTGAAGGCGGCCATACACGAGACGGCCAACCGCCTGGCAATCGATCTGCCAGAACGCGGCGACCCCAACTAAATCCGCCAATGGATAACTTTGACCCTACGCTGATTTCAGTTGTCATGCCCTGCTACAACGCCGCGCCCTACGTGGAAGAGGCAATCGCGAGCGTGCTCGGCCAAAGTTACCCCCATGTGGAGCTCATCGTGGTGGACGATGGTTCAACCGACGGCTCAACCGAAATCCTGCAACGCCTGGCCACGCAACACCCCGAACGCATCACGCTCAGCTACCAGAACCGCGCGGGCCCTTTTGTGGCACGCAACCAGGCGCTCGCCCATGCAAACGGCAACTACATCGCTTTTCTGGACGCCGACGACACCTGGCACCCGGACGCGTTAAGCTTGATGCACGCTGCGCTCACAGCGGAGAACGCCGACCTGGCCTATTGCGGCTGGCAGAACATCGGCATCGCAGCGGCTGACCCCAACCCGACTATCCCGCCCGATTTCGAACCTGACGAGGCGGTCGCTTATTTTCTCGAGCAAAATCTCTGGCCGGTCAACACCGTATTGGTCAGCCGCCACCTCATCGACGAACTGCGCGGATTTTCAGAACGGGCGCCCACCGCCATGGACTACGACCTGTGGCTCAGAATAATCGCGCGCCAACCGAGGCTTGTGCGCGTCCCCGACGTGCTGGCGTTTTACCGCCGCTACCCACGCGGCGATGCCCACATCCCGCATTGGCGGCAAGTGTTTGATGCCGTTGCCGTGCGCCAGGACTTTGCCAGCCACCACCCCGAACTCGTCGCCCGCATACCCCCCGCTCACCTCAATGAATTGATCTACGATCCCTTGCTGCGCGAAGCCTATCGCAGCCACTGGCGTAACGATACCGAATCCGCCCGCCGCCTGTTTCGCCGCGCTTTTCGCAAGGCAGACTGGAAAGCCGGCGATTTCAAACACCTTGTCGCCAGCCTGCTCCCCGCTCCGCTCTATCGTAATCTGGTTGATCGCGTCACCCGCCGCCGCAGCGTCCGCATTGAGAACTGAACCGCCAGTGAATCGGGATCAAGAACGTCTCCGGACCAACGCAACCACCAGCCCGCGCCACGCGAGCGTTCACATGAAGCATCACGATGCTGTAGCCTCCAGCCCTTACAATCCCCCCAATAAATACCGCTTCTGCCACCGTCCCCCAACGTCAACGCATTATGGGAAGAACAGATAAACCCGGTTTGTTCCAGACCGAACACCTGCTGCAGGAAAGTTGTAGCGTGGCCAAGTTGGGCATATCGCATGCAGGCCGCAGAGGCCTCATGCACAAAGACAAGCACGCATTTCCGGAAAACATTCAAAACCGGACGGATACCTCAGGGCGACACGGGCATCCACTGACAACAACAATCCCTGGCGCGACTGACGGCGAAATCGCCCCGAACTGACGAACCCGTGCTCACTCTTGCCAAAAACCTTTACGACTACCGCGAACTGATGGCGACCCTCGCATGGAAAAACATCGCGCTGCGCTACAAGCAGGCCTATCTCGGCATCGCCTGGGCTTGTCATCAAGCCGATCACGCTCATGCTCATCTTCACCCTGGTCAAGAGCTTTGTCGGCATCGAAAGCGGCGAGATTCCCTATCCGATTCTGGTTTTTGCCGCGCTGATGCCCTGGACCTTCTTTCAGGAATCGGCATCCGAGGGCGTCACCAGTGTCGTCAGCAACACCGCGCTGATCAAGAAAATCTACTTTCCGCGCGAGATCTTCCCCATCACCTCGGTGCTCACCAAGCTGGTCGAGCTGGGCATCAACTTCCTCATCCTGGCGGGACTGATGGTGTGGTACCAGATGCTCCCCAGCGTTTACATTCTGTGGGTGCCGCTGATCATTGCCTACACCATTCTGGCCGCACTTACCGTTGCCTTCGTCGGCGCCGCCATCAATGTGTATTACCGCGACGTGGGCGCCGCCCTGCCGGTGTTGCTGTCGCTGCTGATGTATGTCTCGCCGGTTATCTATCCGCTGCAACTGGTCAAGGACAAGCTGCTGGTGCAGCAGGCAGCCGGCGAATGGTCCGATGCGCTCTATACCCTGTACACCCTCAACCCCCTGGCCGGCACCATTGATGCGTTCCAGAGCGTTGTGCTCAGAAACCAGCCGCCCGATTTCGTCGCCATGATCCCCGGCGCCATCCTCATCGCCATCCTGCTGCCGCTGAGTTACCTTTACTTTAAACGCGCCGAAAGCTATTTCGCCGACGTGATCTAAAACCACAAAGGCACCAAGTGATGATTTCGAAAACATCGGTTAAACCACAAAGACACGAAGAAACCCCAATACATACGGGGCGTCGTTTTGCTATCACAGCCGACCCAATAGTTAAACGTATTAAGAATGGCCGAGTGCAGTTGTTTTATTCTTTTCTTAGTGCCTTTGTGGTGAGGCGTTTTTGATGACCCCCTTGGCAAAGTCGAATCGGTTCGACCCGATCACAGCAGATGTGGAAGCGCTTGCAGCGAGCGTGGTCGACGCGGCCTTTCAGGTCCACAAAGCGCTTGGGCCGGGCTTACTCGAATCCGTCTATGAAACCTGCCTGTGCCACGAATTGAAACAGCGGGGCATCCCATTTAAATCCCAAGTGGCCCTGCCTATAAGCTACAACGGGCTGACACTGGACAACGGCCTCAGGTTAGACATGCTGGTTGACGACAAACTCGTCGTCGAACTCAAAGCAGTTGAAAAAATGCAGCCCCTTTACGACGCCCAACTTCTGACCTATCTGAAACTCAGCGGTTTACGCCTTGGCCTGCTAATCAACTTCAACACCGTCCTGATAAAAGACGGCCTCAAACGAATAGTTCGATAAGGAATAAAGCACATGAGATTATTATTCCCCTTCGTACCTTTGTGGTTAACCGAGAAGAACTGACATGCGTCCATCCGAAGCCCTGCAAACCCATCGCGAAACGATACGCCAGATTGCACTGCGACATCATGTGACGCACGTCCGTGTGTGTGGCTCGGTCCTGCATGGCGACGATACAGAAAAGAGTGATCTGGATTTACTGGTCGAGCCAACAGCCGCCACCACGCTCATGGATATTGGCGCGATTCGTTATGAGCTACGTCAACTGCTGAGCATACCCGTTGATGTGTTAACCCGTAACGCCCTACCCGACAACTACCGTGAACAGATACTGGCGGAGGCAGAGCTGGTATGAGCAAGGCAGCCTCACCCATGATTGCGGTTGAAACCGTAGCCCAACGGATTCTGCTGATACGCGGCAACAAGGTCATGCTGGATGCCGATCTGGCCGAACTTTATAGCGTACCAACCAAGGCGCTCAATCAGTCCGTGCGGCGAAACATCGAACGCTTCCCGGCCGATTTCATGTTCCCACTGACCAGGACAGAGAAACAAGAGGTGGTCACAAATTGTGACCACCTCGCCAGACTGAAATTTTCGCCGACCCAGCCTTACGCCTTCACCGAGCATGGCGCCCTGATGCTTGGAAATGTGCTCAAGTCAGACCGCGCCGTCGAAATTAGCTTGCTCGTGGTACGCACCTTCGTTCAACTCCGCGAACCACGAAGACACAAAGAAAGCCAACTTGTGCTCATCCACAATGAATGGTCTTCATGGCACTGAATTATTATTTGTTTTTCTTCGTGCCTTTGTGGTTAAACCATAATGCCCATTATTGAAGTTAATGCCGCCATCCTCGGCATGTCGCGCCAGGAAATCGACAAAAAGTTCGACGAGATCGTCGACTTTTCCGAGATGAGCGCCCATTTAACCTCTTGTCAAAACGTACCTCATGAGGTACATTAAATAAATGCCTGGCCCCCAGAAACTTCGGGCTGTTTTCTATCGATCGGCAACTGGCAAGGAGCCGGTGCGCGAATGGCTCAAGGAATTGTCCAAGGATGACAGAAAGACCATCGGCGAAGATATTGCGTACATGCAATACAAATGGCCCATCGGCAAGCCTCGCGTCGATCACTTGCGCGGCGCGATCTGGGAGGTGAGAACGTCCCTGAACAACCGGATCGCGCGGACACTATTCGCGGTAGAGGGCAGGCAAATGGTCTTGCTGCATGGCTTCATCAAGAAAACGCAGCAGACCCCGGCGGTGGACATCGAGCTGACGGAAAAACGTTTTAAGGAGTGGCATCGTGGCGAAACATAACCTTTATACCGGTTCTGACTTTGACGACTTTTTGAAAGAAGAGGGTGTCTATGAAGAGGTGCAAGCCAAGGCGCTCAAGCGCGCGCTGTCCGAGCAACTCGGCGATAGCATGCAAGCGGCCAAGCTGACCAAGGTCAGCATGGCGCAAAAAATGGAAACGAGTCGATCTCAACTCGACCGGGTGCTGGATCCCAACAACACGTCGATCCAACTGGACACGCTCATCAAAGCGGCCAGAGCGGTTGGCAAGGTTGTTGAAATAAAAATCAAGAAGGCGCCAAAGCCTTCCCATGTCTGACCACTGCAAGCAACCATGCCCATCATCGAAGTCGACCCTCTCACCAAGGAACACCGCCTGAGCGCCATGCAGAGCCTCAAGCACACGGCTGCGGACGACATCGCCATAGAAGCGGACTCGGCCGCGAAAACCGTGTCCATTTACTGAGGGATCAAGATGAAACACGCCCAGACATCACCATCCAGGCAGCCAACGCAGACAGACCCGCATATGACTTTGCTGAGGAAATTGCTATCGGACGCGCCCGAACTGGAATTCGCGGTGCTGGTTGGCAGCCGCGCCCAAGGAACCGCGCGAACGCAAAGCGACTGGGACATCGCCCTCCAATGGCGCCCGCAGGCTGACTGGCTAGCGCTGCTCGGCACTCAGGAAACCTTGCGTCGACGCATTGCAGATACCCTGGGCGCTTCTCCTGAAGACATTGATCTGATCGAGCTTCCCCGCGCCAACCTGGCCATGCGCGCCAACGCCGCAGAAGACGGGGTCGTGCTCAAGGGCGAGGACACCCTGGCCTGGGCACGCTTCCTGACCCGCACCTGGCGGGAACTGGAAGATTTTTACTGGGAGCGCGCGCATGCGGCTTGATCTCTACCATGCAGAAACCGCGCGCATTGCCACCGAGCAATCGGCATTGCTTGACATGGCCTGGCGAGAGTTGACGGAAGGACGCATGCTGTCCCCGCTCGAGCAGAACGGGGTGTTGCATGCCTTGCAGGTGTTAATTGAAAACGCCATCGGAAAAGCCAAGCAATTGCTGAAAGCCAGAGCCGAAACGGTCCCCGTATCGGCTTACGATGCCTTCGCAACCCTGGCCCGGCTTGGCGAAATTGAACAAGCGCAACTTGCCGCCTGGAACGCGGTAATCGGTCTGCGTAACCGCATCGTGCATGACTACATGAATATCGACATGGGCAAAGTGCTGGATCTGGTCAGCCAGCGGCGCCACACGTTCGTGGTCAAGTTTTTGCTTGCTCAACCCAAATCGAAATCAGCACCATAATCTAATCGCGGCTAAAACCGCCCCGACAGCCTGCCGCTAGCCAAAACAAACCCACCATGCCCATTATTGAAGTCGACCCCCTCACCAAGGAATACCGCCTCGGCGCCATGCAGGGCCTCAAGCAGACCCGGCTCAACACGGCGGCTCGCCTGACCGGCAAGCAAGTAGCATATCTTTCCAGGCCATTCGCTCGTCTGGCTGTAAAAGAAGGGACACTGCCATGAATACGGATAAGCTGCTCCTGCTGCAAAAAGAGCTATCGATTAAATCGGTGTTTCCATTGATCCATTGACCAGGAGCATTTGACTGCCATGACCCATGTCGACACCCAGGGCAAATATCCTCGGGACCAGGAAATCCGGGCGATGATTGTCGAAACCATGCGCGCCAACACTCAACGCCTTGGCGGACACAAGGTTGTCCTGTTTGGCTCCCGCGCCCAGGGCAACGCCAAGTCGCGTTCCGATTTTGATCTGGGTGTCGTGGGCGACACGCCACTCCCACTGGTGGACTTTTTTGCCATCGAAGACATGCTCGACGAATTGCCGACCTTGTACCGTATCGATTGGGTTGACTTCGCCAGAGTCAGTGAGCGCTTCCGTACCCAGGCCCTGCAAAAAACAGAGGTGATCTATGAGTGAAAGCTGGGTCATTGACGACTTCGCGGCAGCGTTTGATCAATTTGAAGCAGCCATGCAAGTCGTGCCGACAAGTGACCTGATTAAAGCAGGTTGCATCCAGTATTTCGAATTCACGTTTGAACTGGCATGGAAATCGGTCAAGATTCTGGGCGAAGAGTCTGGCCTGGAACCCTGTGGATCGCCCAAGTCTTGTCTCAAAATGGCCTTTGCCCAAGACTGGATTGACGATGAGCCACTCTGGCTGGAAATGCTGGAAGCCAGAAACCGGATGTCGCACACCTACCACGCCAAGGACGCCATACAGGTGTATGACCGTTTGTCGCATTTCCTGC
Organism: Thiobacillus sp.; assembly: GCA_031426835.1. Lineage (GTDB taxonomy): Bacteria > Pseudomonadota > Gammaproteobacteria > Burkholderiales > Thiobacillaceae > Thiobacillus. The sequence continues at coordinate 33,927 of JASJPF010000060.1, forward strand.
GCCCCATGCAAACACTCTTGGCCGCCCTGCGAACAGCCTGAACCACCATGCCCATCATTGAAGTCGACCACCTCACCAAGGAATACCGCCTCGGCGCCATGCAGGGCATCAAGCAGACCCTGCTCAACACCGCCGCGCGGCTAACCGGCAAGAAAATCGAAGAGCGCCCGCTGTTCAAGGCGCTGGATGACGTCAGCTTTTCCATCGAGCCCGGCGAAGGGGTCGGCATCATCGGCCACAACGGCGCTGGCAAATCCACCCTGCTCAAGATGCTGGCGAAAATAAGCACCCCCACAAGCGGCTCGGTCAAAGTCGATGGCCGCATCGCCCCGCTGATCGAGGTCGGCGCCGGATTCGTACCCGACTTCACCGGGCGCGAAAACGTCTACCTCAATGCCGCCATCCTCGGCATGTCGAAGCAGGAAATCGCCCGCAAGTTCGACGAGATCGTCGACTTTGCCGAAATGGCCGAATTCATCGACACCCCGGTCAAGCGCTATAGTTCGGGCACCCAAGCACAACGCTGAATACAGTGTCCGACCCAATTTTTGCCAAGGAGATCGACCATGCACACCTTATCCCTGCCATACCCTGAAGATTTGCTGGTGATGTCCGGCAAAGCTCCACAAGCTTTGGAAGAAGAGTTGGCATTTCTGCTGGCAGCCAAGTTATTTGAGGTTCACCGCCTTTCATTGGGCAAGGCGGCTGAGTTTTGCCGCATGAGCAAACTGCGCTTCATGTTTGAGCTGGGGCGCTTGCAAGTTCCGGTCATTAATCTGGATGATGATCAAATTGCCGATGAGTTGCGTGATGACTAATCAAACAATTGTGGGTGACAGCAGCCCACTGATAGCCTTGGCGATTATTGGTCAACTGGAACTCTTGCCCAGGCTATATCAGCGGGTGATGGTGCCGACCATGGTATGGGAAGAGGTGACTGTTCATGGCGCTGGATTACCCGGTGCGTTGGCGGTGAGCCAACTTGCCTGGCTGGAAATTCAAGCCCCGGCTCCCGAGTTGCTGCAACCTTTGGAAATTCTGGTAGATCGCGGCGAAGCGCAGGTTATTGCCTTGGCTATCGGCATGCCCGGAAGTATGGTGCTACTGGATGATGCGCAGGCACGACGCGTGGCGGAACGCTTCGGCGTGGCTCGGATTGGCACTTTGGGTATCTTGCGCCGGGCCAAAAAAACCGGCTTGATCGGAGCGATCAAGCCCTACCTCATGCAATTGCAGGACAATTGAATTTACATTCGCAAGAACCTGATTGATGCGGTTTTGCGTGACGTAGGAGAATTAGCTTGATGCGCAGCAACCCGCACAAGGCCGCCTCGAAAAACCCGTCACACCGGCGGTGCATGGTTGTTGCCGCATACGCTTCAGCGCGTAGCGGTTCGGAGTCCTTTGGGGCTTTAGCGGCTTTCGTGCATGAATTGGCGCAAACGTATCGTAAATCCAGCGTGTGACCTCCCGCTACCCACTGACAACTAACCCCATGCCCATCATCCAAGCCAACCCCCTCATCACTGAAGACATCGGGAAGCCATGAACTTGTTATCTTTTTCTTTTCTTCGTGCCTTTGTGGTTAATTAACCCACCATGCCCATTATTGAAGTCGACCACCTCACCAAGGAATACCGCCTCGGCGCCATGCAGGGCCTCAAGCAGACCCTTATGCTGCTTTTCCTCACCCCTTTTCTGCGGATTGACCTGGCTTGAACTTCATTCCAAAACAAAAACAACCTGCTGCCTTGCACATCACATTCTGTCCAGGGCAATCCACGCCACCTCACAGACGTGCTGAAGGCGCTGCACTCTCACCAGGCATGCACAACCCCGCATGAGTCTTGGTCAAAATATGCGGCATGGTATTGCCTGGATGTTTGTCGGCAACAGCGGCAATCAGATACTTGCCTTTCTCTTTGGCATCGTGCTCGCACGGCTGCTGGCCCCCGAGGATTTCGGCGTTCTGCTCACCATCCAGGTGTTCACCGGCCTGGCCGGCTTTGTCTCGGGTGGCGGCATGGGCCAGGCACTGGTGCGTGCCAAGGAGGCGACGAAGCAGGATTACGACATTGTCTTCACCCTGCAGCTCGGCATCGGCTGCCTGATCTATGCCGGGTTCTTCTTCGCCGCGCCCTGGTTCGCCAAGTGGTACGACACCCCACTGTATACCGACCTGCTGCGCTTATCCGCCCTGTCCTTCATCTTCCGCCCGCTGGTCAATCTGCCGTCCAGCATGCTGTACCGGCACATGCGCTACAAGGCGCAAACCGTCGTCGGCATCACCTCGCTGCTTGTCTCCAGTTCCACCAGCATCCTCATGGCCTGGCTGGGATACGGCGTCTGGAGCCTGATTTGGGGCGGCATCGCCGGGTCGATCTACAGCGCCGCCGTACTGATCCCGCTGACCCGCTGGCGCCCCGGGTTTTCGCTGGAATTCCGACGTGGACGCGACATCGCGCGTTATGGCATCCTGGTGTCAGCCAACGATATCGTGGGTTATCTGCGCAATCAGGTCAGTATCTTCATCCTGTCGCGCACCCTCGGCCCCGCCAGCGTCGGCCTCTATAACAAGGGCGAAAGTTTGGCCCGAATGCCGCACAGTTTCATCACCGGCTCGGTGTATCACGTCCTGTTTCGCTCCATGGCAGCCGAGCAGGACAACCTCGACAAATGTCGCTACCTTTTTTTTCGTAGCATCGCGCTGGTCGCCGTCTATGCCACCCCCTTCTACGTCGGTCTACTATGGCTGGCCGAACCCCTCATCCGTGGCGTGTATGGTGAAAAATGGGTTGCGGCTGCAGGGCCATTGATGATCCTGGCATTTGCCTGGCCGTTCTGGCTGATGGACAACCTATCCGGCGCAGTCCTCGCCGCACAGAACTGGCTTCATCGTGAACTGCCTGTCCAGATCGCAACCCTGTTCATCACCGCGCTCGGCATCATCATTGCCCTGCCTTTCGGCATCGAAGGTGTGGCCTGGGCCATCGTCGGAACAGCGGTTTATTCAGCATTTCATCTTTACTGGCTAGCCACACGCTGCCTGCGGGCAAAGCTGTCAGGCTTTTTTAATGCCGTCGCGCCCGCTGTAATACTCAACGGCTTGCTCGCGCTGGTTTTGTTCAGCACCGACACCATAATGTCCACATCGATCAGAGAAAATGACTTCGCCTATATGGCACTGATGGGCGTGACGGGTGGCGCCTTCTATATATTGAGTTTTCTTTATCTACCCTTCCGTTCGCTAGGCGCCGAGCGCGAACGTTGGAAAATTCGGCTCAAGCTCACCAAGGCCTCCGCATGACCTGGATCGACCCGCTCTCGCGCTACCTGCACCGTACTGCCGGCCAGCACGGCCCAGTCATGCTCATGTACCACGCCGTCACCCCAGGCAAGATCAAGCCAGAATGGCCGTGGGCCGTTTCCATGCAACAGTTCCGCGACCAACTCGATTTTCTGGCCGCTGAAGGCTATGCAACGCCCACCATGGGCGAACTTGTTGCCGAACCGGATAAGTGGACTGGACGCACCGCCGTCATCACCTTCGACGATGGCTACGTCGACAACCTCGCCGCATGTGATGAACTGCAAAAGCACGGCATGCGCGCCACCTGGTTCGTCGTCACAGGCTCAATAGGCGAATCACCCAAGTGGCCCGCCGACGGCCGCCCGGAAGGAAGACTGCTAAACGCGGCCGAACTGCGCGAGATGCGGGACAACGACATGGAGATTGGCTCGCACACGGTGAATCATGTGCGGCTGACTGAAGCTGACGACGTGCGCCTGGTGAGGGAACTAACAGACTCCAAGGTCACCCTGGAGGATCTTCTCGGAAATGCGGTTAGCAGTTTTGCCTACCCTTATGGTGCATGGGATGCGCGCTGTGCCGAAGCCGTGAAACAGGCTGGCTACGCGGCAGCATGTATCACCCGCACTGGATGGGCGCTGCGGGACGACAACCCTTACCTGCTGCGCAGGCTGACCATATTCAACACCGACAACGTCAGCACACTGGCACGCAAGCTCTATTTCGGCAGCAATGCTGTGCGCTGGCGGGACCTCGCAGGCTATGCTCTTCGGCGGTTGCGGACTGAATAAACCTCTGTTGACATGACAGCGACCATCTCCATCATCATGCCCTGCTACAACGTCACGGCACATTTGCCGGTCAGCGTGGGCAGCGTGCTGGCGCAGACGTTCGGCGACTGGGAGCTCGTCGCCGTCGATGACGGTTCCAGTGACGGCACGCTAGCGTGGCTGCAAGCCCAAGCGGATAAACGGATACGGCCACTTACACAACCCAATCAGGGCGTGAGCGCAGCCCGGAACGCCGGGTTGGCTGCAGCGCGCGGTCGCTATATAGCCTTTCTAGACGCCGACGACACCTGGGCGGCGGACTTCCTGAAAAAAATGCTGGCTGCCCTGCAGGCTCGCCCCGACCTGGCCTTAGCGTATTGCGGCTGGCAAAACGTGGGGTTGCCGGGCGGACGCGGCGAACCCTTCGTCCCCCCTGATTATGAAACGCCAGCCAAGGCCGAGACCCTGTTTGCCGGTTGCCGTTGGCCCATCCATGCCGCACTGGTCAAGCGTGATGCGGTGCTGACCGCAGGCGGCTTCGACACCAACCTGAAAAATGCAGAGGACTACGCCCTGTGGCTACGCATCGCCACGACTGAATCTATCGTTAGGGTGCCAGAAGTGCTCGCCTTCTATCACTTCCACGGCACCGCACAGGCTTCGTCAAACAAGGCGCGTGCCGCCCTGCATCACCTGCATGCACAACAACATTATCTTGCACAGCATCCAGATTTCTTTGCCACACTGGGCAAAGGCCGTGCGCGCGAACTGATGTTTGGCGAACTGCTCAAACGCGGCTATGCCTGCTACTGGGATCGTGACCTGCCCGCCGCCCGGAAAATCTTTCGTGTTGTAATGAAACAGGGCTATGGCACACTCAGCGACTGGAAACACATGTTGCCTGCCTGGCTGCCCCTTTCCTTGCACCAGAAGCTAATCGGTCTGCGAGACAAAAAATGGACAAGCGATGAATAACCTTGACGCCGCCCGGACCAAAACCGACATAAGCAACCCAAACACCTCGCTGTGGAATGCTCAGCGCAGTGTGTGTGCCACGAGCTGATTGCCATGCCCACCCTCACCGTCGCTTTTTGCACCTTCAAACGCGCCGATCGGCTGGAAAATCTGGTTGCCGCGCTGCGCGCGCAAAGCTGTCCGGTTGCGTTCGAGATTCTGGCCGTCAACAACAATAGCCCGGATAACACGCTGGAAGTGCTAGCGGATCTTCAACGGCAACCCGGCGCCTCGCTGCGCGTCGTCACCGAAATGGCACCCGGCATCGTGCCCGCACGCAATCGCGCGCTAACAGAAACGCTCGACCGAGATATTCTGGTGTTCATCGACGACGACGAGTCTCCGTTTCCCGGCTTGTTGCAAGCGGTTACACACGCAATTCTTGAAGAGGACGCAGATTGCGTGGGCGGCCCGATAAAAATAGATTTTGAACCCTATGGGCGACCAGGTTGGCTCGACAAAGAGCTTTCCGGATTTCTGGGCGAGATTGATTACGGCCCGTCAGCATTCTGGATACAAGATGACAGCGCCCCCGTGTGGAGCGGTAACGTTGCCTATCGCATGGAGATTTTCAGAAAACATCCTGATTTACGGTTTGATTTGCGCTACAACCGTGAAGGGGTTGGCCTTGGTGGCGGCGAAGATGCAATGATGTTCCGTGCTTTGTTGGACGCAAATTACAAGATTCGCTACCGCCCTGACATGGAAATTGCACATTTCGTTGATGCATGGAAGTTGAAGCGCAGGTACTTTTTAAAATTGCATTACCGGGCTGGGTTGCACCATGGTCAGTTTCGCATGCCAGCCTTTCCACGAATGGTTTTGGGAGTCCCGCCCTTTTTGATCGGCCAGTTTCTAACGCACTGCCTGAGGTCGTTGAGCTTGATCTTGACCTGCAAGCCTGGGCAGGTTCGACAACACATGAACGCCGCGCATTCGCTGGGCTGCATCCTAGGCTACAGAAAACGCATCGCGCAGCAGGGAGACCAGGGCATGTTTATTTCCCATTACAAAAACCGAATTGCCCACGCGTTGCGCAAGGCATGGTGGGCAATAAAGCTGGCCCATTTCCCGGCGACAACAGATGGCAGACGGCTACTTCATGTAGGCTGCGGAGACATCAATAGTCCAGATTTCATCAACCTCGATGCGCGGCCAATGCCTCACGTCCACATTGTGAGCAAGAACATTTTTCAATTGCGCATGATTCCCGATGCGTGCCTGGATATGGTCTACATGAGCCACGTGCTGGAACATGTCCCGCGCGGACAGGTCTTGCAGACCATAAAAGAGATGGCGCGCGTGCTTAAACCGGATGGAGTTTTGCGCATATCGGTACCAGACTTCGACCACATCGTGCATCTCTATCAAGCATCGGGCAATGACATCAATTCGATTGCACCTGCGCTGATGGGTGGGCAAAACTACAATTTTAATTTTCATTACGCCGTTTTCAACAAAACGTACCTGGCTGACCTGCTCGAGAAAGGCGGCTTCCACAAAATCATAGTTTGGGATCCGGATCGTTGCGAACATCATGACTTCGAAGATTGGGCATCCAAGAACATCGATCTGAGCGGACGTCCATTTCCGATCAGCTTGAATCTTGAAGCCCATAAATCCTAATGTTCCCCCACTCCGCCAAATAAAATATTTGATCATGTCATCAAGTCACGAAATTCCGGTCCAACCGCGCATATTGGTGGTTGGACCATTCATGCACCGACAAGGGCATTTCGCCGTTTTCCCAACAGACCTCGCACGAGGCTTTTCCGCCAATGGCGCAATTGTCACACTGATTTATCCATTTGAAGCCGCAACGACGTCAGCCATTCCTGCGCAATGTCAAACAATTTGCCTGGAAAACGAGAAAGGGAAATTCAACCATCTAATGGCCTTGTCATGGAACATTCTGAAAGGTCATCCAATTCTGCTTTGTCTGGCGTGGATTATTTTTCACGCTCGCAATGAAGTCTATGATCTCGTTTATTGGACCGACTTCAAATCGGACAATCAGCAGAGCATGTGGCCACTTGGATTGGCCTCACATATGGGACTGTATCGGCATCGCACTGCCTTCACCGAGCACCATAATTTCAGCTGGAACAAGCATCGCTGGCAGAGATTGTTCCGCCTTGACCGTATCCGGTTACGCAATATTGAAATGTTTGTGCATTCAAGAAAACTGCTGGACTGGATTAGGCTAAACATGAACTGGCCAGAAATCGGACACTATGTCGCATACGGGCTTTGGTCCGACCCCACCAGTGATGAGGAACGCAAGATCGCTAGGCACAGCCTGGGCATTGCCGACGATGCCAGGATGCTTTTGATCTTCGGCCTGCAGGCCGTCCGTCGCAAGGAAATCGACACGCTAGCAGAGGCCATACGATCCATGAACCTCGACAGGCCACTTGTACTCCTGTTTGCAGGAATGAAGGTGAAAGATGAGCCGCACCCTTTCGAGCAGCCTGAATTGACCACGAAGGGCAATCTGCATATTTATCATCATGAGTCGTTCATCCCAGATGAATCGGTGAAGTCCTTCTTCGCGGCGGCCGACGCAGTCTGGGCGTATTATGGATCGTTCATCGGCGCATCCGGCGTGCTCGCTCAAGCAATTGCATTTGGACGATTGGCGATTTGTTCCGGCACAGGTGAAAGTGGCGAGATCTGCCGCAAATATCCCATCGGCCTCGTTGCGCCATCGGATGATCTGGCTGGTGTGCAAGCAGTGATCTCCAGATTCCTGTCCATGACCGCAGCCGAACAGAAAACATTCGAAGCCGCCACACACGAAGCTGCCAAGGAAATGGCCTGGCCGAACATTACTCGTCGGATCTTGAACATTGTGCTAGCCGACCCCAAAAGCAAGAAACACCCTACTGGCACTGACAATGGATGATTCCCCGATCAATCACTCACGTTTCCCCATCTTTCTTGTTGGCGCACCTCGCTCGGGCACGACGATGCTCCAGTTCATTCTGGATGACTTGCCTAATTTATCCCTGCCAACCGGGGAATCGCATTTCTTCATTCCCCTGTTCCGTAATCAGCAGACCTTTACCAAACTCGACACGCGCGAGGGGATGCGCCATTTGCTGCAAACCATCCACAATTTCAACCCCATATTTTTGTACGGTGATTTGCATGGCGTGAAATTTGATGTTGACCGCCTAACCGAGGAGTTTCTGGCAGAGGGCCGTGCAAGCGTCCGCGATGTCATCCAGGGGATATTCGAAAAGAACGCTACCGGCTTGGGAAAAATCCGATGGGGCGACAAGACGCCCTATTACGCACTCCACCTCGACAAACTGATCACGTGGTGGCCTGACGCCAAGTTTATTCATCTGGTTCGTGACGGGCGCGACGTCGCGCTCTCGCTGTTTGGACGCAAACATGACTTCAGCGCCTACAACATGTATTACGCTGCACAGTATTGGCAGAAGTATGTCGATGTGTGCAGGGAGCAGGGTGGCCACCTGCCTGCTGGGCAATATCTTGAGATTCGGTATGAGGATATCCTGAACGACAAGGGCGCAGCCATGCACATGGTCTGCGACTTCATCGGTGAGCCATACCCGGAAGCTGCGCAACAATCTGACCCCAAACAGTCTGAAGCCGCACGGAAGCTGAAAACCGTCAAAAAAGATAATCAAGGCAAGTGGCGGCATGCCCTGAATGCCTGGCAAATTCGCGTGTTCGAGAGCGAAGCCGGATCCAGCCTGCAGCAGTTCGGCTATCCCCTGCTGACTTCAGCGCGCCGCTTGCCGCTGCCCATCCGGGCGCTTTACCGGCTGCACAATGCCCTTTCAATCAAGCTTTATCAATTGTTGGGGCACAATCGCCGCAAATTGAACTTCGTCGTTCATCCTGAAAGCACACCCCATTCGACGCCAACAAAATGAATCCAACTCCCGCTGCCAAAGTCAGCTTCAGCGTCAACGTCTGCAATTCCGATGCGCCGTATCTGGAGCAGACCCTGCGGCACATGATGCGCCAGCTGAATTTTCCATTTGTCGAACGCATCGCCACCTATGATCCCGGTCGCCAGGTGGGCAAATACGCCGAGCGGATACAGGGCTCGCAAAGCGAAGTGGAGCGCATTCTGCAAACACTGCTTGCAGAAAACATCATTGACCGAGTGGATGTCATCCCATGGACAGATGAAGATCAGAACCGTATTTTGTTGAAATACTTCGGCGACCAAAGCATTGATCTCAAGGATTTTTCAGGCGCGCCTATCTACCAATATTTGTATGCAATGGATGCCTGCAGCGGCGATTACATCTTTCATGTCGACTCCGACATGCTGTTTTACCGTCAGGGCGAACACTCCTGGATTTACGATGGGCTTGATCTACTGCAGCTCGAAAACCGAGTCATAGTCGCCACGCCACAGGGCGGGCCGCCACAAGCACGCAATTGGCTGGAAAAGCTGACCGGTGTTTCGTTCGAGCCGAAGCCGACCTCTGACTGGCATCACACCAGCTTCACATCCACCCGCTACTTTCTGATGGACGTGTCGCGCTTCCGCGCCTGCCTTCCGCTGCAGCAGGCCAAGCCCGGCGAGCCGCTGGAAAACAGTCTGTCGCACACTTTTACCCAAAGGGGCTATCAGCGCTGGTCGATGAATGGGTATACCCACTGGGCGATCCATCCCTGGCGCCACGACGAGAACTATGTGCGCTATCTGGATGACCTGATCTGGGCAGTGGAAAACGGTATCTACCCGTTCAAGCGCACTGGCTTCAAGTGGGACATGCGCACCGAGGGCGAACACATCAACGAATGGCTTGCGGTGCTGCGCAAGCACGGACGTGCGCTGGGGTGAGTTAGCGCAATGTCCGATACCGTCCGGCTTTCCGCCGTCATCTGCACTTACAACCGCAGCGCATCCCTGATCCAGACGCTGGCGTCGCTTTATTGCTGTGGATATGCCGGGCAGGAGCAGGTCGACATCGTGGTGGTGGCGAACAACTGCAGCGACGACACGCTGGCCCGGCTGACCGATTTCAAGGCTGCCCACCCGCAGGACACCTTGAGGCTTTCGTGGATTGAGGAACCCCTGGCTGGCAAATCATATGCATTGAATGCCGCCATTGCGCACTGTCCGCATGATGTGCTGTGCTTCATCGATGACGACCAGACGGTCGAAGCCGGATTCCTCACTCATCTGATTGAAGGCATGGATGCCTACCCGGACGACGCTATCTACTGCGGGCGCATCTGGCCCGCATGGGATGGCAGCGAACCCGCATGGGTCCACACGCAGGGCGAATACGCCGTTCCGATCCGACCGTTTCCGGAATTCGACCTCGGTAGCGAGACCGTTTCCATTACCCCACATGATCGCTACCCCAGCGGCGGAAACATCATGGTGCGACGGGCAGTCTTCGAGGCAGCCGTCCTGTTTTCAGTGGATATGGGTCCCACCGGCCACAATCTAGCGGGCGGAGAAGACCACGACTTTCTGCTGCGGGCAACGGATAAGGGGTTTTCCATCCGCTATCTGCCCGGGGTACGGCAGCTTCATGCCATCGATGCTGGACGAACGAGCACCTCCTACACCCTGCGCAAAAGTTTCCTGCGCTCGCGCGCTAATTATCTGATCAAGCGTGAAGGACAACGCCCACAACCGTATATGTTCCGCAAGATTCTGGAGCATATGGGCAACGCGGTGTTCACGCTTGACGCCCAGCGCCGTTTTTTTTATCTGGTGCGGCTGTCGGCCAGCCTGGGCGAGCTGGCGGGTGCGGTAGATGCATACCGGGCGCCCAGCGCTTCCAGGCTTACGCTTCCACCAGACCACGGCATGCTGTGCGTTGAAGCCTTGGCACTACACACCGCTGCCAGCGGCCTCATCGCATGGTTCGCCGCCGGCGATGCGCGCTGGGCCGGCATTCTCCCCGCGATGGGGGTGGCGGGCCTGGGCGCGGCGGCGCTACTCGCCAAATCGCTACTCAATTTTTCCCAGACCGGACCGGACATGCGTGAGGAAGTGCTCACCCATTACCGCCGCCACACCCTGTTTGCACTGGCACGCCTGACCGCCTGGGCGTTCGCGCTGATGCTGTTCACCGGCGGCGCGGGGGTGTTGCTGTATTTCATGCTCAACACCGTGCTCGGTGCGGCGTGGTCGGCAGGCCTGGCCTTCATTGCCGCCATTCTGGGCGTGCTGGGTGCGTTCTCGCTGCAATTTATCCGCAAGCTGCGCTTCAATCCCGGGTTGCTGGTGGCGTCGATGCATTACCGCATGAGCCGGCTATACCTGCTGTGGCAGTGGATGACCCCAACCCGGATCGCGGGCCTGCTCTGGGGCGCCATGGGCCTGGCCGGGCTCCTGTTGGTGGCCGCAAGTTGGCAGCTGTCGAGAGACGGGCATATCGGCGATCTGATCGCGCTGTGGGCCGCCACACTGTTTTTTGCAGGCACCCTCATTTGGGCAAGCTGGCAGCCGCAGGCGCGCGCGCCGCGCAAGCGGCCGGCCCGCGCGCCAGACGCGGCGCCCAATATTTTGATGATCGGTTCGGACACGCTGCGTGCCGACCGCCTGGGGGCGCTTGGCTATCGCCGCGCGCTGACCCCCCGGATTGATGAACTGGGGGCATCCGGCGCGCTCTTCACCCATTGCTATGTGCCCTGCGCCCGCACCGCTCCCAGCCTGATTTCCATGCTGACCGGCACCTGGCCGCACACGCATGGGATCCGCGATAATTTTGTAGACAATGAGAGCACGCAACTGAAAGTGGATGCGCTGCCCACCCTGCTGAAAAAATCCGGGTATTGCACCGCGGTGATCTCGGACTGGTGCGGCGGCGACATGGGGAAATTTTCATTCGGGTTCGATTACACCGATCTGCCGGAAGACCAGTGGAATCTGAAATATCTGATCCGTCAGGGCCCCAAGGATTTGCGCCTGTTCGTGTCGCTGTTTACCCATAACCGGTTAGGCCGGCTGCTGCTGCCCGAGTTGTATTACCTGGGCGGGGTGCCGTTGACGCAGCCGCTGGGCAAGCGTGCGCGGCGGCTGGTTTCGCGCCTGGCGGAAAGCTCACAACCGTTTTTCCTCAATGTGTTTTATTCCACCACTCACCCGCCGTTTGCATCGGAGTGGCCCTGGTACACGCGCTTCGCCGACCCGGCCTATGCGGGCGAATCCAAGTTTGCGATGGCGCGGCTGACCGATCCGTTCGAGATTATTCGCCGTCAGGGTGCGCCCAAAGAAGAGTTCGATCTCGACCAGATCATCGATCTATACGATGGCTGCGTGGCGGAATTCGACGACGAGGTGGGCAAGATGCTGACACATCTTCAAACCTGCGGCCTGGCCGACAACACCATCGTCGTTGTCTATTCCGATCACGGAATGGAGTTTTTCGAACACGACAGCTGGGGACAGGGCAATTCCGCTGTCGGCGAGGCCAGCCCGCGCATCCCGCTGGTGATTCGCGACCCGCGACGTTCCGCGCGCGGCACGGTAAACCAGGTGGTGCGTTCGATCGATCTTGCGCCCACCCTGCTCGAACTGGCTGGTGCTCCGGCCGTTGCCAGCATGGATGGCGTGTCGCTCGCGGGCTGCCTGGCGATGGACGGTGATTGCCCTGAACTCGATGCCTTCAACGAAACCGGCATCTGGGTTGCCAACATCCCGGGACTCCCGGAACAGCATCTGCGTTATCCAGATTTGCTGGAGCTGATTGAAGTGCCTGATATCGGTCGCGGCACGCTGGGCATTAAAAAGAAATATTGCGAAAGCATCATGGCGGCGAAAGATCGCATGATCCGGCGAGGCCGATGGAAACTGGTGTATCAGCCGCTGGTGGACGGGTACGCATTGCGATTGTTCGATCTTCAAGACGACCCGTCGTGCCAACACGATGTGTCGGATCAACACGCTGAAGTGTGCTCTGAATTATGGGGATCGCTTCAAAATCTGATGGGTTTGGGTTGAGGACGTGCGCCCATCCATGTCAATATCCCTTCAAACCCAGTCCATCGCGCAAATCATCCGCGCATAATGCCCGCCATTGAATCGGCAAGTGCCAATAAAATGGACAAACAGGGTTGTGCCAGGCTGCATTTTTTGGCAGTCAGCGTACTCGGGGTGCGGCAGCACGATCGCCCCCGGCTGGTTCGCCACAACCAGATTCGACATCACCTGTTCACTTCCCCATTCCAGCCAGCGCTCGCCGATCAGGGACTGCAGTTGACCGGAAATCGTACGCATCAGGTCGAGCTTTCCTTCCCCTGGCGCAAATCCCGAAAACCCCGAACATCCTCGCACATACATTAGCGAGCCAGCATCGTGCAGGCGGTCGAAGTTGGATTCAGCAAGCAATTGCACGTGTGGACGGCCACCCTTCAGGTGATTTTTTGCGGCGCGCGCGCGGTCGAGTGCGGGCTCAATCTGTTGATGATCCCAAGTGCCGATAGAGAAGGAATTTCCGCTTCTCGACAGCGCCTCGATATCGGCAATCGGGCTCAGCGTAAGTGTGTCGGCATCAAGCTGTATGACATAGCGGGTCTCGGAAAGCCGCGCAATAGCAATCAACCGCTCCCAAGTTCCTCCACTCGGAAGTCCCGGCTCACGGCAATCAGCCAAACTTTGGAAACAAATGCCGGGAACGTGCTTTCCGAGCAACTCCCGATCGCCTGCAGTAAGACTGCCATCGTCAATGACATGCACTTCAGCTGGCGGCAAATGACGCGCGAAGGACTTGACTGCCGCAAGGTACATTAAAACGTCCTTGTGTTGCAGTTGCGACAAGACCACGGGAGCCGCCGAATCAATTGCCAACAGCAGCGGCGGCGTATCCAGCACTCCGCGTATGCGCCGGTCGAACCACCAGCGCTGCCACTGGCTCTTTTGCTTATAGAACATAGGGACCCTCCTGAAGGTGTAGTTCAGTCCGGACAGAATCGACAGTAGGGGTTATCCGGGCTGCCGATTTTCGGTTCGACCAACTGCACCGGCAGCTTTTCGGCGGTACCTGTTGCAGGAGAATCGGTCAGGGCAGGCAACGCATCCTCGGGCATGGTCGCGGTCGTCGGTGCTGGTTCAGCCGGTGGTGGCGACTCAGGAATACTCAAGACGTCGGGATCCCCCCCTAGTTCCGCGTAATGGCGGCGCAGACTTTTGGAATCCGGGTTCAGTTCGATCGCGCTCTTCAGCACAGCAAGCGCTTCCTTCTTTTTACCCTGCTGAACATACGCATCAGTCAACCCGATGCTGGCCTGCACAAGTCGCGGGTTCAATTCGTGCGCTTTCTTAAAGTCGGCAAATGCCAGTCCAACCTGCCGCATGAGCTTGTAGGCACGCGCACGGTTGAGATGAGCTTCGGCACGCAGATAAAAATCGGGTTGCCAGCGATCCAGGACATATTTGAATTCCCGAACCGCATTACCCAGATTGGCTTTTTTCCGTTCTGTGGTGCCTTGGTAGTAGCGGTTTATTTCAATCAGACCACCACAGTAGTGATGCAAGTGCACCCAGTTCTCGCGTCCCATATTACCAAGCCAGAGTGCGACCGCCTCCGGCGCCTTGCGTCCAATTTTTGCGTCGCAGTAGGGCGGCAGCATGACAATGTCAGCTGCGGACATGTCTGTCGCCGCGTGGGCCTGACTGATTCCGGCAAAAAACAGGCTAAATACCCATCGATATTTCATGTACAAACTCCTTTGGTTTTTGACGCCACCGCGTCCCAACTGAATTGCTCATTGACACGTTTCAGGCCGGATTCCCCAAGGCCTAAACGTAAGTGCTCATTGTCCAGCATTCGTCGCACGCCATTCACGACATTTGCAACATCACTGCCGTCGACGCGAATGCCGGTTTCATCATGCAATACTGCAGATCCGGTTCCCCCAGCTTCACCCGCCAAGCTTGGCTTGCTACACGCCGCAGCCTCAATGAACACCATGCCAAAGCCTTCGTTGTCGCCGTTGATCTCACGGTTAGGCATGGCAAACACGTCACAGACATTTAGCCAGCGAGGCAGGTCCTGCTCTGTTACTGCACCAACTCTATGAACAATGCCATTCAAGTTATGTTCCCGTATCAGGCCATCCAGGTAATCCGCATCCTCACCGATGCCTGCAATGACATAGCGCAGCGGAATGCCCTCGGTTCGCAATTGCGCCACCGCGCGGATCATCTGATCGAAGCCCTTGCGGCGCGACAACCGGCCAACCGAGAACACCAGTTTTTCGTCGGGGCGGATGCCGAGACTGTCGCGCAGACCGCTGACATCCAGCCCCGGTCGGAACACCGACACGTCGACGCCCGGATAAATGATGGCGATACGTGCTGCATCAATACCCATTGCAAGCAGCGTATCACGCGTGTGTTCGCTGTTGGCGATGACCCGGTCGGCATGGCGCAGGGCAAACCGCATGGCCTGGTATTTGCCGCCGTGCCCCCAGGTGGTGAGTTCCTCGCCGTGGGCATAGATCACCACCGGGCGAAAAATGAGCCGCGCCACCGCCCAGGCCACCAGCCCTTCGGGCAGGGCGCGAAAAGCGTGGATGGCGTCGAAGCGATGGGTGAGCGCCAGCGCCAGCGACTTGAAAAAGAAGCGCGCGTACATCGCCAGGGATTCGGGGCGCAGCCACGCCACGCGCTTGAGACTGAGGCGGTGAATGGTGTTGGGGTGGGTCGCATCGACTTCGACTGCACCAGCAACGTCGGCGGTAACGATATGAATTTCCTTGCCGCCCAAACGTTTATAAACTTCTGCTGCCCACACGGCGGTGCCGCCCTTGGTGGGCAAGAAGAGTTCGGTGAGAACGAGCAGACGGTTCATGGTTGGAGCTATTTTATTTGACTGGGTTGCCGCGCGGAGTTTATGCCCTTCAGGGTGCTCAATGATGACGGGGCGTTGCACGCCCATCGCGGCGGGGGCGCCGCTCCCACAGGGGTGTAGGAGGCCCGCCCCGGGCCGAATGCGGACGTCCATGCGTTATCCCCTGATCATCGACAGCACATCGCGCAGGCTCCGCCAGCCGGGGCGCGCGGCCAGCGTGGGCAGCACGGCGCCGACGGCAGCGACGCGCTGGCCGCTTTTGCTCAACGCGCAGCCGAGGTTATAGCGGGCGCTTTGCATCCGCATCGCCACGCCTCGCCTCACAGGGAACGGGAAGTTTTCCGCCAGCCGCGCGAGATCAATCAGCGTGCGTACATTTTCACGCTGTGCGGCAATCGGGTGACGGCGCGTGGCGCTGCCGCCATGTATGACATAGACACCGAGGCTCTGACAGATCACACCCATGCGGCGGCTTTTGGCAACCAGACGGGTCAAGAAATGCACATCCTCACAGACCTTGAATCCGGTTGGGTAACCGCCCAACTCGACAAACCGGGCACGTGGCACCGACAAGGTGTGGGTATCGCCGAAGTGGTCCGCTACAAACGCAGCGATTTCAGCGGGCGATTCCATCACCACGCGCGTTGCGCCCTCGGCTTTCGCCAGCATCAGCCGACCCGATTCGTGTTGCGCCATTGAGGTGCCGAGCAAGTTGTTATCCTCATCCCGGTATTCGTAATCACCCGTCAAAAAACTCAGTGCGTCATCCTGCGCAATCCATTCGGCATGCAATTTGATTCGATCCACGGCATACCAGTCATCGGCATCAAGAAACGCCAGCCAGTTGCCCGTGGCCACTGCGGCTCCCGCATTGCGCGCGACCGAGACGCCACTATTTGCTTGCTGGATCAGCCTCACGGCATCGCCGTATTGCCGTGCAATCTCTGCAGTTGCATCGGTCGAGCCATCGTCCACCACGATGATTTCGTGCGCCGGCCAGCTTTGCGCGCGCACCGATTCGATGGCTCGCGACAAAGTGGTTGCCGCATTAAACGCTGGAATGATGACCGAGAAGCGCGGCGTCATGCGCCGCCTCCCAGCAGGGTCAGCGGCAACACCAGGCCGGTGAGCTGCGCCACCCTACGAAAACGCGGAATCTCGTCCAGGCGCGCACGCCAGGCAACGAGGCGCGGCCTCAGCCGGGTTTCGACCCAGGCGGGATCGCGGGTTTGCAGCGCGTGCGCCAGTTCAAGCGGCGAGATAAAGCGCAGATTCGGTGAGGCGGCAAGGGCTGCAATCAATCCCGTTTCAAGCAAGCTCAGGCTGGAATCCAGCGCCTGCAGAAAGTTGAAACGGTGGGTTTCGACGAGACACGCCCGCCCTAACCGGGTGCGTGCCTGCAGGCCTTCGACCAGCCGCTGCGGGACATGTCCCAGCGTGGGTTCAAAATACACATCGCGCACCAGATAGGTTTGCCCGGCGAGTGAACGCTCACCTGTCAACGTCGTTGCATCCTCGCAAGCCGGCTGCCCGGCGGCATTGCGGCAGGTGGCGCGGCGCCCGGGCGTGATGATGGCCTCGACCCCGGCTTGCGCCCAAGCCGTTTCGACTGCCTCGTTCCAGACAAAAGTGGTGGCCACTGCCACCTGCGGTGCGCTGCCGAAAACGGCTTGATAGGATGCGGCTTCGGCAACGACAGCTTGCTGAATCGCTTCGCGCGCCAGCGCACGCGACGGCAGACTGGATGCATCGGCCCAGCGGGTTTGAAGTGGGGAAGGCAAATCCTCGGTGGCCGCAGGTTCGGGTGCCGTCAGCCAGTCACGCACGCTGGCATCCGACTTTGCAGCCTCCATCACTGCAGGCGGCCAGTAGTGGCACTGACCATGCAGTTGCGGCGCGAACACGCCAGCATCGACGCCAGCCTGCATCGCGCCACGGATGGCGTCGAAGCGCGCATCGGCAAGCGGCAACGCGTGATATTCCGTGCAGCTACTTGCGGCGATGCGCGCGCCGTCCGGCACTTCCAGCACCACACCCAGCGACATCACGGCCGGATGGCCGCTGCGATCATGCACCCGCTGCAACAATGCCGACAGCCCGGTGAGCGCATCGGCCTGAGCCAGCGGGCCTGCACCCCAATCATCGCTCTCGATGATCAGCACAGGCTGACGCAGTACCGGCTCGCGCCAGCGCGCGGCCAGCGGGCCGGCAAAAGCGAGCAGCACGGCTATCCATAACAGGAGGATGGCTGCGAGAGCGAGTGCTAACACAGTCACCGCCCCTCCCCGATGATTTCGAGCGAAATCGCGGCGAGGCGCCGCCCCCGCAGGCCCGCGCTGTTGTAGGAGGTCCGCCCCCGGGCCGATGGGTTGGATGACAGGACGCAGATCGCAGCAAGGGCGCCAGCCGCGAATGTCTGTGCAGCGCCGCCGCCGGCATTCGGCCCGGGGGCGGGCCTCCTACGGTGGGGTTTCTTTACAGGGGCGGCCTGCATCAATAACCCATCCGTTTAGCCACGCCTTCCAGCTGCGGCAACACCCGTTCGATTTTTTCCCGGTTGCGACCGTCCTTCCATTTGTCCAGTCGGATTTCCGAAAATGCGTTATAGGGAATGTCGAGCACCCCGGCGCAATGGGTCTGCAGGCGGGAGTCGAAATTCAACCCACAGCCTTCGAACACCTGGCGGAATGTGGCGACGGGATCGCGCAGAAAATCCTCGTAAAACACTTCAACCCATTGTCCGGCAGGCACGCTGGCCCTGGCCTCCAGAATGGCCTGGTTGATGGCCACATACTGAAATGCAGCGACCTCCTCAACCGAAGCATTCACATAGTCACGCCAGCCATCTGCCAGGAAAAAGCACCATTGACTCAACTTTCCGCCTTCCACCGATACCTTCGCCGGCAGATCGGTCGACCAGGTGGCAAATTCGCCGGGCTTGCGCCAGCCTTCGATCAACGAGTTCAGGTTGTCGCCCGGGCTGCGCTTGATGAAAACGAACACGGCATCGGGAAACAGTTGGCGAAGATAGGGCACGCAAAGACCGTTCTGATTATTCTTGTCGACCCAGCGATGCTTGCCGGTCCAGCTGTAAAAGTAGCGGCTGACGGTATCGCGATCCGACTGGCTGGCATCGCCCGCATCCAGCGCGTGGGTATCCCATTTTTTGGCGGCCGGCGGATGCAGGTCGGTCCAGTAATCATGGGTTTCGCGCTGCAGGCTGCCGATTTCGCCGGACTCGGACAGGGTTTTGTAAACCAAGGTGGTACCGGCACGCGAGCACCCCACAACGATAATGGGACGGCTGGCGGGACGGCGCGACATTCCCCAGCGCATCCCGCGCAGGCAGCGCTGCAACCGCCGCGCATGAAAAACCAGCGTCTTCGCCACGTTGTTATACAAATTATTCAAACTTATGGGCTTTCTGTCGTTACCAACCTGATGCCTGATCAATCTGGAACAACACCAACTGGATTCGTGCCAAACGGCAGGCTCGTTTATATTGTCGGACATTATCCCGCATCACTCTGGCAAACACACCATGGATGGCATTTTTGGCTGGCTGGGCGACCACGGCGCACATCAGGATTTAATCAAGCATATGGGACGCGCGGCGAAGCTGTCGCCCGAAGGACTGCTGCATCAGCACAGCAGCCAAATGCTTGGGGTGGCCGCGTGTTCACGCTTCGGAAAAGCCGACATTCACGTTGAAAACGGGCTGGCTGCCGCGCTATACGGGCGCCCGCATTTTCTGGATGACGAGCTGGCGTTCATTGCCCGCGACCAAAGTCCTGCTGTGGCAGTGGCGCACGGCTGGATGCGCCTGGGCGCAAAACTGCCCACGCTGATGCGCGGCAATTTCGCCTTCGCGGTCCTCGAGCCGCTGAAAAAAAGAGCCTGCCTGGTACTCGACCGCGTCGGTTCCGAACGTCTGTGCTACGCCAAGAAGAATGGTCAGCTGATATTCGGCAGCAGCGTACAAAGCGTCGCAGCCCACCCCGCAGTGGGGCGCGTCATCGATCCACAGGCAATTTACGACTACCTCTATTTCCACACCATCCCCGCGCCGCGCAGTTTGTATCAGGGCGTGCACAAGTTGCTGCCAGGACAAATCGTTACGTTGAAAGACGGCCAGATCAGTGCTGATTTCTACTGGCAGGCTGATTACACTTCGGTTGCCACCGACTTCGACAGCCAGCGGCGCACTTTCCGCAGCGTGCTGGATCAGGCGGTGCGCGATGCCGATGCGCCTGCCACCGCCGCGTTTCTCTCCGGCGGCACCGATAGTTCAACGATAGTCGGCGCGCTCACTGCCGCACGCGGCGCGCCGGTTGACACTTTTTCCATCGGCTTCGACGCCGATGGATTCGACGAAATGGAATACGCCCGCTGTGCCGTCGAACGCTATGGCAGCCGTCCTCACGAGTATTACCTGAAGCCGGCCGACATCATGACCGCGATTCCGATCATTGCGAGTGAATACGACGAACCGTTTGGCAACGCTTCGGCTGTGCCGACCTATTTCTGCGCCCAGGCCGCGCGCGAGGCGGGGTTCGAGCGCATGTTCGCCGGCGATGGCGGTGACGAAATTTTCGGCGGCAACGCACGCTATGCCAAACAGCGGCTGTTCGAGGCCTACACCCACCTGCCCGCCCTGCTGCGGCGCGGCGTGATCGAGCCGCTGGCGCAGCTGCCCGGGCTGTCTGACCAATTCCCGCTCGCCAAGCTGAAAAGCTATATCGCCCAGGCCAGGGTCGGCCTGCCGCTCCGGCTGGAATCCTACAATTTTCTGCACCGCACCCCGCTCGACCAGATTTTTACCGCGGATTTCATCCATGCCATCGATCCATCGACAACAGATGCCGCTCTCACCGAAGTGTACGAGCGCACCACGTCGGATCATTACATCAATCGCTTGATGCACCTGGACCTGAAGTTCACCCTGGCCGACAACGATCTGCGCAAGGTGGGAACCATGACCGAAGCGGCGGGCATCGAAGCACATTACCCGTTGCTCGACGACCGCATGGTGGCCTTCGCCAATCATCTGCCAGTGGATTACAAGGTGCGCGGCCAGACACTGCGCTGGTTCTTCAAGGAAGCGCTGACTGATCTGCTACCGGAAAAAATCATCAACAAGAGCAAACATGGCTTCGGCTTGCCGTTCGGGGTATGGAGCAACCAATACGCGCCACTGGGCGATCTCGTTGGCGACAGCCTGTCGGCTTTCAAGCAACGCGGCTGGGTTCAGCCTGACTATCTCGACCATATGCTGACCATGCATCGCGGTCCACATGCAAGCTATTACGGCGTGATGATCTGGGTGATGATGATGCTGGAGCAGTGGCTGCAGGCGAACGAGCACTGAGCCGTTCCGCCCCGGAAAATCCTCACGCCTACTTTTTCTCCCAGCGAGCAGATGGGTGTGCGTATGGAATTTTTTCCGATACGGCTTCAGTTCTCATCAACACACCTGAAAACTTGGCCGCCAACAGCAAAATGATCATCAGATGGTAGGGTAAATCGAAATAAGCCATCCCAAGGAAGGCACCCCCTGCCGCGTAGCCTATGAGACTCACCTGAATCATGGCCGCCAAATCAGCCGCCCACTTGTTGGCCGGATCGTTTTTACATCGCTTGATGATCTGCTGGGCGCGGATCCATGCCAGCAGGCCGAGCAGCATGAACAGGGCGAAACCGATAAATCCCTGCTCGCCCATGATTTCGAAGTAAATACTGTGTACATCGCGCACGTTCCAAGGGTCAGGCGCATATTGACGGAAAACGGGGGGCCGCCACATTTCATAGCCACCACCAGTGACGCGATCCTTTGCCACGTTGAACGCGGTGTGCCAGGCATTGATCCGACCTTGCGCCGACTTGTCTTCCTGATAGGTCTCTATCGTGCCCATGCGGTCGTACCACTCTTGTGGCATGACCGAGGCCATGATGGCGACCGCCACTGCCATATACAGACCCGTGATTATTTTATTGCGGCTTTTCAGCCAGAGGAACACGCCCATCGCCACCATCGCCACCAGGCCGCCGCGTGACTGACTACCGATGGCTGCAACACCCGTCAAAACCATGGCACTGGCAAGCCCGATTCTGACCCATTGGCGCGCTGCCTGCAGATGCAAATAGCGAATCAGCGGGATCGTCATCACCAGCGCCAGTGCGATTTCATTATTGCCTGAGATGAAAGTTCCACCTGGCCCTTGCACGCGATAAACCCCACCGTTGACAATGGTAAAGATTCCACCTTTGACGCCATAGAATCCAAACGACAGGACAATCACCCAGACCAGCCAGTGCAATTTATGGCGGTCGGTAATGATGAGGACAGTGAGAAAGATCATCAACTGGATCTTCCAGACCTTGTCCCACTGGAACCATGCTGCGTCGGGGTAAAACGCGAAAAAGGTGGTGAACAGCATCCAGCCGACAAAGATCAGCAGGACAACCGTCTCCCGCGTCCAGAGCATCTCTTTTTTCTCTTTCGAGAACAAAAAAGCCGTGATGGTGACGAGGCCGACGATCATGGCAAAGGGAAACTCGTAGGCAAAACCCCACGCCAGCCGGTGCGGATTCATGTAGCCCAGCCATGACCACAGCAGGATGCCCAGCCACGGGCGTTTGAAGATGAAGGGAATCAGGCTGAAAATCAGGCCGGTGATGAACAGGTCTCTCATGCGTGATTTACTCCAGGCGCTAGTGGCGCAGTGCTGAATCCAGAGCCATCCATCATCGGCACACCGGGAACATATTTGGAATTTGGAATACTCATGCTGGACTCGAGATACCAATTGGGGATGTGGGAGCGCCGCCTTCGGCGCGATTTTCGTAGGGGCGCGTAGACCACGGCATCGCGGCGAGGGCGCCGGTGCGTGGCTGTTGCCGACTTGTCGGCTGTACAGCCACGGCCTGCCCCTTGCGGGTGCTCCTACAGATAATTTGGGGCCGGGTGGTGGGGGGCATGGCGGTTGAATTCATAGCACGGCCTGCGCCAGTGCGCCGTTCAGGGGGACGTGGCTAACGACATAGCGGTGTTTGCCAGAAGCCTCTGGGGCGATGGCGTCCAGCAGTTTCAAATCGATAGCCAGGGTGGCGCCCAGACGGGCGCGCAGGCCCTGAATCACCGCTTCGCGCGCGGCTTCGTTCCAGCGCGCATCCGGCACCACTTGCACTTCCATCTGGTCGACCGTGTGCTGAATCAGCTTGAATTGCCCGACCCCAGGAATCGCACGCAGTACATAAATCACCGCCAACGCATGCATGATGCGGCCATCGGCGGCGACGATAAAATCGGTTTGCCGCCCGACCACGGCATCCAGTACGGTAAGTCCCCGTTTGCCGGGGTCAACCTGACCGGAACGTCGCACGACATCGCCCGTGCGATAGCGAATAAAGGGCTGCGCCTCGGACACCAGGCTGGTCACCACGGCTTCGCCTTCTTCACCCGACTCAACCGAGTTTCCCGCGTCGTCGAGTATTTCGATCAGGTGGGTTTCATCCATCGTCAGCAGCGTGCCATCAGGCGATTGCAACGCCATCAGTCCGGCATCACGCGCGCCATATTCGATGGCAACCGGCACCCCAAACACGCGTTCGATGAGTTCGCGCTGATGCGGAAACAGCGGCTCGCCGGTGGCGTTCACCACCCGCAGTGCGGGAAGCTTCAATTTGACGCCACACGATTCGGCATGGGCGGCAATCAACGCCAGGCTGCTGGCATAACCGTAGACCGCCTTGGGATTCCAGGCCTGGATCGCCGTCAGGTATTCATCCATGCGGGCGGGTGACATCTCAAACGCATTCAACAGCAACTGATTGACCAGACGGTCGCGCAAGGTCTTGATGCGATCGGTTTTGGACAACTCCACCGGCGCACCCCATAGATACACTTCGCGGTCGCCCGGATTCAACCCCCACCAGCGCCGTGCGCGCAGCCGTCCGGCAGCATCGGCCGCCTGCCGCGACCGGCCAAAATAGAAGATCAGCGGCTCGCCACTGGAACCCCCGGTGGTGTATTTGAACACGCCGCCGGGTTCCTCGCGCCATACCAGTTGCTCGACGTTGTCGCGCGCGTCGCGCTTGTTCATGGTCGGCAACCGCGTCAAATCATTCAGCGAAACCGTGCCTGAGCGAACAGCGTCGGTCAGCCCGGCTTCATTCAAACGGGCGGCATGCCAAGGGCTATGCGCCCATGCACATTGCAGCAAACCGTTAAGCCGCTGGGTCTGCACGTCGCGCATCGCGTCGGGCGACAGCCACTGGCTGCGCTCGAGCTCGGCCAGCATGGAAAAAGTGGGGCGGTGCATCGCCGCTTCCTGGGCACGAAAAACGGTGCGGGCAAACCAGGCGGGCACGCTCATTTGATAGGCGCCTCCGATTGTTCTGCGGCGGGTTTTGCAAGGCTATCGAATGCACGCAGCAATTGCGCCACGCGTGTGTCCCACTGGTTGGCCTGGGCATAGTCGATGATCGCCGTGCGATCCCAGTCCCTGCCGAGCGCGGCATCCAGTGCCTGCTGCAAGGCCGCAGCATCGCCAAACGGCACGATGCTGCCCAGTTCAGCGCGACACACCACTTCGGCATTGCCGCCGACGTCGGTGGCGACGACCGGCAGGCCGCAGGCCATGGCTTCGAGAAAGACGTTGGCCCAGCCTTCGTTGCGGGTGGCGAGTACGAACACGTCGGAGGCCGACAGCGGCCACTTGAGTTCGTCCGTCGGTAAGGCGCCGAGGAAATGCACGTGGTCGGCCAAGCCCAGCCGCGCGACCTGGGCGGTGAGTTCGGCGCGGTTATCGCCTTCGGGGCTGGCGCCGCCGACGATCAGATAATGCAGGTCGGGGTGATGCTTGAGCAGCGCCGGCAGGACCTCGATGACGCGGTGCATGCCCTTGCGCTCGACCAGTCCGCCCACCGAGATCAACACCCGGGCGCTCTCCGGCAGGCCGAAGCGGGCGCGGGCGGCGGCGCGGGGCACGGGCTGGAAGCGCTCGGTGTCGATGCCATTGCCGACAACTTCGGTTTTTTCGGGGGCGGTGCCGAGCTCGATGGCCAGACGGCGCAGCGAGTCGGACACAGAGAACACGCGGGCAGCGGCTTGCAGGGTGCGCGACAGGCGCGGACGCAGCACGGGGTTTTTGCTGTGCGGCACTTCGGTGCCGCGCAGGGTGATCGTGGCCGGTAGATCCAGCCAGCGCGCCAGCCGGGTGGCGGCTTCGCCATCGGGATAGGCAAAGTGGGCGTCGATGAGGCGGGCGCCCTGGCGCTTGAGCCGGCGCATCAGGCCCAGGCTCGCCAGTGCCATTGACCAGCCGTCCAGCTGGCGCAGCAGGCCAGGCACCGATAGATAGCGCGGATGGTAGACACGGATACCCGATTGAATTTCGAATGCGGGGGCTTGCGGGCGGTAGTGCGGGCGCAGCAGACGGATCAGCGACTGACCGGGAAACCACGGCTGCGGCGAGACGACAGCGAGCGGCCGATGGCGGGCGACGCGGAACATGCGCTCGCGGATGAACAGCCCGGCGCCGGGACGCGCCGCGCTGGGAAAGAGCGCGCTGAACACGACCAGGTCGATGCGGTCTGGGGTGCGGTCTTCAGCCAAGGACGCTCACCAGTCCGGGTTTGACGATTCCGCCGTAAACGCCGCGATAACGCGCGACGCTGGCAACCCAGTTGCGCTCGGTTTCGACAAACTGGCGCCCATTTTGTTTCATGCTGTCCCAGTCCTGCTCATCCCTCAGCAGCGCCACCACCTTGCTGGCGAGGTCGTCTACATTGCCCGCCTGAAACAGCACGCCGGTCTTGCCGTCCCGAATCAGTTCCTTGTGGCCGCCGACGTCGGACGCCACCATCAGTCGCCCCTGCGCCATGGCTTCCAGCGGTTTCAAGGGCGTGACCAGTTCGGTCAGCCGCATGGGATGACGCGGATACACCAGCACGTCGACCAGATCGTAATAGCGGTTCACTTCATCGTGCGGCACGCGCCCGGTGAAAACCACGCGGTCTTTCAGATCGAGCGCCATCACCTGCTGCTTTAACTCGCGATCCTGTGGACCGCCCCCGACCAGCAACACTTTTACGTCGGGCATCTGCTTGAGAATAATCGGCAACGCGGCGATCAGCAGATCCAGTCCTTCGTATGCGTAGAACGAGCCTATGAAACCCAGCACACGGCTTCCGCTCAGGCCTAGCTTCATTTTCAGCGCTGCATCCGGCTTGCCGCCGACGGAAAACTGTTCGACATCAACCGCATTCGGAATCACCGTGATCTTGCCGGGTTCAATGCCGCGCGCAATCAAATCGCGGCGCAACCCTTCGCAAATGACCGTCACGGCATCGGCTTTTCTCACCGCCCAGGTTTCGAGTGCGCGCGTGAGCTTGTAGCGCAGGCTGTTCTCTTTGGTGCTGCCATGATCGACAGCGGCGTCTTCCCAGAAGGCGCGAATTTCATACACCACCGGAATACCCAGCTTGCGGCCGACGCGTATCGCCGGCACGGCATTCAGCACGGGTGAGTGGGCGTGGATCACGTCCGGATGCAGCTCACGTGCCAATTCAAGCAAACGTTTTTCAATGGCGCCCATCACGGCAAACGGATCGCTCCCTGGCAACCTGCTTAACCAGCCCGTCGGCTTGGGCGTGCGGAAAAAGTGCAGGCCGTCGGCCACTTCTTCACTCACGCTGCAATTCAACTGCTTGGGACCGGAGAGGTGGTGTGTCTCCCAGCCCAGCTTTCTTTGATTGCGCAGGATCGCTGCGCTACGGAAGGTGTAACCCGAGTGCAGCGGCAGCGTATGGTCGAACACGTGCAGGATTTTCATGCGGCAGCCCGCTCTTTTTCATCGATCCCCAACACTTGTCCCAGGAAAGCATCAAACATCAGCACCGTCCACAGGATCACTGAGTAGTCCCGTCTGCCGGACTGATGCGCTTCCACCACGGCACGCAGATAATCCTGATTGAACAAGTCGGTTGATGCCAACCGTTCACCCAGCACCACACCCCGGATGGTGACCGCCAACGGGCCTCTGAACCAGGCTTCCAACGGAACGGAAAAACCCATTTTCTTGCGGTACAGCACGCCATGCGGCAGATAGGGCTCCATCGATTTTTTCAGCAAATATTTGCCTTCGCTGCCGCGTAATTTCAGGTCGATGGGTAGCCCGGAAACCCAGCCCATCAATTCATGGTCGAGCAGCGGTTCGCGCACTTCGAGCCCATGTGCCATGCTGGCGCGATCCACTTTGGTGAGGATGTCGCCGACCAGATAGGTTTTCATGTCAAGATACTGAACCAGCGACAGGGGATCGTCGGTGGGGGCGACGGCAGCGTGACGGCGCAGCACCTCCACCGCTTCGTAGCCCTGTAGCTCGCGTTTGAACGATGGCGAAAACAGTTGCTGGCGCTGCACATCGGACAGCAGTGACACGCCATGAAAATAGCCTTCAACCGTGTCGCGCGCCAGCGCCTCGAAAGTCGTTTTGGCGCGGAACACCTTGGGCGCCCAATCGGCCTTGGGATACAGTTTTCCCAGCGTGCCGAACAGCGGGCGGCGCAGCATCAGCGGCATGACCGCACGCATCCGTTCTTCGTAGCGAAACCAGCGATAACGCCGGTAACCCGCAAAATGTTCGTCGCCGCCGTCGCCCGACAACGCCACTTTCACATGTTTGCGCGCCAGTTCGCAGACCCGGTAGGTCGGCAACGCGGATGAGTCGGCATAGGGCTCGTCGTAGACCTTGGCAAGCTTGTCGACCAGGCCGAAGTCGTTGGAGGCGACGGTTTCAACGTGGTGATGCGTGTGGTAGCGGTCGGCAACTTGCTGCGCATATTCAATCTCATTGAAGGCCGGATCGTCGAAACCAATCGAACACGTGTTCACCGGCGTGGAAGACTGCGTGGCCATCATCGCCACCACCGCGCTGGAATCGACGCCACCCGACAAAAATGCACCCAGCGGGACGTCGGCAATCATGCGCAGGCGCACCGATTCCTTCATGCGCTCGACCAGTTCGTCCATGGCGCTGGCTTCGTCCTTCACTGCCACCGGGGTGAACGGCATGTCCCAATACTGTTTGGGCAGCGCACGCGGCTGGCCACGTTTGAGCGTGAGGGTAAAACCCGGCGGCAGCTTGCACGCACGCTTGAAAATGGTGCGCGGTTCGGGCACATAACCGTAGGCGAAATACTCTTCAACCGCCATGGGATCGATGTCGCGCGTCAGACACGGGTGCTGCATCAACGACTTCAGCTCTGAGCCGAAAATGAACTCGCCGGTATCGAGAAAGGCGTAGTACAGGGGCTTGACGCCAAAACGGTCGCGCACGACGAACAGGGTTTCCTGGTTGCGGTCCCACAGCGCAAACGCAAACATGCCGCGAAAACGGGCGACGCAGGCCTCGCCCCAGGCCTCCCAGGCATGAACGATGACTTCGGTGTCGGAATGGGTGCGGAAAACATGCCCGAGCGCTTCGAGCTCAGGCACCAGTTCCTGGAAATTGTAGATTTCGCCGTTGAATACGACGACGACCGAGTTGTCTTCATTGAACAGCGGCTGCTGTCCGGTGGACAAGTCTATGATCGACAAGCGCCGATGGCCCAGTCCCACGCCCGGCTCCAGATGCAGCCCACCTTCGTCGGGACCGCGATGAAACTGGGTTTCGTTCATGCGAT
Source organism: Thiobacillus sp. (assembly GCA_031426835.1). GTDB lineage: Bacteria > Pseudomonadota > Gammaproteobacteria > Burkholderiales > Thiobacillaceae > Thiobacillus. Next base: position 62,513 of record JASJPF010000060.1, read on the forward strand.
GCAACAACTCGCGCGAAATATCGCTCTTGTCGAGGGTGTCGAAGATGCCGGTAATGCCGCACATGATTGTTATTTATCCCTGTAGCTGTCGAATTATCGGGCCGCTTGACGGCGCTTCAGCGCCAGCGTCCCAAGGTTTGATCGTAAACCGTGGCATAGGCCTCGGCCATGGCGGGGATACCGAAGCGCTGCTCGGCATAGCGCCTGGCATGGCCGGCGTGCTCAGCGATGCGCGCTGGCGTATCCAGATAAGATAGCAAGGCCTGTGCCAGGCTGGCCACGTCGCCGGGTTGTACCAGCGTACCGTTGACACCATCTTCCACCAATTCGATATTGCCGCCCACTGCGGTGGCGATCACCGGCAGGCCGCTCGCCAGCGCTTCGAGGATGGTATTGGAAATACCCTCGTTTTTGGACGGCAACACAAATACGTCGAACACCTGCATGATCTCCGCAATGTCGTGACGCTCACCCGGCAACCAGGCAAGGTGCGCCAGGCCGGCTGATTTCAACAACTCCAGACAGGTCGCCCGTGCCGGGCCTTCCCCAACGATGACCAGTCGCGCGCGCGCGGCGCGTTCGGGCTGCTGTTGCAGCAACTGGATGAAAGCACGCGTGAGCGTAGGATAGTCCTTGACTTCGACCATGCGTCCCACCGCACCAAAAACGATGCTCTCGGGGTGGGCAAATTCCGGCCGCGCGCCCTCGCGCGGATGGAATATTGTACTGTCGACGCCGTTGTATATCTGATGCAGCTTGCGCGGCGGCACATGGATGGATAGGCGCAGCCAGGTTTCAAGGTCCTGGCTCACCGCGATGTAGTTCGAGACAAATGGCTGGGCAGCACGACGCAGCAGATTGTATTTCCAGTTCTGCCCATACAGGTCGAACACGTCGCGTCCATGCTCGCCGTGCACGGTGGCACGCACGCCGGCAGCAGCGGCCACGAACTGCGCCTCGAGTGCCGCCAGGTTGCGGGTGTGAACCAGATCGGGTTTAAGCTGGCGCAACAGCTTCCATAATCGAACCATCCAGCCGAGTCCGTGCCCCGGCGCGCGGTGCAAGGCGTGGAATTCGACCGGCTGCGCGGTAATGCGCTGACGGAAGTCGTTATAGTCGGTGAGAGCCACCACCGTGTGCCGGTAACGTTCAGGCGGCAGGGAGTTGAACAGGTTCACCATGCCATTTTCCATCCCACCTGTGTCGAAACGGTGGACGACATGCACGATGTGAGGTGTCACTGCCCGTCTACCTGGTCGAGAGCGCGCCTGATCGCGGGCTGCATGTCAGCAGCAAAGCGTGCCAGCGTGGCTTTTGTTGCTTCGGTTTCCGCGTCATCGTAAGGGGCTGCGATCAGCACCGACAAGCCATCGTCACGCGACAGACGGATACGGTCAAAGGCCAATATCAGTTTGGCGACATGATCATTGACAGTGGGGCGCTGATTGATCAGGTTCCACTGCCACACCAGCAAACGCTGGCCGTCGCTGCCGCGTATTGTGGCCTGCCGCACCTGTCGCGAATGCCCAGCGATTTGCACGGTGGCGAGCGTCTCGCCGATGTTCGACCATGCCGGATCTTTCTGCCTGATCATGAAATTCTGTGAATTGATGAGTTCTGCGTCCTGCCGCTGCGTCGCGTAGTAATTGAGTTCCAGCAACACAGTGCGACCGGCCTGCGTATAGGCTTGACGCAATTGACGGTCAGCCCCCACCCAATGCGGGGTCCAGGTGGTGAACGTTGCACCCGGCTGCCACCCGCCCGATGACTCGACCTGCAGTGCAGGCAAGACGGGCAATGAACGTGAAGCGAGCCAGGTGGCATAAGCCGGCCACAGTCCTGCGATCGCCAGCGCGGCAATGGCCAGGGGAAGAAGCGGCCGAGCCGATACACCGCGCCCCCCGGCCGGCTGAACGGTAACTGCAGGCTCCGGCTGGTCGTCCTCGCGCCAGAATCCGCCTATCCAGAACAGCAACAGCATGACCAGACCAAAAAACACCCAGCCGTAGATGTAATGATCAATACCCAGTGCCAGTTTCATGTCGGACAGATGCGCGATCATCACGATCATGTAGGCGCGGCCACTGTTCGCCAGGATGGGAACAATGATGGCCGCCACCGAAAACAACACGCGCCGTTTCCAGGAACGATAGGTGAGATAGGCGTACAACACGCCGAGCGTGACCGAGGCAATCAGATAACGCAGACCGGAGCACCCCTCCACCACCGACCAGTCGCCGCTGGGGATACTGAAAAACGTGCCCTCCCGGTATACCGGAATGCCCGTGGCCTGCAGCATCGCCACGGTGAAGTCGGCGGTCACGCCCATCAGGGGCTGGATCAGGAATTCACCCACCGGCACCGCAAAAAACAGGAACATCAGCGGGAAAAAAGCCGCCCTTACAAACGGCCAGCCCAACAGCGCCATCACGGCGGCTATCAGCATGGCGATGAAAGCGTATTGCGCCACCACGTTGACGCTGCCCGCATCGGCCAGCAGCCAGCCTGCGCCCGACAGCGCCAACAGGATCAATCCACGCAGGTCCGGGCGCGGCTGGATTTGCGCCAGCACATGCCGTTTCCGCCAGATCAGCCAGATGGTGATCGGGAAGATGAGATAGCCATGGGCAAAGGTTTCCGAGCGCTCCCAAATTTCGGCCATCGAATAGAACGTCGGCCAAAACAGGGCAAACAGCATCAGCAACACGCCGAGGGTTAGCGCACTGGCGTAAAGCCATCCACTTTTCAAAGTGGCGGACTGTGGTTTGGGCAGGTCGCTCATGAGGGGAGTATCTCCGATACAGAAGGGGGAACCAGCGGTGATTCAAATAAAGCGTCAATCACAGCCAGATTGCGTGTCCAGTCGTAATGCGTCAACACGCTTTCACGGGCCAGGGCTGCAGATTCCGGGTGCTGCAACTGGCTTACTACGGCGCGGGCGAATTCGGCCTCACCCTCGGCCAAAGTGAAGTCACGCCCCGCCTCCGCACGCAGGCCTTCGGCAGCCTGGGCACTGGCAACAACCGGACGTGCCATCGCCATGGCTTCCAGCACTTTGTTTTGCACCCCTCGGGCGATACGCAGCGGTGCGACTGCACAGGCCGCATGAGCCAGGTAAGGCCGCACATCGGGAACACCGCCGGTGACAACGACGCCGGGATGAGATGCCAGCGCCAGCACGGCTTCGCTTGGCCGGCTGCCCACAATGGTGAACTGCGCCCCGGGAATCACTTCACGTACCTGCGGAAATATCTGCTCGGCAAACCAGATGACTGCATCGACATTCGGCCAGTAATCCATCGCCCCGGTAAACACGATGCTTTGAACCGCTTGACCATAGGGGTTGGGGTAATCGCGGTCGGGGGAAAAATACCCGGCATCCACCCCATTCTCAAACGCACTGATTTTATGTTGCGCGTGCGGCGCACGCTGTTGCAGCAGCGCTGCTTCAGCCCCCGACACCAGGAGCGTGGCATCAAAATCCTGTGCCACGTGCGCTTCCCATTCGGCCAGCTTTCGGCCTTCGCGGCCATACACCCAGGCTAGCGGCCAGCGTTGCGTCGGCGCATATTGCGTCCACTTGTCGGAATCGACATCGACCATATCGAGCACGCGGCGCTCGAGCGTGTCCGGCATGAACTGCGCCATCGCCGAAGAAAAGGCCAGGCCGCGCGACACTTTTCCGATATCTGCCAAACCGGCCGCCCAATGCAGGAGTTCCTTGTTGCGGTAATACGGCAGGGTGAGTGCTTCGCCTGAAAACAAACCACGCAGACTACCCAGCTTGGCCCGGCGCGGGTTCAGCGGCAGCAGTTTGATCGACGCACAATAAGGTTTCAGCGCGTCCCGATATTGCCAATCGTCAGGGTCATCCACAAAAGCACCCAGATGAATGGCGTAACGTGTACTGAGATGGCGCAACAAATGAAACGAACGTATCTTGTCGCCCTTGTTGGGCGGAAACGGAATGCGATGGGCAAGAAACAGCAAGCCTTCCATGGGTCAGGCCGGGGAGGGAACAGCAACCACAAAGGCACAAAGGCACAAAGGCACAAAGGCACGGAGAAGATCGCATTCCCGGTCCATCTGATCGGAAACCTTTTTTCTTTGTGCCTTTGTGGTGAAAAACATTCCGTTCATCCCAGATTTTTCACGATATGCGGACCGATCACATTGGCAAGCGCCAACGGCATTTTTTTCCAGGCTTGAATAAAGAACCGGTATTTTGGATTGAGCGGGTTGATCTCGGGTACGGTTTTGTCCGTCACCAGGAAATACTCGTAATACAGCGGCGTGGCTTCAAAGCCCCAGTTTTTCTTGAAATCGAACGAGCCGGTCCCGCGTTTGCTACGGCCAAAATCGAACACTTTCAGTCCGCGCTCGCAGCCGCGACGCATCAACTCCCAATACATGAAGTCGTTGCCGGCCACGGCACGCGCAGCATCCACCCCACCACCGTAATACGGCAGCACTTCATCGCGAAAATAGAATGAAAGCACGCTGGAAATCACCTTGCCATCCAGCGTGATGGTCAACACTTCACAATCGTCGGCAAACTCATCTTTCAGCAGCCGAAAAAATTTACGCGAGAAAACCGGCGTACCCAAACGATGCACGCTGGCCGAATAGGCCTGAAAAAAACGCGTGGTGTCGGTGTCGATCTCGCTCACCAATCCCGCCTTGATGCCTTTTCTCACCATGGCCCGCTGCTTGCGCGGGATAGCCGTCATATTGGCTTCAAGTTCGGGGTCGATGGCCTTCTTGAACGTGACGTACAGATCCTTGGTGGGCCAGTCTGCATGCCGGGCAACCTGGTTGCGGCATTCATAGGCGCCGACCTTGCGTTGCGTGGCGAGCGTCTGCGCTGCGGTATCGAGCGCCTGGGCAGCAGCGTCATCGTCAGCCAGAATGCCACCGTAAGCACAAAACGGCAGTGACCCCAGACTGTGGCCAAACAGGCGGCTGTTGATTTCCGCCAGCGGCAGCACGCCCACGATGCGCTCACCGCGCTTCGCCAGCAAAAAATGCGTGCGGTGGCCAAACGCCTCTTTGATCACCCGCTGCCAGCCGGCGCGATGAAAAAATGTCGCTTCCGGATGGGCCAGCACATACGCATCCCATCGGGATACGTCGTGTTGTCCCAACGGCTGAACCGTGATGTCCGCCGCTTCGTCTGCGCTCACGCCGAACGGCATGGGCGCATCAGGCAGTTCTGATCGGACATTCAATTGGCAGCGAGGAACACGCGGTCGATGCGGTCCCATTCAAAGTCGTTGAGCAGATGACGCAACCTGCCCGGCATACGGTGCAGGTTCACATAATGACGAAAGTGCGTTTTGGCGGATAAACCGGACTGGCGCGGCTGTTCGGCGTCGAGCTCCCAGGGGTGGAAATAGAACATGCACGGCGCCTGATCCTGCGCATTGACGCGGCGCAACATCCAGCGCGATAACGCATAGGGCAACAGGCGGAACCAGCCTCCCCCCGCCGCGGGCAAATTGCGCCCCATCAGCATGACGGTTGTTGGGGGCAACTCCAGAATGCCGTTCTCGCCATTGGGGCGATGTGCGAAACGCGGTGCATCGGGCATGCCGTAATGGTCGTGGCGCACCGGATAAATACTGGAGCTGTACGCGTAACCCGCATTTTCCAGTTCTTCGACCGCCCACCAGTTTTTCTCGTTGATGGAAAAGCTCGGCGCACGGTAGCCGCGAACCGCAACGCCCCCAAGCGCTTCCAGAATGTGTTTGGCGCGGGTGATGTCTTCGCGAAACTGTTCAGGGGTGAGATCGTTGGCGCGCTGGTGGCCGTAGCCATGACTGGCGAGTTCATGGCCGTTATCAACAATACGGCGCACCACCTGAGGATAGCGTTCGGCAATCCAGCCTAGGGTGAAAAAAGTCGCCTTGGCATCCGCCTCATCCAGCAGACCGAGAATCACATCGACGTTGCGTTCGACCCGGCAAGGCAAGGTGTCCCAGTCTTCACGCCGGATATGCGGCGCAAATGCCGAGACCTGAAAATAGTCTTCGACATCGATCGACATGGCATTCTTGATCCCTGCCATTTACGCTGCCTTGACATTGCTGCTGGGTGCGATTGCCGCCTCGATGCGGGTGCCCTTGTGGGGCGGCAACCAGCCCTTCAGCGTATGCGCGATGCGCATTGCAGCGCGGCCATCCCAGTATTCGGGTATGCGTCCGGCCTTGCCGCCATGATCCATCACGTCGTTGAAAGCTGCCCGGATCGCGTCGGGGTTCGGGCCAACCAGGGTGTTGGTGCCTTCGACGATCGTGATCGGGCGTTCGGTGTTCTCACGCAGCGTCAAACAGGGCACACCCAGCGCAGTGGTTTCTTCCTGTATACCGCCAGAATCGGTCAGCACCAGTTTTGCATCTCGCATCAGACCCAGCATTTCCAGATAGCCCAGGGGCGGCAGGATATGCAAACCATCAAGTTTGGCGGTCAATCCGAACTTCTCGATATTTCCACGCGTACGCGGATGCATGGGTATCACCACGGGCAATCTGCGGTTGATTTCGCCCACCACATCGAGCAGTGCGGCGAGCGTAGCGGGATCGTCAACATTGGACGGGCGATGCAATGTCAGCACCGCGTATTCGGCAAGCGAGGCACCCAGCGTCTGGCTGGCCGGTACCGCATGCTCGAGGTTGCGGTACAAGGTATCGATCATCACGTTGCCGACAAACTCGACCCGCGCGGGGTCGATCCCCTCGCGTTGCAGGTTGGCCAGCGCACTTTTCTCGGTGATGAACAACAGATCGGAAATCTGGTCGGTGAGCACGCGGTTGATTTCTTCCGGCATGCCGCGGTCATAGCTGCGCAGTCCGGCTTCAACGTGGATGACTTTTACGCCACGTTTGGCCGCTACCAGCGCGCACGCAATGGTGGAATTGACATCGCCCACCACCAGCACCGCCTGCGGTTGCACGCTGTCGAGCACCGGCTCGAAACGTTTCATGACTTCGGCCGTTTGCACGGCATGGCTGCCGGAACCCACCTCCAGATGGTGATCGGGACGCGGAATGCCGAGGTCGGCAAAGAAGCTGTCGCTCATCGCCGCATCGTAATGCTGGCCGGTGTGCAGCAACTGTGCGGCGATACCGGTTTCGGCCAGTGCCGCCATCACTGGTGCGATTTTCATGAAATTGGGGCGTGCCCCTGCGACACACAATATTTGGGTCATGGCAGTCATTAATGCGTCGCGTCGTGATGCTCGGACGAGGTTCCTTCATCCGCTGTCGTTTGGCGATCACTCACGGTGTAGAGAATCTTGCGCACGATAGGCAGGATGCGATTGATCGAACGCTCCATTTGTTCGACACGTTGCGTCAGGCGTACCGTATCTTCATTGTGCAACACACCGCCCGCATGGGCATGATTGTTGACGCCGGTGGAACCGTGAAAATCCTGGTGGGCCACTTCGCTTTTCAGGTCGGCGATCACTTCGTTAACCTCAGCCTCGCCGAAATAGTTCTTCTCTTCAAGAAAGCCAAACAGCAACAGACGATCACACGTGGTGTTGAGGCGTCGCGGAATGCCTCCGGTAAAAAGATGCAATGCGGAGAACGCTTCGTCGCTGAACCCCGGTGTGCCATCCCAGCCGACCGTACGAAGTCGATGTTCGATATAACCCCGGGTTTCATCGGCATCGATCGGCCCCAGGTGATAGGACGCCACAACACGTTGGCGCAACTGCTGCATGTCCGGACTTTGCAGGATGCCGCGAAACTCGGGCTGCCCCAGCAAAAAGGTCTGGATCAGGGAGCGTTCGTTGTTCTGGAAGTTGGAAAGCATGCGCAGCTCTTCCACGGCACGCGGCGTCAGGTTCTGCGCTTCATCCACCACCAGTAGCGCGCGCTTGCCCTGGCGGGTTGCGGCAATCAGGAAGTTTTCCAGATTCTTTAACAATGAAGACTTGGTCAGCCCCTCATGCTCCAGACCAAATGAGGCTGCCACGCTCCGTAGCGTGTCTTCGGCATCCAGTTGAGTCGACACCAGTTGCGCGGCGATCAGGTTGTGGGTCTCCAGCTGCCGGAACAGATTGCGCATCAGGGTGGTCTTGCCCGCGCCCACCTCACCGGTAATGACAATGAAGCCTTCGCCGAGTGACAGACCATAGTCGAGATAGGCCATCGCCCGCTTGTGCCCCTTGGACCCATAGAAGAAACGTGGGTCCGGGTTGAGCTGGAACGGCTTGGCACTAAAGCGGTAATAGTCTTCGTACATGAGTGATCCGTAATCTTGGTGGGACACAGCGACATTACACACACGATGTGAAGCAATGGCTATGCCATTCAGGCAGGCGGGTCAGAAGCGCATATTGGCGGTAGCTGTCAGGCTGTTTACGCTGTAATCGGCATTCAGCCCATTTGAATCCCGCTGGGTATGGCGGAAAGTCAGTGCGCCATTGAGCTCGCCTGAAAACTGATGGACGACGCCGAGACTGAGACTAAGGATATCGTCCTCCCGTGCCGTGCCTCCTGCCAGTGCAGGATCAAAGCTGTTGCGGCTCAGCGACAGGCTGCTGTTGGCCGTGGTTTGGGGCGACAGGCGATAACTGACCGAGCCCGTCACGCTTTGGATGTGATCCTGTGCATCGCCCAGAACTTGATAGAGGCGTTTGGTGTCCCGGGCCGACAAACCAAATCCCAAGCGCCCGATGTCCCATGACACGCCCGCATTCAAGCTCTTGATAATGAAAACGCCGTTTGCGCTTGTCACATTCAGAAGACCCGCAGCAACCAAACTCGAAACCGGGATGCCGAGGCTCGCAAAAGACTGCGCCAACTGACCCGCCGATATCGGCCCCTCGGTACACGTTTGATCCTTAGGAGGCGTGGCATCAGGCGTTTCGACCAGCGCGTCATTACACACCCAGAATACACGACTGCTTTGCTCCAGAAACTGCTGGGTAATATCGCTGACGTCTTCCGAATAACGCACCGTCCAGCGCGAGAGCCGTGTCCGGTGGTTGCCGGCAAAGCTGAAGGTGCGGCCGAAATAGCGTTCACCCATCGAGGCTTCGATGCTGCTGCGGCGCGTCGGCGCCCAGCCAAAGCCTACGCTGTAGGACGAGCCATCGGTTCCGGTGGTACTCAGGTAATCATTCCAGTCCTGCCCCACCGTGCCGAACACCCGGAACTTGCGGGTCAGCGCGTAACCCAGCTGCGCGCTGGCGCGCTCGAAGGTGGTATCGACGTCATTGCGGTTGACTGCCTTGCGGATGGAGTAATTAAGCCCCCAACTAAGGTCATTGAAGCGGGGGCCGCTTTGCATATTGGCAGCAAATGCATTCACGCTGGAGTTGGCGGCGACGCTGTTCTCGAAGATGGCACCGCTATTGGTGTAGCGCGCCTGTACCGTGGCGAAGGTGCCCAAGCGTTTTTGAATATAGGGGCTGAGCGAATAGGTGCTCACGGTCGCGCGGTTACTGTTGCCGGTTTCGGCGTCGGCGGGCGAACCCAGTAGCGAAATCAGCTCCTGCGAGACGCGCGCGGAACCATCGATAAACAGAAAATCCTCGACCAGCTCGGCTTTACCGACAGCGTTGAGATTGTGATACAGGTTCTCGCTGCTGCGTTCGCCAAAACGCGCCACCCCTCTCAGCCCATATTGCAGCGTGGCCTTCACCCGCCGCGAGCCTTCCGAGCTCAGGGTGAAACCTGGCGTGACACCGAGAATCAGCGCGTCCTGCGGGTCGGTTTCACTGCGGTTTGCATTGTCGGTGTAGGTGGCGGATGCGCCCACACTAGGCTCAAACCGCCAGTCGACGGCGTGCGCAGGCACAGCGTAGGCCATGACCATCAAAACGGAAAGCGCGCCTGCGCGGGCAGCGTGGCTGCGCAAAACCGGTTTCGCACCACGCGGGCTGCGCTTATTTTCCGTAGCTGCCATAGTAACCATAATAGTAGTCTGCGCCTGGTGTCGGGGTGGTTTTGTTCAATAACATGCTGACCACTTCACACGACTGGATGTGGCTGAGCGCTTCGCGTACGGCATCCTGCGAGGTTTTTTCAGCCTCAACCACCATGACAATCTGTCCCATGTGTGTGGCCAGCACGCTCGACTCGCTGGTGGCCAGGAGCGGCGGAGAATCGAACAGAATGATGCGGTCCGGATAACGGTTCCCGATATCCTCAATCAGTCGGGTCATCGCAGCGCTGGCGAGCAGTTCGGTGGCGCGCTTGTAGGTTCGGCCCGCCGGCAAAATCGTCAGTTTGGCAATATCCGTCCGAATCATCACATCGGACAGCTTGAGGTCTTTATCCTGCAGCACATCAAGCAACCCCTTGTCAGCATGGATGCCCAGGTATTCGGGGATGCGCGGTTTGGCGACGTCGGCATCGATCAACAGCACGGTGCGATCCATTTCCATCGCCATTGAAATGGCGAGATTGAGGGCACAGAAGCTCTTGCCTTCACCCGGCAACGAACTCGTCACCATGATGAGGTTGCCATTCTTGACCCGTGCAGTGCCTTGTCCAAAAGCATTGGCAATCAGCGGCCGCTTGATGATGCGAAACTCTTCGGCGATCTGGCTTTTCTCGGCATCGGGCGACACCACGCCCATGCGATGCAGACGCGCCAGGTTAATCGTCTGAACCTGACTGTTGCCCTCCACCACTTCGGCGTCCGGTTCGCTGAAAACCGGTTCCACGGGGGTCGCGACAAAGGGCGTCGTCTGAGTGCTGCGCTGTTTATTAAGCGCATTTTCAATCAGGCTGGAATCCTTAACCGGATCAGTATCGCTGCTCTGTGTCGAAGTGCGCGGGACACCCGAACCGATTTTGCCAGCAGCTTTTTCAATAATACTCATGAATTCTCCTAGCCCGCCCGCGACAACACAAGTTGCACGACCATCACCGCGCCATAGGCGGCAATCAAGCTCCCCAACGCAGCCAGATACGCCAATAACCCTTTGCGTTTGCGACGCAGGGTTTCACTGGTTTCCACCCGTGAAACCGCACCCAGCAAAGGCAAGCCAGTCAACTCGCGCAAGGCCTTGCGGTCTGTCACGGTGCGGCGCAGCTGACTCAACAGGAAAGCAACCGCGATGCCTGCGACCAAGCCCCCCAGCGTTACCAAAGACAGCAGCATGGGCCGGTTTGGCCACGCGGGCTGACTCGGCACAAACGGCGGATCAATCACACGAAAATCCACGGTGTCGGTCTTGCTTTCAACCTCACCCGACATGGTGACCGACTCGCGGCGCTTCAACAGAGCATCATAGTTCTCGCGATAGGTTCCATAATTGCGCATCAATTCGGTGTATTCCTGCTCCACCTGCGGGATCAGGTTGGATGCTTTCCGCAGTTCGCCAAAACGGCGCTGATATTCGGCCACGCGCGCACCCAGCGAGGAAACGGTGGCATCGGCTTCGGCAATGGCAATGGTGAGTTGCTGATAAACCGGATTCTGGATCCTGGAGCCAGAGGGATCATTCTTGCGGCCTGCCAGGTCGATTTTCTTCTGTGCTTCCAGCTTGTCGATGAGACGCTTGGTCGACTGGATATCCGGGTGCAGATCGGTGTATTTCAATCGCAGTTGATCCATCTGATTCTGCAGTGCCTGGATGCGGCCATCGATCTCGCTGTGGGTCGAGACTGCCGCGGCGGCTGCGGTGAGTTCCGGTTCTTCATCAGCCAGCTGTCGCTTGAGCTGATTACGTCGATTAAGGGCTTCCTGTTGATCCAGCTGCGCTTGCCGCAACTGGGCTGATGTCTCAGCCAGCTTGGAATAATAGTCACCGCCCTGTCCAGGCATCATGCCAATGTGTTTCTGCTTGAATTCCGTAAGCGCGCTCTCGGCATCGGTAAGCTTTTGCTGGTATTGCTGCAACTGCTCTTCAATGAAACGCGCCGAACTGGAAATGTCCTGACGGGTTTTACCCAGACTGCCTTCCACAAAAATGGTCAGCAAGGACTGCACCACTTTTTTGGCCAGATCGCCATTGGCATCCTGATAGCTGATGGTATACAGGTTTTCACGGCCCGCATCGGCAATCGAAATCTTGCCAGCCAAGCCGTTCAGCATGGATTCGGTCTGCTCCGGCGTTTTGGCCCGCACATCCAGATCGGTCATGCGCGCAACCTTTTCCAGCGTGGGGCGACTCACCAGCTGACGGGTCATCAGCTTGATCTGCTGCTCCACGTTGGGCTCGGCAGTCAGCCCGGCCAACAAGGGCTTGAGCAAAGTCTGCGTATCAACATAGACACGTGCCGTTGCCTCATAACGGTCGGGAAGCACCATCACCCAGGTCCAGCCGACGATGCATACCAGCCAGGCCATCGCCACGCCCCACCAGCGCCGATACCAGGTGGCTTTCGCATACCCCAGAATTTGTTGCAGTACCTGATCCATAAGCTATGCGGATGTTCGTTCCATCAAAAAGGGCTGACAAGGACGGCGTAAGTCAATTTAGAACAGGCTTTCGGGGACCACCAGCACATCGCCGGGACGCATATCCACGTTGGCAGATATGTCGCCGCCTTTCAGCAGATCTTCCAGCCGAACCCCCAGACGTGCCTGCTTGCCTTCAGTGGTGCGAAGAATATAAGCCTTGTTACCCGCGGCAAAGTCGGTCAAGCCGCCCACCGAAATCATCAGGTCAATCAAACTCATTTTTTCGCGATAGTTCAGCGCCTGCGGCTTGGCGGCTTCGCCCACCACGCGAATCTGCTGGTCAAACGGGCCTACTCCGCCGGCAACAATGACCGTGACGATAGGCTCCTGGATGTATTTGGAGAGCGTTTTCTCGATATCCCGCGCCAGCTGGGTGGGCGTCTTGCCCGAGGCCTGCAGGTCTTCGATCAGATTCATCGTCATCTTGCCATCGGGACGCACCGGGAAGGTGCCGGTCACCTCGGGGTTGCGCCAGACAAAAACCTGAACCGAGTCACCCGGGCCGACCAGATAGTTCCAGTCAACATTACCCGTCTGTGTCGGGGCGGGTGGATAAGTTGACGTACTGGCGCAGCCTGCCATCGCGGCAACTGCCAACACCACGCTCGCACGTGCAATGTGCTTGTTGATCATAAACATGTCCACCCTCCCTTATAGTTGCAATTAATCCGCAGACATTATGCCAGAGCAGATTTAAATACCCGACCTGATTACCATCATACATAAGCAATTCACAGGCCAACCCAAACAATGCCCATGTACCCCTCTACCATCAAGAATTTACCAGATGTCAGCATGCCAATGCGACGACCCGCCAACAACAGCGTCATGAAGTCATCGCCTGCCAAGGTATCATGCCGCCATGACCAACACCGCAATCGACAGCCTCGATACCCTGCGCCTGCGCATTCGTGAGTTTGCCTTCGCTCGCGCCTGGGAACGCTACCACACCCCCAAGAATCTGGTGATGGCATTAAGCGTGGAAGCCTCAGAGTTGCTGGAGCCCTTTCAATGGCTGACCGCAGAACAGAGTCACCAGTTGAATGCCGAGCAACATGAGGCGGTTCGCCAGGAAATCGCCGACGTGCTGATTTACCTGACCCGTCTGGCCGATATTCTGGAAATCGACCTGCTTGAAGCGGCTGCCGACAAACTGGCGATTAATGCGCGAAAATACCCAGTCGACCAGGCGTACGGCAATGCGCTCAAGTCTTCGGTCAACCTACCCAATCAAAACAGCTCAGATGACTAAGCCCTATTACAAGCACCACGTATTCTTCTGCACCAACCAGCGCGACGACGGCGCCCAATGCTGCGGTGCCTCCGGCGGCCAGCAGATGCGCGACTACCTGAAGAAAAAGTCCAAGCACGCCAACCTCGCTGGCAAAGGCAAATGCCGCATCAACAGCGCCGGCTGCCTGGACCGCTGCGACGAGGGTCCGGTTCTGGTCGTCTATCCCGAGGGGGTCTGGTACACCTACGTGGATGAATCCGATATTGATGAAATCTTCGATGTTCACCTCAAGCAAGGGCTTATTGTCGAACGCTTGAGGCTGAAGTGACGCGGCCGGAATGAAGCGGTTCAAACTGCGCATCCCGGTGCCGGCTGGCAAGCTGGAAACGGTGATCGACGACCCCGAAACCGATCGCCGCGGTCTGCTGCTGGTCGCCCACCCCCACCCGCTGCACGGCGGCAGCATGGACAACAAAGTGGTGACCACGCTGGCCAAGGCCGCCAACGAAGCCGGCTGGGTGTCGGTGCGGCCCAACTTTCGCGGCGTCGGCATGAGCGACGGGGTGTTTGATGCCGGTATCGGCGAAACCGATGATTTGCTTGCGGTTGCCCGCTTTGTCGAGGCCAGTTACCCGGGGCTGCCCTGGGCTTTGGCCGGATTTTCATTCGGCGCGTTTGTGCAGCACCGGCTGCGCCAGCAGCTTGATGCGCGCCGGCTGATTCTGGTTGCGCCAGCGGTCACCCTGTACGAATTTGATCCGGTGCCAGCCGATACCGTCGTCATCTATGGCGACGCCGACGAATTGATCCCGCCCACTGCCATCCAGCTTTGGGCTGAGCAGCAACACCTCACGCAAAAAGTCATTCCGCAGGCCGGACACTTTTTTCACGGCAAGCTGAAACAGCTAAAACAGGCTTTCATGGAGGCCTGCCCATGCTGAAGGTGCGCGGGCTCACCAAAAGATATGGCGACACCGAGGTCTTGCGCGGCCTGGACCTGACGGTCCGGCGTGGCGAGTGTTTTGGTCTGCTGGGTCCCAACGGTGCCGGCAAAACCACCACACTGCGATTGTTGCTGGGCTTGATCGAACCCGACAGCGGCAGCATTGAACTGGCCGGCTTTTCCGTGCCGAAGCACGCACGCGAGGCGCGGATGAAAGTCGGTGTGGTACCGCAGATGGACAACCTCGATCCCGATTTCAGCGTGCGCGAAAACCTGTTCGCCTACGGCCGCTACTTCGGCATGAAAAAGTCTGCCATCGCCGCGCGCATACCCCATCTGCTGGAGTTCGCCGGACTGGTCAACAAAGCCGATGCGCAGATCACACAATTGTCGGGCGGGATGAAGCGGCGTCTGACACTGGCGCGTGCCCTGGTACACGACCCCGACATCCTGTTTCTCGACGAACCCACCACCGGGCTGGATCCGCAGGCGCGTCACCTCATCTGGCAAGGGCTGCGTCAACTGATCGCCGACGGCAAGACCATCGTGCTGACCACGCATTTCATGGACGAAGCCGAGCGACTGACCGATCGCCTCGCCATCCTCGACCATGGCTGCCTTGTTGCTGAAGGGGCACCGCGAGCGTTGATCGAATCGCACATCGAACCGGTCGTGGTCGAAGTCTTCGGCGAAGGCCTGGCCGACTGGACGCGCAATCACGCGGCAAGCTTGTGCCAACGCTTCGAAACCGTCGGCGAAACCCTGTTCTGCTACAGCAACAACGCCGACACCGTGATCGATGCATTGAGGCACGCCCCGACACTGCGTTACCTGCATCGCCCCTCCAGCCTCGAAGATGTTTTTCTCAAACTCACCGGGCGTGATTTACGTGATTAGACTGCTCCACTTGCCCCAGCTGTCATGGCGCTTTATCCCGGTTTGGCATCGCAATTATCTGGTGTGGAAAAAGCTCGCCATCCCGGCCATCCTCGGCAACCTCGCCGACCCGATGCTGTACATGCTCGGCCTCGGCTACGGCCTCGGCAGCCTGTTGCCGGATGTCGGCGGCATGCCCTACCTCACCTTCCTCGCTGCCGGCACGGTCGCTTACAGCACCATGAACGCCGCCACCTTCGAGGTGCTGTATTCGAGTTTTTCACGGATGCACGTGCAGCGCACCTGGGATGCCATCATGAACGCGCCGCTGACGCTCGATGACGTGATGCTGGGCGAGCTGACCTGGGCCGTCACCAAAAGCCTGCTCTCCGGGCTGGCGATCCTGGCGGTGATCTGGGGATTGGGCCTGTTCGGCAATTTCTGGATGACACTCTGGATTATCCCGGTGGTTGCGATGGTCGGCTTTTGCTTCGGCGGCATGGGACTGATCATGAACGCCGTATCGCCCAGCTATGACTTTTTTCTGTATTACTTCTCACTGGTGATCACACCGATGGTGCTGCTGTGCGGGGTGTTCTTCCCGGTCACGCAATTGCCTGAAGTGGTTCAAAGCGTCTCGGCCTGGCTACCGCTTACCCACGCCATCGACCTGGTGCGTCCGCTGGTGGTCGGCAACGTGCCCGACAACATCGCGCTGCACGTTGCCGCGCTGCTGATTTACGGCAGCCTCGGCTACGTCATTGCCCTGGCGCTGACGCGTCGACGCCTGCTGAAGTAGGCCCGCGTCGATTTCCCGACGCTCCCACCGAAGCCTCAACGCTTTCATTACGCTGTCCACCCGGCCGACACGGCGGATGCACCGTGTCAGCGATTTCATAGTCTGGAACGGATATTGCGGAGCAATGCTTACCTTGCTCCCTATGAGACGCCCATCATGACCAACCGGACCCACCGCATACGCCGCATCGGCTTATTGGGCGTTGCCCTGACGACCCTGCTCAGTCCCGCAGGAATCCTCATCTCCAGCGCTATCGCCACCACAGCATTGGTAGGCGGCCTGGCCCTCCACGCGCAGCGCAGCGCGCCTGCTGATCCGGAAGCCCATCAGCGCCAGACGGCGTTGCGCCCGCCAGATGGTCGACACCTGTTCACGGCCGCACCCGAAACCATTCGGATCGAGCACCAGGGCGAGAACATTCCCATCGTTCTGGTCGACGGTTCGAATCCCCAACACACCCTGCAAAGGCTCGATCCGATCCTGCTGGCTTTCGACATCCCGCCAGCGCCTCCAGCCAATCCGGGGCCGGGACAGCCCCGCCGAGGTCCTTTACCCGAGTCCACGCTGCCGGGCAACGCCCTGGGGGTCGGCCCAGGAAAACGGCGTCCCGAACCCGCGCCTGAAAACCACGCGCCGTCAGCGCCCAAGCCGACCATCCCGCCACCCGGTGAAGAAGGCCCGGTGAAACATCCAGACACGCCCAAGTCCAGGAAGCCGGATAACAACACGCCTGCTCTTCCTGAAAACCACGAGCCAGCGCCCAAGCCGACCATCCCGCCACCCGCTGAAGAAGGCCCGGTGAAACATCCAGACACGCCCAAGTCCAGGAAGCCGGATGACAACACGCCGACTCTGCCCAAAATCACAACGCTACCGGATGATCAGGTACCGCCGCTATTGACGCGTGAAACCGGGGAGACACAGCGCAATCCCGCCGCGATTCCGGAGCCTTCGGTACTGGGGTTGATGGGGCTTGGACTGGTTGCGATGGCGTGGATGGGACGCCGGCAGCGCGCGCTGCTTCGACACGCCTGATCCAGACCCGGTTTTAAACGCCTGCGGCCTGCTGGTCCGCGTGATAACTGGAACGGACCATCGGGCCGCACGCGGCATGCTTGAAGCCCATGGCCAGCGCCTCCTGCTCGAATTGCTCGAAACGCTCGGGGACGACAAAGCGCATGACCGGCAGATGGTGCTGCGAAGGTTGCAGATACTGCCCCAGCGTCAGCATGTCGACGCCATGTGCGCGCAGGTCGCGCATGACGTCGAGAATTTCCTCATCCGTTTCGCCCAGCCCCACCATCAGCCCCGACTTGGTCGGGATGTCCGGGTGACGCACCTTGAAATCCTGCAAAACCTTCAGCGAGTGCGCGTAATCGGCGCCAGGACGCGCGGCCTTGTACAAGCGCGGCACCGTTTCCAGATTGTGATTCATCACATCGGGCGGCGCGATATCCAGTCTGTCGAGCGCCTTGTCGAGGCGGCCGCGAAAGTCCGGAGTGAGAATTTCGATTCGTGTGGCCGGGGCGGCCACACGCACCGCAGCGATGCACTGGGCAAAATGATCGGCGCCGCCGTCACGCAGATCATCGCGGTCGACGCTGGTAATCACCACATATTTAAGCTCCATCAGCGCAATGGTTTCAGCCAGATGGCGCGGTTCGTCGGCATCGGGCGGCAACGGCGTGCCGTGGCCCACATCACAGAACGGGCAGCGCCGCGTGCACAGGTCGCCCAGAATCATGAAGGTGGCGGTGCCGTGCCCGAAGCATTCGCCCAGATTGGGGCAAGAGGCCTCCTCGCACACGGTGTGCAGCTTCGCTTCGCGCAAAATGCCTTTCAGCCGCGACACGTTGGGCACGTTGGGCGATTTGGCGCGGATCCACGACGGCAGACGCATGCGCGGCTGCGGCACGATCTTGATCGGGATGCGCGCAGTTTTTGCTGCGCCCTTGTGCTGGATGGGGTCTGCCATAATGAACTCGGAACAACATTGAAACCGGATTTTAGCCTATGCGATTGCTATCCCTAACCCTGCTGGCTTTGTGGGGGACCACGCTCAGTGCTGCAGAACCCGATGTGGACCCGGACACGGGTCTGCGCAGCTGGCAAACCGATCAGGCGGGCGTTCAGGTTCGGCTGACCCAGATCAACTCCGATCAGGCACGTGCCTTCTATCTCGCCCGCGGCTTTTCTGCTGCAGCAACGGAACGCTATGTCGCCGAATGCGTGTTCATGACGGTGGTACGCAATATTGGTGACACCCCGATCCAGCATCGTTTGGCCGACTGGCGCTATGTGATATCCGGTCTGCCGCCTCAGACGATCCGCAGCAAAACCGGATGGGACCAGATCTGGGAAAAGCTGGGCGAGAAGGCGTCCGCGCGCATTGCCTTCACCTGGGCACAATTCCCCACCACGCAAAGCTTTGCGCCGGGCGACTGGAATCAGGGGATGACCACTTACAGCGTACCGCGCGACCAACCCTTCGACCTGCGGTTCGTCTGGCGCGCCGATGGCAAAATCCATACCGGCCTGATTCAAAATGTGAGGTGCAGTCATGAATAAACTGAAGTGCTGGGCGGGACAGGTTGCCGTACTCGGCCTCCTGTTCGGCCTTCCTGCCGCAGGGGGGACCGCAGAGCTGCCGCCCCTGTCTCACAGCCTGACCACACTCATGCCCAGGCCTGCCCCGGCATTAAAGCTGAACGACATGCGTGGCGCAGCACACGACCTGTCCCAACTCAAGGGACGCGTGGTGCTGATCAATTTCTGGGCGACCTGGTGTCCGCCTTGCCGGCGCGAAATGCCGTCGATGGAACGCTTGGCGCAACAACTGAAAGGTGAGGCGTTCAGCGTGCTGGCGGTCAATGTGGGTGAGAGCGTCAACGACATCGAACTGTTCACCAGCCAGCTGGATGCTGACCTGAACTTTCCGATTCTGCTCGATCGCAGCAGCGAATCCATGCAAGCCTGGAAAATTTCCGGCTTGCCGACGACCTATCTGGTCGACAAGAAAGGGCGCGTGGTGGCGGGCGCTATCGGTGGCCGCGAGTTCGACCATCCCGACATGGTCCGGGCGATCCGGGCCGTACTTAAATAGTAATCAGACCTGAACCCACACCTGTCCGGCTTCTATTTTCACCGCATAGGTCTTGATTGGCTCGTCGGCCGGGTCGCAGGTCGGCTGACCGGTCGTCAGGTCAAAGTAACTGCCGTGCAGCGAGCACTTGATCCTGTTGTCCTTGATGCAGCCGAGATACAACGAGTAATCCTCGTGACTGCACATTTCATCGACCACATAATGCGTACCGCTGGCGTTGCACAGCAACAGGCGTTTGCCGTCGATGACGACGCGCTTCATCTCGGCCGGCTTGAGTTCGTCGGCAGCGGCAATGGCTACGAATTCGCTCATTTCAACGCACCCGTGCGGCGGCTTTGCCGGAATCCAGCGCAGCCCGGATCTGCGTGGCCGCCTCAGCGACGCTCGCGGCACGGCCCACATGATGGAGAATGATCGAGCCGGCCAACACCAATGAATCGTATGTGGCGTTCTTGTCGCCCTTCAAGGCCTGCATGCCGGATTCTGCTGCGGCGCGAGCCGTTGCATTGATATCAATAGCGGCGACGATTTCATCCGCCCCTTCTTCGGTGGCCACACTGCCGGGCAGCGGCACCGCACGCACCGGCTGGCTGATACCAAGCGCGACCGGATCCACCGTCGCCTCGATTTCAGCGCCCTTGTCGTGATACTGAAAGTATTTGCCAATCTGGCGTAGCGACGGGATCACCCCACCCTCGACGCCGCGCACGATACACGCGGTATCAAACCCCGCTTCGCGCGCGAGATCGGCGTACACCGGCGGATAGGGCTTGTGCACGTAACCGGTGACGAAATGGGTTTTCAGTTTGCCCATGACCGGCTTGGACAACACTTCCACCGTGGTCAGCACCTGGCGTTTGATCATTTGCGAACGTAGCGGAATCAGCTTGTGCATGCCCGGGTTGGACTGGGCCTGGTCGACGTAGGACCAGCCCAATGCGGGATCGCTCAACCGCGCAGCAGCCTCGGTGGGCGTCAGGTTCACCGGTACACCGGCCGCTTCCAGCACATGGCGTGCAGTCACGCCGTATTTGGGGCCAACCTTGTCGAGGCCGTGGTTGACCACGTGCACGCCCAGTTCAGCCAGCAACGGGCCGAGGAAAGGAGCCGCGGGCAGGCAGCGCGTATAGCCATCATAGGGATCGCCGATATCGACCACTTCGTCGACCGCAGCTGTGACCCGCTGGGTGGTCTCGAGCACGGCATCCAGCGCCCCGCGGTTTTCATCCTGCGTCTCGCGCTTCATGCGCAGGGCAATAAAGAAAATGCCGACCTGGATCGGATCGATGGCATTGTCGATAATCGCCTTGGTGCCCAGATGCGCCTCGGTGCGACTGATGTTCTTCGACAGGTCGGGGCCGGTGGCGATGCGCTGAATAATCGAACGCATCAACAACTTGGGGTCGGTCGGCAGGGTGTCTATGCTCATGAATTACTCCATTAGAAGTTGCAAGAATACTAATATCTGACTAATTTAGTCAACTATAGATCGACTCCTGCAACCTGCTTATCAGCGTCAGCCCCTGTGCCTGCGGCGTTTCCGGAATGCCCAGATCGCTGGCTTGCGTGACCCGCAATTCAGCGAAGCCACAGGGATTGATGGCCGCGAAGGGATGCATATCCATGTCCACATTCAGCGCGAGGCCATGATAGGTGCAGCCGTGTTTGACCCGCAAGCCGAGTGCGGCGATTTTTGCACCCTCGACGTACACGCCGGGCGCGCCCGCTTGTCTCGTGGCCGTTACACCCTGCGCCGCCAGCAGATCAATAACTGCCTGCTCCATCCGCGTCACCAGTTCGCGGATGCCGTAGCCGCGCCGACGCAGATCGATCATCACATAGGCCACGACCTGACCGGGCCCGTGATAAGTGATCTGGCCGCCACGGTCGATGGGAATAACGGGAATGTCAGTCGCTGCGATCAGATGTTCGGGCTTGCCCGCCTGGCCCTGGGTATAAACAGGCGGATGCTCCAGCAGCCAGATTTCATCCGGCGTGTCGGGCGACCGTTGTGCGGTGAAGGTCTGCATCGCCCGCCAGGTTGGCTCATACTCGACCAGTCCAAGATGGCGAACGACCGCCTGATGCGAATCGGTTTTCATCAGGCTGCTCACGTTGTTTCCACTGCGCTCAAAGTGCCATCTTCACCCAGGGGTGGGCCGTGATTTCTCGATACAGGGCATCAAGCTGGGGCCGGGAGGTGGCGCGTATGACGCAGGTCACCGAGAGATAGTTGCCGCCGCTCGATGCGCGCAATTCAATCGTTTCCGCAATGAAATCAGGCGCATGGCGCTGCACCAGTTCCACCATGGTTTGCGCGAAATCGTCGCGCCGCTCGCCCATGATTTTGACGGGAAAGTCAGTGGGGAATTTCAGCAGGGTTTCTTCTTCGCTCAAGGGTGCCTCCATAAATCTACTGCGCGGTCATGATCCGGGCGCGTCCGGTGCTCGAAATCCTCATGTACTTCAATGTACATTTCGGTTCCTGCGCTCCGGGCGCGCCCGGCTGATGCCCGGAGCGTGGTTGTTGCCGCTTCAGCGGCTTTACAACCACGGCCTGCCCTTGACGGGTGCTCGCTACGATTTCTAAAGGTACCCTCATGCGCGCATTACCTGGTGTTTGAATGTTTGATACAAGGCGTCCATCTGCTGCGCCAGCGGCCCCGGCACACCGGTACCCACGGCCACGCCGTCCAGCTTCACAATAGCCATGATTTCCCTGGTGGACGAAGTCATCCACAACTCGTCGGCGTTACGCACCTCGGCTTCGCTGATCGCGCGGACTTCGTGTGGAATGCCGTGCGCTACGGCGAGCTCCAGCACCAGATCATAGGTCACGCCCGTCAACATCAGGTTCGATGGCGGCGGCGCCAGCAATACACCGTTTTTCACCACAAAAATATTGCTCGCACTGCCTTCGGTTAAAAAGCCATCGCGCAGCATCACGGTTTCGGCACAGTCCGCATCAGCCGCCTGCTGCCGCAACAGGATATTGGCCAACAACGAGATGGCCTTGATGTTGCAACGCTGCCAGCGATTATCGACAGCGGTAATGGCACACACGCCTGCCTTTTTTTGCGTTGCCGAGGCCGTTACCAACGGCTGGGCAAACATGAAGACCGTTGGTGGCACCCCTGCAGGAAAAGCCTGATCACGCGGCGGCTGCTCCACCCCCGGGGTACCCCGTGTGATCTGAATATAGACTGACTGATCGGCAAAATCCTGTCCGGCAATCAACTGCACAACCCGATCACGCCACGCATCCAGCCCATGCGGATTGACCAGACGGATGCCATCGAGGCTGGTTTGCAAGCGGTGCAGATGGCTATCCAGTCGAAACGGCTGCCGTGAATACACTGGCACCATTTCATACACGCCATCCCCAAACACGAAGCCCCGGTCAAGCACCGATATTGTGGCCTCGGCGAGCGGCATGAACGTGCCGTTAAGGTAAATGCTCACTGTCCGAAGAAGAGTCGAATTGAGTCCCAGCCACGTCCCAGGATGCCGGCCACACCGACGTCATGCAGGGCAAGCAGAGGAAAATTACCCAGCGACTTTCCATCGAGCGTCAACCGCAGGGTGCCCATGCGTTGCCCCCGATTGATGGGGGCAACGATAGGCTGTTCGGAGATGACCTCGGCCTTGACCCGGCCGGAACTGCCGCGCGGGGTCAGCAAATAAAAATCCTGCTCGAAGCCCATGCTCACCGATGCGCGTGCACCGCGGTAGAGCGCGGCCACCTTGACCGGTTGCTGCGCCCGGTAAAGCCGCACACTATCGAAGTTTTCGAAACCATAGTTCAGCAGCTTGAGTGCCTCCTGGGTGCGCTGCGCATCAGAGCGCGCACCAAGCACCACGGCAATCCGCCGCTGGTTGCCGCGCTGGCCCGCCGCTGCCATGCAATACCCCGCCTGCACGGTGCGGCCCACTTTCAGACCGGTGACGGTGCTGTCGCGCCACAACAGACGATTACCGTTGTAATAGGTGATGCCGTTTATGGCGAGTTCTTTTTGCTTAAAGAATGTCTGGCGACTGGGAAAGTCGCGCACCAACGCACGTCCGAGCAAGGCCATGTCGCGCGCGCTCGATTCATGGCCAGGCTCGGTCAGTCCGGTGGCATTCATGAAATGGGTTTTATTCAAGCCCAATCGTTTGGCCATGCTGTTCATCCGCCCGACAAATGCAGCTTCGCTGCCATCAGACGCCATCACCAGTGCCAAGGTCGCGTCGCTGGCCGACTGCAACAACATGGCCTGCAACAGGGTATCAACGCTGACCTGATCGCCCGCCTTGAGGAATACGCGCGCACCGTCGACCTGAGTGGCGGCCTCCGGCACGGTGACCATCTCACCCAGGCTCAACTTGTTCTTGCGGATATCGTCCAGCAGTACATAGGCGGTCATCAACTGCGTCAGCGAAGCCGGGGCCAGCGGCAAATCGGCCTGGTGCGAGGCCAACTCACGCCCACTGGCCTGATCGATCAGCACCCAGGCACGCGACGCAATCCCGGTGGGCTCGGCCCAGACTAAAGCCGAGACCATCATTGCAACAAAAAACCAGATAATTTTCATGACTGTTCCCGTCTTTCGCGTCTGACCAAGACCGCATTGAGGTCGAGACGTTCCCGCACTTGTGTGCGATCCGCACGCGCATCGTCTTCGCTGGCATAAGGACCGATCTGCACGCGATGCAAGGTGCCGATCAACACGATTTGAAGGCGTGCGTCATCCAGCCCCAGCTCGCGCTTGAGCCGTTCCAGCAGCTTTTGCGCGTACTCGGGCTGGCCAAATGCGCCCACTTGCAAAAACAGACCCTCGTTCGATGGGGCGTCCTGAGTGCCGCCGGCTGCGGGGTCGATGCTTTCCACCCGCACCCGCGCGCTGCCCTGGCTCAGATAGCCCAGCTTGTGCGCGGCGGCATACGACAAATCGATCAGGCGCTTGCTGTGAAACGGCCCGCGATCGTTGATCCGCACCACCACCGAGCGGCCATTCACAATCGACGTGACCCGCGCAAAGCTGGGAATCGGCAGCGTGGGATGCGCCGCCGTCATGGCGTACATGTCATACAGTTCGCCCGACGCGGTTTTTTTGCCGTGAAAGCGCCGTCCGTACCACGAGGCCATGCCTTCTTCTCGGTAGGCGCGGCGTTCGGTCTGCGGCGTATAGGTGTTGCCCAGCGCAACATAGGTGCGGTTGGCAAAGCGATGCAACGGTTCATTGCGCGGCACCGCATCGGGGATGGCGTCGAGATTCGGTGGCGGATTGGCCTCGGGGCCATCGTCAAGATAGTACCCCCCCCCTTTCGCCGCCACAGCGGGGGACGCGGTTTTTGCATGGGCCGAAGGACCACTGCTGCAACCTGCCAGCGCCAGGGTGGCGGCAGCCGCCCCCATAATCAGGATTGTTTTCATCACGCCATTTTAGCCCGTCACGACTTATTGAGTTGGCGATGCGTGGCCACGCTCATCAGTATGCCCACCCCCAGCAACAGGGTAATCAGTGCCGTCCCGCCGTAACTCATGAGTGGCAGCGGCACGCCAACCACGGGCAAAATGCCCGACACCATGCCCATATTGACGAACGCGTAGGTGAACAAATTCAGACTCAGGGTCGCTGCCATCAACCGGCCAAACAAGGTTGGCGCATGCGCTGCGATAGTCAGGCCACGCACCACAATGGCCAGATACAGCGCGACCAGCAGGATCGTTCCCAGATAGCCGAATTCTTCGCCAAACACCGCAAAAACAAAGTCAGTGGTGCGCTCGGGAATGAAATCGAGCTGGCTTTGCGTGCCCTGCATCCAGCCCTTGCCGAACAGCCCGCCGGAGCCAATCGCAATGGTCGACTGGATGATGTGATAGCCATCTCCCAGCGGGTCGGCCGAAGGGTCCAGCAGGGTCAGCACACGACGCTGCTGATAATCGTGCATCAATCCCCACACCAGCGGCAAACTGGCCGCGCTTATCACGCCGCCGCCCAGAATCACCTTCCACGGCAGGCCGGCGAAAAACAGCAGGTAAAAACCCGAGGCGCCAATCATCATCGCCGTACCCAGATCGGGTTGACGCAAAATCAGCAAAAACGGCACCAGCAGCAACACGCCGCCGATCATGTAGTGCTTGGCGCGCAACACCGTTTCGTTGCGCTGAAAATACCAGGCCAGCATCAATGGCAGCGCCAGTTTCAGCAATTCAGACGGCTGGAATGCCATGACACCCAGATTCAGCCAGCGCCGGGAGCCGTTGCGAATCTCGCCGAACAAGGCCACCCCGATCAGCAGGATCACGCCCGCCACGTAGAGCGGCGGCCCGACCTTGGACAACAAATGCGGCGGCACATTGGCGATCACCACCATCACCATCAATGCCAGGCCCATGTTGATCAAATGGCCGCTGATGCGCCCCGGGCTTTGCCCCGAGGCGCTCGCCACCACCGCCAGACTGATGCCCAGCAGCATGACCACCAGCGTCAGCAGAATGCCGTCGACATGACGCAGACGGCGCAGGATCCAGTGGCTATTCCGAGGCATTGTGTGGGCTCGATAATGAATAATCCGGGCAAACGCTGGAGTCTATTTTTGGTGCAGGCCAAGGCGCAAGCCGCGCGGTTGTGTCATTCACAACAAGCGGCTTGCAACACCGGTATGCGCCAAAATAGGTCCCAGCCCGGAGGGTTGATGCGTATTCGGGCGTCTGCGGCGTTGCGAAGCTTGCGAATGGAACAACCATTCGCTGCGCCTCGCGCCTTGCATCCATCCCGAATACGCAACAACGTTTGTCCGGATTATTCATTATCGAGCCCTACCTCCAGATTCATCGTACCCGGTCGTTTCCCGGTCAAATAATAATCAAAGACTGCGCGGGCAATAGGCGCTGCGGTTGAGCTGCCATGCTCCCCATTTTCAACGATCACTGCAATCACAATGCGGGGATTCTCTACAGGGGCAAACGCCATGAACAGGGCATGGTCACGATTTTTCCTGGACAGCTGGCTGGAATCGTAACGGGCGCCCTGCTTGATACCGACTACTTGTGCGGTGCCTGTTTTTCCGGCGAAGGTGTAACTCGCTCCGGCCGCGGCGGCCGCCGCAGTGCCCCCTGGCCGCATGACATCCATCATGCCTTCACGCACCACGGCCATATTGGCCGGATTGAACTTAATGGTTTGCTGCGCTGCCTTGGCCTGAGGCTGCCAAACATGCGTGACGGGATCGCGCACCGCCTCGACCAGGCGCGGCTCGATGCGCATGCCGCCATTGGCCAGCATGGCAGTCGCCACAGCCAACTGTAAGGGCGTGCTGAGGTGATAACCCTGGCCGATGCCGGCAATCACCGTTTCCCCCGGATACCAGACTTTATTCCAGCGACGCTTTTTCCATTCTCGTGAAGGGAGCAAGCCTGCCGATTCGCCTTCCAGATCAATCCCGGTTTTTTCACCGAAGCCAAATTTCGCCAGATAATCGTGCATGCGGTCGATGCCCATATCCACGGCCAGCTTGTAATAATAAACATCACACGATTGCGCAATTGAACGCTTCAGATCAACCACACCGTGGCCGCCTTTCTTCCAGTCCCGAAATTGATGGCTACTGTTGGGCAGGCTGTAAAAACCAGGGTCGGAAATCGAATCTCCGGGTTTGCGCAGACCGAGTTCCAGCCCCGCCATCGCCATAAACGGCTTGATGGTCGAGCCCGGGGGGTAAATGCCGCGCAACGCCCGGTTGACCATTGGACGGTCCGGTGACTCGTTAAGCGACTTCCAGGTTTCAGGGTCGATACCATCGACAAACAGGTTGGGGTCAAACCCGGGTTTACTGACCAGTGCCAGCACGCCGCCGGTGCGTGGATCCAATGCCACCAGACCACCCAGATAATCACCAAAAGCATGCTCAGCTACGGCCTGCAGCTCCAGATCAAGATGCAACCGCAAATCCTTGCCCGGCACCGGCGGAATCCGCGACAGCATGCGGACGGCGCGTCCGCTGGCGTCGGTCTCCATTTGATCGAAGCCGGTGCGGCCATGCAGCGTGGTTTCGTAATGCTGCTCCAATCCGGTCTTGCCGATATGAACGCTGCCCTTGTAATTCTGCTCGCGGCCATCCTCGCGCAGGTTCTTCAGGTCGCGGTCATTGATGCGCCCGATAAAGCCCACCACGTGCGCCATGCCCGGCCCGGCCTGATAGTTGCGAAACAAGCGGGCCTTCACCTCGACGCCCGGCAGGCGGTAGCGATTGGCGGCCAGAATCGCCACTTCCTCATCGGTCAGTTTGCTCTTTAGCGGGACCGTCTCGAACTCATGGGACTCGCTGAGCAAACGCCGGAAGCGCCGCAACTGCCCGGATGTTACTTCGATCAGCTTGCCTACTTCGATCAGCGTTTGCTCCAGGCTTGCCATCTCGGCACGGGTGATTTCCACGGTGTAAGCCGAGTAGTTTTCAGCCAGCGTACGCCCCTGACGATCAACGATCAGACCGCGGTTTGGCGCCGTGGGTACCAGTGAAGTCCGATTGCTTTCGGCGCGCTGAATATAGTATTCGTGCTGCACAATTTGCAGGTAAAAGCCGCGCGTCAACAGGCCCAGCGCCAACAAAAAGACAAACAACCCACCGATTTTCAGGCGCCGCTGAAAACATGCCAACTCAACACTCAGATTCTTCAGCGGAGTGGCGCGCCTCATGCGTGGTCCTGCAAGCCTTTACCGTGCAGTAACCGAACAAACAATGCGATCAGGTACCACAGTACGGTGCTTCCCAGCACCGGCATCAGCATCCCCAGGCCCACAGGCGGGTTGACCGCCAGCCAGCCGACGAGCAGCACGATCAACTGCACCGACAGAAAAATGGGGAAGAGCTGTGCCGCCTGCCGAAGCGGGTCAAATTGCAGCAGGCGCAAGCGCAGGAACAGCACGAGATACACGCCGATCACATAGGCAATGGCATGCTGCCCGAACAGTGCACCCCCCTGGAAATCGGCCAGCAGTCCCAGCATGAACGCCAGACCAAAACCCACCTTGGCAGGCTGATGGAGCACCCAGAACAGCACCCCAACCAACACAAAATCCGGCAGCAATTCAAGCACCCAACTCGCCCACGGCAACTGTTCCAGCAGCACGGCCAGCGTCAGGGTGCCAAGCACGCGCCGCCAGTTTCCTGCTTTTTGCGCGGCATTGATCATGGCTTTCCCCCCTGAGGCATGGTGATGGGAGGTCTGGCTATTGGTGACTGAATGATTTGTGGCTCGGCAATCAGCACCAGCACTGCGCGCGATTGCTCAAGGCCGGCCAGGGGCAAGCATTCCACACGCAGATAGGGACTGGATTGTGAACGGGAAACCCGGGTCACGCTTGCTACCGGAAGGCCCGCCGGATAGACCCGGTCAATACCCGATGTCAGCAAGCGGTCACCTTGCCGGATATCCGTTTGTGCCGGCATGTGACGTAACTCCAGGCGCCCCTGGCCGGTGCCTGCAGCCAACCCGTGCTGACCGGTGCGTTCCACGAAAACAGGCGTCAGCTGTTGCGGGCTGCTGACCAGCGTGACTTCACTCGACCTTGGGTAGACCCTACTCACCTGCCCCATCAAGCCTCGCGCATCCACCACCGGCAAGCCACCGCGCAAGCCCGACCCTGCGCCCTGATCCAGCGTGATGCGCTGGGCAAACCAGTCATGCCCCTTGTACAACATCGCGGCATGTACCACCTGCTGACCCGGCCGGGTTTGCAACTGAAGCAGCACGCGAAGCTCGGCATTTTCGCGCGCCAGTTCCCGTGCGATATTTATGCTTAAGGATTGCTGTGCACGTTCAGCCAGCAAGGCATCACGCTGCTGCTGTAATTGCCGGTGCCGAACAAAGAACCCGCTGAGCTCCAAAGCCACGTCGTTGGGCGCGCGCATCGCCACGCGCATCGGTTGTGTCAACACGGAAAACCCGCTGCGCAACCCTTCGAGGGCGTGATAACGGGCATCCGCGACCACACAAGCCACGCCGACCAGCAACCAGATAAAAAGCCGACCGGCTGGACCCAGCCGGCGGGCGAACATGAGTTGATCTGGCGCAGCCATCAGTGATTCTCCGTGATGCCGCACACAACGCTAATCACTCGTTGGTGAATACCGTCCCCAGCTTGTCCATGTTCTCAAGCGCCATGCCCGATCCTCGCACCACGCAGGTCAACGGATCGTCAGCGACGATGACAGGCAAACCGGTTTCTTCCATGAGCAGACGATCCAGGTCGCGCAACAGCGCACCGCCGCCGGTCAACACCATGCCTTTTTCAGCGATGTCCGAGCCCAGTTCAGGCGGGGTTTGTTCCAGCGCCTGCTTCACTGCGCTCACGATCGCGTTCAAGGGCTCGGTCAGGGCTTCCAGAATTTCGTTGCTGGAGACGTTGAAGCTGCGCGGAATCCCTTCCGCCAGGCTGCGACCCTTGATTTCCATTTCCAGCACTTCTGCGCCCGGAAAAGCCGAACCCATATGTTTCTTGATGCGCTCCGCGGTCGCCTCGCCAATCAGCATGCCGTAGTTGCGACGGATGTAACTGATGATGGCCTCGTCCATGCGGTCGCCACCGACCCGCACCGAATTGGCGTAGACCACACCACCGAGCGAGATCACGCCGACTTCGGTGGTGCCGCCACCGATATCGACCACCATCGAACCGGTAGCCTCGGCCACCGGCAGGCCGGCGCCGATCGCTGCCGCCATCGGCTCCTCGATCAAATACACCTGGCGCGCGCCGGCACCGATCGCCGACTCGCGGATCGCGCGGCGCTCCACCTGGGTTGAACCACACGGCACGCAGATGATGATGCGCGGACTGGGACGGAACATCCGCGTATCGTGCACCTTCTTGATGAAATACTTGAGCATCTGCTCGGTGACGGTGAAGTCGGCGATCACGC
>JASJPF010000061.1:0-7931 GCA_031426835.1 Thiobacillus sp.
AGGATTGTGATTCCTGTTGTCGTGGGTTCGAGCCCCATCGTCCACCCCACCAAATTCAAGCACCTAGCGCTTTACGGCCTGGGTGCTTTTTCTTTTTCTGAACGCAGCGTGGAGCGTATGCGACGACTTGAATCGACCACACACACCCAGCGCTCATCCAGAAAACGCCCCGATCCCGCTGCGCGGCAGGCAACCGGGGTATCGAGATGAATGCCCTGTCAGTCGACGACAAGCCACAACACAGTAGTCCACAAGCCCAAAAAAAGAATGAGCTGGCCATACAGCCACGCCTTTCCCTTGCGCCTATTGATGACAATCAACGTATCTGCGCGGCGCCGTTCCTTCTGCTTGCTGTTCATATTTTTCGCCATGTCACTTTTTTCTCAACCCGCATTGTTCCGAAAATGGATGCACGTGCGGGAGACCGCGCTTACTTGCCTTGATTCACCAGCAGCGCGATCGCCGACCGCAAAAGCCATAACCAAAAGCAATAACCACGCCTGAAATATAATGGCCATGAATGCCTCGCTGTTGTACGCGTAGGGTCGTGTGCCCTGCATCCGAATATGTAAGGCTTTCGACAGCATTGGCAATTTTTCGAACAGATCCACCCATGTCGCGCCACATAGACCACCCGGACCGGCGGCAAGGCCGATTTGAGCCCGCCATGTTTTGTTGACTGTTTTTGTTAAGATACAGCCCATGGTGTGCATCGAGTGCGGCGTTACCAAGAAATCAAGACTTAAAACCTTGACAGCGACGTGCTGCAGTTTTTGTCCGCTCTGCGCGGCCCAATGACAGACCGTGTCTGCAAACC
Source organism: Thiobacillus sp. (assembly GCA_031426835.1). Classification (GTDB taxonomy): domain Bacteria; phylum Pseudomonadota; class Gammaproteobacteria; order Burkholderiales; family Thiobacillaceae; genus Thiobacillus. The sequence goes on from JASJPF010000061.1 coordinate 818, forward strand.
TCAATCGGATGTGTCGGCCAGCATCCAGATTCGGCCTCATCGCGCCATTTCTCCCGCCTTGGAAGCGTAATTCCTGCTAGAAATAGAAAGTATTAAAGAGACGGCTATCGACAGGCGACTCGCTTATGCTTTGTCAGTCTGTAATCCCCCCTGATCGTCCAACACCAGGCATAGGCCAGCGCAAGACGAAACCCTGCGTTACTGGCGTCGTATATGCACAAGGAGAGTGTCATAACAATCAAAGAGTTCGGATTTTCGCCACGCTCACGAAATACGCTGCGTAACGATCAGGATACCGAGTTGCTGCGCTCGGAGCTGTTCAGCATCGAGCAACTGAAGCGTCACGCGGTCATGCTGGCTGGCCAGCATAAAATCGAACCCAATCCGGGGCCAGACCGGTTGCTGCCGCGACTGGCGGACAATGAGCGTGTTCTGCTGGCGGCCTATGACGTCGTCACAGCCGCCGTCACGCCCGGACAACGGATCGTGCCGGCCGAAGCCTGGTTGCTCGACAATTTCTATTTGATCGAACAACAAATCGGGCTGGCGCGTCGCCATCTGCCACGTGGCTACAGCCGGCAATTACCGCGGCTGACGAGTGGCCCCTCGGCCGGATTTCCCCGCATCTACGACCTGGTACTGGAGCTGATCTCACACATGGACGGCCGTGTTGACAGCGACAACGCCACCCAGTTCGTTGCCGCCTATCAAACGGCCGAACCTTTGAAGCTGGGGGAATTGTGGGCCTTCCCGATCATGCTGCAGCTGGCGCTGCTGGAAAACCTGCGCCGCGTTGGGTTGCGCATTGCACGTCGGCGCGAGGATATTGATGCCGCCATCAGCTGGGCCGACCGCATGCTCGCGACGGCTGAAAGTGAACCCAAACAGCTCATCCAGTTGCTGGCCGAGTTTGCCAGTGCCGATGTGCCGCTGACCGCGCCGTTTGTGGAGGAGTTTTACGCAAGGCTTCAGGCGCATGGACCCGCCATGGCGTTCGTTCAAACCTGGGTCGAGCAAAAGCTGCTCGACCAGGGCGTGACGGCAACGCAGTTATCTGATGCGGCCGGCCGCACGGCCGCGGCCAACCAGATCTCCATCGCAAACAGCATCGGAAGCCTGCGTTTCATCGGCGCAATGGACTGGCGAAATTTTGTCGAGTCGCTCAGTGTGGTCGAACAGACTTTGCATGAAGACCCGACCGAGATGTACGCCAGCCAGGATTTTGCCACGCGCGACCGCTACCGGCATGTCATCGAAGACCTGTCGAAGCGCAGCGCGCGCAGCGAATGGGCGGTGGCACGCGAAGCGATTGTTCTCGCGCAGACTGCGGCAGATCTATTAAGCACCCACGACCGCAGCGCGCATGTCGGTTACTACCTGATCGATCACGGACGGCCTGATCTGGAGCGTGCGGTCGGCTTCCGTGTGCCATGGACATTGCAGATCAGCCGGGCAAGCCGGCGTTTCCGCCTGTTTCTATACCTCACCCCGATCGTTCTGCTGACCGCACTGGCGACCGCGGGAATGCTGTCCGTTTTTGACGGGATCGAGTCGGGGGACTGGCGCATCGGGTTTTTTGCGATCGCCGGTCTGATCGGCCTCTCGGCGCTGGCTGTCCCGCTGGTGAACCAACTGGTTACGCTCCTCCTGCCGCCGCGCGCGTTGCCACGGCTGGATTTTTCAAAGGGCATTCCGGATCGTCACCGCACCATGGTGGTGGTGCCCACCCTGCTGAGCCGGCCACAGGAAATCGATGATCTTCTCGAAGCACTGGAAATCCGCTATCTCGGCAATCGCGATCCCAATCTGTTCTTTGCCCTGCTGACGGATTTTCGTGACGCACCCGAGCAAACGCTGCCGGATGATGACGCCCTGCTCGCGTATGCGCGCGCAGCGGTCCAGACACTCAACGAGACCTACCACGAGGACCGCCCGGGCATCTTCTATCTGTTTCACCGACCGCGGGTGTGGAATCCGGTCGAGCGGGTGTGGATGGGCTACGAGCGCAAGCGCGGCAAGCTGGAGCAGTTCAATGCACGGCTCAGGGGCGAGGCAAAAAACGCTTTCTCGGAGATTGTCGGTGATACGGCCATTCTCGGTTCGTTCCAGTACGTCATCACGCTGGATACCGACACGCAACTGCCGCGCGATTCCGCACGCACCCTGATCGGCAACCTCGCACACCCACTCAATCGGCCGGTGTATGACGCCGCCAAGGGCCGCATCGTCGAAGGCTACGCGATCCTGCAGCCGCGCGCTTCGATCAGCCTCACCAGTGCAGGCCAGTCACGCTTTTCCAAACTGTTCGCGGGCGAGTCGGGCATCGATCCCTACACGCGCGAGGTCTCGGATGTCTACCAGGATGTTTTTGGTGAGGGCTCGTTCATCGGCAAGGGCATCTACGATGTGGATGCGTTTCGTCAAGCCGTCGATGGCCGCTTTCCGGAAAACCTCATTCTCAGTCACGACTTGCTGGAAAGCGGCTATGCGCGTTCGGCGCTGGTGACCGATGTCGACCTGATTGAAGAGCATCCGGCCAGTTATGCCATCGAGGCCAGCCGGCGGCATCGCTGGATCCGCGGCGACTGGCAGCTTGCCGGCTGGCTGCTGCCGCGCGTGCCCGGACCAACCGCGGCGCCCGGAACGAAAACGAAGCGCCAGCCCAACCCGCTCAGCGCCTTGTCGGTGTGGAAACTGTTCGACAACCTTCGACGCAGCCTGGTGTCACCCGCGCTGCTTGCATTGCTGATTGGAGGGTGGCTTTGGGGTCCGGGGTCGGCGTGGTTCTGGACGCTGCTGGTCACGGGGGTGGTGTGCCTGCCCACCGTGCTGGGGATCGTGATTGATCTGATCCGCAAACCCAAGGAACGCGATGCGCTGGTGCACCTGATCCTGACCGGCAAATCCGCGGGGCGCCCACTCGCGCTCGCTTTGCTGACGCTGGTGCTGCTGCCCTACGACGCGCTGATTTGCCTGGATGCGATCGCGCGATCGGGTATGCGGATGCTGTTTACGCGGCGCGGCCTGTTGCTCTGGCAACTGCGTTCCTATTCAATCCGCAATGCAAGCCGCTCGCTGGCCGATTTTTTCAGGGAGATGTGGGTTGCGCCGGCGCTCGCGCTCATGCTGGCCTCGGTTTTGATTGGCGCCTGGCCTTTGGGGCAAACCCACTCAGCGGAGTGGTTTTTCTGGGCCCCCGTCCTGCTGCTGTGGCTCGTGTCACCCGTCATCGGCTGGTGGATCAGCCTGCCGCTGGTGGCCCCCGCGCCGGATTTGACCGGCGCTCAACGGGCATTCCTGCGCACGTCGGCCCGGCGAACCTGGCGCTACTTTGCGGATTTTGTCGGCCCGGACGACAACTGGCTGCCACCCGACAACTTCCAGGAATATCCAGCGCCGGCCATCGCCTCGCGTACCTCGCCCACCAACATCGGCATGGCGCTGTTGTCCGACCTGGCCGCGTACGATTTTGGCTATCTTTCCGCCGGCGAATTTTTGCAGCGTGTTGAAAACACCGTGGCCTCGATGGAAAAGCTGGAACGCTACCGCGGTCACTTCTACAACTGGTACGACACGCACACGCTGCAACCGCTGCATCCGCAATACGTCTCGTCGGTGGACAGCGGCAACCTGGCCGGTTGCCTGCTCACCTTGCAGGCGGGCCTGACCGAGCTGAAAGATCAGCCCGTGCTGCCGGCCAACGCGTTTCAGGGGCTGCACGACACCTTGCAGGTGCTGTCCGAGCACCTGCCCGCGACACCCGTCCCGGATCTTGCGAACAAGATCAAGCTTCTACAGAACACACTCCATCCCTTCACGGTAAGCGGGCCACCCCGGACACTGACTGCCGCCGTAGACTTGCTGGACGAGATTCACCGAATTGCCGGTGATCTGGTTGCCTGGCTGCCGGCCGAGAGTGATATCGATGGTGAACTCTATTACTGGGCGCAGGCCTTCGACCAGCAATCCCGCGCACTTCGAGATGAGCTGGGTTTTCTGGTGCCGGAACCGCAACACTTCAGCACCGTCCCGACCCTGGCGGATTGGGTCAGGGAAAGCATCGCCCGCCACAAGGCGGGGACAGCCGCATCCCGTTTCAAGGGCGCGGAGGAACGGATCAAGACAATCGATGATCTGGTGGATCGTTGCCGCAACCTGGCGGCGATGGATTTTGAATTTCTCTACGATACCTCGTGCGGCTTGCTCACCATCGGCTACGACGTCAGTGAACGCCGCCGCGACCCGTCCTGCTACGACCTGCTGGCGTCCGAAGCACGCCTGGCCAGTTTCCTGCTCATCGCGCAGGGCCAGGTCCCGCAAAAGCACTGGTTTTCGCTCGGTCGTCTCCTCACCAGTCATGGCGGCAATGTGAGCCTGATTTCGTGGAGCGGCTCGATGTTCGAGTACCTGATGCCGCAACTGATCATGCCAAGTTACGAAAACACCTTGCTGGAACAGACCTGCAAGGCCGCGGTGTCGCGCCAGATCGAATACGGCCGCCAACGTGCGGTGCCCTGGGGCATTTCCGAGTCCTGCTATAACGCCACCGACATGCACCAGATCTATCAATACCGCGCGTTTGGCGTGCCCGGCCTGGGCTTCAAGCGCGGGCTGGGCGATGACCTGGTCATCGCACCCTACGCCAGCGCACTGGCGCTGACCGTGATGCCGCAGGAAGCGTGTCGCAACCTGCAGACGCTCGCCAGCAATGGCTTCCTCGGCGGCCATGGGTTCTTCGAGGCAATCGACTACACCCCGTCGCGGGTGCCGCGAGGCAAGCATCACGCCATCGTGCGGTCATTCATGGCGCATCACCAGGGCATGAGCCTGCTGGCCTTTGCGCACGTATTGCTCAACCAGCCGATGCAGCGCCGATTCATGTCCGATCCGCTTGCACAGGCAACGCAATTATTGCTGCAGGAACGGGTACCGAAGAAAGGCGCGACCCTGCACCCGCACGCGGCTGAAGTCAGCGCCGCCGCGCGCCCTGCCGCCGAAGAAGGCGCGAACATGCGCGTGTTTACCGACCCGAACACGCTGATCCCCGAAGTTCACCTGCTGTCCAACGGCAGCTACCACGTCATGGCGACCCATGCCGGCGGCGGCTACAGCCGCTGGCGCGACCTCGCCGTCACCCGCTGGCGCGAGGACGCCACCTGCGACGACCGGGGCACCTTCATTTACCTGCGCGACCGCGCCACCGGACGCTATTGGTCGAGCGCGTATCAACCTACCCTGCAGAAAGCCGATCACTACGAGGCGATCTTCGTGCAGGCGCGCGCCGAATACCGACGGCGCGATCAGAAGATCGAAACCCACACCGAGATCAGCGTGTCGCCCGAAGACGACGTCGAGATCCGCCGCGTGACGCTCACCAATCATTCATCCCGGCTCCGTCATATCGAGGTGACAAGTTACGCGGAGGTGGTGCTGGCACCCTTGAATGCCGACCTCGCCCACCGCGCATTCAGCAACCTGTTCGTGCAAACCGAAATTCTGCCCGAGCGTCAGGCCATCCTCTGCACGCGACGGCCGCGCACCCCGGGGGAGCAGGTGCCATGGATGTTTCATTTGTTGGCAGCGCCCGGTGCGATTTCCGATGCGCCCTCTTACGAAACGGATCGTGCTCAATTCATCGGGCGGGGACGAACGGCGGCCAACCCCGTGGTGCTGGATAACCCAGACAGCCCAAAGACCTTGTCGAACACCGATGGCCCGGTGCTCGATCCCATCGTGTCGATCCGCCGCACCCTCACCCTGTCGCCCGACGAATCGGCGACGGTGCAGATCATCTCGGGTGTCGCAAACACGCGCGAAGCAGCCCTGGCTTTGCTTGAGAAATATTGCGATCGCCACTTTGTCGAACGTGCGTTTGAAATGGCCTGGTTCCAAAGCCAGGAAGTGCTGCGCCATCTCAATGCAAGCGAAGCCGATGCACAGATCTATGGCCGCTTGGCCAGCTCTGTCATTCACAGCAATTCCCTGCGCCGTGCTGCGCCCAGCGTCATTGCCCGCAACCAGTTGGGGCAGTCCGGGCTGTGGCGCTTTGCCATCTCGGGGGATCTGCCGATCATCCTGCTGCGCATCGGCGACCTGAATCGAATCGACATGGTCAAGCAGGCGCTGCAAGCCCATGCCTATTGGCGGATGAAGGGCCTGGCTTCCGACCTCGTGATCGTGAACGAGGATTTCTCGGGCTACCGGGCGGTCTTGCACGATCAGATCATGGGGCTCATCAACGCGGGACCCGACGCGCAAATCATCGACAAACCGGGTGGCGTCTTCGTGCGGCGTGCCGAAGAGCTTTCCGAGGATGAGCGTGTCCTGCTGCAGACGGTCGCCCGCATTGTGTTCAGCGATACGGCCGAGACGCTGATCGAGCCATTGGAACGCCGCGTATCGGCCGAGCGGGTGTCGGATCTTCTGGAACCCAGGCCGCCTCTGACCGCTGAATCTGTCAGTCCGCTGTTGCCGCGCGAACGCATTTTCTGCAACGGCCTGGGCGGCTTCACGCCAGATGGGCGCGAATACGTCGTCACCCTCGAGCCCGGGCAAAGCACGCCGGCACCGTGGGCCAATGTCATCGCCAGCCCGCACATCGGCACCGTCGTCAGCGAGAGTGGAGGCACCTATACCTGGGTGGAAAACGCGCACGAGTTCCGGCTGACCCCCTGGCACAATGATCCGCTCTCCGACAGCAGCGGCGAAGCGCTCTACCTTCGCGACGAAGAAACCGGTGCGTTCTGGTCGCCGACGCCGTTGCCTGCCCGCGGCCAGTCCGGGTATGTGTGCCGGCACGGGTTTGGCTACAGCGCGTTCGAGCATTACGAAGCCGGCATCGCCTCGGAAATGTTCACCTACGTCGCCATGGATGCCCCGGTGAAGTTCGTGGTGGTCAAGTTGCGCAACGATTCGGGGCGTGCACGCAAATTGTCCTTGACCGGTTACTGGGAACTGGTGCTCGGTGAGTGGCGGCACGCCAATCTGATGCACATTGTGACCGAAACGGATCCGCACAGCGGGGCGCTGTTTGCCCGCAATGCTTACGGCCGCGAATGCGCCAATCGGGTGGTCTTTGTGCAGGTCAGCGAGCTGGAGCGTTCGGTGACCGGAA
>JASJPF010000062.1:0-25132 GCA_031426835.1 Thiobacillus sp.
GCAAACAGCGAGATGCGCAATTCCTCCAGTTGCCAGCGGAAATCGTCCAGCGCCGCGGGTGCCTCCCCCATGACCTGCGATCGTCGCGCCAGATACTTGTTCTGCAACGTCAGCACGTTGGCCATGCCGCGCGAGTCGCGCTGTTCGGCAGCGGGCAATTTTTCCAGCCGCTTGAGGATGCCGCGCAGATAACGGGGCAGGTTCTTTAAATGCGGCCACGGCGTGGCTGTGATGAATCCCGCTGCAACCAATGCCATCAGGTGGGCCGACTCGTCGCGCATGGCCGCCACAAACTGCGGCTTGGTGTTGAGCCGCGCCGCCACCTGGGCTTGCAAATCGAGGATCTCGGCCACGTCGCGCAGCAGCGCCTGTTTGACGACAGCAATGCGCGGCTTGGCGCGTTCTTTCTGCTTGTTGAACGCTTTCTCGGTGCGGGGAAGGCCGTCCTCGCCCATCAACGCACGGCTGGCGATGGCGTCGGTCAGTTCCGTACGCAGCACATCGGCACTGCCAAAATTTCGATATTTCAGTGCCAGCGCGGTTTCGCGCGCCAGATCCTTGTCGAGCTGCTTGAACTGCGCGGCCAGCGCCAGCCTGAGCAAGCGCACCACGCCACGGCGGGTTGCCTGCTCGGCGGTTTCTGCGGTGTCGAGCAGCCTCAGGTCAACCGCCTCGCCGGTATCGACCAACGCCGGAAACCCGATCAGCTCACGCCCGCCGCGCGAGAACTTCACCTGTTCGGGCAAATCGCCAAACGTCCACCCGGTCAGACCGATCTGCTCGAACCCGCCTTCATCGCTCTGGCTGCCGTAGGTAATACTCGCCGCCCCACCGAGCTGTTGCCGCAGTGCCACCAGATCACGGCTGCTGGCGAGCTCCTGCCCGCTGTCGTCCACCACCCGCAGATTCATCTGCAGATGCAGAGGCAGTTCGCTGGTCCAGTCTTCATGCCGGATATCCGAACCGGTCTTTTTACGAATAAAGGCGGCCAGCGCATCGGTCAAGGTCTGCTCACCGGGCTTGGCCGCACTCAGGAACGCCGTCACCGCATCGGGCAGCGGAATCAGGGGGCGGCGCTTGTCCTTGGGCAAGGACTTCAGCAGCAGGATGAGTTTCTCGCGAATCAGGCCCGGCACCAGCCAATCGATCACCGCCAGCTCGACCCGGTTCAGCAGATACAACGGCAGGGTAAGCGTCACGCCATCGAGCACATGACCGGGCTCGAAGCGGTAGGTAAATTTGCACGTCACCCCATCCACCAACAGCGTTTCCGGAAACAAGTTGTGATCGGCACCGAGGCCTTCGCCCAGAATGTCATCGCGCTGTAAAAACAGCGCCAGCGGATTCGTCGACTCGACTTCGGCACGCCATGTTTCAAACGATGCACCGTTATGCAGGCCGGCCGGAATACGCGCGTCGAACACCCGGTAAATGCGCTCCTCGTCCAGCCACACGCCTGACTTTCGCGCCTTGTGCTCAAGGTCCTCGATTTCCTTGATCAGCGCACGGTTGTGGATGAACCAGGGCGCCTGGGTATCGTAATCACCCGCCACCAGCGCGCCGCGAATGAACAGTTCGCGCGACAGCTCCGGATCGATGCTGCCGTAGTGAATCTTGCGTCGCGGCGCCAGGGTGATGCCGTACAGGCTCACGCGCTCGAACGCCACCACGCGCGCGCCGTCCTTCTCCCAGTGCGGCTCGATGTACATGCGCGTCAGCAGATGCTGGCCGGCTGCCTCGATCCATTCCGGACGCACCTCGGCCACGGTCCGCGCGAGCAGCCGCCCGGTATCGGTCAGCTCGGCCGCCATGACCCATTTGGGGCCTTTCTTCGCCAGCGCCGAGCCGGGATGGATCGACAGCTTGATGCCGCGCGCGCCCTGGTAATTGCCTTCGCTCGGTTTGGGGCGACCACCACCTGTTTTAGCGTGGCCATCGTCCGACTTGAAGCCGATATTGCCCAGCAGGCCGGTCAGCATCGCCTGGTGGATCGTGTCGTAACCCGCGTCTTTTTCATTTTCACGCAGCCCCAGTTCGCTCGCCTGTGAATGCAACTGGCTGTGGATGTCACGCCATTCGCGCATTCGCCGTGGCGACAGAAAGTGATCCTGCAGCAGCGTCTGCAACTGGCGGTTGGTTTTTTTGTTCTGCACCTGCTCCTCATACCAGCTCCACAGTTTCAGCCAGCCCATGAAGTCGGAGCGTTCGTCGGCAAACAGCTTGTGCTTCTCATCGGCGGCCTGTGCGCGCTCCATCGGGCGGTCGCGCGGATCCTGCACCGACAACGCGCTGGCGATGATCAGCACTTCGCGCACGCAGCGCTGTTTTTCCGCCGCCAGCAACATGCGTGCGATGCGCGGGTCGAGCGGCAGCTTGGAGAGTTTCTTGCCGATGTCGGTAAGCTGCCCCTGCTCGTCGAGCGCATGCAGTTCGGCCAGCAATTGATAACCATCGGTGACCAACCGCGTGCTCGGTGCGTCGATGAAGGGAAACCCCACCACGTCGCCCAGCCCGAGCGACTTCATGCGCAGGATGACGCCGGCCAACGAGGAACGCAACAGTTCGGGATCGGTAAAGCGGGGACGATTGCCAAAATCGGCTTCATCGTACAAACGAATGCACACCCCGTCCGCCACCCGCCCGCAGCGGCCGGCACGCTGATTGGCCGAGGCTTGCGAAATTTTCTCGATCAGCAGCTGTTCGACCTTGTTGCGCGCCGAATAGCGCTTCACCCGCGCGCTGCCGGGATCGATCACGTAGCGGATGCCCGGAACGGTAAGCGAAGTTTCCGCCACGTTGGTCGCCAGCACGATGCGCCGCAGGGCGTTGGTCGGTTTGAAGATTGCGTCCTGCTCGGCGACCGACAAGCGGGAAAACAGCGGCAGGATTTCAGTCCCCGGCGGATGATGCTTGCGCAACGCTTCGGCCGCATCGCGGATTTCGCGCTCCCCCGGCAGGAACACCAGGATATCGCCGGGGCCGAGGCGTGCCAGTTCGTCGGTGGCTTCAAGAATCGCCGCAACGATATCCGGCGCATCTTTATCCTTTTTGTCGCGGTTGGGTTTACCAGAAGCGGCAGGTACCTCGGGTTCCTCGCGCTCAATTGGCCGCCAGCGGATCTCCACCGGATAGGTCCGCCCCGAGACTTCGATCACGGGTGCGTTATTGAAGTGTTTGGAAAACCGTTCGGCATCGATGGTGGCCGAGGTGATTACCACCCGCAGGTCGGTGCGCTTCTGCACCAGGGTTTGCAGATAGCCCAGCAGGAAATCGATATTGAGACTGCGCTCGTGCGCCTCGTCGATGATGATCGTGTCGTAACGCGAGAGCAGCGGATCGCTCTGACTTTCGGCCAGCAGGATGCCGTCGGTCATGATCTTGATCCGGGTGTCGTGGCGCACCTTGTCGGTAAAGCGCACCTTGTAGCCGACCAGACCGCCCAGCTCACTCCCCAGTTCATACGCGATGCGGGTCGCCACCGAGCGCGCAGCGATGCGGCGCGGCTGGGTGCAGCCGATCAGCTTGCCCGGCTTCACGCCCAGTTCCAGACACATCTTGGGAATCTGCGTGGTCTTGCCCGAGCCGGTTTCACCGCACAGGATCACCACGCGATTTTCTTTCAGCGCGGCAAGAATATCGTCGCGTCGGGCGCTGACGGGCAGATCAGGATAATTTATCCTGTCCGGCAGGCCAGGCTGGCCCGGTACGTTGTCGCTCGCTGCGGGAGTTGTTTTAAGGGGGGGAACGGTCATTAAATGTTTCCAGCACAGCTGGTCGGTTAGCGTTGTCCAACCCAATGAACCGAGGAGATGTTCGTTGGCGGGCAAGCGCGGTAAAATTCATCTACGGATTTTACGCGATGCCCCTGCCCGCTGCCGTGCCCTGTAACGAGTCTCCACCATGCCGCCCAAGAACCCAAACCCCACGCTGAACGAAAACGACATTGCCACCCTGGCCGATCTGATTGACGAAGCCGCTACGCGCACCGAAGAGCCGCTGTCACTCGAAGGGCTGGATGGCTTTATCACCGCGCTGCAATGCGCACCGCGCCCCATCGCGGAAGCAGACTATTTTCCCGTGCTGTTCGGCCAGCCCGATCCGGCCACACTGTTTGCCAACGCGGCCGAATACCAGCGCTTTCAAGCACTGTTCACGCGGCGCTGGAAAGAAATTGCGCGTGCGCTATCCGCCCCGATCGATAGCCTGACCGATCCCCACGCCCTGTCTCCGCTCATCATGGACTGGGAGGGCATGCTCAGCGATATGCCGATGCAGGAAGCGGCTGCATTCGAAGCCGAAGGGGTGCCGCTTTATGCCAGCATCTGGGCAGCCGGGTTTCTGCAGGTGGTGGAACACTGGGAGGACGACTGGACGCTGCCGCCGGACAGCAAGGACGAGGCCTTTGCCGATGAATTGCTCGATCCGTTTTATGTGCTGATGACCCCGCCCGAAGAATGGACAGACGAAGAGCAGCAGACCAGCCGCGAGGATTACGTCGCATTGGCAATCTGGAGTTGTTATGAGCTGTGCGAATTCTGGCGCGACCGCGGCCAGGCACCACGTCGTTAATAAATTTGCAACCTGAACCTTGTACGCTGCGCCCGCTATGAACCTCGTCCTGTTTGATCTCGACAATACGCTGCTCGCCGGCGACTCCGACTACGAATGGGGCCAGTTCCTCATCGCCAAGGGCGCGGTCGACGGCCCGCATTACGAGGCCAAAAACCGCGCCTTCTACGAAGACTACAAGGCCGGCCGGCTCGACATCTACGCCTTCCTCGCGTTTGCCCTGCGCCCGCTGGCCACCCACTCGCGTACGCAGCTCGACGCCTGGCATGCCGAATACATGGAGACGCGCATCAAGCCGATGATCACCCAGGCTGCGCGCGATCTGGTGAAGCAGCACCTCGACGAGGCTGATCTGGTCGCGGTCATCACCGCTACCAACAGTTTCGTTACCGGCCCGATTGCCCGGGAATTCGGCATCCCCCATCTGATCGCCACCGACCCCGAGCAAATCGATGGCCGCTTCACCGGAGAAGTCGCCGGCACGCCGTGTTTCCGCGAAGGCAAGGTCACCCGACTCGAACACTTTCTCGAAGCGCACGGCACCCGGCTGGACTGCCTGACCAGCAGCTGGTTCTACAGTGACTCGCACAACGACCTGCCGCTGCTGGAAAAAGTCCAGCATCCGGTCGCGGTTGACCCCGACCCCGCGCTGCACGCCCGCGCACAGGAAAAAGGCTGGCCCGTGATTTCGCTGCGTCATTCATAATGTGCCTTGTTGCTTTGGATTGATTGCCCATGTCCACCCCCACCACCCTCGCTGAAAGCGTCGCCCATCAACGTGACGTCCTGGCCAATCTGCTGCGCGAACCACTAGCGCTGGCCGCACAGGCGTGCAGCCGGGCGTGGCCCAGCCGCGCCGGTCTCAACGCTGCACTGACCCATGCGCTGAGTTCCATACCCGCATGCAAATACCTGTATGCACTGGACACCCACGCGGTTCAACTCTCCGACAACATCAGTCACGAAGGGCTGATCGAGGCCGATTACGGACGCGATCGCGCCGACCGTCCCTACATGCGGGAAGCGGTGCCGAACCAGGGGTTTTTGCTGACTCAGGCCTACATCAGCCTGCGCGCCAAGCGTCCCTCGCTGACCGCGATCCAGATCGTGCGCAACGATGAAGGCCAGGTGCTCGGCTTTGTCGGCGCCGATTTCGACCTGCGCGACCTGCCGATTACCGGCAAGCTGTATGACGAGCCCACTTACTGGCGTCAGATCAAGGGCGACCCTTCCATTCGAGGTTCGGTTTTCCAGCAATCGCGCACCGAAAGCCAGTTGGATATCAATATCGACACGGTGCTCGGCGTGATGGCGGAATTGATGACCGACCGCGGGGTATTCCACGGCAAACTGCACTTTTCCAGCAGCCGTGCCACCATCTGGCTGGTCGACGACCCCTATCGCTACCGCCTGCTCGACATCGAGGCGCTGACCGACCCCGACACCTGCCTGATCTATCCGCACCGCCCCTACCCTGACGACGCGATGATTCCCAAGGACAAGATCGAATCGATATTCGATGGCCTGCGCGCATTACGCTTCATGGACGAGACATTTTATCTGCGTGCAGGTTCGCTCAACATCTTCAATGGCATGGTCGGGCTGACCTTCTCCTGCGACGGTTCGCACTACCTGCCGTGGGACGAATTCCTCAGCAAAGGCTACGATTTCTGGGCACCCGACAACCCGGCTGCACAACTCTGCGCAAGCTGATCGGCGATCATTTGCCTCGGCAATCCGTCTTTCTGAAAGCCTCTCACGCGTACAGGGTTGAAGCGCAGGCCATCCACAGCGGATAATGCGGCATTGCATCAGGCTGCCTGCTTTGGAAACCTATATCCTCATCCTCATCTCCACGGTGTTCGTAAACAACATCGTGATGGCCAAGATCCTGGGCCTGTGCCCGTTCATGGGCGTATCGAGAAAACTGGAACCCGCCATCGGCATGGGGCTGGCGACGACCTTTGTGCTGACACTGGCATCGGGTGCGAGCTACCTCATCAACGAATACCTGCTCGGCACCGAACTGTTTTACCTGCGCACGCTGTCGTTCATCGTGGTGATTGCCGGGATTGTGCAGTTCACCGAAATGTTCATCCACAAGACCAGCCCGGTGCTCTACCAGGTGCTGGGGATTTATCTGCCGCTGATCACCACCAACTGCGCGGTATTAGGCATTCCGCTGCTCAACGTGCAGGCACAGCACGGTTTTATCGAATCGCTGTTTTTCGGCGCCGGCGGCGCGATCGGCTTCACCCTGGTGCTGATCCTGTTTGCCGGCATCCGCGAACGCCTCGATACCTGTGATGTGCCTTCCCCTTTCAAGGGCACCAGCATTGCCATGATCACCGCCGGGCTGATGTCACTCGCATTCATGGGTTTTTCCGGGCTGGTGAAATAATGCTGACCGCCATTCTGGTGATGGTCGGCATCGCCGTTGTGATCGGGCTGGTTCTCGGCTGGTCGGCAATCCGGCTCAAGGTGGAAGGCAACCCGCTGGCCGAAAAAATCGACGCCATCCTGCCGCAAACCCAATGTGGACAATGTGGCTTCCCCGGCTGCAAACCTTACGCCAATGCCATCGCCAAGGGCGAAGCCGATATCAACCAATGTCCGCCGGGAGGCGAGGACGGCGTAAGAATGCTGGCCGAACTGCTGGGTGTCGAACCCAAACCGCTGGATGAAACCCACGGCACCCCCAAACCCAAATCGGTGGCCTTCATCGACGAGCAAACCTGCATTGGTTGCACCCTGTGCATCCAGGCCTGCCCGGTCGATGCCATCGCCGGCGCGGCCAAACAGATGCACACCATTGTTGCGGCAGAATGCACCGGCTGCGAGCTTTGCCTGCCGCCCTGCCCGGTCGACTGCATCACGATGGAACCCATCGCCGAGGATTTACCACACTGGAAATGGAAACATCCGGTCATTAACCTGAAGCGCGTCGCATGAGCCGCGAACTGTTCAAGTTCAAGGGCGGCGTGCACCCGCCCGAGCACAAGGCGGAATCGAATACGCGTCCGATTGCCGTTGCACCGATACCCAACTTTCTGGTCATCCCGGTACGACAGCACATCGGCAACCCGGCCAAGCCGCTGGTGCATGTGGGTCAATCGGTATTGAAAGGCCAGATGATTGCGGCCGCCGACGGCTATATCTCTGCCGCGGTGCACGCCCCCACCTCGGGCGTGATTTCGGACATTGACCTGCAACCGGTTCCGCATGTGTCTGGCCTTCCGGATCTATGCATCACGCTCGTCACCGACGGCCTTGAACGATGGATCGATCATGGTCCCATTGATTACCGGGCCCTGTCCCCAGCTGCGCTGCGCATGCAGTTGCGCGACATGGGCCTGGCCGGCCTCGGTGGCGCGGTATTTCCCAGCGCGGTCAAACTCGACCCGGGTGCGGCGCACCCCTGCCCCACCCTGATCATCAATGGCGGCGAATGCGAACCCTGGATCACCTGCGACGAGATGCTGATGCGCGAGCGCGCTGACGACATCCTGCAGGGGGCGGCGGTCATGCGGCATTTGCTGGGCAGCACCGAAGTGCTGGTGGGTATCGAAGACAACAAGCCTGAAGCCATCGCCGCCATGCAAGCCGCTGCGGCCAAGCTCGACTTCGTGGTTGAAATCGTCGCCGTGCCGGCAATCTACCCTGGCGGTGGCGCCAAGCAACTGATCCAGACCCTCACCGGCAAGGAAGTCCCGTCCGGCAAACTGTCCTCCGACATCGGGATCCAGGTGTTCAACGTCGGCACCGCCTACGTACTGGCGCGCGCGGTTCATCACGGCGAGCCACTAATCTCACGTCTGGTCACGGTGACTGGCCATGTGTTGCGGCCACAAAATTTCGAGGTGCTGATCGGCACCCCGATGCACACGCTGATCGCGCATGCGGGCGAGCGCGACGGCAGCACCGGGGTGCTGATGGGCGGGCCGATGATGGGCGTGCCGATGCCCAACCTGAAAGTGCCGGTGGTCAAGGCCACCAACTGCATACTGGTTAAATCGGTCGAGCTGTTTCCGCCGCTGCCCCGCGCCCTGCCCTGCATCCGCTGCACCCGTTGCGCCGACGTCTGTCCGGCCGAACTGCAACCGCAGGAGCTGTTTCGCTTTGCCAAGGCGGCGGATTTTGGCCGCGCGCAGGAATATCATCTGTTCGACTGCATCGAATGCGGCTGCTGCAGTTATGTCTGTCCCAGCCATATCCCGCTGGTCGATTTTTATCGCTACGCCAAGAGTGAAATCTGGGCGCGCGAAAAAGAAAAACGCGCATCCGACCTGGCACGCGAACGCCACGAATTCCGCCAGTTCCGGCTTGATCGCGAGAAAAAAGAAAAGGCCGAAAAGCTTGCTGCCAAGGCGCAGGCCAAGCGTGCCGAACTGACCGCAGCGCCCGCAGAAGGCACCGTAACCAGCGACGCTGACGCCAAGAAGGCCTTGATTGCCGCTGCGCTGGCGCGGGCTCAGGCCAAGAAAACCGAAGCCGTGCCCAAAAATACCGACAGCCTGTCGCCCGAAACCCAGCGCGAGATCGAGGAAATCGAGGCACGCCGGGCTAAAATCCGCGAACTGGCGCATCAACCGCTGGAAACCGAAGAGAAGCCCAAATAATGCCTGCCCCATTCATACTCGACCGCAGCAGCGTCACCCAGGTCATGGCCTGGGTGCTGGCCGCCCTGCTGCCCGGCGTTGCCGTGTATGTGTGGGTGTTCGGGCCGGGCATTCTGGTCACGCTGTCGCTCGCCACCGTCACCGCGCTGGCGGCCGAGGCAGTCATGCTCAAGGCCCGTGGCTATCCTGCCAAGCCCTTCCTCACCGATCTCTCCGCCATCGTCACCGCCTGGCTATTGGCCCTGTCGCTGCCGTCGCTGGCACCCTGGTGGCTGATCATCACCGGCACACTGTTCGCCATCGTGGTCGCCAAACATTTGTATGGCGGGCTGGGGCAGAATATTTTCAATCCGGCGATGGTCGGTTACGCCGTCCTCATCGTGTCCTTCCCGGTGCAGATGACGCAGTGGGCAGGACCGCTTGAGCTGACCGCCGCTCCACTCACCTTGATGCAAAGCGCGACGGTGATTTTTGGCGGCGACTTCCCCAAAGCTGCGCTCGATGCGGTCACCATGGCGACCCCGATGGACACCTTGCGAACCGGCTTGCTGCAGCAATTGACCATCGACGAGATCATGCCGAAATCCATTTTCGGCTATTACGGTGGAACCGGGTTCGAATGGCTGGCGGGCGCGTTTCTGATCGGCGGACTCATGCTGTGGGCGCTGCGCATCATCGGCTGGCAAGTGCCGCTGGCGTTTCTTGCAGGCATCTGGCTGACGGCTGGATTTTTGCATTTCTTTGACGCCGGCCGCTTCGGCGCGCCGTGGTTTCATCTGTTAGCACCTTCGGTCATGCTCGGCGCCTTTTTCATCGCCACCGACCCGGTGTCGGGCGCGACCACGCCGCGCGGCAAGCTGATTTTCGGCTTTGGTGCAGGCATGCTCACCATCATCATCCGCACCTGGGGTGGTTATCCGGACGGCGTGGCATTCGCCATCCTGCTGATGAATCTGAGCGTGCCCCTGATCGATGCCTGGACCCAGCCGCGCATCTACGGCGGAAACAGCCGCAACGGCAAGGAACCGCCAGCATGACCCCCTTGGTCAAGGCCGCCACGCGCAACGCCATGCGCACCGGAGTGATTCTGTTTGCCTTCGCGGTCGTTGCCACTTCGTTGCTGGTATTCATCTTCAACCTTACGCAGCCCAGCATCGAACGTAGCCAGCAGGCCGCCAAACTGTCGCTGCTAAGCCAGGTGCTGCCGCACGCGCTGTATGACAACGACCTGCTCTCCAGCCAGCGCAGCGTCCCGCCCGACGCACAGCTGGGAACCCAACAGCCGTCGACGATGTGGGTTGCGCGTCGTGGCGACGCCGTCACCGCTGTGGCATTGGAAGCCATCGCCCAGGATGGATACAGCGGTGATATTCACCTGCTGATCGGCATCGACATCAACGGTGGTCTCACCGGCGTTCGCGTAACGAGCCACCGCGAAACGCCGGGGCTAGGCGACTATATCGACCGCCAAAAAAGTCCGTGGATCGACCAGTTTTCAGGCAAATCGTTGAACCAGCCTGCCGGAAAACTGTGGAAAGTGGCCAAGGATGGCGGCGCATTCGACGCCCGCGCCGGCGCCACCATCACGCCGCGCGCCGTGGTCAAGGCCGTCAAAAGCGCGCTCGATTATTTTGCGCGAAATCGCAAGAC
Organism: Thiobacillus sp.; assembly: GCA_031426835.1. Classification (GTDB taxonomy): domain Bacteria; phylum Pseudomonadota; class Gammaproteobacteria; order Burkholderiales; family Thiobacillaceae; genus Thiobacillus. Next base: position 10,839 of record JASJPF010000062.1, read on the forward strand.
ACTCGTCGCGCTGCCTCCCGCTGCGACGGCCACACCAGCCAAGGAGAAACCACATGATGACAGCCAGTGAATTCCGTAGCCTGTTTCAAAACGGCCTCAGCAAGCAAAACGCCGGACTGGTGCAACTGCTCGGCCTGTGTCCGCTGCTGGCGATCAGCAACACGCTGGTGAATGCGCTGGCATTGGGCCTGGCCACCATGCTGGTAATGGTTTTTTCCAGTGGCGCGGTTTCTGGCGTGCGCAATTTTGTGCCACATGAAATCCGCATTCCGGTTTTTGTGCTCATTATTGCTGCGCTGGTCACCGTGATCGATCTGGTCATGCATGCCTATGTTCATCGCTTGTATCTGGTGCTAGGCATCTTCATTCCGCTCATCACCACCAACTGCATCGTGCTGGCGCGCGCCGACGCGTTCGCATCCAAGAATCACCCCCTGCATAGTATGGTCGACGCCTTTGCAATGGGCCTGGGGTTGACGCTGGTACTGGTGGTGCTGGGCGGCATGCGCGAACTGGCCGGCCAGGGCACGCTGCTCTCCGGGATCGATCTGGTGTTTGGCGAAGAGGCCAAACAGTTCGTGCTGCATGTACTGCCCAATTACCAGGGCTTTTTGCTGGCGATTCTGCCGCCCGGCGCCTTCATTGCGCTTGGCTTGCTGATCGCTGCGCACAACTGGAACAAGGCACGTGCCGAACAACGCGCCCACGCGGCCATTCCCTCACCGGCATGAAGCCGCCGCTTAAAAGATGAACCCAGCCAAGCGCCAAGAAATATTCAGCCGCCTGCGTGCGGCCAACCCCCACCCCACCACCGAACTTGAATACAGCACCCCCTTCGAACTGCTGGTGGCGGTGGTGCTGTCGGCTCAGTCCACCGACAAGGGCGTCAACCTGGCCACCCGCCGGCTGTTCCCGAAGGCGAGCACACCCGAGGCCATTTACGCATTGGGCGAAGCCGGGCTGGCCGATGCCATCAAGACAATCGGCCTCTACAAAAGCAAGGCCCGCCACCTCATCGCCACCTGCAAAATGTTGATCGACTTGCATGGCAGCGAAGTTCCGGCCGACCGCGCGGCGCTCGAAGCCCTGCCCGGCGTGGGCCGCAAGACTGCCAACGTGATCCTCAACACCGCGTTCGGTCAGCCGACCATGGCGGTCGATACCCATATTTTCCGTGTGTCCAACCGCATCGGGCTTGCCCCCGGAAAAACGGTGCTTGAAGTGGAGAAAAAGCTGCTCAAGACCATCCCCGCCGAATTCCGCGTCGATGCCCATCATTGGCTGATCCTGCATGGTCGCTATACCTGCCAGGCGCGCAAGCCCAAGTGCGGCGAGTGCATCATTGCCGACCTCTGCGAATACAAGGGCAAGAGTGTTTAACCCCAGCCGCGACCAGGTTCGCCAGTTCTTCTTTGATGTGTGGGCGAAATACCGTGCCGGCCAACCGTTGGCAGGCGCAGAACAACCTGCGCTCGATGCGGTGCTGGCGCATCCTGAATACCACACCATGCTCGACCAGCCCGAGCGTTATCAGGATCGGGACTACCTGCCCGAGGCGGGCGAAACCAACCCATTTCTGCATTTATCCATGCATTTGGCGATAGCCGAGCAGCTGTCGGTCGACCAGCCGCCCGGCATCCGCGAGCGCTATCATAGGTTGCTGCAACAACATGACGACGCAATGGCCGCCCAGCACGCCATCATGGATTGCCTGGGGGAAATGATCTGGCAGGTGCAACGCCACCAGACAGCCTTCGATTCGGCAGCTTATCTGCGCTGCCTCGACCGCCAGCTCGACAACGCCTGAAAACCGGCTCGCACCCCTCATTTCCGAGCCCAAGGTCTTCATTTTGTCGAAATTTTGTCGATAGACTTAATACGGCGTCCATGCCGCTGACGAAAAGCGACATCAGGCGGCCATTGAGGCTACCCCCGACATCGATCCTGCTGTCGTTGTGCAGTTCATGTCGCGCCTGACTTTTCCCTTGGGATACAAAGAGCCGGAATGAAGCAGACCCATAAATGATGCAAGCTGAGCAACTTAAAGTCTGCGGCCAACTGCCCAGCCCGAAAGGGGTGGCACTGGCCGTGCTCGAATTATCGCAACGCGAGAATGTGACCCTGGCTGAAATTGCACGGGTGGTGCAGACCGATCCGGCCTTGTCTGGTCGCCTGATCAAACTGGCCAACACGGCATCGCGCATCGCGCGCCCCGTTGTGTCGGTGCAGGAGGCTGTCGTGCGCCAAGGCATGACCACGGTGCTTCAGCTTGCACTGGGATTCTCGCTGCTGGACCAATACCGCGCCGGTGCCTGCGACGCATTTGATTATCAGGCCTACTGGTCGCATTCACTCCTGATGGGCTTGACCATGCAGGCCCTGGGGGAGCGCGTGCGGGTAGCCCCGGTCGACGAAATGTTCATTTGCGGCTTATTGGCGCAGGTGGGTCAACTGGCACTGGCAACGATCTATCCCGACGAATACAACACGGTGCTGACCGACTATCGTGCCGAGGGTTTGCAATCCCTCGCTGCCCACGAGCGTATCCATCTGGAGACCGACCATACCGAACTGGGCAATGTGCTGTTGAACGACTGGGGCATCCCCAAGTTCTTTACCCATCCAGTTTCCCAGTATGAAAACACCAATTTACCCAGCTATCCCCATGACTCGCGGTCAGCCAGCTTCACCCTGATGTTGCGTCTGTCGCATCGCCTGGCCGATCTCGGCATGGCTGAAGCCGATAAGCGCCCCGGACTGGCGAAGGAATGGATGTCGCTGGCAACCGAACTCGATATTCCGCTTGAGGCTTCCGGCATCTTTATTGACGAAGTCATCGCGAGCTGGCGCGATTGGGGCGTACTGCTGCACATCCCTACCGTGTCATTGCCCCCCTTCACCGAACTTACTCAACGCGCCGATTCCTCAGCGAACAAGAAATCGGCATTGCGAATTCTGGTGGCCGATGGAAATGCCCTCTCCCGCCATCGGATTATGGGCTTGCTGGTTGAAGAAGGCGGACACTTCGTTTATCCAGCCGACGATGGCAATGCCGCATTGGCATTGGCGATGGAAGTGCTCCCCCATGTCATCATCGCCCACTACAATTTACCGCGCCTGAATGGTCCCGATTTATGCCAGGCCTTGCGTACAACCAATGAAGGCCGGTGCATGCACATTGTGCTGATCGCGGACGAGCATGATGAGGAACACCTGGCCAGTGCTTACGAAGCGGGGGCCGACGCCTACGCACCCAGCGACATCAGCGCCATCGGCCTGCGCGCACGGCTCCATTCCGCGCAACGGCTGGTGCAATTGCAGAATTCCTGGTCCAAAGACCGCGCCCAACTGCGCCAGACTGCGGCGGAACTGGCTGTTGCCAATCGACGGCTGGCAAATGTGGCCCTCACTGATTTGCTAACCGGGCTGCCCAATCGCCGTTCAGCCATGGACCTGCTCGCGCAGGCATGGAGCGCGGCTACCCGCTCCGGCTCGCCGCTGTCGGTGATGGTGGTCGACATCGATCATTTCAAACAGATCAATGACACCTACGGTCACGCAGGCGGAGACATCGTGCTGCGCGAAGCTGCGCATTCCCTGCGCGCATCGGCACGCCGGGAAGACAGCGTATGCCGCATAGGCGGCGAAGAGTTTCTGGTCATTTGCCCCGGCACTGACCTCAAGGCCGCGATGCGCTCTGCCGAACGCTTGCGTGCCTGCCTGGAAACCAAACAGATTCTGATCGGACACACCGAGAAAACCGTAACGGCCAGTATCGGTGTCGCGGTGCACAAAGTGGACACCGCCGACAGTGATGCGCTGGTCAGCGCGGCAGACAAGGCGCTCTATCAGGCCAAGAAGGCCGGGCGTAACCAGGTGTGTGCCAGCAACACCTGATCCCGCAAAACCCATCACGCAAAAGAAAACGGGCGCTGCCATTTAATAAATGGCAGCGCCCGTTTTCAGTTTGCAGCAGCTATCTCAATACTTCAGTTTCAGGCCGTTCTGCCTGGAGAAAAACAGTGCCAGATCCAGCATGTCTGCATCAGACAGCGTTTGCACCTGGCCCGCCATGATGGGGTTGTTGCGCTTGCCGGACTTGTAGTCCTTGAGCGAATGATAAAGATAATCACGGTGCTGACCCGCCAGCTTGGGGAAGGAAGGCACGGCGCTCACGCCCTCGGCGCCGTGACAAGCGGCGCAAGTGGTCGACTTGGCCTTGCCCGCTTCATAATTGCCCTTGGCATGCACCGGCAGGGAAAAGCCCAGCGCGACGGTCGCGAGGATAAACAATGTTTTTTTCATGGTGTCGTCCTCGGTTAGTTGGCAGGGCCGCTGTAGGAAGAAGCGTAATAGGCGGCGAGATCTTCCATGTCCTGCTCGGTCAAGCTGCCTGCAATTCCTTTCATGCTCGGATGGCTGCGCTCACCGCTTTTGTAGGACTTGAGTGCCGCCACGATGTAATCGGCATGCTGTCCGCCCAGCTTGGGTACGCTATAGACACTGGGGTAAGCAGTACGCCAGCCTGGAATGCCGTGGCAACCGGCACACATCGAAGTTTTCAGTTGCCCGGCCTTGGGGTCGCCCGCTGCCTGTACCGGCACGGCCAACACCAACAGCACGGACGCGCACAGCGCTATCGTGGTGGTTTTCATCTTCCTCGCTCTCTCTGGTTGAGTTGTCATCAGGATCCTGTCTGTCGCAGGATTTAATGTTCATTATAAAACCGTATACCCTCTCCAACATGCTTGTTGACTGCCATAAATCCTTTTATGGCAAGTGGATATAGTATTATTTGATAATATGCTTCTGGAGTTTTCGTGATCGATCTCAAGGCCTGCCCACTCTGGCTTTATCGCCTGCTCCCCTTTTTGCGCTGGTGGCCCAACGTCACCCAGCAAACGTTCAAGAGCGACGCCGTAGCCGCGCTAACCGGCGCGATGATCGTCCTGCCGCAGGCGGTGGCCTTTGCCACCATCGCCGGCCTGCCGCCTGAATATGGTTTGTATGCGGCCATGGTGCCCGCCATCGTCGGTGCCTTGTGGGGCTCAAGCTGGCACCTGGTATCGGGACCGACGACCGCAATCTCGATTGTGGTTTTTGCGTCAATCAGTCCGCTGGCCGAGCCTGGTAGCGCACAATTCATCGGCATGGTGCTCACGCTGACCTTATTGGCCGGGCTGATCCAATTGGCAATGGGGCTCGCGCGGCTGGGTGCGCTGGTCAATTTCATCTCTCACACGGTCATCATCGGTTTCACCGCAGGCGCGGCGATTCTCATCGCCACCAGCCAGATCAAAAACTTCTTCGGTCTGGATATTTCGCGCGGCGCGCACTTTCATGAAGTGTTCATCCAGTTCGGTACCCATATCGTCGACACGCAGCCCTGGGTACTCACGGTAGGCATGGTCACGCTGGTGTCGGGCATCCTGGCCAAACGCTATCTGCGACAACTGCCTTATATGATCGTCGCCATGGTGGCTGGCAGCGTGGTCGCGGCCTTCCTTAATTACGAGATGGGGGCGGAGCAGACCGGTATCCGCACGGTGGGCGCACTGGTCGCATCGTTCCCACCGCTGTCGCTGCCGGATTTTTCCCTCACGGCCATCAAGCAAACCCTGTTTCCCGCCACCATCATTGCGATTCTGGCTTTAACCGAAGCGGTGGCCATTGCACGCTCGGTCGCCGCCAAGTCAGACCAGCGGATCGACAGCAACCAGGAGTTTGTCGGGCAGGGCTTGTCGAATATCGCGGGCAGCTTTTTCTCCAGCTATGCCTCCAGCGGCTCGTTCAACCGGAGTGGCGTGAATTACGCTTCGGGCGCAAAAACACCGTTGGCTGCAGCGATGTCGGCCGTGTTTCTGCTGCTGATCGTGCTGCTGGTCGCGCCGCTCGCGGCGTATTTGCCGGTTGCCTCGATGGCCGCCATTCTGTTCATCGTGGCATGGAGCCTGATCGACTTCCATCACATCGGCGAAATCCTCAAGCGCCACAATCGCGAACGCATCATTCTTGGCATCACCTTCATCGGCACCCTGGTCGATCTGGAAAAAGGCATTTTTCTCGGCATTCTGGCGTCGCTGATGTTTTATCTGTACCGCACCTCGCAACCGTCCATACGCGAACTGGTGCCGTCATTCTCCAATCGCCTGAACCCGCAGCGCAAGCTTGTGGCAGTCGACTCGGACGCCCCGGCCTGTCCGCAAATGGCCATCCTGCGCGTCGAAGGGTCGATATTTTTTGGCGCGGTCGAACACGTTCAGCAACATTTCCGCAATGTGGACGAAGCCGACCCGAACAAGAAACACCTTTTGCTGGCGGCCCGCGCCATTGGCTTCATCGATCTGTCGGGTGCCGAGCTGTTCGCCAAGGAAGCCATCAGGCGTCGCAGAATGGGCGGCGGCCTGTACATCGTCGGCGTACAACCCGACCTGTGTGAAATGATGAAGCGCAGCGGCCAGGTTGACACCGTGGGCGAAGACCATATTTTCAGCCATAAAGGCGATGCCATTAAAGCGATTTACGCGCGAATGGACACTGAAATCTGTCGCACCTGCACGGCACGCGTATTCCGCGAATGCCACGCCGCCCTGCCCGACGGCACGCCACGAAGCGATTAATTAATTAATCGGATGCCCTTTGCGCCCGCCGCCATACCCAAGGCGGCGTCGGTGCAGCATCCAACCAAAGTCCGCGAAGTGCACGGCGCGCTTCACCCTGCGCCGCCAGCCCTTCCGCTTTGCGCTGATAGCGCGAAGATGCCCTAAAGGATCGCGATGCCCTTTGTGGGTGCTCCGATCCACTACGTACTGAAGGTCGTGTGGAATCGTATGACCAGGCCAAGCCTAAACGCACCATCTCGGTATTGATCCGCAACGCTCCTTTTTGAAGGTGCGCGATTCTGCGACCATAGGCGTCGGTCGCCACCGTGTTGATTTCCACTGGCTGATTCAGCACCAGTGCCTTCAAGGTATGCGTTGCAATGTCGCCGTAGGCTTGGTCTTTCTCCGGCGCATCGATATCCGCCAGGCGGATTTTCAGGAAGGCGCGCGATTGGGCGCCATCGTGGTCAGGCTTGAATAACACCGTATCACCATCGATCACCACGATCACGACGCCGCGCAAGGTCTCCGCCAGCGCCGGCAGAGCAAACGCCCATGCCGCTAGCAGCAAGCCCACCTGCATCCCGCGTTTCACCCGGCCAGCATTTCCGCAGCGTGTTGCCGTGTCGTCGTCGTTATTTTGAGTCCGCCCAGCATGCGTGCGATTTCTTCCACCCGGGTTTCTGCATCCAGTGTTTCGATGTTGGACGAAACAAAGCCGCCATTGGCCTGCTTGCTCACCCGCAAGTGCTGGGTGCCGCGTGCGGCCACCTGCGGCAAATGGGTGATGACCAGCACCTGCCGGGTTTCGCCGAGTTTCGCCAGCCGCCGCCCGACCGCTTCGGCCACGCTGCCGCCGATGCCGACATCGACCTCATCGAAAATCAGCGTCGGCACCCCGGCCACGCCAGACAGCGCAGTCTGGATCGCCAGGCTGATGCGCGACAATTCGCCGCCCGACGCCACCTTGGCCAGCGGCCCCGCCGGCAGGCCCGGATGGCTGGCGACGAGAAAGCTCACGTCCTCCATCCCGTGCGCGCGTGGTTCGCTCACCGGCTGAAGTTGGATGTCGAGTTGACCGCCTGTCAGCGCCAGCTCGTGCATAGCCGCCGTCACCTGTTTTGACAACGCGGCAGCGGACTTGCTGCGCTGCGCGGTCAGTCGATCGGCTTCTTTTTTGTATTGCGCCCAGGTAGCGTCTTCACTTGCCTGCAGCGCATCGAGATCATCGCTGGCCACCAGTTCGGCCAGCCGGGTCTGAAACTGTTCAAGCAGGCCGGCCAGCGCCTCGGGTTGAACCCGGTGCTTGCGCGCCAACAAGTGCATGTCGCTGAGCAATCGGTCGAGTACAGTCAATCGCTCGGGGTCGAGATTGAGGGTATCGGCGTAGCGGCGCAGCGCATGCACCGCTTCTGCAAGGTTGGCACTGGCTGAATTCAAGAAAATGCCGATCTCGGCCAGGCTGTCGTCCACCGCCTGCATGGTGTCGAGTCGCGCACTCATTTCACCCAGCTGGCTGGAGACCGCCGCATCGCCATCGTCCAGCCCCTGAATCAGCACCTGACTGCCTTCGATCAAGGTCGTGACGTGGGCCAGCCGTGCATGCTCAATTTGAATGTCGTCCCAGCGCGTCAGGTCGTCGCCCAGTGCGCGCAGCTCCTCCACCGCCAGCGTCAGGCCTTCGCGTTCGATCTGCCGCGCCTGACCGTGCGACTCGCACGCCAGCCGTAGCTGCCGGGCGTGTTGCCAGGCATGCCAGGCCGCACTCACTGCCGCAGCTTGTTGCTGTGCGCCCGCATACGCATCAATGACTTCACGCTGCGCCTGCGGACGCAACAAGGCGTGATGCGCATGCTGGCCATGAATGTCGAGCAGAAACTCGGCGGCTTCCTTCAATTGCATCAGCGGGGCAGCGCTGCCGTTGATGAACGCGCGCGAGCGGCCGCCGGCTTCGATCACCCGGCGCAGGATCACCGACTCGTCATCAGTCTCATAGCCCGCCTCATCGAGCCAGGCCGCAAGCGCAGGCAAGCCATCGATTGCAAACTCGGCGGTGATTTCGGCACGCGACGCATCCTTGCGCACCACGCCACCTTCGGCGCGGTCACCCAGCGCCAGCGCCAATGCATCAATCAGAATGGATTTTCCGGCCCCGGTTTCGCCGGTGAGCACAGTCAGGCCCGGTGCAAAATCGAGTTCAACCGATTCGACCAGAAGATAGTTGCGAATGGAAAGATGCGACAGCATGAACCGGCTGCGCGTTAAAGCTGTTTGCCCCAGTGCAGTTTTTGCCGCAGGGTGTCGTAGTAACTATAGGAGTGCGGATGCAACAGCGTGACCGTCCGGCTGGCGCGGGTGATCCACACATGGTCGCCGCTGATCAGGTCGAAATGATGCTGGCCATCGAAGTGAACGCGCGCATCGTCGGCGTAAGTCAGATGCAGTTCGATACGCGAATGGCTGCTGACCACAATCGGCCGCGCCGACAAGGTATGCGGACAAATCGGCACCAATGCCACCGCTTCCAGTGTCGGATGCACGATGGGGCCGCCGGCTGACAGGGCATACGCCGTGGTGCCGGTTGGGGTGGTGACCACCAGACCATCGGCGCGCTGACTGTAGACAAACTCGCTGTTGATGGAGATTTCCAGATCGATCAAACGGCCCGAACCGCCTTTTCCCACCACCACATCGTTGAACGCAGTCCCTTCAAACACCAGCTCGCTGCCCCGCCGCACTTTTCCATTCAGCAGGATGCGCTCTTCGGCCACATATTGTCCGCTGAGAATTTCCGCCACGGCGCCAAACATGTCATCGACGGTGATGTCGGTAAGAAAGCCCAGCCGGCCCTGGTTGATGCCGATCAGCGGGACGCCGTGCGGCGCCAGTTCACGCGCGATCGACAACATGGTGCCATCGCCACCCAGCACCACCACGGCGCCGCATTCAATCGCCAGGTCATGCAGGTTACGCGTAGGGAAATCCGCGATGCTCAGGTTTTCAGCCGTCTGGCTGGCAAGCAGCACGTCATGGCCGCGCCCCCGCAGAAACTCGCCCAGCGCGCGCACCGAAGTGCCCATGCCCTGATTATCATATTTGCCTACCAGGCCGACAGTGTGGAAAGGTGTTTGCATGACTGACGATTATAAGGGCTGCGCATTGAGTATTCGGGTCACAGTGAACATCTCAGCCGGGTTTTTATCAAAATTCATGAACGGCTTTCCCCCTCCCGCCTTCAGCCCAATATAATTCCCCCATGCTCAATGATCGCGCGCGCATCCTGCTGAAGACCCTGGTTGAACGATATATCGCCGACGGCGAGCCGGTGGGGTCACGCACCTTGTCGCAATATGCCGGGCTGGATTTATCGCCCGCCACCATCCGCAACATCGTGGCCGACCTGGAAGACATGGGCTTTGTCGCCAGTCCGCACACCTCGTCGGGACGCGTCCCGACACCGCGCGGCTACCGGTTGTTTGTCGACACGCTGCTGACCGTGCGGCCGCTGGCGCAGGTCGAAGTCAACAGACTCGCGCTCAGCCTGACGCCGTCCGATCCACAGCGGCTGATGACCGCAGCGTCCACCCTGTTGTCCGACCTCAGCCAGTTTGCCGGATTGGTGATGACGCCGCGCCGCAGCCCGGCGTTTCGTCAGGTCGAATTTCTCAGCCTGTCGGAAAAGCGCATCCTGCTCATCATCGTGACCATGGAAGGCGAAGTCGAAAACCGTGTCATCCTCACCGACAAACCCTACAGCCCCTCCAAACTGACCGAGGCGGCCAATTACTTCAACCAGAACTTTGCCGGCCACAGCTTCGACCAGGTGCGCAGCAAGCTGCGCGACGAACTGGGCCGCGTACGCGACGACATCACCCGGCTGATGTCGGCTGCAGTCGATGCCGGCAGCCAGGCACACGACGCCAGCCAGGATAACGTGGTGGTATCGGGCAGCCGCAAATTGCTCGATGTGGAAGAACTTTCCAGCAACATAGGCAACCTGCGCCGCCTGTTCGATGCCTTCGAGCAAAAAACCGGGTTGCTGCAATTACTCGACCAGTCGCGTTCTGCCGCAGGCGTGCAGATTTTTATAGGCGGCGATTCCGAACTGATGGCGCTCGACGAATGCAGCCTGGTCACCGCACCGTATTCGGTCGACGGCCAGGTTGTGGGCACCCTCGGCGTCGTCGGCCCCACCCGCATGGCTTACGAGCGTGTGGTGCCCATCGTCGACATCACCGCCAAACTGTTATCGAGCGCACTCTCCCACCATTAGGACGCGTTACCCCTTGATGAGCTATCTCAAAGAACCCGAACACACCCACGGCCAGCCTGCCCGCACCGGCATTCTGCTGGTCAACCTCGGCACCCCCGAAGCCCCCACGGCACAAGCGCTGCGGCCTTACCTGAAAGAGTTTTTGTCTGATCCGCGCGTGGTCGAAATTCCGCGTGCCGTGTGGTGGCTGATACTCAACGGCATCATCCTCAATACCCGGCCCAAAAAATCGGCCGCAAAGTACGCTGCGATCTGGACCGCGGATGGCTCACCGCTCAAGGTCCACACCGAGAAGCAGGCCAAGCTGTTGAAAGGCTGGCTGGGCGAAAAAATCGCCACCCCCTTCATGGTCGAATACGCCATGCGTTACGGCAATCCATCGGTGCCCGACACCCTGGTGCGCATGAAAGCCGCGGGCTGCGACCGCATCCTGGTCCTGCCGGCCTATCCACAATACGCCGCCTCCAGCACTGCCACTGCATTCGACGCGGTGTTTGCCTGGCTCCAGCGCAGCCGTAATCAACCGGCGGTACGCACGCTCAAACATTACCACGACCATCCCGCCTACATTCAGGCGCTGGCCGCCAACATCCGCGACTACTGGCAAATGCACGGCCGCCCCGATGTGCTCGTGATGAGCTTTCATGGCGTGCCGCGTTACACCCTGGACAAAGGCGATCCCTACCATTGTGAGTGCCAGAAAACCGGCCGCCTATTGACCGAAGCACTTGGGTTGGAACCGAGCCAGTTCCGCCTCACCTTCCAGTCGCGCTTCGGCCGCGCCGAATGGCTGCAGCCCTACACTGACAAAACGCTGGAAGCTCTCGGCCGCGAAGGCGTGAAACGGGTGGATGTCGTCGCACCCGGTTTTGTTGCCGACTGCCTGGAAACGCTGGAAGAACTCGCCATGGAAGGCCGCGCCAGTTTTCTCGCTGCGGGCGGCAAGGAATACAACTACATCCCCGCACTCAACGAACACCCGCAGTGGATCGATGCGCTAGGCCAGATTGCGCTGGAAAATCTGGGCGGTTGGGTGAGCGAAACCTGGAACCGTGATGCCGCCGAACAGGCCGGACAGATCGGTAAGAGCCGTGCAATGACAATGGGTGCGCGCGCCTGAATTAGACCGGGAACGGCTTTACCCACCGCTGCCGCACACAGGCGGCGCCCCCCTTTCATTCAAACGCTATCCAGTCCTGGACACATCTTAGGCGGCACGTCCGTACCGGCCGTCAGCAGGCTGTACGCTTTCGAGCGATGCGCAACCTAGCACCTTTCTGACGACTTGGAGACAAGCGATGGCTGATAGCAAAACAGGCTGGCTCGTTACCCACCAACCCTTTCAAATCGAACGCTAATTTATTTTTCGTAAAACTACAATATTCGGATCTTAAATACCCTCTATATAAGCCAACGCTTGTTTACAGTGCTTTTGTACCAAACAAAGATATACAAATGTACGGGGAAACCGAGAAGCCCGTATGAATGTGCGCTTCGAGACTGTGCGGGACGGAAAACCCAGAAGCCCGTGACCAACGTCTGCTTCCGGAACGCAAGTGTTCCTGTTTTCTTTCTTTGGAGGAGTCTATGAAAAACACTATCACGCTGACGCTTGCCGGCTTCGTCGGTCTAGCACTGTCCAGCCCTGTTCTCGCTACAGATGTTCACACCCGAACCATTGCATCCACCTGCATGTCCTGCCACGGCCCCAACGGCAGGAGCCTCGGCACCATTCCCAGCCTGACCGGCATGAACAAGGAGAACTTCGTCAAACTGATGCAGGGCTACAAGTCCGGAACGCGCCTCGGCACCATCATGAAGCGGCACGCGTCCGGCTATACCGATGCTGAATTCGAGTCCATGGGCGCGTACTTCGCGAGCCTGAAATAACCATAATCGAAGAGAACACACCAGACCCTGAATCGTCGCGATTTTCTGAAAATTACCGGCGCAGGCGCTGCCTTTGCACTGACTGGATGTGCCGCTCAGCCTGGCACTAAAGCGGCAACCACGCCACGTGCCCACGTCGTCGTCGGTGCCTGCGTATTCCAGTGAAAACCGCCACTCGTTCTGATTCAAACCCGCCACCTGTTCCAGTCCAAACCCGCCACCCATTCCAATTGAAACCCGCCACCCCTGGCGTTGGGTGTTGCAGTCATCATTCTGTCACCCATGAAGTCGAGCATGGCGCCGTTCTCAATGTCCGCTCCGGCCATGCCACTCCCCACCCACAACGAAGTACCGTATCTGCCCGACGGCGCATGCGATGCCGAGCCGCCGCGTTCGCCTTACCCCCTGTGGCTGACCCTGGCGATCTTCCTCGGCGTCTTCGGCGTACTGCAATGGGGGTGGGGCGAGGCGCGCGATACCTGGGTCGAACGGCTGGTGATTCACCAGGCCACGGTCAAGCCGGCTGCCGCGCTGGTTCAGATCATCACCCCCGAGGCGAACGCCCAACCCGTCGCCGCCAGCATCAAAGCCCCCGGCGGCGGGCTCAACATCCTCAACGGTTGCGAAGGCACCGAAGTCATGTTCCTGCTGATCGCCGCCTTTGCCGCCGTCAATCTGGGCTGGCGGCACAAGCTGATCGGGCTGGCGCTGGGGCTGGTCCTGGTCTTCGCCCTCAACCAGGCGCGCATCCTCGCGCTCTTCTATGCCTTCCGTAACGAGCGCAGCCTGTTCGATATTCTTCATACCACCGTCCTTCCTGCCGTGCTGATCGCGGCGGTTGCCCTGTACTTCTATGCCGTCCTCCACCGCAGCCGCCTGGCCTAGCCCGGGCCGCTTCGCGCTGGCGCTGATCCTCGGTCTTGCCGTCACCCTCGCGGCCGCGTGGGCGTGGGGCGAAACGTTGATCGAAAGCCTGCTGCCGGTGACGCGCATCGTGCTTGGCTGGATCGACGAGCGCTTCGGCATCCTGTTTCTCGGCGTCGAGCACAACTGGCAGGACACGGTGGTGAGGCTCAGGGTGAACATCCTCCAGTTCTTCGTCATGGGCGGAAAGGTGATCGGGGAAAGCCCCAAGGGATGGCTCGAAGTCACCACCACCACCGGCGCGATGCTGCAACCGCTGGTCATCGGCCCGGCCATCGCCTTCGCGTTGCCGGGCACGCTGCGAATAAGAACCCTATCCTTCGCGCTTGCCGCGCTGCTGGCCTTCGGCTTCCTGCTGATTGACCTGCCGCTAACGCTGCACGCTTATGTGTGGGACATGTTCGTCGATCATCTCGACCCCGACCGCTTCTCGCCGCTGATGGTCTGGCACGAATTTCTTCACGCGGGCGGCAGGCTCGGGGTTGCGGTGATTCTGGGGTTGGCGGGCTGGCGGTTGGCGCGCTAAGCCGCATGAACCGGCCTGTTTCATAGCGCGGATTCAAATCCGAAGTGCAATTTTGAATAACAGGTTGGGTGGGCGAGAT
>JASJPF010000063.1:0-26251 GCA_031426835.1 Thiobacillus sp.
CATAATGTATATTATGTAAAATGTATGAATTCAGGATAACCGCAGTGATCTTTGCTCATGCTGGAATGCGGCTGTGAAGACTTGCTTCTGTGTATTGTTCGACAGTTCAATATGCACAAGATTCGCGGTACGAATGCATTCACGACGGCTTTTATACTCGCACATTGTCCAAATAATTATTGCTGCCGCTGCCGCAGAACAAGCTCCTGCTAGCAGATCTGCCCATGGGTAATCCGCAGCTTTCTTTAACCGGAGAGTATTAAGTTGTTTTCTAGAATCAACCCATAACCAGTTGAATTTATAAGTCAAAATCATGGTATTTAGAGCGCTGCCAGTGTTTTAATGAGGTTCGGATGGCCTATGCAATACGCTTAATGGAACGGACAACCCTGAGGCACCCACTACCCGACAGTGATTCCTGTTCAGGTCACGCGGCTCCCTTACACCGCAGGCATGGGCAATCATGCCTACCTCGTAGGTGATGTTGAGGTGATAAAAAGCCACACGCTCGGCCTTTTCTTGCGGAACCAGTCCACGCTGCAGATGGGGGTTGTGGGTGGTGATGCCGGTTGGGCAGGTGTTTCGGTTGCACTGCAAAGCCTGAATGCAGCCCAGTGCAAACATGAACCCGCGCGCGGAATTGACAAAGTCGGCGCCCATGCATAATGCCCAGGCGACATCGGCTGGCGTGACGAGCTTGCCTGCCGCTATCACCTTGATCCGGTCACGCAGTCCATATTCGACAAGTTTGTCGATCAGCATGGGCAAGGCTTCACGCAGGGGCAAGCCCATGTCGTCGATCAATGCCTGCGGCGCGGCGCCGGTACCGCCTTCGGCACTATCGAGGGCGATAAAGTCTGGGGCACAGGCTTTACCGCGGTTGTTGATATTTGCAAACAGCTCATCCAGCCACTCAGACCCGCCCAATACCATTTTCATGCCAGTGGGTTTACCCGTTACGGCGCGTATATGCGCGATGCTGTCCAGGAGTTGATCGTTGTTTCCGATATCGGGATGCCGGTTTGGACTGTTCGCATCTTCGCCCACCGGGATATTGCGGATAGCGGCTATTTCAGCTGTCACCTTGGCGCCCGGAAGTATCCCGCCTTTACCCGGTTTGGCCCCTTGAGACAGCTTGATTTCGAACATTTTGACCTGGTCATGGGCCGCCATGTCACGCAAGCGGGCATCGTCCAGCTTGCCCTGCAGATTGCGCACGCCGTTTTTGGCTGTGCCTATCTGGAAAACAATGTCTGCGCCGCCCTCAAGATGCATGGGCGTCAATCCACCCTCCCCTGTATTCATCCAGCACCCTGCTTTATGCGCACCTTTGGATAGTGCTATCACCGCAGGTTTTGAAATCGCACCGTAGCTCATGCCCGAAATGTTGAAAATCGATGACGTGGTATAGGGATGCGTGCAGTCGGGGCCAATCGTTACGGCATGCGGGGGGACGGCATCCTGGTTTAATGTGGGGAAAGGCGTGTTGACGAAGAGCACGGAGCCTGCCGGACGCAGGTCTCGCGTGGACCCAAAGGCCACCGTGTTATCTATGTTTTTCGCTGCGCGGTATACCCAGGAGCGCTGGGCACGGTTGAACGGCATTTCTTCCCGATCCATCGCAAAGAAGTATTGCCGAAAAAACTGTCCCAGCCGCTCGAAGGCATACCGGAAATGCACCACAACCGGGTAGTTCCGCCTGAGCGCTTGTTTGGTCTGGGTTACGTCAAGGACGTAAACAACAACGATGGCCAGCATGACCAGACCCAGAATAAATACGAACAGGGTAGCCAGCAGGTCTAACAGCGTTTTGACCCAGGCGGTATCGAAATAGGGATTCATGGGCATTACCTTGTCAGGCGGCCTCTTCAGTAAAGCACGTATTCATTCGCAGGCCGGTGGCCGTCGATAGGCTGAGTTTTCAATCCCCTGGCCTGCCGGGCTTATTGTCCTGCTGCGCGTTTAAGCTCGGCGACCGGTTGTCCGGGCTGTGGCGGAAATAATTTCTGGTAAACGCTTTCGGCATCCATCGGCTTGGCAAAGAAATAGCCTTGATAATTGTGGCATGCCTCGCCTTGCAGCAGTGCCAACTGCGCTTCTGTCTCCACGCCTTCAGCAATCACCGAAAGCCGCATGGCCTGGGCAAGGGCAATGATCGCTCTGACGATGGCCAGACCATTGGTGTCGGTAGCCAGGTCGTGTACAAATGAACGGTCGATTTTGATGCGGTCGATCGGAAAGCGTTTGAGATAGCTGAGCGAAGAATAGCCTGTGCCAAAGTCATCGATAGCCAGGGAGACGCCCAGCTGTTTCAACGCGTTGAGCGTTTTGAGGGTGTCATCGCAGTTTTCAAGCAGGATGCTTTCCGTGATTTCAAGCTCGAGCGACTGAGGGGGAATACCTGATTCCTGAATGGCCTGGCGGACTGTTTCCACAAACGTCACATCGCGGAATTGACGCGTGGCGACGTTAACCGACATGGTCAGCGCTGGGTGACCGGCATCGTGCCACTGCCTTAACTGTGCGCATGCGGTCTCGAGTACCCATTTTCCTATAGGCACGATGAGCCCGGTGTCTTCAGCCAGGGGAATAAACTGAAGCGGGGGTATCAATTGTCCTGAGGGGTCGCGCCAGCGTATCAGGGCTTCCACACCGGTAGGCTGCCCGTTGCGCGCATCAACCAAGGGTTGGTAATGCAGCAAGAACTCTTCGAATTCGATGGCGCGACGCAGATCGGTTTCCATTTGCAGCCGTTCGTTTGCGCTGGCCGTCATTTCATGGGAATAGAACTGGTAATTGTTGCGGCCCTGTTCCTTGGCGTGATACATGGCCGAGTCGGCATATTTCAGCAGTTCATCGGCATCGACCGTGTCGGACGGGTAAATCGCAATGCCTATGCTGGCCCCGCTGAACACTTCACGGCCGCCAATAATAATCGGGGTATCAAATTGCGCCAGCACCTTCTGGGCACATTGCCCTATGTATCTGCTTTCTTCGACGTCGGTGAAGATAAGCGCGAATTCGTCGCCGCCAAGACGGGCGACCGTATCGTTCACGCGTACGCTGCGCTTCAGCCGTGCCGAAATCTCCTGCAGCAACATGTCCCCTGCTTCGTGGCCCATGGTGTCGTTAACGACCTTGAAACGGTCCAGGTCCAGCAGCATGAGCGCAACCATTCGATGACGACGGCTTGCATTGCCAATAGCCTGATGCAGGCGGTCATTGAACAACTGGCGATTGGGCAGGCCGGTCAGGTTGTCATAGTAGGCAAGCTGATGCAGTTCTTCTTCAGCCAGCTTGCGCTGGGTAATGTCATTGAATGCGACCACTGCACCAATCAACTCGCCATCCTGGTACATTGGCCGCGACCAGTATTCCACCGGGAAGCTGGTGCCATCGGCACGCCAATGGTATTCATCGTTGCAATGGTGCTCGCGGCCAGCTCGGGTCGCGACTCGAACTGCACACTCATCAGCCGGATAATGTCGCCCGTCGGGATAGGTATGGTGAATCAACTGATGAATCTGCTTGCCAACCAGGTCGCTCTCGTGAACATAGCCCAGCATGCGCAGGCTGGCGGGGTTGGCAAAAGTGCAAATACCCTGCGTATCCGTACCAAAAATGGCCTCGGAGGTGGAATCCAGCACCAGCCGTACGCGGGCCTGGCTGTCCTGCAAAGCATTCAGTGCAGAACGGGTTTTAAGCTGCATGTTATTGACTGATTCCACCAGCACGTCCAGTTCGTCCGGGAGGGTTGTGGGTACGCGCGCCAGGGCGAGCGGAGCGTCATGCAGAACAGGATCGGCGCTGCGCAGATGGCCGGCTACTGCGGCCAGGTGGCGCGCGATCAGGCGATAAAACAGGGTGAAGATGAAAAGCGCCACCAGAAAGGTGTGCAATGCATTGTTCACAAGAACATGGGTGGCATCGCGCGCAAGTTGCGCATAGATGTTATCGAGAGAAATGGCCACAACCAGGGTGCCGATTTCTCGTGGCTGCCCCAGATGCTTGTATTGCATTGTGTACTGGCGCTCAACCACGCGTTGGTCTTCGCGCTGGCCGACTTCCATCAGATATGAAATGTTATCGTCCACAGACGCGTAGACGACATTAGGTACGCGCAGAATACCTTCGAGTTGAAGCTTGATCTCCTTGCTGTTGGTGGCCCACACGGATTGCGTCAGCGAAGGCAGATGAACGCTGTCTATCTGACGAAATTGTGTCTCGATGCCAGCAATGTCGCGCTGGTATTCACGGTATAACTGATAGCCAGTCGTCACCAGGGTCACGGCCGCACTGAACAGCATCATGGCGATGATCAGCCGCCGTGCCAGCGGCGATTTCAGGGAATGGGTAAAAGCAAGCCGATTCATTTAGAGGCGGTGACTGCTAGCGAGAGCACCTTTTCCTTGTAGAGCTTGTCATACAGACCTTCAGCCTTGATTGCCCGCATTGCCTCGGCAATTTTGGGAACCAGCGCTGCATGGCGCTTGTGCAGGTAGATGTACATTTCGCGTTTGGCGAGGGTGGGTTCCAGCGGATAAACACTCTTGATGCCTTGCCTCCTGAGCAAACTCACGCCAAGCCAGCGCTCATAGAGCGCAACATCGATACGGTTGAGTTGTAGCTGACGGAACAACTGTTCTGCGTCATTAGATGCAACCACGGTGGCCGAACCGGCCAGCATGTTCTCGTAGATTTTCCAGCCCCGGATATGTCCAATGGGTTGGTTGCGTAGCACATCCATTTTTGCCGGGAGCGTTGGGCTTTTGCCAAAAGCCACAAACTCCCAGTCGATCAGTTTTTCTGGCACCCGAATTAAGTTTGGATACAGCGCGTCCAGCCCGGCGATACGTGTCAGGTCCCCGTCTTCAGTACCCGCATTTGCATTGATCAGCCCACGTTCAGCCGGGAGTTTGACCAGTCGAAGCTGAACGCCCGCGCGGCGGAAAGCCTCAATGGCAACTGCATCCACAAACCCATTCCGATCGGCTGTTGTAAATGGCGGCTCGTTGGCGTCGTTGAGCGTTAGAACGGGCATATCTGCACGGCAGAGGCTGCCTGCCAGCAGCATCAACGCGCCGGCCAGAACAAGCGGAAAGGTGAATTTCATGAAAAATGACACTTTCGGGGAAAAGGCAGTACTGAATTTATCGACCTCAAGCCCTTTTTCTTAAGGCTGGGCGGAGCCTGAGGGGCGAAAGCCATTCTGACCTTTTGTATTTAACTTCCTTTAAAAATCAGCATGATGCCGAGAGAGTTCGGGTTTCTGCTTTACCTTGCTTTACGTTTGCACGGCCAAGCTTTTAAATCAAACTTGCCGCTTGAGATTTACCTGTTGTGCCGGGTGATAGCCAGGGTTTTATCGTTGCCGGTACCGGAATGCTGGATGTTGACGAACAAGGTATTGAAATCCGGCCCGAAGTTGATGCCGGTGGCTTCGGCAGGCTTGTCCTTGAGCGAGGCAAACAGGCTGACGCCATCCGGGTAGCCGTCACCATTTTCGTCCTTTGAATTCGGATCGAAGACCCAGATATCGCTCCATTCGTTGTCTTCGGCAATCCACAAGGTGCCGTTAGGGCCACTGGCCAGATTGTCCGGGTGTGCAAAGCCGGTCACCCCTGCCCTACCCAAGCCAGGCCGGACTTCCCTCGCAACATTCTTGCCGGGCGCCACGACATAGCGCGCGCTGGGTCGATTTTTCAGCGTCACCGCCAGAATGGCACCGGCCCCCTGCTTGTTGGCCGGATCGTCCACGTCTTCGCAGGTCAAGGCCACGTATAAAATCGCGCCAATACGCTCAATGTCCTCGGGCCGGCAATATTCCGTGGCGGCCTTTGCCTGGGCCGCTTCTCGCGCGCTGATCTGCACCTGGGCCATGTCCAGAGCGACCCAGACGGCGTCGCCTGTTTTGCTCGGGTGGCTTACTTTCAAGGCATAGAGCTGGCCACTGGAAAGATCGCCATAACGATCCGGCACGAATTTATAGATGGACCCGTTGCGTACTTCATCAATGACATAAACCTGGCCCTGGGTGTCGACCTCGATCCCCTCGTGCGACAAGGCGCCGAGCATGGGGCGCGCACTGACACTTTCCACGCTTGATGGATCATTCGGCTTGAGCTTGAGTTCATATACCAACCCACTCGTCGCGTTTGGTACAGCCGGGTCGGGACGCTTGGCATTGACGACTTCCTCGGCAAACAGCAGGCTTCCCCAGAGTGTCCAGACCAGGCCATCGAGCGCCTCCCAGTCCGTGCGTCCGACCAGTTCCCGCGCCACACCGGTGTGCAGGTCGACCACTGACAGGGCGCCCCCGCTGCCGCCATCGACTCGACGTGCGTTGCGGTCGTTACCGACCGCGCCAGGGCGTACTTCATGCGTGCGATACAGATAACGACTGGCGTGCTTGCCGGTTTCGTTGACGGTATTCATGTCGGGCATGTCCGAACCCACGTACAGATTCAGGTCGCGCTCGCTCGATACGACACGTTGCTGGTAATCCGTGGGAATGAGGAAAGGCTGGGTATCGATGCCGGCATCGCTTTCCCGCCCGTAGGCAGAGCCTGGCAGGGGCTGGAAATCGAAGTTGCCGGCGGACAGCGAACCGGCAAATCCAAGCATGATGAAACTGCAGACCAAGGGCCGGATGAGTCGGGAGGCGCTCATGGGGCAAACATCATCAACCGATTTGGCGACGGCAACGATCTGCCCAAACCGCTGCCTCAACCCGAGACCGCAGGTTGAGCTTCTTCAACACATGCTTGACGTGAACCTTTACGGTGCCTTCGGCAATGCCCAGATCACGGGCAATCAGCTTGTTGCTCTTGCCTTCGATCAGGTGTTCAAGGATGCGGCCCTCCTGCTCGGTCAGACCGGCCTCGGTCAGGCTGGTGGGCCGATTTTTATCCCGCAGCGAGGTCACCAGCAATTGCGTCAGGGTTTCGCTGATGGTGATTTTGCCGCGTGCGGCCTCCCCCAGTTGTTGCATCAAGTCTTCTGGCTCCATGTCCTTGAGCAGATAGCCGTCAGCTCCCGCTTGTAATGCGGCCATCAGATCCTCGGCATGATCCGACACGGTGAGCATGATGACGCGCGAATCCAGATCGGCGTCCTTGATGATTTTCAGCACCTCGATCCCGTTCATGTCCTTCATGTTCAGATCGAGCAGAATCATGTCCGGATGCAGTGCTTGCGCCAGTTGTATGCCCTCCTTTCCACTGGCGGCTTCGCCGATAAAATGGAATGCCGCCTCGGCCTGAATCAACTGGATGACGCCTTTGCGAAACAAGGGGTGGTCATCAACGATCAGGATGGTTTGGGGAGATGCCGTATTCATCAAGTAGGGTCTGTGTAGTGAGGTTGAATGGGAATGATAGTTTCACGCCGGGTGCTGGGGGTGAAGCGAAGCGTAATGCGGGTACCTACATCGGGCAGATTCTCGACGCTCAACCGACCGCCCAGATTTTGCGCGCGCTCTTCCATGATGGACATGCCGTAATGGTGCATGCCGGCGGCCGCATGTATGCCGACCCCATCATCGGTGACTATGGCCGATACCGAACCATCGCTGTCACAATTCACGTTGACCTGGGCATGGCGTGCCTGCGCATGATTGAGCACATTGGACAGGGCCTCACGCACGATTTGCAGGGCGTGGATTTCTTCGTTGGGGGTAAGCTTGCAGCCCGCCAGATGGACATCCAGTGTGATCGGAATGTCGCCACGGTTGGTGAATTCGGTCACGGTGGCTTGCAAAGCGCTAGCCAGCCCTTCGCCCTCGATGCGCAGGCGGAAAGTGGTCAGCAGTTCGCGTAGCTGACGATAGGCACTATTGAGGCCTTCACGCAATTCTTCGAGTACCTCCCTGGCTTCGTCGCGACGCTGCGGATTGTCGATCAGCGGCTTGAGGCGGCTGACCTGGATTTTCATGTAGGAAAGCGACTGGGCGAGCGAGTCGTGCAGATCGCGCCCCAGCGCCGCACGTTCTTCCAGCAGCGACAGGCGGCGGCTTTGTTCGGTGCGCCGCGCGGTGCCGATGGCAATGCCGATATGGCGCGACAGCGCATCCAGCAACTGGGATTGCCATTGCGCCAGCTCCTTGCCGGGCGGCATCTCCAGTTGCAGCACGCCGTAGTTGTATTCAGTGTCCTTGAGTGGAAGCGACAGGATGCGGCGTCCATCCTGCATGGGGTGCGTCTCCAGCGAGGGATGTGCCAGACACTCGGCGCAGCTCATCAGTCCGCACATGTCTGCATCGCCATTCTCCGGATGCAGCGTGCTGGCGATCACCCGGGCCTTCTCTTCACCAGTCTCCACCAGACATGCCATCCCGTGCCCGACACCCAGCACGCTTTCCAGATCCTTCAGCAGAATGGCGTACGTGTCGTGTGCCACAGGCCCGTTATACAGACGGGCGATGGAGTGATAAAGCAGCTCCAGCGAACGGTTGGCGATGGTGAGTTCGGCGGTCTTTTCCACCACCCGTGCTTCCAGATGCTGATACGATTTGGCGAGGTCTTCTGCCATATGGTTGAAGGCCTTGCCCAGGCGGCCCAATTCGTCGCTGCCGGTATGCTCGGTGCGCACTGCGAGGTTGCCGCGCCCAACATTGGCAGCAAACGACAGCAGGTCGCGTAGCGGCAGGATCAGGTCGTTGCGTGCCAAAATCAAGGTCAGCGCACCGATCAGGAGTGTCATCAGCAAGGCCGCGCCCAGTACCATGCGCAGCACCCGGATTTTCGCCTCGGTATCCTGTTCGATCAGCTTGACCAGCTGGTTGATCTCGTCGACGAACAGCGAGACTTCCTTCAATAGCCGGGCGCTGTCCGGCACCGGGCTCCCGCTGCTGCCTGCCTCTGCCAGCAAATCCGGCTTCATCCGTTGCCAGGTTTGCTGCACCGTCACATAGCTGCTTGCAAGGTCTGTTTCGGTTTGTTCGCGCATCACCGAGGTGATGCGCGCGTCAGCAAGGGTGGCGTCAAAATCATCGATCGCCTTACGCAGCGGCGTCGAGACATCGCCACCTTCCGGCAGACGCGCCGATAGCGCAAGACTGGTCATTTTGTAGGTCTGCATGCGCAGGCTGCCCGCCAGGTTAATCGCTTCGCCGCTGCCCTGAGCCGACTCGGCGATGATGCCCGAACTGGCCATGCCGAGAATGGCGAATATGGCGATCAACGCCACCGCGCCGCCCAGCTTGAGCAGCAAGGAATGCTGCAGAAATCCGCGTTTAGCGTTCATACGCGCGCATGTGCCTGATCCAAGGAAAATACCTCCAATGCATTTTAAATATTTGGAAACGCCATTTTATTCAAGGCAAGCACATATAAAACAATAGCTTATTAACTACCCACCCTACCTCTTAATGGGTAGTTATTCTGCTTCCGGTATTCTATATTCGGCCGGTATTTTATTGAGACCATCGCATCTGCTTCTCCTGTTTGCTATAGTGCGAATGCGGCATAATGTCGCAGCGTGCTTTTTTATTCGGGCTTCCATCAGATTCAGGTTGATGGACTTGCCATAAATGCACCAACCGGCAGCAATGTTCAATTGATCAGCAAAAGGGAGCCAGGCAATCATGACACAGGACGACATCAAAAAACCCGACACGCAACTCGACCTCGGCCGTCGAAAATTCCTGAACACCACCGCACTGGTAGGTCTCTCCGGCGTGGGTTTGTCGGTCGGCTTGTCCGGCTGCAACAAGGAATCGGCTCCCACTGCAGCCGCCCCGAGCGCGGGTGCGAAGGCTTCCGGTCATAGCCCGTACGAGGTGGCGCCTGGTCAACTCGATGAATATTACTCATTTTGCAGCGGCGGCCACTCGGGCGATGTGCGCATCTACGGCCTGCCGTCCGGTCGTCAACTGAAGAGCATCCCGGTCTTCAACATGGATAACCTGGTGGGCTGGGGGATTACCAACGAATCCAAGGCCATCCTCGGCACCAAGCCCAACGGCATGCCGAAATACACCACCGGTGACACCCACCACGTGCATCAGTCCTATACCGACGGCACCTACGACGGCAAGTACATGTACGTCAACGACAAGATCCATAGCCGGCTGGCGCGCGTCCGCATGGACACCATGGAATGCGACAAGATCACCGACCTGCCCAATATCCAGGGCTTCCACGGCACCTTCACCGACAAGCGCGATCCGGTCGACTCCAACATCAATCACACCACTCGCGTGTTCTGTGGTGCCGAGTTCTCGATTCCGCTGCCCAATGAAGGGCGCGAGATGGAAGACGGCAGCAAGTACAAGTCGCTGTTCAGCTGCGTCGATTCCAACACCATGGAAGTGCGCTGGCAGGTGCTGATCGACGGCAACTGCGATCTGGTGGCCACCTCCTACGATGGCAAGCTGGCGGCAACCAACCAGTACAACACCGAAATGGGCGTCCACTATGAGGACATGATGGCCAAAGAGATGGACGGCTGCCTGTTCTTCAACGTGGCCCGCATCGAAGAGGCCGTGAAGGCTGGCAAGACGCGCACCTATGGCAGTTCCAAGGTCCCGGTGGTGGATGGCACCAAGGCCGCCAATCCGGATCCCAAAACTGCGCTGACCTGCTATGTGCCGATTCCGAAAAACCCGCACGGGGTGAACATCACCCCGGACGGAAAATATTACGCCTGTGCCGGCAAGCTGTCGCCGACGGCTTCGGTGATCGAACATGCCCTGGTGCTGAAATGGTTCGACGGCGAACTGCCCACAGCCCGCGACGCAGTGGTCGCCGAACCCGAGATTGGCCTTGGGCCGCTGCACACCGGTTTCGACAACAAGGGCAATGCCTACACTACGCTGTTCCTCGACAGCCAGATCGTGAAGTGGAACGTGGAAGCGGCGATCAAGGCGTTCAAGGGCGACAAGACTGCCAAAGTGGTGCTGGATCGCATTGACGTGCATTACCAGCCGGGACACGGTTTCACTTCAATGGGCGAAACGAAGGAATCGGATGGCCGCTTCTTCGTTTCGGACAACAAGTTCTCCAAGGACCGCTTCCTGCCCGTGGGACCGCTGCATGCCGAAACTGCACAGTTGATCGACATCAGCGGCGACAAAATGAAGCTGGTGCACGATCACTCGGTGCTCTCCGAGCCGCACGATTCAATCGTGGTTCGTCGCGACATCATCAAGACGCGTCAGATCTACAATCTTGATGAATTCCCGTTGGCAATCAAAGACCCTGCGGAATCGGGCGTTTTCCGCACTGGCAAGAAGGTGACCGTCAAGCTCACCAGCCAGGCACCGGCCTTCAGCCTGCGGGAGTTCAAGCTCAAGAAGGGCGATGAGGTGACCCTCATCCTGACCAATCTGGACAAGGTGGAGGACTTGACCCACGGCTTCGCGATTCCGAAGTACGACATCAACTTCATCGTCAATCCGCAGCAGACGCAGTCGGTGACGTTCGTTGCCGACAAACCCGGGGTCTATTGGTGTTACTGCACCCACTTCTGCCACGCGCTGCACCTGGAAATGCGTACCCGCATGATCGTCGAAGCCTGAGCAGCACACTTGCCCCTCTCTAATTCTGGAGAGGGGCGATTTGTCCGTTTATAATCAGGTCATACTGGGCGTGATAATTGCGCGCGCTCATATTGGCGCCTGATCTGCAGGTATCGCCGATACCACTTGGCAATTTGCGGGCTTTCCATGAAATCTGTTTCCGCGCTTTTCGTCCGTTTTCTGACGGCGCTTCTTTTCTGTTCCAGTGGGCTGACTGCAGCCGCTGAACCGGGTGCATCCTATGAGGCGCCCCTCCCCGTACAACTCTCCACCGATCCGGATCTTTGCGCCTATGTCCCGTGCAAGGATGTGCTGCCTGGCGCCGACAGTTTCTCCCACCGCATGGGCAAGCCTGCCTACGTCGAGGCCTACCAGAGCGAGAATGGCGAGAAAAACGATGCCGACAAGAAAAACGACCACGACGAAAAAGACGACCGCAAGCTGATCGGCTACGTATTCCTGTCCACGGATATCGTGGACATCCCCGCCTACTCGGGCAAGCCGGTGGTGACCCTGATTGGCATGGATACAAAGGGCATCGTCACCGGTGTCCGGGTTCTGAAGCACTCCGAGCCGATCCTGCTGCTGGGTATTCCAGAATCGGAACTCACCAAGTTCATCAAACAGTACGTCGGCAATTTTGTCGGCGCCAAAATCGAAGTGGGTACAGGCCGGCCGGGGCAAGGCGTAATCGGCCTGGATGCCATCACCGGGGCCACCGTGACGGTGATTGCGGCGAACCAGGTCATTCTGCGCAGCGGTCTGGCGATTGCACGGCAGGTGGGCATCATCGAACCCACCGTTCGCCCACCGGCAAAGTTCAAGCCAATGGAGGGCAAACTGGACTGGGATGCGCTGGTCAAGAATGGCAGCGTCCAGCGGCTCAAGGTCAATACCGTGGAAGTTGGCATGCCACGCTCGGATCAGCCCTACATCGACATTCATTTTGGTTATCTCAATGCCCCGGCGGTGGGACGCAACGTGCTCGGCGATGCCGTCTACCAAAGCCTGATGTCCCGGCTCAAGCCCGATGAACATGCGATCTTTCTCATCGCCAGCGGGGTGGAATCGTTCAAGGGATCGGGTTTTGTGCGCGGGGGGATTTATGACCGGGTGCAGGTGGCGCAGGACATGGACACCTCCACCTTCCGCGATCTGGATTATCTCAACCTGTATGGGATCAAGGCAGCCGGTGCCCCGTCCTACCACGAGTCGGCCATCTTCATCATCCGCTCGCCGACATTCAGCGGTGCCTATCCCTGGAGCCTGGTATTTCTGGCCAACAAGATGGACCGGCAGACGGGTGCCCGCACCTTTGTCAACTTCGACCGCGAATACTGGTTGCCCGGCCGCTATCTTGAGGGCGGTCGACCGGAAATCATCGAGCCGGAAGCGACCTGGGTGACGGTATGGAAGGCACGCAAAATCGAGGTTGTGTTGTTCCTGCTCTGGCTCACCGCAGCAGGAACGGTGTATGCGTTGCGCGACAAGCTGGTGCGGCGCTCGACGATGAAAGATCAGCGCTGGAAGGACATTCCAAAATACCTGCTCTGGACCACGTCGATCGGCTTCGTCGGGTTTTACCTGCTGGCCGTGCCGTCCATCACGCAAGTGCTGACCTGGTTCCATGCGATTCTGTTCGAGTGGCGCTGGGAATTGTTCCTGACCGATCCGTTCGTTTTCCTGTTCTGGATATTCATCATCGTCTCCGTATTTTTCTGGGGGCGCGGCATGTTCTGCGGCTGGATGTGCCCCTACGGCTCGCTCTCGGAGATTGTCTACAAGCTGGGCGGGAAACTGGGTCTGAAACGCTATCAGCGGCACCTGCTGCCGCAACGCTGGCATGATCGCCTGAAGTGGGTCAAATACGGCATCTTTGCCGGTTTACTCGCGGTTTCCTTTTATTCCATCGGGCTGGCCGAGAAACTCGCCGAAATCGAACCGTTCAAAACCACTTTCCTGGTCGGCGTATGGAATCGCTCCTGGCCCTTCGTCACGTTCTGGATGGTGTTGTTCGTCGCCTCGGCTTTTTTCGAGCGCCCGTTCTGCAAGTATTTGTGCCCACTCGGTGCTGCGCTGGCGGTGCCCTCCACTTTCCGCTGGTGGGGGCTCAAGCGCAAACAGGAATGCGGCCCCTGCGCTGCGTGCGCCGTTGGTTGCGGCTCGCAGGCCATCGACGAAAGCGGTCGCATCGACCAGCGCGAATGCCTGCTGTGTCTGGACTGCCAGGTGCTGTATTACGACGATCATGCCTGCCCGCCGCTGGCGCAGGAACGCAAGCGCCGCACCAAGGTCGGCGAGCCGCTGACCGCGATTGGTGCGAATGGTTATTTCATTCCCATTGCAGTGGCCGCTGCAGCCCCAGCGCCGGCTACCACAACGTGGCAAAGTCTGCCCGCCTTCATCGGGCAGGAGTTCTTCGATCACCTGTTCCCCTGGAGCCGCAAGGCGTTGGAGCAACCGCGCCTGTTACAGGCGAGCAGCCTTGCCTTGATGGTGCTGGTGACCTGGGTCTGGGTGCTCGGTGCGGCGGGCAGTATCGGCCCCGGCATCGTGCTGGGCTGGTGGCTGGCCTGGAGCGCGTACGAACTGGTGGTGCGCATGCGCTGCAAACCCTATGTCAAGGATGGCCCATGGTGGGGGCGCAATCTGGTCCCGGCATCGTGGGCTGACATGGCTTCTTATGTTGCGTTCAAGAACCTGCTGATTGCCGTTGTTTTATTCATGATCATGAAAGGGGCGGGTGTGCTGGACTTTTTGCAAGGCCTGCCTTCGCTGCAATGGCTGTATTAAGGGTTTGGCGATCTTTTCTTGTCGCCCTGCCCTGCCTGCTGGCAGCAGGGAGTGGTTGGGCCGGCGAACTGACGGTGAAGGC
This sequence comes from Thiobacillus sp., assembly GCA_031426835.1. Classification (GTDB taxonomy): domain Bacteria; phylum Pseudomonadota; class Gammaproteobacteria; order Burkholderiales; family Thiobacillaceae; genus Thiobacillus. The sequence continues at coordinate 14,394 of JASJPF010000063.1, forward strand.
GGGTCAGTCCATCGCTGCCGCCATTGCGCACGCCCAGCCCGGTGACGTAGTGCGGGTGGAGCGTGGGTATTACAAGGAGCGCTTGCTGATCGACAAGCCGCTGACGCTGGTCGGGATCAATCGGCCGACAATCAGCGGCGGCAAACAAGGCGACACCATCCGGATCACCGCCGTGGATGTGGTGATTGAAGGGCTGATCGTGCGCGATTCGGGCGACAGCCTGCTCGATCAGAATGCAGGCATCTATATCTGGCCGGGCGCGCATCGCGCAATCGTACGCAACTGCGACCTGACCTATAATCTCTTCGGCCTGTGGATTGAAAAGGCCAACGATGTACGCATCGAAAACAACCTCATTACCGGAAAACGCGATTACAGGTCATCCTCTCGCGGCAACGGCATCCAGCTCTACAATACGAAGGGTGCACGCATCATCGACAACCACATCAGCTTCGCACGTGATGCAATTTATGTCGACGTCTCGCACCACGCAATTTTCCGTGGAAATCGCTTGCACCATAGCCGCTACGGCACGCACTATATGAACTCCTACTACAACCTGTGGGAAGGCAACGATACCTGGATGAACCGGGGGGGGCTGGCGTTGATGGAAGTGCGCGACCAAGTCGTCCGTAATAACCGCGCCTGGGCTAATTCAGATCACGGCATCATGTTGCGCACCATCCAGGACTCCATCATCGAAGGCAATATTGTCGCGGGCAATGCACGCGGTTTCTTCATTTACGATGCCGAATACAACACCCTGCGCAACAACCTGGTGGTCGACAACACCGTGGGCATACACCTGGCGGCGGGTTCATACCGCAACCGGGTCGAAGGCAATGACTTCATTTCGAACCGTACCCAGATCAAGTATGTGGCGAGCCGGGACGTAGTCTGGGGTGAAAACGGGGGCAACTACTGGAGCAATTATGTGGGCTGGGACCGCGACGGCGACGGCATCGGTGACGTGCAATACGAGGCCAACGATCTGGTCGACCGGCTCTCCTGGCGACATCCGATGATGAAGCTGCTGCTGGCCAGTCCAGCGGTGCAAACGCTGCGCCTGGTCAGCCAGCAGTTCCCGCTGCTGCGTGCACCGAGCGTCGTTGATCCCAAACCGCGAATGAAGCCGCACCACCCTGACTGGAGCCCCTGGCTTGGCCGCTATTTTTCCCATGCAAACTGAAACGAAACCAGCGGTGATCGTCGCGCGCGGCGTGCACAAGCACTACGGGCCGATCCATGCGGTCGACGGGGTCGACCTCGACATCCGCGCCGGTGAACTGTTCGGTCTCATCGGCCACAACGGTGCAGGCAAAAGCACGCTGTTCAAGATGATGCTCGGTCTGATCCCCGCCACCGCGGGCGAAATCCGGATCGATGCTGCGCTGGTCAGCGGCGGCGACTTTCGCAGCGTGCGGCGCAGCATCGGCTACCTGCCGGAAAATGTCGTGCTGTACGACAACCTGACCGGCCTGGAAACGCTGCAGTTCTTCGCGCGCCTGAAAGGCGTGTCAGCAAAAGAATGTGGCCCGGCGCTCGAACGCGTGGGTCTGGCGCAGGCGGCGAAGCGGCGGGTGCGCGAATACTCCAAGGGCATGCGCCAGCGCCTCGGCTTTGCCCAGGCATTGCTCGGCAAGCCGCGCATCCTGTTTCTCGACGAGCCCACCACCGGCCTCGACCCGGAAGCGATCCGCAGCTTTTACGCCGTGCTGCGCCAGCTTCGCAGTGAAGGCGTGACAATGGTGATTACCTCGCACATCCTCGCCGAGATTCAGGAACGGGTGGATCGACTGGCGATCATGACCGCCGGAAAAATCCAGGCCACAGGAACCGTACAGGCCTTGCGTGAACAGATGGACCTGCCGCTGTGGTTTACCGTGCGCGTCGCACCCGAGGATTTTGAGGCGGTGCGTGCTGCGCTCGGCCACCTGCCGGTGGGGGCCATCGAGGCGCACGACGATCATGTGACCGTGCAATGCCAGCGCGAAGTCAAAATGGCCGTGATCGAAGCGCTGGCCACGCTGAATGGCCGGGTGCGCGACCTGAGCGTGCGCGAACCCTCGCTCGAAGACGTGTTCTTCGGCTTTTCGGATTAAGAGAACGCGCATGGAAATCGCACAAATCGTCACCATCGCCAGCAAGGAATTCTGGGACCGCATCCGCAATCGCTGGGTGTTGGCCGTGGCGCTGGTATTCACCGCCTTCGCGCTGGTCATCGCCTATTTTGGCGCGGCGCAACAAGGCGCCGTCGGCTTTCAGTCGATCGATGTCACCATCGCCAGCCTGGTCAGCCTGGTCATTTATCTGATCCCGCTGATTGCACTGATTCTGGGCTTCGACGCCATTGTCGGCGAACGCGAACGCGGCTCGCTCGACCTGCTGCTGTCGATGCCCATCACCCGTCTGGAAATCCTGCTGGGCAAATATTTCGGCCTGGCTGCCGCGCTGACTTTCTCCACCGTAGCCGGATTTGGCCTGGTGGCGATCCTGCTGTCGGCCCAGCTCGATTTCAATGCCCTGATCCATTACTTTGGTTTCATGCTCAGTTCGGTGCTGCTGGGCTGTGCTTTTCTGAGCCTGGCGGTAATGCTGTCGGTGTTCGCCGCCGACCGTACCCGCGCGTCGGGACTCGCGATCGCGATGTGGTTTTTCTTCGTGCTGGTATTCGACCTGCTGCTGCTCGGCGCGCTGGTCGCCTCCGGTGGCCAATGGGGCGGTGACATCTTCCCCTATCTGTTGCTGGCGAATCCCGCCGATGTATTCCGTATCCTCAACATCTTTACCCTGGCCGATGTGCGTTCCATGTACGGACTGGCCACTGTTTTTCCGCCCACTCTGGCCAATCCCTGGCTGCTGGGTCTGGTGATGCTCGGCTGGATTGCGGCACCGTTGGCTATTGCAACCTGGAGATTTCGCAAATGAATCTGTTACGCCCCACCCTTGTTCTCGCCGCGCTGGCTGTGGTCGCGCTGACGGCCTGCGGGCCGTCCGCAACGCCAACCGCGGTGGCGCCACTGGAAATCAACCGGGGCACGTCCTGTAGCCTCGATGGCATGCTGCTCGCCGATTATCCCGGCCCCAAGGCACAGATCCATTTCGCCGGGCAGACCGAACCGGACTACTTCTGCGATACCGTGGAAATGTTCAACATGATTCTCAATCCCGAACAGGTCAGGGCCGTGCGCGGCGTGTTTGTGCAGGACATGGGCAAGGCAGACTGGGACGCACCACGCGGTCACTGGATCGATGCAAAAACTGCCTGGTATGTCTATGGCAGCAAGCGGGACGGCTCGATGGGACCGACGATCGCCAGTTTTGCGCTGGAAGCCGATGCCGCGAAATTTGCCGCCGAATATGGCGGCAAAGTCACTCGTTTCGCCGATATCAGCGCTGACATGGTGGTGCTCGATGGCGGTGTGCTTCACGACAGCATTCATTGAACGCCATGACAAAATTCTTTGAAAATCTTGATCCAGACGAAGCCGCCGAAATCGATTCATTGTCGAGATTGGCCTATGAACTGCGCGAAAACAGACAGGCCGTGCTCAAACCCTATGCCGCAGAAGATGAGGCGGCTCTGCTGCAGAAAATCCAGGACGGCACGGTGGCAGAACACCCCGCCTATGAGCAGTATCTCGCAGCCCGGATTCTTGACGACACTCGGGAAATGGTTCGTGCGGTCGTCAGCGAACGCCTGAAAAAAGCGAATCAGTCATGAGCCTTCATCTTGAACTCGGTTCGGCAATCGATGCCGCTTTTGGCGATGCGCTCGAAGCACCGGTTGAACATAAGCAGGATGCCATGATAGTGCGCCTGAAGAATGGTGTGACGCTGGACGTGCGCTATGCTGCCGCTGATGCCTATTCGCTGCGCTGGCGCTATGGCGATGCCGAATCCGGCATCGATACCGCCCCGCTCCATCCAGAGCTTGAAACCTTCCCCAATCACTTCCACGATGCAGCCGGCCGCATCCATGCAGATCCAATTACGCGCCTTGATGCACTCCCTGAAGACAACCTGCAAAGGCTGATCCGTATCCTGCTTGACGACCCCATGCTCGGGGTCAAAGACATCGCCTGATGCGTGCGCCGACGAAGCTGTCATGGCTGGCGGGCATCGTGCTTGCGGCCGCAATCGCTGCCTCCCTGCTGTTGCCCCTTGGCAGGCAGACCACCCGCGGCGTCGACCGGATCACAAACGAGCTTTGCATCGTTGCACCCGCAACGCCCTACGATGCCTCATCGGGTCTGCCGATGCACGCACCGAAGTCGATACCCGCCGATGCGCGTTGCCCGGTATGCGGCATGTACCCGGCCCGCTTTCCGCGCTGGGCCGCACAGACCGTTTTCAAGGATGGTGCCTCCCACTACTTTGATTCGCCGATAGACCTGTTCGCCTTCCTGAACAGGGCCGATCGTTACAATAAACGTTACGCCCTGGAAGACATTGCCGTCAGCTATGTCACTGACTTTGAAACCGGGCAATGGGTCGAGGCTGGCAATGCCTTTTTTGTACATGGCTCGACTGCCCTCGGTCCGATGCGCGATGCCGACCTGCCCGCTTTTTCTGCTCGGCAATCGGCAGATGCATTTGCCCGCCGCCGTGGCGGCAAGGTGCTGCCATTCACTCAAGTCACGCCTGAGTTGGTGCAGTCGCTCAATCGCAATATGCATCATCGCCACTGAATCCCGGCTGCCGGATATGAAAATAAAAACGGGGGAGATCTGCATCTCCCCCGTTTTTCCATTCACAACACGGCAATAGCGTTTACCGGATCATTATTTCGATTGCTCAACCATGTAGTCCACGGCTGCTTTGACATCGTCGTCGCTCAGCGTGGATGCACCGCCACGCGCAGGCATCACGCCTTTAGCGCCAGTGAATCCTTCAGTCGCATGCTTGTAGAGCACGTCCGCGCCCTGTGCGATACGCGGCCCCCAGTCGGCTTGATCGCCCGGTTTTGGGGCACCGGCAGCACCCACGGCATGACACATCGCGCAGGTTTTATTGAAGACGCTCTTACCATGCGCAGGATCAGCCATCGTAGCCTCAGGCGCTGCAGCAGGTGCCGCCGCTTCGGGCGCTGCGGGGGCTGGGACTTCCGGAACAGCACTCTCGTCCTTCCCGCAAGCGCTTAACAAAGCCGTAAGTGAAATGGCTAAAACGAGTGATGTCATTTTCATAAAAACTCCTGATGTTCCGAGGCCTGTTTGTAGATCCCGGATTAATTAAATGGACCAATAAGATGGGCTGCCGACTTGGCGTAACTGGAGCCTTCTACCTAAAACCGGAAGAAACAGACTCCGCGGCTCAAAATATAACATGCCCCCGAGCATCCCATAGTCGGCGTTTAAGGGTTACCCACAATGGTTCAGGCATCCATCACCCCATAGTCTGCCGCCAAGCTATCCACAGCAAATACATGGGCTTATGCAAATACCCCTCCTACCCATTTAGAGGTATATCTCCTGCTTTATGGCTGATTCACGCCCCTTTTCATTATCACGGAGGGGCTTACACTTCAATCCAATATTCGGATAAACGAATCGTCTTAACAGCCAGAGGGACGTGATATGGCCACGCAAACGCAAAAGCAGATCTCTGTACTCTCCATGAGTACGCTGGCGTTTACAGTGTGCTTCGCCGTATGGGTGATGTTTTCCATCATTGGCATCCCGATCAAGACCAGCCTCGGTCTGAATGAAACCCAGTTCGGCCTGCTTGCCGCCACGCCCATTCTGACCGGCTCACTGTTTCGCCTGCCGCTCGGCATGCTGACCGACAAGGTCGGTGGCCGTATCGTGTTTTTTGTGCTGATGCTCAGCACCGTGATTCCGATCTGGCTCATCAGCATCGCCACCGAATACTGGCATTTCCTGGTGCTCGGTCTTTTCGTCGGCGTGGCCGGCGCCTCCTTCTCGGTGGGAATTTCCTACGTCGCACGCTGGTTCAGCAAGGGCCGCCAGGGTTTTGCCATGGGCATCTTCGGCGCCGGTAACGCCGGTGCCGCGGTCACCAAGTTCGTTGCGCCTGCCCTGGTCGTGGCCTACGGCTGGCAGGCTGTACCACAGGTCTATGCCGTCGCCATGCTGGCGATGGCCATCCTGTTCTGGATCTTCACCTATACCGACACCACCCACCATGTGTCGAGCAAAATCACCATCACGCAGCAACTCGCCGCACTGAAAGACCCCAATGTGTGGAAGCTGTGCCAGTACTACTCCATCGTGTTCGGCGGCTATGTCGCGCTGAGCCTGTGGATGACCAAATACTACATCACCGAATACGGCTTCACATTGCAGACGGCCGCACTGATGGCCGCCATCTTCGTTCTGCCGTCCGGTCTGGTTCGCGCCGCGGGCGGCTGGTTGTCCGACAAGTTCGGCGCCCACAAGCTGACCTGGTGGGTGATGTGGGTGTCCTGGATTTGCCTGTTCCTGCTGTCGTATCCGCAGACCGAAATGGTCGTCCAGACCACCAAAGGCCCGATGTCGTTGCACATTGGACTCAATGTCTGGATGTTCACCGCGCTGCTGTTCGTCCTGGGGATCGCCTGGGCCTTCGGCAAGGCCTCGGTCTTCAAGTACATCTCCGATGAATATCCCGACAACATCGGTGTCATCTCCGGCATCGTCGGTCTTGTCGGCGGCCTGGGCGGATTCTTTCTGCCGATTCTGTTCGGAATGATTGTCGACCTCACCGGCATCAACAGCGGCATCTTCATGCTGATGTACGGCGTCGTCTGTGTATCGCTGATCTGGATGTATCTGACCGAAGTGCGCAAGGTGCAGATGATCAGGACGGCCGCCATGGACACCCGCAAGTAATTCAAACCCTTTCCAACCCAGGAGCAATTTATGCCTACCAATATCAAGGAATGGAACCCGGAAGACGAAACCTTCTGGGAAAAAACCGGCAAGGCAATTGCCTACCGCAACCTGTGGATATCGATTCCCAGCCTGCTGATGGGCTTCGCCGTCTGGCTGATGTGGGGCATCATCACGGTGCAGATGGGCAACCTGGGTTTTCCCTTTACTCAGGAAGAGCTCTTCACCCTGACCGCGATCGCCGGCCTGTCCGGCGCCACCCTGCGCATCCCTGCCTCGTTCATGATTCGGCTGGGCGGGGGGCGGAATGTCATCTTCCTCACCACGGCGCTGCTGATGATTCCGGCCGCCGGCACCGGGTTCGCGCTGATGGACCAGAACACTTCGCTGTTCTCGTTCCAGTTGCTGGCGCTGCTGTCCGGTATCGGCGGCGGCAACTTCGCCTGCTCCATGTCCAACATCAGCACCTTCTTCCCCAAGCGTCTGCAAGGTACGGCGCTGGGCATGAACGCCGGCCTGGGCAATTTCGGCGTGACCACCATGCAAATCCTGATTCCCCTGGTGATGACGGCCGGGGTATTCGGCGCGTTGGCAGGTGATCCCACCGCGCTGGCCAAGGATTCCGGCTGGATCTTCGGCAAGATTCTCGCCGGCACCCCCACCTGGATCCAGAACGCCGGCTTTATCTGGCTGGTGTTCCTGGTTCCGCTGGCTGTTCTCGGCTTTTTCGGCATGAATAACCTGCTGGTCATTTCGCCCAACATCGGCGGCACCATTGCAGCCTTCATCAAGGTGCTGTGGCTCTATGGTCTGGCCTTTCTTACCGCAGGTGTCGGCCTCTATCTCTACTTGCCGGCGCCTACCGGGCTGGGGCTGCTCAACATGTGGATCGCCCTGCCGCTGATCATCGCCGCAACCTTGCTGGTCATGAAGCTCGCAGCCTTCGGCGAAATGAAAGGCAACATCGCCAAGCAGTTCGAAATCTTCAACAACAAGCACACCTGGGCGATGACGGCGCTCTACATTGTCACTTTCGGTTCATTCATCGGGTTTTCGATGGCGGTGCCGCTGTCGATCAAGGTGATCTTCGGTGACATGCACATTCTCAACGATGCCGGCGTGTGGGAGCACATGAAGAACCCCAACGGTCCTTCGGCCCTGACCTACGCCTGGATCGGCCCCTTCGTTGGTGCCCTGATTCGTCCCGTGGGCGGCTGGGTCGCCGACAAAGTGGGCGGCGCCATTGTCACCCAGGTCATTTCAGTGGTCATGGTGGTGGCATCCGCCTACGCCGGCTACATCATGATGCAGGCCTACCAGTCGGCCACGCCTGAAATCTATTTCACCCAGTTCCTGGTCACCTTCGTGATCCTGTTCGCGGCCACCGGTGTAGGCAACGGCTCCACCTTCCGCTCGGTCGGCGTCATCTTCGACCGTCAGCAGGCAGGCCCCGTATTGGGATGGACCTCGGCAGTCGCAGCTTACGGCGCCTTCATCGCTCCGGTGGTGATCGGCGGCCAGATCAAGGCCGGCACCCCAGAAATGGCCATGTATGGATTTGCCGTGTTCTACGCGGTGTGCCTGATCATCAACTGGTGGTTCTACCTGCGCAAAAACGCATATATCAAGAATCCGTAACAAGGAGACAGAGATCAGGGTTCAGGGAATGCACATCCCCCTACCCCCTGGTCCCTGAATCCTGACACCCGAACCCTGCGACTGTAAGGAGCAACACAATGAGTCACTTCCTCGATCGATTGACGTTTTTCAAGAAGACCATCTCCGAGTTTTCGGACGGCCACGGTGTCGTCAGCAACGAAGACCGTAGCTGGGAGAATGCCTACCGTAGCCGCTGGCAGTCGGACAAGATTGTCCGCTCCACTCACGGCGTGAACTGCACCGGATCGTGCAGCTGGAAAATCTTCGTCAAGAACGGCCTGATCACCTGGGAAATCCAGCAGACCGACTACCCGCGCACCCGCGCCGACCTGCCCAACCATGAGCCGCGCGGCTGTCCGCGTGGCGCCAGCTATTCCTGGTATGTGTATTCGGCGCAGCGCGTGAAATACCCGCTGATCCGCGGCCGCCTGATGGAAATGTGGCGCGAGGCGAGGAAGACGATGGACCCGGTGGAAGCCTGGAAATCGGTCAGTCAGGATCCGGAAAAGGCCAAACGCTACAAGTCGGTGCGCGGCCAGGGTGGTTTCGTGCGCGCCAAGTGGGACGAAGTGACGGAAATGATCGCCGCGTCCAATGTCTTCACCATCAAGGAATTCGGCCCGGACCGCGTGGCCGCCTTTTCGCCGATTCCCGCCATGTCGATGGTCAGCTACGCGGCAGGATCGCGTTATATATCGCTGATCGGCGGGACGCCTTTGTCCTTCTATGACTGGTACTGCGACCTGCCTCCCTCCAGCCCGCAAGTGTGGGGTGAGCAGACCGACGTGCCGGAATCGGCCGACTGGTACAACTCGACCTACCTGATGGTGTGGGGCTCCAACGTGCCGCAGACCCGCACCCCGGACGCCCACTTCTATACCGAGGTGCGCTACAAAGGCACCAAGACAGTGGCGGTGTCATCCGACTTCGGCGAAATGGTGAAATTCGGCGACATCTGGCTCGCACCCAAGCAAGGCACCGATGCCGCGCTGGCGCTGGCGATGGGTCACGTCATCCTCAGCGAATTCCACGTCAAGAATCGTAGCGAGTATTTCGACAAGTATTGCCGTCAGTACAACGACATGCCGATGCTGGTCATGTTGAAGGAACACGAAGGCCAGCTGATCGCCGATCGCTACCTGCGTGCATCCGACCTCACCGGCAACATGGGCCAGGACAACAATCCCGAGTGGAAAACCGTGGTGTTTGACGAAAACACCGGCTATCTGGTCGCGCCCAACGGTTCGATCGGATTCCGCTGGGGCCAGTCCGGCGCGTGGAACCTGGAAATGCGCGACAGCTATTCGAACAAGGAAGTGAATCCGCAGCTCACCCTGCTGGGTAGCCACGACGAAGTTGTCGAGGTGGCGATGCCTTACTTCGGTGGCGACCATAATGAACTGCTGGCGCGCAATCTGCCGGTGAAGACCATCAGTGTCGGTGGCAAGGACGTGCATGTCACGACTGTCTACGACCTGACGCTGGCCAACTACGGTGTCGACCGTGGTCTGGGTGGACCGAACATTCCCACCAGCTATGACGACGACGTGCCTTACACCCCGGCCTGGGCCGAGAAGCATTGCGGCGTACCACGTGCCGACATCATCACGGTGGCGCGCGAGTTCGCCGACAACGCCGACAAGACCCACGGCAAGTCCATGGTCATCCTTGGCGCGGCCTTGAACCACTGGTACCACAACGACATGATCTACCGCGGCATCATCAACATGCTGATGATGTGCGGCTGTATCGGTCAGTCGGGCGGTGGCTGGGCGCACTACGTCGGACAAGAGAAACTGCGGCCGCAGACCGGCTGGGCACCGCTGGCGTTTGGTCTCGACTGGCACCGTCCGTCGCGCCAGATGAATGGCACTTCCTTCTTCTATGCCCACACCAGCCAGTGGCGTCACGAGAAGCTGGCGGCGTCGGAAATCCTCTCTCCCACGGCCAGCAAGGATTTGGGCGACTACCGCCTGATCGACTTCAACGTGCGTGCCGAGCGCATGGGCTGGTTGCCATCCGCCCCGCAACTCGACATGAATCCGCTGGAAATCACCAAGGCAGCCGATGCAGCCGGTATCGATCCGGTCAAATATGCAGTCGAGCAGATCAAGAGCGGCGCGATCAAGTTTGCCAGTGAAGACCCGGACAATCCGAAGAACTTCCCGCGCAACCTGTTCGTCTGGCGCTCCAACCTGCTGGGTTCATCGGGCAAGGGTCACGAGTATTTCCTCAAGTACTTCCTCGGCACGCAGAACGCCGTGCTGGGGCCTGACCTGGGCGAGCTCGGCGAAGCCAAGCCGAAGGAAGTGGTGTGGCATGACAAGGGTGCCGAGGGCAAGCTTGACCTGCTGGTGACGCTGGATTTCCGCATGTCGACAACCTGTCTGTATTCCGACATCGTGCTGCCGTCGTGCACCTGGTACGAGAAGGACGACCTCAATACCTCGGACATGCATCCCTTCATCCACCCCTTGAGCGAAGCGGTACAGCCGCTGTGGGAGTCGAAGTCGGACTGGGACATCTACAAGTCCATCGCGAAGAAATTCTCTGAAATCGCCGCGACACATCTCGGTACCCAGAAAGATCTGGTGTTGACGCCGCTGATGCACGATACGCCGTCCGAGCTGGGCCAGAGCATGGCCGTGCGCGATTGGAAAAAAGGCGAGGTCGACCCCATTCCGGGCAAGACCATGCCGGCCATGGCGGTGGTGACGCGCGACTACGGCGACACCTACAAGAAATTCACCTCGCTTGGCCCCTTGATGACCAAGGTCGGCAATGGCGGCAAAGGCATCAGCTGGAACACCGAAGATGAAGTCAAGCAGCTGGGTGAACTGAACTACACCGTCACCGAAGCTGGAATCAGCCAGGGTCTGCCGAAAATCGAGACGGCCATCGACGCCTGCGAAACCATCCTCATGCTGGCCCCGGAAACCAACGGTCAGGTGGCCGTCAAGGCCTGGGCTGCCTTGTCGAAAATCACCGGGCGTGACCACACGCACCTCGCCATCCCGCGCGAGGACGACAAGATCCGCTTCCGCGATGTGGTGGCACAGCCGAGGAAGATCATCTCCTCGCCGACCTGGTCGGGTCTGGAATCCGAGCACGTGTCGTACAACGCCGGCTACACCAACGTCCACGAGCTGATTCCATGGCGCACCCTCACCGGCCGCCAGCAGTTCTACCAGGATCACCAGTGGATGCTGGACTTCGGCGAGGGCCTGTGCGTCTACAAGCCGCCGGTCGACACCAAGACGATCGAGCCGATGCTCGGCAAAAAGCCGAACGGCAACACCGAGCTGGTGCTGAACTGGATCACCCCGCACCAGAAGTGGGGCATCCACAGCACCTACACCGACAACC
>JASJPF010000064.1:0-6439 GCA_031426835.1 Thiobacillus sp.
GGTTGCGGTGCTTGGGCGGGTTGTCTTCAATGAAAGCCAACGCAGTCGACTCGAAAGTTTCGTCGCCCAGATACGCCCAGGTTTTTTCATACGCATCCTGCAGGTTTTCAAGCAGGCGTGCACGATAGGCATTGTGATAAATGTGCAGACGGTGATCGACACCAATACGGCCACCTTCACTTACCTCCCGCGAGAAGGCGTTGGGGCGATTGAGTAGATGATCATGAAAAGCCACTTGCAGATCAATTAACGCGGGTGATTTCACAGCGCGGCCTCCCGGGTTTTCTGTACACCGGGCGCCAGGGTCTCGGCGGCGATGGCGCGCGCCCGATCCAGTTCCGCAATCAATACGCTTAATTCCGGTATGTCTTCATCGCGCTCGATCATGGTGGCCACGTCACCGAATCGCGCACAGGTATAACGGTAGAGATCCCACACCGGCTCGGCCACCGGGTGGTCATGTGTATCCACAATGTAGTCGCCGTGATCGCTATGCCCGGCCAGATGGATCTGCTGCACCCGTTCCACCGGCAAGTGGTTCAGGAATGTGAACGGATCAAAGCCGTGATTGATGCCGCTAACATAGATGTTGTTCACGTCGAGCAGCAGCAGGCAGTCGGCTTGCTCGGCCACCTGGCGCAGAAATTCCCATTCGCTCATCTCGGAGCTGCGGTAGTTGAGATAGCTCGACACGTTTTCCAGCAGGATGCGCCGACCCAGCGTGTCCTGCACCTGATTGACATGGCGCACCACCAGCCGCAACGCCTCTTCGCTGTAAGGCAGCGGCAACAAGTCATGCGCGTTGCGGCCCTGCACGCCGGTCCAGCACAGATGGTCTGAAATCCACAACGGCTGCACATGGTTTGCCAGCGCTTTCAGGTCAGCGAGGTATTGCGCATCGAGGCCATCGGTCGAACCGATCGACAAGGACACGCCATGCATCGCCACCGGATAGCGTTCCAGGATGGCGTCGAGCATGGCCAGCGGTTTGCCTCCGGGAACCATGTAATTCTCAGAAATGATTTCCAGCCAGTCGACCGCCTGAGGTTGATCCAGAAAGTCCGGGTAATGCACGGGCCGCAAGCCGAGGCCAAAGCCCGGCGACGCTTTCTTGATGGCGGCAGATATAGCGTTCAAAGGCATGGGGCGAAGTCGAATGATCGGTAGAGAGACATGATAGAAATTTTCACCCTGAATGTCGGCATTCAAACAAACATTCAGGGTGAAAACCCAGGCGCCAGGCCTGGGTTTCGGCTGATGCCTTAGCCCTTCAGGTCGGAAATTACACCGCCTTTGCTCAGACACTCCTTGGCTGCCATGCCTTTGAAGCCATGTCCCTTACAAGCATTCATGCCCTTGCAGCTATTTTCAGTGGTTTTGCAGTCAGTGTTGCCCTTGCAAGAATGCACGCCATAGCAATGCACTTTGTCACTCGCGCCCACTGCGGCCCCCATGCTGCCGCCGGGGTTCTCGGCTGCAACCGCGGCCGACATTGACAGAACCATTGCAGCGGCAGCGGAAGCCAGGATTGCGCCTTTGGATTGAATAGACATGTAGATCTCTCCTTGATGAATGAAACACGTTGTTGACATGAGGCCTGTAAATCCCAGGCCATAAGGCGAAAATGAAGCACAAATGCGCGATGCTTCAATGCAGGGCAACCCATCATTTACGCAAATCCAGCGACTGCCATGCCCACGTTGGTCGACAATAGACACCTGGCCTTACAGCGGTAACGCACTATTTTTTGCCCAGGGACAGATGCCGTCCGATGAAACAGATGGGCGGCATCAACCCTGCCGCAACACCGGGCGCTCCAAGCCAAGCAAATGAAACGCCCTGTTTTTCAATGCATTAATAGCGCCATCACCATTACTTATTGGCTGCCCACCTCTCACGGGCGGAAAATCAGAGATCAAATTCTCACGGAGACGAAGCCATGGCCACCCGCGACACCCTCACCCCCAAAGAAGCCGCATGCAGCGGCGGCGCCGACTATGCTGCGCTGGCGCTGGAAGCCCTGCAGGAACCGGCTGACGCGGCCTATGCCAAGGAACTGATGGACCGCGTGGCGGATGACTGCCAGTTCACCAAGGATCTGGCGGCCTGCGCCATCGTCTACAAGGCGCTGGGCGAACAAAGCCGTGCTGAGGAACTGCTGCAAACCGCAGAAGACTATTGCATGAGCGGCGATGAGCAGGTTGCGCTGGCCGAAGCCAAGTTCAAGGTGATGGGCGACAAGGCAGCCGCGGTGGAATCGTATGAAAAGGCGCTGAAGGAAACCAGCAACCTCGATCCGCTGATCGACCTGGCTAAAAACGTGATGAGCGTGATTGCCGACAGTGCATTGGCCAAAAAGGTTTTGGAAAAGGCCGAAGCAAAAATTTCGCGTGCGGTGGAGTTCAGCAAACTGGCGGCCGCCTCGGCCGAACATTTACTGGACAAGGATTATGCAGCGGAAATTTTCAACAAGGCTGCTGAAAAACTATCCACGGTGCCCGATCTGTTGGCACTGGCCGGCGAAGTCACCAAGACTCTGGGGGATCCGGCGCGCGCCAAGGCCTTGTATGAGCGTGCGCTGCATGGCGCAACCGATTTCGGCACGGCCAAAACGCTGGTCGAATCGGCCAAGCAGGCAGGCGACGATGCTTTCTTGCAGGCTGCGCTGAAAAAAGCGGGCGAACTCGCCACCGCCACCGGCGAGCACATTGAACTGGCCGAGGGCTTGGCCAGCGTGGGCGACAAATCGGGGGCAGCCGCCCTGCTGGACAAGGCTGAAGAGGCCGTAGCCGGGCTGGATGAAATGCAGAAACTGGTCGCTGCGGTCGAGGCCCATCTGGCCGACGATGTCGAGCGCCTGGCTCGCGTTAAAGCCAAGCTGGAGAAACGCCAGGCCAACCACGTGCGTTATCTGGAATTTCAAAAGCTGGAAAACGAAGCCAGCAACGTCAAGCAATACCTCGCACTGGCCGAGCGGGTGCGACTCGAACTGGAAGACCCGTTCTATGCCGCCAAACTGATTCAGGCCGCCGAGGAATTACTCGACGGCACCGGTTACCAATTCTCGCGATACAAGCCGATTCTGCTGGCGGTGGACCAAAACCTGGACGATATCGACTGGCTCAACCGCCTGCTCGACCGTGCTGCCGAGAACGCGTCCGGGTTCATCACCTTCAAGGATCTGGTCGTGACGACTGCGCACTTGAAACATCGCGAACTGGGAACAGCGAAAGCCCGGGCGTTCCTCGCCGCGCGCGAAGCCGCCCAGGCTGCAGACGCCAACGCAACCGTCTACGACAGTGCCAAGCTGGCAGAAGTCAGCTTTGCCGCCACGCAGGATATCGCTGAAGCCAGTCGCCTGCTGGAAGCTGCACGCGCGCAGGCGAAGGATCACTATGCTCTGACGCACATTGGCCAGTTATATGCAGGCATGGGCAACGCCGCCAAGGCAGATGAGTACTTTTCCGCTGCTGCGGCAACCTGCACCCATGGCGATGCCTGCATTCAGTTCATTGACCGCCTGAAGAGCTTCGCCCTGCCTGCAGAGACGCTGAAGAAATGGTATGTCGAGTGCGGCACCCACTTAAGCAAACCGGCTGACAAGCTGCGCTGGGCCGAAGGCATTGCCGATGCGCTCAACGACAAAGCCTGGGCCACCGAAGAGTATGGCCAGCTCGCAGGCCAGTTCAGCGGCGTTGAGGCGGCTCGATTTGATCTCAGCCGCCGTTCGCGCGCCGACCTCAATTATTTCGGCGCCACCCGGCGGCACTAAGCAGCGACTTGCCGCTTGAGCGGCTTGGTCGATTGGCCATGCAGAGCTGGCACGAGGCAATACCCATAAAAACAGCCCGGTTGTCCCACAAGGGGACTCCGACTTGCTGTGGGCTAAAGCCCATGCAAGATCGTATGCCGGGCTGTTTTTATTTGTACACTTCAGAGTAGAACTTCTTCCAGGAGCCGTACATGGTTGAAAACCTCTCCGCCCTCATCGACACGGTGCAGAAGAATTGCACCATCGCAGACGCGCGACACGCGCGCGACATGACGATATGCACCTTTCTGCTGGAAATGCGCGAGTACTACCGCTGGGAAATGGAAATCCCCTACGGCGCACGTCTGCCCAAGGCCGAACTGGGCGATTGGTTGAATGCGCGCGAAAGCCTGTGGGATACCCTGGAAGAAGAAGAGTTTGCACCCTTGCCGTTCAGCGCTGCGGATATCGATCCGTTCGAAACCAATGACGTCAACCGCGCGCTGCTCCCGCTCGGCCTGGTTTACAGCAGTGGCCTCGGGCGTTTTCGCAAACCCCACTTTGTGCTGGCCGAACTCAAACGTGCAGAGATGCGCGAAGGCGTGCAGATCCTGGTGGCGGGCTGCGAATATGCGCGCGACCTGATTGCTCCGCCCGCCGCGATGCGTGATGGCGCCATCTTCCTGCGCATGGATGCAGTACGGCGTCTGCTGTGGAACAAATACGAGGAATGGCAATGGCAGGAGAAAGACACCGCGCTGGGCCGAGCGTTTACGTACTACGATTTTGAACGCAGTGTTGAAAACGGACTCGACCGCATGGAAGCGGCCGAAAGCGAGGTGATGATCCTGCACGAAATAGGTGAGGCCCGCGCAGAACGGCTGCTAGGCGAAGACTGGAACACGATGCTGGGACGCCTCAGCTCCAAACATGCTGAGCTATTGGCACGCGCGGTTCGTGACCACCTGGCCGACTGCATGGTGACGTTGCCAACCCTCCTCGAACGTGAAGCATTGGGTTCATTGCATTTTTATCTGGCTAATCTATCCGGCTTGCGGCGTGCACTTTTTCCAGCCCTGCCCCAAGCGTATGAAGTCTGGCTGACGCACCACAACACGACGAAGCTGGCCAGAGTGGTAGCCGCCGCAGAAGCCCACTGGATGAATGCGGCGCAACAACTGATGACCACGTTTCACCAGGATGCGGCCAAGGGTGATGCAACCCTCACCCGCCTCGCAGGCAGCGATTTAGCCAGCTTGAAATGCTAGGCGAAAAAAACGGGCGGAGATCCGCCCGTTTTCTCAACTACGCCAGCAATCACGCCGGAACGACTGCGCTCTACTCGAGTTGCCCGGCAATACTGTCAAGCAACTGCTGTTCCTGATACGGCTTGCCCAGATAGACGTTGACGCCGATTTCCATCGCGTGATTACGGTGTTTATCTGCGGTACGCGAGGTGATCATGATGATCGGCACCGACTTCAGACGCGCGTCGCTGCGCATCACACGCGCCAGCTCGAAACCATCCATGCGTGGCATTTCGACGTCAAGCAGCACCACGTCCGGAATCAGGTCTTGCATTTTCTCCAGCGCGTCGACACCGTCTTTCGCGCTATCGACCCGGAAGCCTTCCCGCGTCAGCAGACGGGTGGTGATTTTACGTACCGTGAGTGAGTCATCCACCACCAGTATCATCGGGGGCTGCAAGGCCAGGCTGACTTCAACCGCTTCAGCGGGTGCTTTGCGTTCCATCGCAGAGCGCGGCATGCTGGCCCAGCGCAATGCCAGGGGCACCGGGTTCATGATCAAAATCACCCGACCATCGCCGCGAACGGTTGCGCCCACCACACCGGTAATACGCGCCATCTGCGGGCCAATATTCTTGACCACGATTTCGCGTGTGCCCTCGATCGAGTCGACCAGTACAGCAGCCTGGCTGGCACCGCTTTGCAGCAGGATTACCGGGTTGTAGCGCAGGACTTCATGCACCGCCTCGGTGTCGCCCAGCAAATGCGGCAAATACGAGAACGGATAGTTTGCGCCCCGCCACGTCACCACACCGTTGATCATGGCCTGTTCCAGCTCAGCGGGCTTGAGTTCAAGCACCTGCTGTACCAAGGGTGTCGGCAGCACGTAATCGTGCTTGGCCGCCTGAATCATGACGGCCTGCGTCATGGCGAGCGTCAGCGGCAAATAGATGTTGAAAGTGGTTCCAGTACCGACGGTCGAGGCAATATCGATGCGCCCACCCAATGCAGCGATTTCACTTTTAACCACATCCATACCCACACCGCGACCGGAAACCTGGCTCACAGTTTCGGCCGTTGTGAATCCCGCCGCGAAAATCATCTGTGCCAGCAGCGTTTCAGTGGGCTCGACACCGGGCAGCAATAATCCGGCGGCCTCGGCTTTTTCGCGGATGCGGGTGTAGTTGAGGCCTGCGCCGTCATCTTTCACCGTCAACAACATTTCGTTACCGGACTGGCGCGCGATCAGCACGATTTCACCGAATTCGGTTTTACCCGCTGCACGGCGAGCTTCCGGGGTCTCAACCCCGTGTGCCAGCGCGTTGCGCAGCAAGTGCTCCAGCGGCGCGGTGACCTTTTCCAGCACCGAGCGGTCAATTTCCAGATCGCCGCCCTGAATATCGAGCTGCGCCCGCTTGTTCACATCGCGCGCAGTTTGCCG
>JASJPF010000065.1:0-14241 GCA_031426835.1 Thiobacillus sp.
GCCGCAATCAATCTTGCCATGGCAGCATGATTCGTGGGGAAACCTCAGGGCCAGGTTCGGAATAAAACAGGCTGAACAGTAAGCATTCTAACGCTTGAAAATAGCCGCCACCTTTAAGGATGACCGCTGTCCGACACTGAACAGACTTACGATGAACATGCCTCGGCCGTCTCTTCTGGCCGAGTTGCTGGCGTAGGCTCTTCGGCTGGTTTCAGAGTCAAGCAGTCGTTCAGATGGCTGCTTTGTGGGATAGCTGAATGGCCGTTCTGGCCGACACCCGCCCTTACCAAACAACAAACTAAAACTCACTTACCCCTCGGTGCGGCCTACCCCCGATAGACGCAACCCGAATCGTGCGTTTCCATCACCTTGACTTGAGACAAACCAGGCAAACCAGGTTTGAGTTGTTGCCACAGCCAAACGGCCAGATTTTCACTGGTGGGATTGTGCAGCCCGGCAATGTCGTTGAGGTTACGGTGATCGAGCGCAGCGTGGATGGGTTGCCAGGCGGCTTCGACGTCGGCGAAGTCGAGTACCCAGCCGAGCGTGGGATCGATGTCGCCGCTAACGGTGAGCTCGACCTTGAACGAATGGCCATGCAGCCGCGAACACGGATGAGACTCGGGTAGCGCGGGCAGGCGCCGTGCGCATTGCAGGTGAAAAACGCGAAAGATATCCATGTGGCATTCTCGCGCAAGTTGGCTGCGCTTACCATGCAGGTATTTAACGGTGCGCTCGGCGTGCCCGATAAACTATGGGGCAAGCCAATTCATTTCTGGAGTCTTGATGTTTGCGCAGCGCCTCTACGCTTTAACCGCCGCCACACTGATGGTGCTATCGCTCGGCGCCTACGCGGCCGAACCCGGCCCCAATGTATCGGCGCCCGAAGCCTTTGCCCTGATTGAATCCGGCAAGATGACGCTGATCGACATCCGCCGTCCCGAAGAATGGAGACAGACCGGCGTGGCCAGGGATGCCAAGCGCATCAACATGGAGCACCCGGATGGGCTGATCGCATTTTTGCGTCAGATTGCCGTTGAGGTGAAGGGCGACGCCAATGCGCCGATTGGCCTGATCTGCCGCACCGGCAATCGCACCACACATATCCAGAAGGTGATGCAGGAAGTCGGCTTCACCAATGTCCACAACATCAAGGAAGGCATGGTGGGCAGCGCTGCCGGGCCGGGCTGGATTGCGCGCGGCTTGCCGGTGGAACCCTGCCCGAGCTGCTAAGTGTGAGCGTGTAAATTCAAGCCGCGCAACAGCCGTCTGATTGTGCGCCCGGTTTGCCGCTGGCCTGGATTGGTGGGCACGGCACCGAGCCATATGAGCAGTACACACAACAATCGCCCGGCTTTGGCTTCAGCACGGCATGACACCCCTCACACGCATAAAACCACTGGCAGGCGTCGGTGGGCATGGTCTCGGTTTTGACGTGGCCGCACTCCGGGCAGGTAATGGTGGAATCGGGGATGAATTCGCTCATTGCGCACTGTCCTTGATCGTCGACGGATAGCCGGCGTTGGCCGTGGCGCGCATGATCTGGTCCGCGCTGGCCTTGGTGTCGTCATAGGTCACCATGGCCTGCTTCTTGTCGAAGTCGACTTCGGTCTGCGTCACGCCATTCACTTTTGATATCGCCTTCTTTACCGTGATTGGGCAGGCACCGCAGGTCATGCCGGGAACGCCCAGGGTCACGGTCTTTTGCGCTGCCAGTAGCGGGCTGGAAAATGCGGCCAACAACGCCGCCAACACGATAGCTTGATTCATACAGACTCCTTAATAGAACAGTGACGCATACCAGGGAAAAGTGAGCAGAAGCAGCAGCAGCGCGGCCACGACCCAGTAAATTGAACGCTGACGCCGCTGCACCGCGCCATCGGCACACGCCCGGCCCGGCTCACAGGCAACCGGTTGGCGGTACAGCTTGACCCACGCCAGCCCGAGCAAGCCCAGTGTGAGCACGACAAATATGGGGCGATAGGGCTCAAGCCCGGTGAGCGTGGACATCCACGCACCGCCCAGCCCGAGTGAAATCAGCACCAGCGGCGCGACGCAACACAAAGAGGCGCCGATAGCGGCGGCGGCACTGGCCCAGAGGGTGGGTTTCATGTTCATGGATCTATCCGGATGATCTCGATGGACGTAGCATAAGGTCCGTACCCCACTACAGAGTCAAGCGAAAATGTTGACGATTTCCAAACTGGCACGCGAAGCGGGCGTCAATGTCGAAACGATCCGTTTTTATCAGCGCCGCGGCCTGCTGGCCGAGCCAGTCAAGCCACTGGGCGGCATACGACACTACGCGCAGGCCGATGTGGCACGCGTGCTGTTCATCAAGGCGGCGCAACGCATCGGCTTCACGCTCGACGAGATCGCGCAGCTGTTGAATCTGGATGACGGCATGCATTGCTCGGAAGCCCGGGCGATTGCCGAGCACAAGCTTGAAATGGTGCGGGAAAAGCTGGCCGACCTGCAGCGCATCGAAGCAGCATTGACGCAACTGGTCGGCCGCTGCCAAGCCAGCCGGGGCAAGGTCAGCTGCCCGCTGATCGACGCGCTGCAGCCGTCGATTGCGGACAGCCCCGGCTAAGCCGCGAGGAAATTCTCAGGCGGTGAGGTCTTTCACCAGCGCCGCACGCCGGCGGGTTTCGCTGCCGGTGAGCGCAAAACCCTGCAGCACGCCGTTATCGTCCACATGCAGCGCGCAAATGCCGGTGTCGTTGCACTCCACTTTCCAGCCGCCTGTTGCGCCGATTTTGGGCGGCAACACCGCTACCGGGTGCGCCGGCGTTTTGACCATGACCGGCATCGGCGGATAGACCACCGGAGTGGGCGTCCCCGCGAGGGTGGCGGCCAGCGCGCGGGCCTGCACCATCAGCGGCATCACATAAGGCAGGTTGAGCCCATCGACTTCTGCACAGTCTCCCATTGCATAGACGTTCGACGCCCCGGTTTCGAGCAGATGATTGGTCTTGATGCCACGCCCAACCGGAATGCCCGCCGCCTGCGCCAGCTGAATGCGCGGCAGCAAACCAATCGCTGACAGCACGACATCGGCCGCGATCTTCTCGCCGTTATCCAGCTCGACCCGATATCCACTGACGACGGAATCAACCCGCTTGGCAGTGTGTCCGAAATGCCAGGTCACGCCCAGTGCGGCCAGTCCGTCGGCCAGACGCTGCCCCGCTTCAACCGGCAGCAGACGCTCCAGCGGCCAGGCGCCGAGGTGCACCACGTCAACAGCAAAACCCGCATGCACCAGGTCATTGGCGAACTCGCAACCGATCAGCCCGCCGCCGAGTACCGTGATGTGTTTTTTGCCGCCGATGGCGCCACGAAAAATCGCGTATTCGGTCAGATCGTTCACCGCCAGCACCGCTGCCGCGCCTTCTCCGCTCAGTCCATGCGGAATCGGGTCGGCCCCCAGCGCAAGCACCAGGGTGCTGTAATCCAGTTCGCCGTCATCAATGCATACATGCTGCTTGGCCGTATTTATCGAATTCACCCGCGTATGCGCCAGGATCGTCACGTTCAGGTCAGTCGCCATTTTTTCAGCGCTGGCGCTCGCCAAATCCTCTGACGTTTTATTCGCCGCCAGTGCATTCGAAAGATTGGGTTTGGAATAGAACGCGCCGTCGTCCGCAGTCACCAGCGTGACCGGCGTGGTGTTGTCACGCTTGCGAATCTCCTTGAGCAGCGTGTAGCCGGCTAGCCCGGAACCCACAATAACGATGGGATGCATGAAACACTCCTTGAAATAGCCGGCACGCGCTTGACGCACCGGCGGTGAATTGGGAAAGTTCAGGCCGCGACTTCAACCATCTCGAAATCCATTTTCGATACGCCGCAGTCCGGGCACTCCCAGTTTTCCGGCACATCTTCCCAGCGCGTGCCGGGTGCAATGCCGTGCTCGGGATCGCCTTTGGATTCGTCGTATACATACCCGCAAACAATACATTGCCATGCTTTCATGATGCTTCCTTTCGCTCGTTTCAATTTGGTTTAATAACTTGATCAGGCTGCAATTGCGTCTTGTTGCGCCTGATAATGCCTGGCGTGCTTCTCCTCCACGCGGGCCAGCGCGGCGAAGCGCTTGGCGGCCTTTTCGAGCACGCCCTTGAACATCTCGGCATGTTCTTTCGATTCAACAATCTGCTCATCGATCTCGGCAACCGCCGCGTCATGGCCTTCCTGCATCGCCTCGTGGCGGAACTTGGGATACATCTCGGTGTATTCGTAGGTTTCGCCCTCGATGGCGTATTGCAGACACTTGGACGGCGTCATGGTCTCTTCGGCGAACAAAAGCTCGGCATGACCGAAGGCATGCAATATCTCCTGTGCCGCGGTGTCCTCGAACACCTTGGCTGTCGCTTCGTCACCGGCCTTGCGGCACTGACGTGCAAACCACATATACTTGATGTGGGCCATCGACTCGCCGGCAAAGGCGGCTTCGAGGTTCTGGATGGTGGGCGATTTCGTGTTCTGCATAATGGGCTCCTGTTAAGTTGATTTCCTGTGTCAATCAAGACAGGTGCCATCGTAGAGATCATCAATGAATCAATCCAACGGATAGTTTTGATAATTCCGATTGATAAGATCAATCGCTTTTTTCCATGCCTTTACTGTGCAACACTTTGCCGGTTAATCACCTGCAGGAGTCCTGCCATGCGTTATTTGCTGACTGCCGCCCTGTTGTTTCTGCCCCCCCTCCCCGCCGCCGCAGCGGCACCCACCCTGCAGCCCGGCCTGTACGAAATTACCGTACAAATGGAGCTGAAGGGGATGCCGATGCAAATGCCGGTTTCGTCGTTCCGACACTGCATCACGCCGCAGGACATCGCCGATGGCAAGGCCTATTCCAGCAGCGAAAACAGCAAGGACTGCAAGATCAGCAACCTCAAACAAAGCGGCAATACGGTCAGCCATGATTTTGCTTGCGTCATGCCCGGCAGCGGCAGCATGGTGGGGCGCTCAAACGGAACCCACCACGCCACCGGCTACGACATCCTGATGAGCGGGCGCTTTGTCCCGGCAATGGAAGGCATGAGCGAATTCAGCCAGAAACTGAGCGCCAAGCGCCTCGGCAACTGCAAATAATCACTTGATCGACTGGACGCTATTCGGCTCGGCCCTGCTGTCGTCCACCCTGTTTCCAGGTGGCTCCGAAGCGCTGCTGCTGTATCGGCTGCACCAGGGCGCCGACCCGCTTGCCAGCGTACTAACCGCCACCGCCGGCAATGTGCTCGGCAGTCTCATCACCTATGGCATGGGGCGGTTTGGACGCAAGGCCGTAAAGACTCGCAGTGAAAAAACCGACCGCCACATCGCGCGCGCCGAACGCTGGTTTAATCGCTTTGGTTACCCCAGCCTGCTGCTGGCCTGGCTCCCCGTGGTGGGCGACCCGCTGTGCCTGGTCGCCGGCGTGCTGCGCGTTGGCGTCCCTGTATTTTTGCTGCTGGTAACGATAGGCAAGCTGGCGCGCTATGCCGCACTGGCCTGGCTGATGTAATCAGGCAAAGCGTGCCCGCCAGCGTATCAATCTTGCCTCCAGTCGCGCCATGCTGACGTAGAAAGTTGGCGTGATGTAAAGCGTCAAAAACTGCGAGAACAGCAGGCCGCCCACAACCGCAATGCCGAGTGGCCGCCGGGCTTCGCTCCCGGCGCCGAAGCCAATGGCAATCGGCAGCGTGGCAAAAATTGCGGCAAAGGTCGTCATCATGATGGGCCGCAAGCGCACCAGACACGCCTCAACAATGGCGTCTTCGGCGCTCAGGCCGGCACGCTGACGGGTCAGCGCGAAGTCGACCATCATGATGCCGTTTTTCTTCACCAGTCCCACCAGCAGAATGATGCCGACGAAGCTGAAGATGTTGAGTTCCTCGTCCATCAGCAACAGCACCAGCAGCGCGCCAAAGCCTGCCAGCGGAAGCGCGGTCAGGATGGTGAGCGGATGACCGAGGTGCTCGTACAGCACGGCCAACACCATGTAGATGATGACTATGGTAATCAGCAGCAGCAGCGGCAACTGCACGGTGGATTCCTTGTATTTTTGTGCGGAACCGGTGAACTCCAGCGCAACCTCGGCTGGCACCACTTCGCGCGCCGCGTCGTAGGCCGCTGCCAGTGCGGCGTCAAGCGAAGCGCCCGCAGCGAGATTGAACGACAAGGTCACGGCAGGCTGCTGGCCATAATGCTGCACCGAGATCGGTCCCACGCCCGCTTCCACCGTAGCAACCGCATCAAGCCGGGTCAGCGCGCCCGATGCGGTGCGCAAGGGCAATTGCCCGATTACCGCAGGACTCAGCTGGGATTCGGGCAGCACCTTGATGCTCACCGCATACTGGTCGCTCGCGCCGTAGATCTCGCTGATGCGGCGACCGCCCAGCGCGTTGTACAGGGTCTGCTGCACCTGTTGCGAGGTCACGCCGAGACGCGCCGCCGCGAGGGGATCGAGACTGACACGCAGTTCGGGATTACGCAGCTCCAGATCACTGTTGATTTCCTCGATCAGCGGCACGGATTCGAGCCGTTTTTCCACCGCAGCTGCTGCCGTTTTCAGCGCTTCAAAATCGCCCGAGGTCAGCGTCAACTGGTAATCGCTACTCGATATCAAGGAGCCGACATTGATGGAAGCCGGGTTCTGAAACGAAATATTGACGCCGCCGATTTTGCGCGTGGCCGCCTTCAATTCGTCGATCACTTCATCGGCACCCGGGCGCGACTCGCGCGGTGCCAGACGAATCACCAGCCGCCCGGCGTTGGCGCCCGAGACACCACCGCCGCGTTGACCCGCGCTGGACATCAGACCCGCGACAGCCGGGTGCTTCTGCACGATGCCAGCGATCTGCTCCTGACGTTTGCTCAGCTCGTCGAACGGGATGCCTTCCGGATACTGGATGCCAGCGAAAATCATGCCGGAGTCGACACGTGGAATAAAGCCCTGCTTGACCTGCCCGGACAGCCAGAGCATCGCAATCAACACCGCCAGCGACAGCAGCAGCATCGCGCCACGATGTCGCATGCTGGCGCGCAAGGTCTCACCGTAAAAATCGCGGAAACGATTGAAGCCCCGATCGAAAAATCGTGACAGCGGATTGTTGCGCGGCTCGTGTACCAACCACCGCGCGCAGAGCATCGGCGTCAGCGTCAGCGCCACCACGCCGGACAGAATCACTGCAACACCGATACTGACCGCGAATTCCTGAAACAGCCGACCGATCATGCCGCCCATGAACAGGATCGGCAGAAACACGGCCGCCAGCGAGATCGTCATCGACAGCACCGTAAACCCAATTTCCTGCGCACCGTCGAGCGCAGCCTGCATCCGGCTCTTGCCCATATCCAGATGGCGCGCGATGTTCTCGATCACCACCACTGCGTCGTCAACCACAAAACCGATCGCCAGCGTGATCGCCATCAACGACAAGTTGTTGAGGCTGTAGCCCGCCAGATGCATGAAGGCAAAGGTGCCGAGCAGCGAACTCGGCAACACCAGTGCGGCGATCAGCGTGGCGCGCAGGTTATGCAGAAAGGCGAAGATAACCAGGATGACCAGCACCAGCGCCAGCATCAGCGTGAAATTCACCTCATGCAGCGACGCCTTCACAAAAAGCGAGCGGTCGAAATGGATCTGCAGTTTTACGCCGTCCGGCAGTTCGGATTCGATCTGCGGCAGGAGCGCGCGAATACGGTCGGCGACTTCGACGGTGTTGGCACCCGGCTGGCGTTGCACCGCCAGCACGATGGCGCGGGTGCCGTTGTACCAGGTCTTGCGTTTGTCATCCTCGACGCTGTTTTCGGCGCGGCCGAGGTCTTTCATCTTGAGCGCAATGCCATCGTGATACGCCACGATGATCTCGCCAAAGTCGTGTGCGTCTTTCAGCGCCACCGGCGACTTCACGGTGTAGGCGCGGGTCGCCCCATCGAGGGTGCCGGAGGGCAGATTGGCATTGGCCGATTGCACCGCCGTGATGACGTCGGCAAAGGTCAGCCCGCGCTGCTGCAACTTGGCCGGGTCGAGATACAGGCGCAAGGCATATTTCTGCGAGCCATAGACCAGCACCTGCGCCACCCCGGACAAACTCGACAGCCGCTGCGCGACCCGCGAGTCCGCAATGGCATCGAGCTCGGTTAGCGGCAGGCGTTCGGCCGACAGCGCCAGATACAGAATGGGCGAATCGGCAGGGTTGTACTTGCGCAGCTGTGGCGGGTCCATGCCCTGCGGCAGGTTGCGCGCCGCCTGCGCAATCGCGGTCTGTACATCCTGCGCGGCGGCATCGATGTCGCGGCCCAGTTCGAATTGAAGATTGATACTGGTCGAGCCCTGGCCCGACTGCGAACTCATCGACTCGATGCCCGCCACCGTCGCCAGCTGCCGCTCCAGCGGCGTCGCCACGGTGTTGCCCATGGTCTCCGGGTTGGCGCCCGGCAGTGAAGCCGACACACGCAGTGTGGGAAAATCCACCTGCGGCAGGTCGTTCACCGGCAGCTGGAAATACGCAATCGCGCCCAACAGCACCATCGCCAGCACCAGCATCAGCGTGGCGACCGGGCGCTGAATGAACAGCCGCGACAGGTTCATGGGCGCGAACCCGCTCCCACAGGCGCAGCCGGTTTGGACTTGTCAGCGAGTTTGACCGCACCGCCATCCTTGAGGCGTTGCGGAATTTCGATCACCACCGGCTCGCCCGCGCGCAGGTCGCCTTCCACCACCTGTTCACCATCGAGGTTTCGAATCAGTTTTACGGTTTGCGCCACCGCCTTGCCATTGCGCACGACGTATATGTACGCCCCGTCCTGCGCGTGTTGCAGCGCGGCCTCGGGCACCACCTTGGCGTTGGGCTCGATCCCCAGCAGCAAGCGCACGCGCACGCCCTGACCCGACAGCAGCGCGGGCAACGTGCCGACCAACCGCAGTTTGATCGGCACCGCTCCGGTAGTGGGATCGATCTGCGCATCCACAAACACCAGCTCGGCTTGCGCGCGCAAACTGGCATCGGTCGCGTAGGCGATGTTCGCCATCACCTTGCCCTGCGCACGCGCCGCCGCGAGTTGCGGCCAGTCCTGCTGCGCAATGCTGGCGCGCACGTCGAGCGCACCGGGCGCCAGCAGCGTGGTGAGCGGCTCACCGCCCGCCTGCACCAGGCTGCCCGCACGCACGTTGATGCGTCCGATCCGCCCGGCAATCGGCGCGCGGATTTGCGCATAGCGGGCATCCAGCTGTGCCACATCCAGTTCAGCGCGCGCAGTACCGACACGCGCACGCACCGACTCCAACACCAACTTGGCGTCATCGAATTCCTGGCGGCTGATGTAGCCCGACTGCATCAGCGGACTCAGACGTTCCACCTTCTTTCCCGCTTCGGCGGCTTCAGCGCGGGCGCCGCCCAGGGTGGCCTGGCTCTGCGCGATGCGTGCCTGCGCCGGGCGCCCATCCAGACTGAACAGCATTTGCCCAACCCGTACTGCATCGCCTTCCTGCACATGCTGGCGCAGCACGGTGCTGCTCAATTGCGACACGATAGCGACCTGCTGCGCCGCTTCCAGCGTGCCGGGCAGGTCGATCACCCGGGGGAAATCCCGCGCCACCACCGGCACGGTTTTGACGCTGATGGCGCGATCGCCGCCGCGTTTCTTGTCGTCGCCCGACTCCTGGTTTTGGATGCGATAGACCACGCCGACGACGATCGCCAGCACGAGGATGACTATAAAGATGCGCAGCTTCATGGCGAACTCGTCTTCGGTGATGCGGCGGGCAGACGGCCCAGCGCGTGGTTCAAACGGGAAAAAGCAGACAGCCAGTCGACGTCGGCTTGCGCTCTGCTTTGCCGCGCACGCGCCAGATCGGCCTGCGCGGTCAACCACTCGAGCAGACTGCCCACCCCTGCGGTGTAGCGCGCTTCAGCCGCGCGCGCCGACTCGCTGGCGCTATCAAATTGAATACTGATGCCCTCGCGCTGCGTCTGCGCATACCGCACATCGTGATATGCCTCGGCCACGTTCAAAGCCACCTGCCCCGCCTGGCTGTTGGCTTCGGCCTGCAGTCGTTCGGCATCGCGTTCCGCCGCGCGCGCTTGCGCCGCCAGCCGACCGCCGTCGAACAAGGGGACCGACAGATTTACGCCGACGCTATAGGTGCTCGACGGGGTCCGTTCGTCTTCCAGAAAAAACGCACGGCCGGTATTGGCGGCCAACGACACACTCGGCCAGCGCGCCGCGCGGGCACGCTCGGCTTCGGCGCGCGCACTGGCGGCGGATGCCTGCAATGCGCGCAGATCGGGACGCTGCCGCTCGGCCTCGGCCAGCAGATCGGCCAACAAAGTGCTGACCTCCAGCGCCGTCGGCGCCACGGTTTCCCAATCCAGTTTCAAGGCCTGGGTTTGCGCAATGCCCGCCGCCTGTTTCAGCGCGGCCTCGGCCTTGGCCAGATCGCGCTCGGTAGATTGACGCGCAATCGTCGCCTCGGCCCGTGCCGCTCGCGCACGCAACTGGTCGGCGCGCGCTGCCAGCCCGCCCTGCAATCGAACATTGACTGCCTCCAGGCTGGTTTTCAGCGCCCCCTCCTGCTCGGTGAGCGCCAAACCCTGTGCGCGCGCTGCCAGCACCGAAAAGTAAGCCGCCTCAACTTCGGCAATCGTGTTCTGCAACACCCGGTTGCCGGTCAGCAAAGTGGAAATGAGTTGGTAGCGCTGCGCATCGATGCTGGCGGCGCGCGCGCCAAAATCGTAGATTACATACGCCAGGCTGAGGCTGGGCCCGTAGCGATGCAGCGTGGGCACCGATGCGCCCGAACTCGTGAGCGCGCGGTTGCGGGTGAAATTGAACTGCCCTGTCAGCGTCGGCCAGTTGGCGGCGCCAGCACTATCCAGCCGCGCCGCCTCGGCCTGTATACCCAGCCAAGCGGCTCGCGACTCGGGGCGTTCACGCAGTGCGTGCTCGGTGAGTTCAGCCAGGCTGGAAAAAAGAATCGCTTCAGCTGATACGTTCGACGCCGGCGCTCCTTTCAAAGCAGGCAACGAATCGCGCTGCATCCAGAACGTGCCCGGCTGCTGTGGCAGGTCGAGTTCAACCGCATGGCTCCACAACGGCCACAGCGCAATCGACGCATACACAAGTTGTAGATGCGATATGGATTTCAAGATAGAAGGATTTTAATCGAGCCTTATGCTCAGGGTTAAATAAAGTGTCCATGCGTCCACGCAACCGAAGTGGGACTGACACCTGCGACATTAAGCAGCTGCGCCTGCATAGACCATGGTCATTACATTAATGACGATATCGCGCGATTCGCTGCGGCTGAGTCCGCTCCCTGCTATAGATGGACCCGGATGGTGAAGAAAGTCGCGTCGAACGTATCATCTGCGAACTTTATGCCGCTGCACGGCTCGTATACCTCCCCTAGGCAAGGAATAACCCACTGTGCTATCGATGAACATCGGCCCCCTCGCGCTACCCGTTGGCGCGCTCAGTCTGCTGGCCGCAGGCGTCGTTGCAGCAGGCATCGGCCATTGGGTCGGGCGCCGTACCCAAATCGGCATTGTCAACACGTTAAGCGACATGCTGATCGCCGCCTTCCTGGTGGCGCGCATTGCGTTCGTCGCCACGTGGTTCGACATCTACCGCGTGACACCGTGGTCGATACTCGATATCCGCGATGGCGGATTCATGCTGTGGCCCGGGATCGCTGCAGCGGTGCTGGTCCCACTATGGCAAGGCTGGCGTCGCCCGTTGCTCCGTAAGCCCTTGGCGGCGGGCCTCGCTGCCGGCGCGCTGGTGTGGGGCGGGTTTTTCGCCGCGACGCGGACGACCGAGCCATCGGCCTTGCCGACAGCAGCGCTGGCGACGCTGGCCGGCGAACCGACGAGCTTGACTAAACTGGCTCGCGGCAAACCCATGGTGGTCAATCTGTGGGCAAGCTGGTGCCCACCATGTCGGCGCGAAATGCCGGTGCTCGCCGCCGCGCAGCAGAGTGAAACCGGCGTGACGTTCGTTTTCGTCAACCAGGGCGAAGATGCTGCAACGGCCCAGCGCTATCTCGACGCCGGGCAACTCGGTCTCGCCAATGTTGTACTCGACCCCAACACCGGCCTCGGCCGCGAAGTGGGTTCAGGGGCGTTGCCCACCACGCTTTTTTATGACGCTGCGGGACGCCGAATCGACACCCACCTGGGTGAACTTTCTGCCGCTTCGCTTGCCAGTAAGCTGCAACCGCTGCGCGCGACCGCCGACGCAACGGGCACATTACGAGAACGATGACATCCCCACCCACGGTGAAGCCGGCCATACCGGGCCCAATCCGGCAACGCTGGCGCAACTTCTCGCCCCGCACACGGACCCTGCTGACCCTGGCGCTGTGGATACTGGCCTGGCAGGCGGTGCTGGCGGGACTGCGCCTGATGGACGATCCCGCGCTGTCCGAAAAGCAGGTCACCCTGCTCGACGGCGAAACGACCACGCTCGCGATGCTGGCCGACGGCAAGCCACTGGTCGTCAACCTGTGGGCGACATGGTGCCCGCCGTGCCGGCGAGAAATGCCCGTGCTCGCCACTGCGCAACAACGCGAACGCGGCGTGCGCTTTGTCTTTGCCAACCAGGGTGAAAACCGCGCAACCGTGATGCGTTATTTAACCGCAAGCCAGCTTAGCCTCACCAACATCACGCTCGATCGTTACAACGAACTCGGCAACGCTGCCGGCTCGGGCATGCTGCCCGCGACGCTGTTTTACGACGGCAGCGGCCGCCTGATCGACACTCACCTTGGTGAGCTAACCGCCGCAACGCTGGAAAAAAAGTTGAGCCAGCTGCGGCCGCACTAGCCCTCAATTCTTCCAGCCCCCGATACTTAATCCACCCCGCTTTCAAAATGAATTTTCAATGTAAAGGAACGACACACCATGATTAAAAAAGTATCCCTCGTAGTGGCCGGCTTGCTCACGCTGTTCGGCGTGCTGACCCTGACCGCCCAGGCCAAGGACTGGCCGGCACCGATCAAGGCACTGGAAAAGCAGGGGATTGAGGTCATCGGCACGTTTGACGCCCCCGGCGGGCTGACCGGCTATGCCGGCATAGTGGAACAGCAGCCGATCGCCGTTTACCTCACCGCCGACGAAAAATACGCCATCGTCGGCCCCATGATCGACGGCAAAGGCGCCAACCTCAGCCAGCAACCGCTCGAAAAACTGGTCAGCAAACCGATGACCGACCGGGTCTGGAAAGACCTCGAGAAAAGCACCTGGGTCGGTGACGGGGAAAAAAATGCGCCGCGCATCGTCTACACCTTTACCGACCCCAACTGCCCTTACTGCAACAAGTTCTGGAATGACGCCCGCCCCTGGGTCACGTCCGGTAAGGTGCAGTTGCGCCACGTCATGGTCGCCATCCTCGGGCCCACCAGCCCAGGCAAGGCCGCAGCCATCCTCGCAGCCAAGAATCCCCAAGCTGCCTTGACGCAGCATGAAAAAAATCATGCGCAGGGCGGTGTCAAACCGCTGAACCAGATGCCCGAAAAAATCCGTGCGCAGCTCGACGCCAACCAAAAACTGATGCAGCAACTCGGCGCCGCGGCCACGCCCACCATCTTCTACACGGATGCAAGCGGCATCCTGCAAAAACTGCAGGGCGCGCCCTCGAGCGAGATGCTAGGCAAAATCATGGGGCCGCGCTGAGCTTGCGGGGGTTCGGTGGCCTGTTCAGGCCACCGCCTGCCCCGAGTGACTCATCCTGAGTTGCGATTTCATATTGAAAGTGAGAGAAACGACAGGCAGTTCAATTGGACTCAATGCGACGCGGCGAATCTCTTCAAAAGAAAAGATTGAGTGCAGAACAGGATTTTAAATGCCACCCTCCGGTGGCATTTTTTATGTGGATGCGTCTACAACCACCCGCTATTCTGCTCCTGGAATGGATGAAACAGACCCAGAAAATCCGGTCAGAAAGGATGTAGAGTACGTCCAATTATCGGTGCGAACTCAACCGTTCGAAGCTCAGGTTGAGTGCATTATTGCAAGCCCTGCTCCCTGCATAGGGAGTTGGTCTGGTAGTGTGATTAAGCAATAAATCAGTAGTGTCCGGTTAAAAACCGCACAAATTCAGTTGGTTACAAAAGTCGGTCTGTTCTGAGAGGTGCGTAGTACCTGCGAAGGCTTGCGATAGCTGGGTTTTCTCAAAAACAGACACTGAAAGAATCGGCGGATTCAACCCTGAAGTGCAACGACGTTTTGATGTGATTGTAACTGCGCC
>JASJPF010000066.1:0-28783 GCA_031426835.1 Thiobacillus sp.
ATCGGCGTGTGGGCAGTGGCAGGCGCCTTGGCAATGGACATGGACGGGCTGGCGGGGTGGTTAAACTTTCAGTTCGGGGGGCAGGTGCGGCGCAAGGATTTGCAGCATTTGGGCAAACACCTTGGGTGTGGCGGCGACGATGTTGCCGGATTCCAGAAAACCCTCATCGCCCATGAAATTGCCGACCAGTGCGCCGGATTCCTGTGCGATCAGACTGCCAGCGGCGAGATCCCAGGGCTTCAGATGCATTTCCCAGAAGCCGTCGTAGCGGCCGCAGGCGACGTAGGCCAGGTCGAGCGCGGCCGAGCCGGGGCGACGCAGGCCGGAGGTGGCGCGCATCATGTCGCGGAACATGTTGATATAGGCTTCGGAGAAGCTGAAGTCGGTGTAGGGGAAACCTGTGCCGATCAGACATTCGGCGAGTTTGCTGCGCTTGCTGGCGCGAATGCGGCGGTCGTTTAACATGGCGCCGCGGCCGCGGCTGGCGGTAAAAAGTTCGTTGCGTGCCGGGTCAAACACCACGGCCTGGGTGATCTGGCCCTTGTGCTTGAGGGCGATGGAAACCGAGTATTGCTGCAAGCCGTGCAGGAAGTTGGTGGTGCCGTCGAGCGGATCGATGATCCACTGATAGTCTTCGTTGTTTTTGGCGTCAGTCTGACCAGACTCCTCTGCTAAAATCCCGTGGTTCGGGTAGGCGTCGAGCAGGGTTTCGATGATGGCGCGCTCGGCCATTTGATCGACTTCGGTTACATAATCGCGGTCCTGCTTGCTCCGTACGGTGAGCTGGTCGAGATCGAGGGAGGCGCGATTGATGATCGCCCCGGCTTTGCGAGCGGCTTTCACCGCCGTATTGAGCATGGGATGCATGATGTCTGGCTATAGATTCAAAGAACGATTCACCATTTTACTTGATGTATGACACAACCAGACCCGAAACTTCTCTCCAATATTCGAATAGTGCTCGCGCGTACCAGCCACCCCGGCAATATCGGGGCTGCGGCAAGGGCGATGAAGACGATGGGGCTGTCCCAGCTTTATCTCGTTGAGCCTTATCTTTTTCCGAATAGCCAGGCCGATGCGATGGCGGCGAGTGCCGGCGATCTGCTCACGCAGGCACATGTGTGCAATACGCTGGACGAAGCGCTTGCCGGCACCACGTTGGCGCTCGGCGTGTCGGCACGCCGACGCGACATTGTGACCGAGGTGCTGACCCCGCCCGAGTCGGCGGTCCGCTTGCTGACCGAGGCGCAATCGGGCCCGGTTGCCCTGGTGTTTGGCAACGAAACCAGCGGCTTGTCGAACGAGGAGCTGAGCGTGTGTCAGGGGCTGGTGACGATTGCGGCCAACCCGGAATACAGTTCGCTTAATCTGGCAGCGGCAGTGCAGGTGTTGAGCTATGAAATTCGCCAGAACTGGCTGCAGCATCCGTCCTGGCCGCCACCCGAAATTGATGCGGCCAGACTGGACGACATCGAGCGGTTTTACGCGCACCTGGAAACAACACTCATCGATCTTGAATTCCTGAACAAGGGATCTCCTGGCAAACTGATGCTGAAATTGCGCTGGCTGTTTGCGCGCACCCGCCTGGCGCAGGAAGAAGTGAATATCCTGCGCGGGATTTTGACCGCCGCGCAAGCGGCCAAAAGGCTCGCAGCCCCGCCACGGACCAGCGATCCGGAATAGTTGACTAAATCACTCGGAAATAGCATCCTCAGCGTATGAACCTGCTCAGCCAACTCAAGGAAGACATTGCCGTCGTGTTCGACCGTGATCCCGCGGCGCGCTCGACGTTCGAGGTCGTCACCACGTATCCGGGCTTTCATGCCATGGTGATACACCGTCTGTCCCACAAGCTGTGGCGCATGGATTTGAAGTGGCTGGCACGTTTTATCTCCCACATTGGCCGCTGGCTGACCGGAATTGAAATCCACCCCGGCGCCACCATCGGCCGGCGCGTCTTTATTGACCACGGCATGGGCGTGGTAGTGGGCGAAACGGCCGAAATTGGCGACGACTGCACGCTGTATCATGGCGTCACCTTGGGCGGCACTTCGTGGAACAAGGGCAAGCGCCATCCCACCCTGATGCGTGGTGTGGTAGTCGGAGCAGGCGCCAAAATTCTCGGCCCGATCACCATAGGCGCCAACGCCCGGGTCGGTTCCAATGCTGTGGTGGTGAAAGACGTACCCGATGATGCAACGGCAGTCGGTATCCCGGCGCGCATTATCGACAGCGCAGCCGAAAAGCTGCGCAACCAGCAAGCGGAAAAGCTTGGGTTCTCGGCGTACGCCATTTCGGCCGACATGAACGACCCGGTGGTCAAGGCGATTCATGGTCTGGTCGACCATTCTGCCCACATCGACCACCGGCTGGATTTGATCCTGGCGCAGTTGCAGAAACTGGGCGTGGAGATCCCGGCGGGGCAGGACAAACCCGACGATTTTGACCCGAACTATTTGAACAAAATAGTTGACTAAATTGCTAGGGTAAGTAATAGTTGACCAAATTGCTCGGGAATTTTATAGTTCGGGCGAAACTAGGAGAATACGTCATGAGATTGACCACCAAAGGGCGCTTTGCAGTCACGGCCATGCTGGATCTGGCCCTGCGCGGCGGCAAAAATCCGGTGACACTGGCTGGCATCAGCGAGCGTCAGGACATCTCGCTATCGTATCTGGAACAGCTGTTCAGCCGCCTGCGTCGCCACGAGCTGGTTGAAAGTGTGCGTGGTCCGGGCGGCGGCTATTATCTTGCCCGCGCGCTTGGCGACGTCAGCGTGGCGGACATCATCCGTGCCGTAGACGAGCCTATCGACGCCACCCAATGCGCAGGCAAGGAAAACTGCCGCGACGAGCACCGCTGTCTGACCCATGACTTGTGGATGGGGCTCAATGCCCATATCTACGATTACCTGGAAAATATCACGCTGGCTTCGTTGGTGGCCAAGCAGGACGAGTGCAAGGAAAAAGTCATGCAGGATCGCCGCGCATCGAAGATGACGCTGGCCGCTTGAACGATTCAACTAGGATACAAAGATGAAGACACTGTATTTCGATTACTCCGCGACCACGCCGGTTGATCCGCGCGTTGCTGCAAAGATGATTCCCTATTTGACCGAGAATTTCGGCAATCCGGCTTCGCGCTCACACCCCTTTGGCTGGACGGCCGATAAAGCGGTTGAAGAGGCGCGTGCGCAAGTGGCTGCCCTGGTCGGCGCCGACCCCAGGGAAATCGTTTTTACTTCGGGTGCGACTGAATCGAACAACCTCGCGATCAAGGGTGCGGGACATTTTTATTCGGGCACCAAGGGCAAGCACATCATCACGGTGAAGACCGAGCACAAGGCCGTGCTCGACACCGTGCGCGAAATGGAGCGTCAGGGCTTTGAAGCGACCTATCTGGACGTGAAGGAAAACGGCCTGCTGGATCTCGACGTGCTACGCGCGGCGATCCGCCCGGACACCGTGCTGGTGTCGGTGATGGCAGTCAATAACGAAATCGGCGTGATCCAGGACATCGAGAGCATCGGCAAGATTTGCCGTGAAAAAGGCGTGATTTTCCATGTCGACGCGGCCCAGGCCACCGGCAAGATGCCGATCGACCTCTCCAGGCTGCCTGTTGATCTGATGTCGTTTTCTGCACACAAGACGTATGGCCCCAAAGGTATCGGTGCGCTGTATGTACGCCGCAAGCCGCGTGTGCGGCTGGTGGCGCAAATGCACGGTGGCGGTCATGAGCGTGGCATGCGTTCGGGTACCCTGGCGCCGCACCAGATCGTCGGAATGGGCGAAGCCTTCCGCATTGCGCAGGAAGAAATGGCGACTGAAAACGAACGCATCCGCATGCTGCGCGACCGTTTGTATGACGGCCTGAAGGATATCGAAGAACTTCATTTGAATGGCGATTCCGAGCAACGCGTGCCGCACAACCTCAACGTCAGCTTCAACTTTGTTGAAGGTGAATCGCTGATCATGGCGATCAAGGATCTGGCGGTGTCGTCAGGTTCGGCCTGTACCTCGGCCAGCCTTGAGCCGTCCTATGTGCTGCGTGCCCTGGGCCGCAGCGACGAACTGGCGCACAGCTCGATCCGCTTCTCGATCGGTCGTTTCACCACTGAAGAAGAAGTCGACTACGCTATCAAATTGTTGCACGAGAAAATCGGCAAGTTGCGTGAACTGTCCCCACTATGGGAAATGTTCAAGGACGGCGTCGATCTGAATACCGTGCAATGGGCTGCACACTGAACCGGAAGTAAAGGAGAACACTATGTCTTATAGCGAAAAAGTACTCGACCATTACGAAAACCCCCGCAATGTGGGTTCGTTCACCAAGGACGATGATGGCGTGGGCACCGGCATGGTGGGTGCGCCTGCCTGTGGCGATGTGATGAAACTGCAGATCAAGGTGGGTGCCGATGGCCTCATCGAAGACGCGAAGTTCAAGACCTATGGCTGCGGCTCGGCGATTGCATCCAGCTCGCTGGTGACCGAGTGGGTCAAGGGCAAGACGCTTGATCAGGCGATGGAAATCAAGAACACGGCCATCGCCGAAGAACTCGCGTTGCCACCGGTGAAAATCCACTGTTCGATCCTGGCGGAAGACGCGATCAAGGCCGCGGTTGCCGATTACAAACAGAAAAAAGGCCTGGTGTAAGCCATGGCGGTGACTCTCTCCGAACGCGCAGCGCAACACGTCACCAACTACCTCGCCAAGCGCGGTGGTGGCGTCGGCATTCGTCTCGGCGTGCGCACCACCGGCTGTTCCGGCATGGCCTACAAGCTGGAATTTGCCGATGCGGTGCCCGAGGGCGACGAAGTGTTCTCCAGCCACGGTGTGACCGTGTTTGTTGATCCGAAAAGCCTGGCCTACATCGACGGCACTGAGCTGGATTATGGGCGCGAAGGCCTGAACGAAGGCTTCAAGTTCAACAACCCCAACGTCAAGAACGAGTGTGGTTGCGGCGAATCGTTTAACGTCTGATAGCAGCAGCCAGAATTGGGGGGCAGAGGATTCTGCTCCGCGTTTTTCTTTCGTGAAGCGCAGCCCTGGTTTCTGGCTTCCGGGCCCTGATCATGGATTTCACTCAAACTCATTTCGAGCTATTCAGTCTGCCGCAATCCTATGCGCTGGACCGGGATCGACTTGATTCGGCTTATCGCGAATTGCAGCACACTGTGCACCCGGACCGCTTCGCCGCCAAGCCCGAGGCTGAGCAGCGGGTGGCCATGCAGTGGGCCACGCAGGCCAACGAGGCGTATCAGACACTTAAACACCCGGTCAATCGCGGGGTCTATCTGTTGCGCTTGCAGGGGATCGATGCACTCGATGCCAACAACACTAAAATGGCGCCGGCGTTCTTGATGCAGCAGATTGAATGGCGTGAAGCTATCGAGGAAGCACGTGCGATTAAAAGTGTGACTGCACTCGATACGCTTCTCGACGACTTGCGTGTTGCGCACCGCAGCATTGAGGCGCAACTCGCCGACTTGATCGACACGGCGCATGATTTTGCGGCGGCTTCAGAAGCTGTCCGCCAACTGCGATTCATGGACAAACTCATCGCCGAAGTCGGCGACGTCTACGAAGAACTGGAAAACTAGTGAGGCGGCATGATGTTGTCGCTATTCAGTTGTAGTGCAAGGCATCGTGTGTTGCCGGGCACGTTGGTTCGCCTCACTAGCACGCTGTTTGGATTGATTATTAATTCGGCACACTGAGTGCCCATATTTGAATGGAATAATGCCCATGTTGATCGCTTTCTCAAACGTAAACGTGCCGAATAAATAACGATGGCCCTACTGCAAATAGCCGAACCCGGAATGTCTACGGCGCCGCACCAGCATCGGCTGGCGGTGGGCATTGATCTGGGCACGACGAATTCGCTGGTGGCCACCGTGCGCTCGGGCATTGCGGTGGTACTGGACGACGAGGCGGGGCATTCGCTGCTGCCTTCTGTCGTGCGCTACCAGGCCAACTGCGATGTCGAGGTGGGCTACGCTGCCCAGGCCGCGCAGAACACCGACCCTCACAACACCATCATGTCGGTGAAGCGGTTCATGGGCCGTGGTCTGGCCGACATCGACGACAGCGCCAGCCTGCCGTATCGCTTTGTCGATGCGCCGGGCATGGTGCAATTGAAGACTGTCGCCGGCGTGAAAAGCCCGGTCGAAATTTCGGCGGAAATCCTCAAGGTATTGCGCCAGCGTGCCGAAGCCGCGCTCGGCGGCGAACTGGTGGGGGCGGTGATTACCGTGCCGGCGTATTTTGATGATGCCCAGCGTCAGGCGACCAAGGATGCCGCGCAACTGGCTGGCCTCAACGTGCTGCGCTTGTTGAATGAACCGACTGCGGCGGCCATTGCGTATGGCCTCGATAATGCGTCCGAAGGCGTTTATGCGGTGTATGACCTCGGTGGCGGCACTTTTGATATCTCGATACTCAAGCTGTCCAAGGGGGTGTTCGAGGTGCTGGCCACCAACGGCAACTCCTCGCTGGGCGGCGACGATATCGACCAGCGCATTTTCTGCTGGATGATCGAACAGGGTCGCTTTGCCCCCTTGTCTGCATGCGACACGCGGCTGCTTTTGACCAAGGCACGCGATGCCAAGGAAGCGCTCACCGAGCACACCGAAGTGCGTGTTACCGCCGTGTTGTCGACCGGCGAAATGATGGACGCAACGCTCACCCAGACCAATTTCAATACCCTGACCGCAGCCCTGGTCAACAAGACGCTGGCGCCTTGTCGCAAGGCATTGCGCGATGCTGGTTTGAGCGTGGAAGACATTAAAGGCGTGGTGATGGTCGGCGGCTCGACGCGGATGCCGAGCGTGCGTCATGCCGTGGCGGAATTCTTCAAGCAGACACCGCTCACCAACCTCAACCCAGACAAGGTGGTGGCGATAGGCGCGGCGACGCAGGCCGACGTGCTGGCCGGCAATCGTGCCGGGGAAGACTGGCTGCTGCTCGACGTCATTCCGCTATCGCTGGGACTGGAAACCATGGGCGGCCTGACCGAGAAAGTCATCCCGCGCAACACCACCATTCCCACTGCGCGCGCGCAGGAGTTCACCACCTTCAAGGACGGCCAGACCGCGATGAGCGTGCATGTACTGCAAGGCGAACGCGAACTGGCGTCCGACTGCCGTTCGCTGGCGAAATTTGAATTGCGCGGTATTCCACCGATGGTGGCCGGTGCAGCGCGTATTCGGGTTACTTTCCAGGTTGATGCCGACGGCTTGCTGTCAGTATCGGCGCGTGAGCAAAGCGCCGGCGTCGAGGCCAGCGTCCAGGTCAAGCCCTCATACGGCTTGGGCGACGATGAAATCACCCGCATGCTGAAGGATGCCTTCACCCACGCCAAGGATGACATGTACGCCCGTGCGCTTAACGAACAGGTGGTCGATGCGCAGGGTCTGATCGCGGCAACGCATGCAGCGATGGCCATTGACAGCGCCCTGCTGAATAAAGACGAGACCGTTGCCATACAGGCCAGCATCGTGGCACTTGAGGCACTGTTGAGCGGCACCGACCACCTGGCCATCAAACGTGGCATCGAAGCGCTGAACGCTGCGAGCACGGAATTCGCCCAGCGCCGCATGGACCAGAACGTGCGTCGCGCCATGGCCGGGCAGAAACTGGAAACCTTCGGTTGAGTGCTGTCATGCTGAAAGCCGCGATGCCTACCCCCGCCATGCTGAACGACGATTTCATCGAATCCTTGCGGGTGCGGCTCGAAGCCCATCCGATCTATGCTGCGGTCTCCACTGTGGACGACCTGCGTGTGTTCATGCAGCACCATGTCTATTCGGTGTGGGACTTCATGTCGCTGATCAAATATTTGCAAAACGAAATCGCCCCTGCGCGCTGGCCGTGGACGCCAGGCGGCGATGCCTCGGTGCAGCGCTTCATCAATGAACTGGTGCTGGAAGAGGAAACCGACATTGCGCTGCCGGGCCGTGAGGGCCATACCAGCCACTTCATGCTCTATCTCGAAGCCATGCGCGAGATTGGCGCCAATGCAGACACCCCCGCGCGCTTTGTACAGAGCGTGGCGGAGCAGGGGATCGATGCGGCATTGGGTTCAGGCCTGATTCCTGCGCCGTCCGCCAGCTTTACCCGCACCACATTCGATTTCCTCGCCAGCAGCAAACCGCACACCGTCGCTGCGGCGCTGGCGTTGGGACGCGAGCATGTGATCCCGTCGATGTTCCGCGCCTTCCTGTCGCGCATGGCGGTGACCGAAGCGCAGGCGCCGAGCTTCCACTATTACCTGAATCGCCACGTCCATCTGGACGAGGATTTTCATGCGCCTTTGTCCTTGCGTTTGCTGGCCTCGCAGTGTGGCGATGATCCGGCCAAATGGCGCGAAGCCGAGGCTGCTGCCGAAACAGCGGTCAATGCGCGGTTACAATTCTGGGACGGCGTCCTCGCCGCCCTGCCTAGCCAACAATCTCAAGCTGCCTGACGAGCCCTGACCCTTATGCCCCAACTGATCGTATTGCCCCACGTTGAGCTGTGCCCCGAAGGCACCGTGATCGAAGCCAAATCTGGCGACACCATTTGCGACACGCTGCTCGCCAACGGCGTTGAGATCGAACACGCGTGCGAAAAATCGTGTGCCTGCACCACCTGCCACGTCATCGTGCGTGAAGGCTTCAACACGCTGAAGGAATCCACCGAAGAAGAAGACGATCTGCTCGACAAAGCCTGGGGCCTCGAGCCGCAATCCAGGCTGTCGTGCCAGGCACGCGTCGCCGATACCGATCTGGTGATCGAAATACCGAAATACACCATCAACATGGTCAGCGAAGGACATTGATATGAAGTGGACGGATTCTCTCGATATCGCAATCGAACTCAGCGAAGCGCACCCCGAAATCGACCCGCGCACCATTCGCTTCACCGACCTGCATCGCTGGGTGATGGAACTGCCCGAGTTTGAAGACGACCCCGAGCATTCCGGCGAAAAAATCCTTGAAGCGATCCAGATGGCGTGGATCGACGAAATGACTTGAGCGGGTTCTAACGGGAATACCCCTCGCGCACTGAATCCCGTGAAATCAGGCGCGCCGCTTCATGCTAGACTGCCCCAATATTTGAGGCGAGCATGGCCGAGGAATCTGATCCATCCCGTACTGAACCAGCAAGTCCGCAGCGCCTGCAACAGGCGCGAAGTGCGGGTGATGTACCGCGTTCTGGCGAACTGTCGGCTTGGCTGGTGTTGCTGGCAGCGCTGGCCATATTGGGCTGGTCTGCTCCCCGGGTGTTTGGCGCCATGCAGGTTCTGATCGAGTCGGCGTTTATTCATGCCGCACAACCACTTTCTCCCCTTTTTCTTGAATCGGCACAGTCCGCCTTTTGGGCGGTGCTACCGGTGCTTGCGGCTATTTTTGTTGCGACGCTGGTGGCGCCAGTCGTGCTCTCGGGCTGGGTATTTGCACCCCATAATTCCCAGGTGAATCTCACGCGTGCCAATCCGTTTAAATCTGTCGGCCGACTGTTTACGCTTGATTTCTGGTTTGATGGCGGGCTCGCATTATTGAAACTGGCGCTTGCTGTCATAGCGGTGGGCTGGGCGTTGACAAGTGGCTGGCCGGAGCTGCAAAGCCTGGCTGCTGCTGAATTGAACGACGCATTGCGTGCTTCGGTGGCCTGGGTGGGGCGCGGTGTGCTGGCGCTGGCGGCAGCATTGGCCGTGGCCGCTTTGCTGGATGCGGGCTGGCGCTGGTGGCGCTATTTGCGCCGTCATGCGATGACCTGGCAGGAGGTGCTGGCGGAGGCGCGCGAATCTGAAGTCAGTCCGGAAATGCGTGCGCAGATGCAGGGTCGTCAGCAAAAAGTTGGGCAACGGATTGACGAGGTGATCGGGTGAGTGCGCAGGGTGTGATGGTGATGGGCATGCCGGTCAACCGGCTGGCAGTGCCATTGCTGGTGCTGCTGATTCTGGCGATGATGGTGCTGCCGCTGCCGACCTTCATGCTGGATGTGCTGTTCACGCTCAACATCGCACTGGCGATGATCGTGATGCTGGTGAGTTTGAATGCGCGACGTCCGCTGGATTTTTCGGTATTTCCAACTGTGTTGCTGTTGACCACACTGTTGCGGTTGTCGCTTAACGTGGCTTCCACCCGCATCATCCTGATGCAAGGGCACACCGGGCCGGATGCGGCGGGCAAGGTCATCGAGTCCTTCGGCAATTTTCTGGTCGGCGGCAATTATGTCGTCGGCTTCGTGGTGTTTCTGATTCTGGTCATCATCAACTTTGTCGTGATCACCAAGGGCGCTGGGCGAATTGCCGAAGTGGCGGCGCGCTTTACCCTGGACTCGATGCCGGGCAAGCAGCTTGCCGTGGATGCCGATCTGAATGCGGGCTTTATCAACGAAAGCGAAGCGCGCACGCGGCGCAGCGAAATCGGCCGCGAAGCCGACTTTTACGGCGCCATGGACGGCGCTTCCAAGTTCGTGCGCGGCGATGCCATCGCCGGCATCATCATTCTGGCCGTGAACCTGATTGGCGGCATTCTGGTCGGCTTGTTCCAGCATGATCTGGGCCTGACCGAGGCACTGGGGCGCTATGCGCTGCTGACGGTGGGCGATGGTCTGGTCACGCAGATTCCGGCGCTGATCATTTCGACGGCTGCGGGCATCGTGGTGAGCCGGGCGTCGAGCGAACAGGATTTGTCGCAGGAGTTTTCTACCCAGATTTTTGGCCGGCCACAGACCTTGTTTGTGGCCGCAGCCGTACTGGGCGCGTTGGGCGTCATTCCGGGGACGCCGCATCTGGCTTTTCTGACCATTGCAGCGGTGATAGGCGGCCTGGGTTTCTGGTTGATGCAACGTCAACGCACAGTGGCCAACGCAGCGCCGCTGCTACACGTCGAAGACGAACCTGCTCCAGCCGACGTCACGTGGGATGATATTCCCCCGGTCGACGTGCTGGCGCTTGAAGTCGGTTACCGCTTGATCCCGCTGGTTGACCGTAATCAGGGCGGCGCGGCTTTAACCAGAATTACCGAAGCGCGCCGCAACTTTGCGACCGATATGGGTCTGGTGGTGCCGCTGGTCCGGGTACGCGACAATCTCGAACTCAAACCCAATAGTTATCGCATCACGCTCAAGGGTGTCGAAGTGGCGCATGGCGAATTGCTCACGGGTCATGTGCTGGCTGTCAATATGGGCGATGTGTTGGGCCGCTTGGACGGGACATCGGGGGTGGAGCCGCTGACCGGTATGGCGGGGGTGTGGATTGAAGAAGGGCGCGAAGAAGAAGCCGAGTTGCGCGGCTTTGTGGTGATGACAGCGGCCGAGTTGATCACACGCCAGGTTGAAGCGGTGTTCCGCCAGCATGCCCCCGAACTGTTGGGGCGCACCGAAGTCCAGCAACTGCTGGATACCTTGACGCGCAACCACCCGGGCCTGCTCGAGGATGTGACGCCACGTCATCTGCCCCTGACCAGTGTGCAAGCCGTGTTGCAGAATCTTATCGCCGAAAACGTGTCGATTCGCGATACCCGGACTTTGTTCGAAACGCTGGCCGCACGCGCGCCCAAAAACCAGATCATTGATGATCTGGTGGAGTCGGTGCGTGCAGCCATGGGGCGTAATATCGTTGACCGCCTGTTTGAAGGCAGCAGCCTGCTGCATGTGATTGGCTTGTCGGCTGCCGTGGAGACGCGCCTGGTGAATGAAATGGGCGATGAGGGTGAGGCCCTGTTGTCGCCGGCTACGCTGGATGCCTTGAACGATGCCGCTGAACAGGCGCTGGCCGAACAGGAACGTGAAGGCTATCCGGCGGTGTTGCTGACCTCACCCAGTTTGCGGGCGGTGCTGTCGAGATTGCTGCGGCGCAACCTGCCGCGTTTGTCCGTCATCGCCTACGCTGAAGTGCCCGCCGATAAAGTCGTGCAGGTGAGCACAGAAATGACTTTTGAGGAGGGCGCATGAGCGTGCGGATATTTGTGGCGGCAAATGCGCGCGAAGGGCTGGCCCGCGTTCGCCGCGAGCTGGGAGAAGACGCGGTGGTGTTGTCTACGCGCCCCCATCCCAAAGGGGTTGAACTGTTGGCCAGTCCGTATGGCGATCTGGCAGACGTGGTTCCGAACGACGCGCCCGACACCGC
The DNA here is from genome assembly GCA_031426835.1 of Thiobacillus sp. Classification (GTDB taxonomy): domain Bacteria; phylum Pseudomonadota; class Gammaproteobacteria; order Burkholderiales; family Thiobacillaceae; genus Thiobacillus. The sequence goes on from JASJPF010000066.1 coordinate 12,119, forward strand.
CACCAGTTCGCGCATCCTGTCCGAACTGGGTCGTCTGCGCGGCATGTTGCAAAACCAGTTGGCAGGTTTTGCCTGGGGCGCCACCAAGCGCCGCGATCCGGCGCGGGTGGCAATGATGCAAACCCTTTTTGCGGCGGGCTTCGGCAGTTCGCTGGCGCGTACGCTGGCTGCACGTTTGCCGCGCGGACTCGGCACCGATGCGGCTCAACGCTGGTTGCGCCAGGTGCTGATTCGTAATTTGCCGGTACAGTCGCGGGCCGCCGATTTGCTGATCAAAGGCGGGCGTTATGCCCTGGTGGGCTCGACCGGCTCAGGCAAAACCACGACGCTGGCCAAACTCGCCACGCGCGGAGTCGACGCACACGGCGCCGATCAGGTGGCGCTGGTGTCGACCGATGCTTACCGGATTGGCGCTGCGGCGCAGCTGGCAGTCTATGCGGAATTGTTGGGCGTATCGCTGCATGTGGTGGATGACCAGAAAAAGCTGGCGATGCTGTTGCCACAACTGGCTGCCAAAAAACTGGTGCTGATCGATACCGCCGGCTTTGCCCCGTCTGACCCGCGTACCCGCGAAGGCCAGGCGCTCGATGCACTGGGCGTGCGGCGTTTCGCCGTGATCGCGGCCAATCAGCAAGGTGCCGCCATCGAGCAGGCGATGACGCGTTTCGGCCAGGGCGCAGTCGCCTGCATCCTCACCAAACTCGACGAAGCCCCCCAGCCCGGCGGCGCGCTCGACAGCCTGATCCGCCATCGCCTGCCATTGGCGTATATCAGCGGTGGTCAGCGGGTGCCGGAAGATCTTCACACCCCCAACGCCACCTACCTGATCGACCGTGCGCTCAAAGGGGGGTTGCTTGCCACGCCCTATGCGCTGGATGCCGACGATTGGCCACTGTTTGCAGGTGTCGAGGCCGAACGCGAAGCGCATCAGACGCAAAAGTACCCTAACGGGTATAAAGGCTAAATGCCCGCCGACCAGGCTGCGGGCTTACGCCGGCGCAACGCCCGGCAGCCGGCGAGCTGCATCCACTGTTTTTTTGAAGCCCCCTTTTCCACGATGCAATTGGTGCATGCCCTGCATCAGCTCGGCCAGGTTTCCCTGTTGGTTGATATGCGCGGACGCCTGTTTGCCGATTCGTCACCGCGGAGCCTGTTTGACTGGAAACAGCAGCTCGAACGCAACCAATTGAATACGCTGCCTCAGGCCTACGGCGACGGATGGTACGCACCCGGATTGACGGTGGATGCCCCCAACCTGCCGCGTTTCCTGCAAGGCTATGACAGTGTCGTGTTCGATGCCGGACCGATTGGAACCGAGCTCGCATTGCTCCCCGGCACGCCAAGTCATGTGATCATCGAGGTTCATGCCGAAGGGGACTCAATGCAGCGTGCGTACGGCATGCTCAAAACCCTGTCTCAGGCAGGCAACGCCTTGAGTATTGGTCTGTTGGGCGATGCCGCCACGTGCAATCATGTACAGGCTGCATGCTGCCACTTTCTTGAGCAGTCCTTTACGCAGATTTTTTACAGCGTGGCGCACGAAGATGGCGCATTTGCGACGCTTGCCGTTAGAATGGCAGACGAGGAGACGCATCGAATGACGCGTTGTATATAAGGGAAAAACCCGAACCATGGCAGGAAAAAAAACGTCACTTGACGAGCAAGTCAATAAATATGCGCCGCTGGTCAAGCGCATTGCGTATCACATGATGGCGCGCCTACCCGCCAGCGTAGAAGTGGATGATCTCATTCAGGTCGGACTGATCGGCTTGATGGATGCGATATCCCGCTTCGACGGCACCCAGGGTGCTCAATTCGAATCCTATGCGACCCAGCGTATCCGCGGTTCCATGCTGGACGAGCTGCGTGAAGCAGACTGGTTGCCGCGCCACGTACGTCAAAAGTCACGCCAGATCGAAGCGGCTATTAACCGGCTGGAACAACGCAATGGCAAGCCGCCATCCGATCAGGAAATCTCTGCCGAAATGGGATTGGCCATCGATCAATACCAGTCCATGCTGGGCGATGTGAAGTGCTCCCAGCTGCTGTATTACGAAGATTTCTCGGACGAAGACAGCGCCAGTTTTCTGGAGCGCTATCTGGTCGACGGCAGCGACGATCCGCTTGCCGTGCTGGAGGACGGCGGCTTTCGCGACAGCCTGGTCTCAGCCATCCACCATCTGCCCGAGCGCGAGCGCAGCATGATGGGCATGTACTACGAACAGGACATGAACCTGAAGGAAATTGGCGTGGTGCTGGGTGTGTCTGAATCACGCGTTTGCCAGCTGCATTCACAAGCGGTTGCACGGCTGCGCGCCCAACTCAAAATCTGGAAAAGCTGACCTGGTGTAGCGAATCTGAAATATCGAAGCATGATTTGCGACACGGGTTCGGCCTTGCCGGGCCGGGGCAGGGCACAGCATCGATAAATCCGCGATAATGGGGCTTGTTTATCCCTCTTGCATCTGTCGTTATGAGCCAAGCCGATCTGAAGAAAAAAGCCCTCGATTACCATCGCCTGCCCAAGCCGGGCAAGCTGTCGGTGGAATCGTCCAAACCCTGTTCCACCCAAGCTGATTTGTCGCTGGCCTACACGCCGGGTGTGGCACAGCCGGTGCTGGAAATCGCCAAAAATCCCAGGAAAGCCTACGACTACACCAACAAGGGCAATCTGATCGCGGTGATTACCGATGGCACCGCCATCCTGGGTCTTGGCAACCTTGGGCCGCTCGCCTCCAAGCCGGTGATGGAGGGCAAAGCGGTTCTGTTCAAGCAGTTTGCCGGTATCGATGTGTTCGATATCGAAGTGTCCGCCAAAACGCCGCAGGAATTCATCAAGGTGGTCGAAGCCATCGCCCCCACGTTCGGCGGGATCAACCTCGAAGACATCGCTGCGCCGCACTGCTTTGAAATTGAAGCGGCGCTGCGCAAAAGTCTCGACATCCCGGTATTCCACGACGACCAGCACGGTACCGCGGTCATCATTTGCGCCGGGTTGATCAACGCCCTGTACGTTCAGGGGAAAGCCCTGGAAACCGCAAAAATCGTTTGTCTGGGCGCCGGCGCGGCCGGCATTGCCTCGATGAATCTGCTGGTCGCGATGGGGGCAAAAAAGGGCAACATCCTTTTCGTTGATTCCAAAGGCGTGGTGCACAAGGACCGCACCGATCTCAACAGCTTCAAGAAAGCTTTTGCGCGCAAAACCAAGCTGCGCTCGCTGGCCGAGGCGATGGATGGTGCAGATGTGTTTGTCGGCGTGTCGGGCGCCAATCTGGTGAGCCCGGCCATGGTGAAGAGCATGGCCGACAAGCCGGTGGTGTTTGCCCTGGCCAACCCCAACCCTGAAATCCTGCCGGAAAAAGCCAAAGCCGTGCGCAGCGATCTCATCATGGCGACCGGGCGCTCGGACTATCCGAATCAGGTCAACAACGTACTGGGTTTCCCCTTCATTTTCCGCGGTGCACTCGATGCCCGTGCCAAGGAAATCACCCAGGCCATGTTGATCGCAGCGGTGGTCGCGTTGGCAGAACTGGCGCGCGAGCGGGTGCCGGCTTCCGTACTCAAGGCCTACAACCTGAAGAAACTCAAATTTGGCCCGGACTACATACTGCCCAAGCCGTTTGATCCGCGTCTGCTTGAGCGGGTGCCGCCGGCAGTGGCGAAAGCAGCGAAAAAAGCGCCCGCCAAGCGCCGCTAAACCTACACGGAATCCTGACCCTGTCTTGAAACCCCACGCACGCCCCGTTTACCTCAACTTGTTTCGCATTCATTTGCCGCTAGCCGGCTGGGTGTCGATTCTGCATCGAGTATCGGGTGCCCTGTTGTTTCTGGCCTTCCCGCTTGGGGTGTGGGCATTGTCGGTTTCATTGTCCGATGAAGCGGGTTTTCAGCGCATGGCAGCGTGGCTGACGCATCCATTGAGCAAGCTGTTTCTGGTATTGCTGATCTGGGCATTTACCCACCATGCATTGGCTGGCTTGCGGCACCTGGCACTCGATGTGCATTGGGGTGTGGAGCGCGATGCAGCGCGGCGCAGCAGCATGGGGGTCTTGCTTGCAACGGCCCTGATTACGCTGTACGCCGCTTGGAGGGTGTTCGCATGAAATCGCCAACGGGTTCACATACCGGGACGGGGAACTGGCTGATGCAGCGTGCCACCGCATTGCTGCTGGCGTTGGCTATTCCGGTATTGCTCGTCTACTTTCTTGCTGCCTTGCCACTCGATTTTTCCGGTTGGCAAGGTCTGTTTTCCCCGTTATGGAGTCGCGTGTTGCTGATGCTGAGCGCGATCGCGCTGGCCATGCATGCCTGGGTGGGGATGCATGACATTTTCATGGATTACATCCATCCGGTTGCAATGCGGCTGGCCATGATGCTGGCCGTCGTGGTCGTTTTGGCCAGCAGCGTGGTATGGCTGGCGGCGGTTTTGTTTGGCGCACGCATAGGGAGCGGAACATGAAGTCGCGCAAGTTTGATGCGCTCATTATCGGCGGTGGCGGTGCCGGCCTGCGCGCAGCGTTGCAACTGGCGCGCTCGGATTACACCGTAGCCGTGGTGTCCAAGGTGTTTCCCACGCGTTCGCACACGGTGTCGGCACAGGGTGGCATCACCGCCGCGCTTGCCAATGTCGATGAGGACAAATGGGAATGGCACATGTACGACACGGTCAAGGGCGGTGACTGGCTGGGCGACCAGGACGCCATCGAATTCATGTGTCGCGAAGCCGCCGGCGCAGTGTATGAACTTGAGCACATGGGCTTGCCGTTTTCGCGACTCGACAACGGCAAGATTTATCAGCGCCCGTTCGGCGGCCAGTCGAAAAATTTCGGCGGCGAGCAGGCCACGCGTACCTGCGCGGCGGCCGATCGCACCGGCCATGCCTTGCTGCACACCTTGTACCAGCAGAACATCAAACACCGTACCCAGTTCTTCGACGAGTATTTTGCGCTCGACCTGGTGCGCGACGCCGACGGCTATTGCCTGGGCGTCACGGCGATGAGCATCGAGACCGGTGAATCCCTTTTGATCGAAGCGCGCACGACCTTGCTGGCCACCGGCGGTGCAGGGCGGGTATTCTGGAATAGCAGCAATGCCATGATCAATACCGGCGATGGCCTCGGCATGGTATTGCGTGCCGGGCTGCCGTTGCAGGACATGGAATTCTGGCAGTTTCATCCCACCGGTATTGCGGGCGTGGGGTGTTTGATCACCGAAGGCGTGCGCGGCGAAGGAGGGTATCTGCTGAACAAGAACGGCGAACGCTTCATGGAGCGTTATGCGCCTCATGCAAAAGACCTTGCCGGACGCGATGTGGTTGCCCGTGCCATCGCCATTGAAATTGCCGAAGGCCGTGGCTGTGGACCGAACGGCGACTATGTGGACATCAAGCTTGATCACCTCGGCGAAGCCTTCATTGCCGAAAAACTCCCCGGCATCCGCGACCTGTCGGTACGCTTCGCCGGTGTCGATCCGGCCAAAGCGCCGATACCCGTGGCTCCTACAGCGCACTACATGATGGGCGGCATCCCCACCAACCTGCATGGTCAGGTGGTGGCGCCGGCGCGCTTTGGCCCCGAAGAACCCGTACCCGGACTCTATGCCGTGGGTGAATGCGCCTGCGTCTCGGTGCATGGCGCCAATCGTCTCGGCGGCAACTCGCTGCTGGATCTGCTGGTATTCGGCCACGCCGCCGGCAAGCACATGCAGGAATATTTGCGCGACAACCCGTATCCGCGCACCCTGCCAGAGGACGCAAGCGCCCCCAGCCTGGCGCGGCTGCAGCGTTGGGAGCAACCCGGTAGCGAACGGGTGGCCGCGATCAGCGATGACTTGCGACGCATGATGCAAAAGCATGCCGGCGTGTTCCGCACCGATCCGTTATTGCGCGAAGGCCTGGCCAAACTGGATGAACTGGAAGCGCGTTTGGCGCATGCCGGGCTGCAGGATAAAAGTCGGGTATTCAACACTGCCCGCATCGAGGCGTTGGAACTGGAAAACATGATGGGTGTGGCGCGGGCAACCCTGGTGTCGGCGATCAATCGCACCGAGAGTCGCGGCGCGCATACGCGGGAGGATTTCCCCAAGCGGGACGACGAACAATGGCTCAAGCACACGCTGTATTCGCTGCAAGGGGATCAGCTGGATACCAAGCCGGTTCGGCTGAAACCGCTGACGGTGGAGTCGATCCGGCCGAAGGAGCGGGTGTATTGATGGTTGGTGGTATTCGTCAGCTTTCGGTTTCGCCGCGGCTTCGCTTTTCGCCTGTGGGCGAGTTACTTTCTTTTGCTTCGCCAAGAGAAAGTAACCAAAGAAAAGGCGACCCCACATCGCTGCCCTGCGGGTTCCCGATTTGGCGCGCGCGGGCAGGCGCTCCACCAACTCGCCCTGGCGGGGCGCACAAAACGCGCCCCACTGCGGAACTCGGACACGGTTCCGCTCTCTTCCCGCCCGCACGCGCCAAATCGGCAGCGCTGAAGGGGAACAAACCCCTGAACCGCTATCGCTTAAAGCTGCCCGGTCGCCCAGCGCTGGCGCCCGCTATGGAGCCCCTTGTGTGTCGCCGAGAAGCGCAGCCGGCTGGGGACAAGAGGGGCCGGGTGTTTGAGCTCCGCAGCAGGGCACGTTTTGTGTGCCCTGCCAGGGCGAGTTCCTGCCCCGCCCCTGTTGGCGAGCATCGCAGGGAAGCCGAAGGCCGACACGCCAGGGGTCGCCTTTTCTTTGGTTACTTTCTTTTGGCGAAGCAAAAGAAAGTAACTCGCCCGCAGGCGAAAAGCGAAGCCTCAGCCATCCCGCGACTATTCAAATCACCAAAGGGGGCCACATGAAATTCCGCCTCTACCGCTACGATCCCGAATCCGACAAAAAGCCCTACATGCAGGACGTCGAACTCGACATCGAGCCAGCCGGAAACATGCTGCTCGACGCCTTGATCGCCATCAAGGCGCAGGATGAAACGCTGAGTTTGCGTCGCTCCTGCCGTGAAGGCGTGTGCGGATCGGATGCGGTGAATGTAAACGGCAAGAACCGGCTGGCATGCATCACGCCCTTGTCCGAATTGAAGCAGCCGATTGAAGTTCGACCGCTGCCGGGCTTGCCGGTGATTCGCGATCTGATCGTGGACATGGAGCCTTTCATCAAGCAATACCGCTCGATCAAACCCTGGCTCATCAACGATGAACCCGAGCCCGAGGCCGAACGGCTGCAAAGCCCGGAAGATCGCGCGTTGCTCGATGGCGCGTATGAATGCATTCTGTGTGCCTGTTGCACCACTTCGTGTCCGTCGTTCTGGTGGAACCCGGACAAGTTCGTCGGGCCGGCGGGTTTGCTGCAGGCGTATCGCTTCATCGCCGACAGTCGCGACGAGGCGCTGGGTGAACGGCTCGACAATCTGGAAGACCCGTACCGCTTGTATCGTTGTCATGGCGTGATGAATTGTGTTGATGCCTGCCCCAAGGGATTAAATCCCACGGCGGCAATTGGGCGCATCAAATCCTTGCTGGTGAAGCGCCGTGTCTGATCCCATCGGCTGGCGCTGTCGTCGCGGACTGCTCGAACTCGACCTCTGGCTGGGTGGATTTTGGGACACGCACCGCGTTACACTTCCCGCTAACGAGGTCGTTGCGCTGGAGCGTTTGCTGGCCCTGGCTGACATGGAGATCATGGATCGGTTACAAGGCCGGCTGCCAGCGGGCGATCCGGATCTTGAAGCGCTGGTTCAACGACTGCAACACTATCGAGCAGCATCACTTTTGGAATCACCATGAAAAAAACCGTCACCCTTACCTTCAGCGACGGCAGTCCTTCGATTGAACTGCCGATAGAGCAGGGCACCTATGGCAAGCCGGTGATTGACATCCGCACGCTGGGTGCGCAGGGCTATTTCACCCACGACCCAGGTTTTACCGCCACATCCAGCTGCAATTCCGCCATCACCTACATCGACGGCGACGAAGGCCTGCTCTACTACCGCGGCTATCCGATCGAAGAGCTGGCCTACCAGTCTGACTACATGGAAGTGTGTTATCTGCTGCTGCACGGCGAATTGCCGACAGCAGATCAGAAAGCGGCGTTTGAGCATTCGATCCGTCACCATTCCATGCTGCACGACCAGATGGAAAACGTGTTCCGTGGTTTCCGGCGCGATGCGCATCCGATGGCGGTAATGATCAGCGTCACCGGTGCGATGTCGGCGTTTTATCACGACGACAAAAACACTTTCGACCCGCGCCAGCGCGAAATCGTGGCGCACCGGCTCATCGCCAAGGTGCCGACGGTGGCGGCCTGGTCGTATAAATACAACGAAGGCCAGCCTTTCGTTTATCCGCAGAATCGCCTGTCCTATGCCGAAAATTTTCTGCACATGATGTTTTCGACGCCGTGCGAACCGTATGAGCCCAATCCGGTGCTGGCGCGTGCGCTCGACCGCATTTTCATCCTGCACGCCGACCACGAGCAGAACGCTTCGACCTCCACCGTGCGGCTGGCGGGTTCCAGTGGTGCCAACCCCTACGCCAGCATTGCCGGTGGCATGGCTTCATTGTGGGGGCCGCTGCACGGCGGCGCCAACGAGGCCGTGCTGAAAATGCTCGACGAAATGGGCGACATTTCGCGCATTCCAGAATTCATCAAGCGCGCCAAGGACAAAACCAGCGGCTTTCGCCTGATGGGCTTCGGTCACCGTGTTTACAAAAACATGGATCCGCGCGCGCGCATCATCCGCGAAACCTGTTACGAAGTGCTCGATGCGCTCGACCTGCGCGACGATCCGCAGTTCAAAATGGCGATGGAGCTCGAACGCATCGCGATGGAAGACGAGTATTTCATCAGCCGCAAGCTCTATCCCAACGTCGACTTTTATTCCGGGATTATTTTTCGCGCGATGGGCATCCCGCCCAGCATGTTCACCGCGATGTTTGCGGTCGCCCGCACCGCAGGGTGGGTGGCGCAGTGGCACGAAATGCTGTCCGATCCTGCCCACAAAATCGGGCGTCCGCGCCAGTTCTACACCGGCGCGGCGCGGCGTGAGTTTGTCCCGCTGGATCTGCGCGGCGCATAAGCGCATGACCTACCCGGTTTCAGGCCTATGAGCGCACCTGACTGGCACCTGACCTCGCCGCTGTATGCCGGCAATGCCGCGTATCTGGAACAGTTCGGCGATGATGCACTCGCGCCCTGGCTGGCGCAGCCCTTGCCGGGCGCATCGGCAGACTCGGATGTCGCACAGGTTGCCGTATTGCGTCTGATCAACGCTTACCGTTACATGGGCGTCGGGCAAGCCGACCTCGACCCGCTACATCGCTTTGAATCACCGCCCATCCCTGAACTTGATCCGGCCCACTATGGCCTGACGGAAGCCGATTTATCCCGCGAATTTGAAACCGGCTCACTGTTTGGCGTCGGGCGTGCCAGCCTGACCGATATTTTGCGGCGCTTGAAAGGCGCGTATTGCGGCCATGTCGGCGCCGAGTTCATGCATATCGCCGATGTGGCACGCAAGCGCTGGTTGCAGGAACGCATCGAAAGCGCGCAAGGCCGGTTTGGCGTCACGGCTTCGCTCAAGACAAAACTGTTGAAACGGCTGACCGATGCGGAGACGCTGGAAAAGTTTCTGCAGACCCGACACGTCGGACAAAAGCGTTTTTCACTCGAAGGCGGCGAGAGCCTGATTCCCTTGCTCGATCTGGTGATCGAACGCTGTGCTCGCCATGGCGCCAAGGAAGTCGTGATGGGCATGGCCCATCGCGGCCGCATCAACGTGCTGGCCAATATCATGGGGCGGTCGCTGGACAGTCTTTACGAAGAACCCAAAAATGGCGACGCGGGTTCGCCCTTGTCGGGTGACGTCAAATATCACCAGGGCTTTTCCACCGACATTGCCACGTCGTACGGCCCGATCCATCTGGCGCTGGCATTCAATCCTTCACATCTCGAAATTGTTCACCCGGTCGTACGCGGTTCGGTTCGCGCGCGGCAGGACCGACGCGGTGACGTGCTGGGTTATGAAGTGGTGCCGGTGATCCTGCACGGCGACGCCGCGCTGTCGGGACAGGGGGTGGTGATGGAAAGCCTCAATATGTCGCAGACGCGCGGCTTTCGCAATGGCGGCGCCATTCATATCGTCATCAACAATCAGATTGGTTTCACCACGTCCGATCCGCGCGACGTGCGCTCGACGCTGTATTGCACCGATGTCGCAAAAATGGTCGAAGCACCGGTGCTGCACGTCAACGGAGATGATCCGGAAGCTGTGGCCTTTGCGGTGCAAACCGCGGTTGATTTCCGCTACACCTTTCATCGCAGTTGTTTCATCGATCTGGTGTGCTATCGCCGCCATGGTCACAACGAACAGGACGAACCCCTCGCCACGCAACCCATGATGTATCGGCGCATCCAGTCGCATCCGAGTACGCGTGTTCTGTACGCACAACGGCTGGTGGACGAAGGGGTGCTGACGCAGCTCCAGACGGACGACATGGTTGACCTGTGTCGCGAGAAACTGGAACACGGCGAGTTGCTGAGTTCGCCTGCACTGTCCGATTTCAAGCAAACGTTCGGCACCAACTGGGATGAATTCAAAAGCAATCACGCAGAGGGTGACGTGCCAACAGCGGTACCGGCCAAGCGCCTCGATTATCTAGGCGAGCGCATCACCACGCTGCAACAGGACATCGAGCTGCATTCGCGGGTGCAGAAAGTGCTGGATGACCGCCGCAAAATGCGCGCGGGCGAACTGCGGGTGGACTGGGGATACGCCGAGCACCTGGCCTATGCCAGCCTGCTCGACAAGGGCGTCAATGTGCGGGTGTCAGGACAGGACTCGGCACGCGGCACCTTCTTTCACCGCCATGCCGTGTGGCACGATCAGAAGCGCGAGCGCCGGCAAAGCGGCGTGTATATCCCGCTGGAGCATATCCACGACCGGCAGGGCGATTTCACCATTATCGATTCGCTGCTGTCAGAAGTGGCGGTGCTGGCATTTGAATACGGTTACGCCACCGCCGATCCGGAAACGCTGGTGGTGTGGGAGGCGCAGTTTGGCGACTTTGCCAACGGCGCGCAGGTCGTGATCGACCAGTTCATCAGCAGCGGCGAAGCCAAATGGGGGCGGATGTGCGGTCTCACCCTGCTGTTGCCGCATGCGCTGGAAGGGCAGGGGCCGGAACATTCCTCTGCCCGTCTCGAACGCTTTCTGCAGCTGTGCGCGCAGGACAACATCCAGGTTTGCGTGCCCACCTTGCCCGCCCAGATGTTCCATCTGTTGCGGCGGCAAATCGTACGGCCGATCAGAAAGCCGCTGGTGATCATGAGTCCGAAAGCACTGTTGCGGCATCCGGCCTCGACCTCAACCCTCGAAGACTTGTCCAATGGGGCTTTCATGCCGGTCATTGACGATGTGCGAAAACCGCGGCAAGCCAGGCGGGTTGTGGCGTGCAGCGGGCGGGTGTGGTTCGACCTCGAGGCCCAACGCGAAACGCTCGGCCTAAAAGATGTTGCCCTGGTCCGGATAGAACAGCTTTATCCCTTCCCCGAACAGGCGTTTCGTGCCGTTCTGGACGCTTACCCGCAAGCCGCAACATTCGTCTGGGCGCAGGACGAGCCGATGAACCAGGGTGCATGGTTTCAGACCCTGCATCACCTGAATCACTGTGCCCCGGATGGACGCAGCTTTCATTATGCCGGCCGGCCTGCCGCCGCTGCGCCCGCCTCGGGTTACGTTTCGCGCCACCGGGCCGAACTCGAAGCCCTGCTGAAAGATGCGCTGGAGACCCCATATGAAGATTGATGTGCGTGTCCCTACCTTGTCCGATTCTGTTTCAAGCGGCACCTTGCTGCCCTGGCGCAAGCAGATCGGCGATCAGGTCGCTCGAGATGAAACCCTGGTGGACCTGGAAACCGACAAGGTAATTCTGGAAATCCCGTCGCCCGCATCCGGCAGGCTGATCGAGTTGCGCCAGGCCGAAGGGGCCGTCGTCAAGGCCGATGAGGTGGTGGCGGTGATCGAGACGGATGAGCAGACTGCGACGACGGTTCCGAAGCCGCCATCGCTCACGATACCGTCCATAGATGAGCCCGCGGCTGTAGTCGAAACAGCCGCAACTGAAAAGGCAGTCACCGCAGCGCCCGTTAACGTGCAAGCCGATGTGCCGGCTGCAAAGTCGAGCGTGCCGCTGCCGCTGAAATCCGCACCTGAAACCACGGCCACGCCGGGCGAAGTCCGTCGCGAACCGATGTCCCGGCTGCGAACTCGCGTGGCCGAACGTCTGGTCGCCGCGCAGCACACGGCAGCCATGCTCACCACTTTTAATGAAGTGAACATGGCTGCCGTCATTGACCTGCGCCAACGCTTCAAGGGCGAGTTCGAAATCAAGCATGGCGTCAAGCTGGGCTACATGTCGTTCTTCGTGCGTGCCGTATGTCAGGCGCTGCAGCAGTTTCCGATTGTTAACGCATCCATCGATGGCACCGACATTGTCTGGCCGGCCGATGTCGACATAGGGATCGCCATTTCCAGCCCGCGCGGGCTGGTGGTGCCGATCCTGCGTCGCGCACAGACCTTGTCGTCAGCACAGATCGAAGCGGGCATTGCGGATTTCGGCGTGCGTGCGCGAGACGCCAAGCTCACGCTTGATGATCTGTCGGGCGGCACATTTTCCATTACCAATGGCGGCGTATTCGGATCACTGCTTTCCACGCCGATCCTCAATCCGCCGCAGTCCGCCATCCTCGGCATGCACACCATTCAGGAGCGGCCCATCGCCGAGAATGGCCAGGTGGTTATCCGGCCCATGATGTATCTTGCCCTTACCTATGACCACCGCCTGATTGATGGGCGCGATGCGGTGCAGTTTCTGGTTGCGGTCAAGGCTGCGCTGGAGGCACCCGAGGCCTTGTTGTCGGCTGTTTAGGTCGATGATGCCGGCTTGAATAATTCCTGCTGAAATCAAAAAACAAACCATGTCACCCCCCACTCAAAACCTCATCGAAGTCAGCGACCTGCATTTTTCGTACGAGGACAATGCCGTACTCAAAGGCATCAATCTCAGCATTCCACGGGGCAAGCTGGTGGCCATACTGGGTGTGAGCGGGTGCGGCAAGACCACGCTATTGCGCCATCTTGGCGGGCAGCTCAAGCCGTCGCAAGGCAGCGTGACCTTTGATGGTCAGGTGGTGCATGAGCTGAACAACACCGATCTTTACACTATCCGTCGCAAGATGGGGATGATGTTTCAGGTCAGCGGATTGTTCAGCGATCTATCGGTATTTGAAAACATTGCTTACCCGATGCGCGAGCACACCGACCTGCCGGAAGAAGTCATTCATGACCTGGTCTTGATGAAGCTCCACGCCGTGGGGTTGCGCGGGGCGCATGCAATGCGCACCAGTGAGCTTTCAGGCGGCATGGAGCGGCGTGTGGCACTGGCCCGTGCGATTGCGCTCGATCCCATGCTGATCATGTACGACGAGCCTTTTGCGGGTCTTGACCCGATCTCGCTTACGACTATTGCCAGCTTGATCCGGCGCCTCAATGATGCGCTCGGACTGACCTCGATTGTGGTGACGTACGATGTATCGGAATCGCTCAAGGTCGCCGACTATGCCTATTTCATACACGATGGCATGGTGGTGGCTGAGGGCAATACGGCTGAACTGGTCGACTCAACCGACCCGTTTGTCCGTCAGTTTGTCGATGCCAAGCCCGACGGTCCGGTGGCGTTTGAGTACCCAAGCCAGCCATTCGGGGAAGAATTGGAAATCAGCCGCCCCTTGCCCGGTTGATTGCTGCCAGCTTGCGGAACTTGGACGACGCAAGGTTCAGATAATCCGGAATAGGCCGATATTTCCTTTATTGAATCTAATGAAGTGAACTAACGGTGATCCGGACCTACGCCCCTCTCAGAGCAGCGCAAGCGTGAGCCTGCCCTTTATCCAAAGCAACGTCGACAGCATTGACTATGCTGCTTTGCGGGGTTTGGTGGTGGACGATTATCCCGGCATTCGCAGTGCGCTGCGGCTGACGCTGTCGAATTTCGGCGTAACCAAGGTGCAACTGGTGGCGAATGCCGCAGAGGCGCTTTTCCAGGTCAAAAGCAAGCATTACGACTTCATTCTGTGCGATTTCAATCTGGGTGAAGGGCGTGATGGCCAGCAGCTGCTGGAAGAATTGCGCCACAGCAACCTCATTTCCATCGAAACGGTCTTCATCATGGTGACGGCCGAGTCCTTCTACGAAAAAGTGGCTGCAACGGCCGAGCTGGCGCCGGACGACTACATGATCAAGCCGTTTAGCGCGGAACAGCTGCATGGCCGGCTGGAAGGCATTTTGTTGCGCAAGCGGGCATTCCGCACCGTCTATCGCCACTTTCATGCCCATGATCTGGACGCGTCCATTTCGGCTTGCGATGAGCTCATCCGCAGCAAACCGAAATATCTGGTGGATGCCATGCGCTTCAAGGGCGAGCTGCTCGTCACCCTGGGGCGCTTCGAGGAAGCCGAGGCGCTTTATCAAGAGGTGATCAAAATGCGCGCCATCCCCTGGGCGCGTTTGGGGCTGGCTCGTTCATTGCATCTGCAGAAAAAAGACGAGGCCGCAGAGGAAGAATTGCGCGACATGCTGGAAAAGGCGCCGGAGATGGTTGCCGCTTATGATCTGCTGTCGGATGTCTGTGTGTCGAAAAAGGATAATGCCGGTGCCCAGCTTGCGCTGGAGCAAGGGGTGGCCATATCCGGAAAAACCGTGCGCCGCCAGCAGAAACTGGGTGAGCTTGCTCACGCCAACGGGGATCTCGATACCGCACGCACGGCATTTTCCAATGCACTGGAAAAGGGTCGCCACTCCATATTCATCACCCCGTCCGATTACGGCAATCTTTGCCGGGTGCAGTTGGAGCAGGGGGATATGGAAGGCGTAGAAACCACGCTGCGAAAGAACAAAAGCACCTTGCAGTCGAGCCCGGAAGGCAAGCTGGTGACGGCCGTTACCCAAAGCATAGCGCATACCCGGGCCGGAAAACTGGATGAAGCCGCCAAAGCGCTGGATACCGCCACGGGATTACGCGCTGCCGGAACACGCGGGGATGCGCAGATGATGCTGGATATGGCCGGTGCCTGCATGGCCGGCGGCCGTCTCGACGAAGCCGATGGCCTCGTTGCGGAGGTGGCGAAAAATGCGCACGATAGCGAGGCCTTGCTGGACAAGGCACGCAAAATCTACGATGAGGCCGGGCGGAGCGATGCCGGCGCGGGCGTATTGGCCTCGGCCACCTCCGGCGTACGCAAACTCAACAACGAAGGCGTAGTGCTGGCGCAGCGCGGCGACTTCAAGACCGCCGTTGAAAAGCTGACGACGGCCTGCAGCGAAGCGCCCTACAACCCGCGCATCATGATGAACGCCGTATGGGTGATCCTCAAATACATCGATCAGGTCGGGATGGACGAGGCCATGATCGCGGCCGCACGCGGCCATCTTGCCGAAGCCGAGCGCCAGGCACCCGGCCATGCGCGTCTTTCCGGCCTGCGCCTGCAACTCAAGGAAGTCGAAGCCCGCTTTGGCGTCAACCGGGCGAGTTCACCATGAAATTCGAAGGCAGCGATTTCTATGCGGCGCTGATCCATGAACTGAAGAACAATCTGGGCTTGCTGTCGATGACGATCGACAGCATTCCGGTGTTGGGCGAACCGGCACACGACGAGCCGGTCGACTCGGCAAGGCTGCTGTGCGAGGAAGTTGTCGACAGACTGCAGCAGGCGCTCCTGATTTACAAGGCGTCCAACCAGCAGATTCGGCCCAACATCGATGCCTATTCGCCGCACGATCTGCTTGAGGTAATCAAGGCGCGAGCGGAATCCCTGTCGCGTGGCCGCATCCGGGTCGAAACCGCGATAGCGCCGAATGCGCCGGCAATCTGGTTTTTTGACCGCAACCTGATCGAGATGGCCCTGATCAATGCCATTCATAATTCCCTGACCTACGCACGCTCACACATCGGCATCGAAGCGAGCCTGATGGAAGGCGGCCTGGCTTTGACCGTGCAGGATGATTCGGATGGCTATCCGGAGCATATTCTGGCCAGCGTGGCGGCAAACACGCCTTATCGCGCCACCGGAACCGGCCTGGGTCTGCAGTTTTCCCGGCTGATCGCGCAGAGCCATGACAATCAGGGCCGCACCGGCGAACTTCGCCTGCACAATGATCACGGTGCCGTGTTCTGCTTGATGTTGCCCTGACAGGCCGTACGGAAATTGTTGCCGATTAGTCCGCCAGCAGGCTGACAATTGATTCTGAGCTTGTTTTGTCGATGACAAACTGAACCACGCAATACTCATTCTGCTCGTCGATAGGCGAGGGATCATCCGCGCAATTGCAGCCGGCAATCACACCCGTATAAAAAATCCCGGCTCTGACGCGGATGCATTCGGGTTCCTCCGCAATGTTGAGGATCATGACCTGAATGGGCCGCACCGAGACATGGCTGGATGCCGCCAAACCTTGTTGCAACGGCAGGTGTTTGCCACCGAGCTTTTCCACTTCCTGTTTGAAAACGTCGTCGAAGCTCGACGAGCCCCAGGCATTCAAGGTTTCAGGTAGACGTAACATGTTTCCGCATCAAGGCCGCATCCCCCAGGGCGGTGCCCAGGCCAAATGCAAGATTGAGACTGAGCAGGGGG
>JASJPF010000066.1:28883-33810 GCA_031426835.1 Thiobacillus sp.
GGCAGCCCCAGCTTGAGTGTGGGGCTGCTGAAGGGCTAGGTGTTGTCTTTGATGGTGGTGGAAGCGCCGTTTGCCTTTACGCTGGCGATTCCCGATTCGCATGATGCTTCGGTCGCATACATCTGGCTCGAGCCGATGATTTGATGGTTGGCCGCTTTCAGATTGAAGAAGTGTTTTCCGTTTGACGCCGTCTTGCATTCGTAGCGTTCGGCGAGTGGACTGTTTTTCTGCACTGAAGCAATGCCGTTTTCGGCAGAACTGCGTGTCTTGTACAACTCGCTGGTGAGAATGGTCTCCGCATTGCCAGCCTTGAGCACGAAGCGAAATTGATCGTCTTTGCTTTTACTGAGTTCAAACCAGCCTGCCATGTGGGTTCTCCTTGCGTTGAAAAAAGTGTGAAAATATTCAGATAAACAAGCCGAATCAGATTGCCGACTGGCTCGTCACTCCCGGCATCCGGAAATTCCAGCAGCGTTGTCTCCTAAGCCAGGATTAGCGCCCCGGCAAGGTGACTTGAAGCGTCTTTCCCCCGTAACCATATTGTTTGTCCCGCGCCTGAATGATCACGGTTTTGATCCCGGCTGGAATGGCCACCCCGTATAAATCACGGGTGAAGGGTTGCTGGTTCGCATGGTCATGAAACAAATGGCGTTCGCCAAACTGAATGCCTTCCGTACTCATGACGCGAAAAGCATCGGCGTAACGTTGTGGCGTATCGTAGGGTGAAGAAATCGTGGCATCAAAGTCGAATCGACTGTCGCTTCGCACATGCACCCTGACATCAACCACATCCGGATATTTCTGCACCTTTAACCCGGCCGACTCAGCCATCGCCATGGATGCTCCGGCAACAGCTAACGCAATTGCAAATGTTGCTAGGATGCGGCTCATTACTTCTCCTGATTCCGGGCTGCGCCAGGCATGGGGTAAGCGAACCCCGACCTTAGCAATGACTGCAGGGGGGTGGCAAGACCCAGATGGGTTGCACCGCCCATATTAACGAATTATTACAATGGCCAGGCCGACCAACGCTGCGATGAGCGTAACCGTGAAAATTCCGATCAGCCAGAGCATGCGAACCCGGTTGGTCTCAACGCGGTTGATCAACAGCGCATTCTGATCGGCAAGCACCTTGATCAGTTCGGAGGATTTGAGCATCTGTGCGTGAAGATTATTCACATTGGTTTCAAGCGACACAACCCGCGCAGAGAGTGTCTCTATTGCAGTCGAGCCGGTGGTATGAGGTGAGTGAGCTTGCTCAGAGAGCGGTTCTGGCAAGGGTGGCTGTCGCGAAACCGCTTTCCACAATTGCTTCGCGCCATCGGCAACCAGGGGCGCCGTGCTGATCACCCCAGCCCAGGGAACCCCCTTTAACAGTGCTAGCCAAAATGCCATGGAACCTCCTTTTTGAGTTCAGCCGTGTTTTTCAGACTGCCACGGCCAGCGTCCTTCAATCTCCAGATGCAGCGTCACGCTCAGAAACGTACGCATCAATATGATCAAACCGAGGATGGCCACATTTTCCAGCGTGTCTGCCACCACCACGGTTCGGATGATGTCGCCTGCAATCAGGAACTCCAGACCCAGAATGATGGAACGTCCAAGCGCGCGTCGAAAGCTTGTGTAGGCAACGCCTTCTGCGGCCTGCTGATACGTGCGGATGAAATTGAACGACGCAATGCCCGATCCCACCAGAATGACCAACACCCCAACGGCCTCGATAGCGTATCCGGAAATGGAAATGATCTCGGTAAATTGCATGCTTATCCTCGTTCAGGGATCGGGTGTGCAAGGTCAGCCATCCTCACCACACAGGCATCAGGTTTGCCCGCTTGGGCAAGTGCAATGCTGACAAGCCGTCTGGCCAAATCAACTAATCCCGTTTGAGTTTGATGACGACTTGCTCGGTTCCGAATGTGATCACATCCCCCGACACAATCTGCTTTCTTTTTTGCGTTTCCACTTTTCCGTTAACCTGCACCTGGCCCTCCGCGACGGCTGCTTTGGCCTCGCCACCGCTGCCCACCATGCCTTCGAACTTAAGTATTTTGTACAGCTCGACCGGCTCTTTTGTGACGATAACTTCTCTCATGCTTAATAGTACTCACTTGAATTAACGAGAATAGGGTAGATGCAAACCCGTACAGTGTAGCCCCGGCTTCAGCTGCCGTGACACAGTTGAGCTATCTGTCATGATGATTGAATGATATTGCAGGACACCTGCATGAGGCGAGTACTCAAGCGTTGTGCTGATTGGGTAAATAAAAGGGGCCAGGCTCACATTGTCTCTGATATTCGGCATCACAACCCCAGCTCCCCCTGCCCCGCGTCGTGCGCAGGGGATTCATCGTGTTGCACACGCGGCCTGCCGCGCGGCTTGGCTTCCCGCCTTTGTCCTGTCGTGGCTTCGATCCTGGCATAGAAGCGTGAATTACCCAGCGGCTGATTCTGGTTGAGCGCCAGCCGGATGTCGTCGATGGCTTTGCTGTCCAGCTGCGACCGGAACAGGTCACGATAAGCGGCCTGCCTTTCCGTGTCTTCCCGCCCTATCGCCAGATAAAGCGGGTGGGGTGTCAGGTACGCATTGGCTTGCCCAAGGGCGTTGTGCCGATAGCTGGTCCAGCGGTAGTGGGCAGGGTCGTCCACCATGGCGGCGCGCACGGGGTTGAGTTCGATGTAGCGCTGGCAAGCAAGCAGGTAGGTTTCGGCCTGGATCAATGAGGATTTGTATCGACTGTCCCACAGGGTGCCGCTGCGGCGGTAGGTGGTGTTGATGTATTGCACGTAGCGCCGTCCAAGGGCAATGATGAGCCGGGGAATGGATTCCGCCCGGTCAGGAGTGACCAGCAGGTGGACGTGGTTGGTCATGAGGGCATAGGCGTGCAGCGCGCAGTGTTCTTTCTTGAGGGCTTCGCCCAGCCAGTAAAGATAGGACTGGTAATCTTCTTCACCAAAGAAGCAGGGTTCGCGGTTATGCCCCCGTTGCACGATGTGCAGGGGGACGCCATCAAGATGGATGCGGGAGCGGCGGGGCATGGTGCCATCATAGCAAAGTTAATGTGAGCCTGGCCCCTTTGATTTTTTCCTCCGGTAGCGGTAATTGATGGTGCCCAACGTAAAGTTGAGGGGCTGCGCGCTTTTGCGCAGTCCCTCTCGAACGCAGGGTTAGACTTGAGTATGAACGCAAATTCCATCATGAAATAGCTCGACGCAGGTGATGCCACAGCACAGCAAAAAATATCAATAGCAAACCTATTACACCCACTAGGCCAACATAGCCGAACATACTGTGGAGACTGGATTCATGCCGGAAGTTCATAGCGCTCGGCGTGTTTAAGAATATGCGCGTTTTCAATATCAATTCTCGCTCCGCGGAATTGTCGATTGCACTTGCGACATGACCTATCTGGACTTCGCCGCTCGTCGTGTCAAAAACCATGGTGCTGGGGTGTACGTTAACAAACCCCGTTTTTGTGCTGGCTTGTCTCGCAGTTCCTGTGCGATAGCCGATGTGCGTGATGTTGTTTGCTCTGATACTCCGTGCGTATAGCCCCATGGCGAATGATTCGCTAATTGTGCAGGTGGGCAATGCGTTTATAGCGGAACGTTGACAATTAAGCTCGATATCTTTCCAGCCGAAGACAAAGAACGCGGCTGGAATAGTTATAACCACGATCCAGCCAAGAATGACTGCAACTACAGGTGTAGAAGTAGAACGCATCAGTTACCGTCTAACGTCAAGTTGAGGGGCTCGCCCGCTTCTGGGCGAGTCCCGCTCGAACGCCGGGTTGGGCGTCGTTAAAACACCAGTGCCACGGTTCATATTGATAACCCAAAGGATTGCCACTGGGGTAAGAAAGATAGTAGCCGAATTCGACAGCGTGCTCAGTGAGCCAAGCATATGCAGCGGTTTGGTCAAACTCGACTTCGAGCGCACGACTATCGAGCGTTGTGAGATCGACAGCTCGCCCCGTGTGATGTTCGCTAAAGCCTGGAGGAGCACAGACAGTAAGAACATTTTCAACTGCAACCCCAGTTTCAAGCTTTCGGCGAATTATCTCGGCTTGTCGGTCGATGCTACGAAAGGCGGAAACGATGAATAGATCGACGCCATCAATGAGCGCCGCCGCCTTGAGGCGGTGCCATGCTTCTGCGGCCAACGGGACAAGAAAATGATCTCGACCATCCGCACCTACTTCAGCAACTTCAAGTGTCGTTGCTTCCTCGCATTCGCGTAAGCCACGAGCCGTTATCAATTCGCTCGAAATTCCGAGTGCGGATAGGTGCATGTTCATAAGAGTTAAGACGCCCAACGTAGAGCTAACCGGCGCCGCTTTAGCGGCGTCCAGCGACCGGAGGGAGCGAGGTTGAGCGCCGGGTTAGGTGGCGGACATTTAGCAACCACTTTCCACACCTTCAAATTTCAATAGCCTAGGTACTTGCTTTGAGCAGCCTTGGATACAACGAAAACCACCGTCAATACCGAGGGTACGATTATATTGGTAGCGGACGTTAGCTAATCCGTGAGGCGCGTTAGGGCTACAGATCAGCTGCCCTTCCTCGTACCGCCATACGCATGAAGCCGGTATCTCGCTGGCTATCGCTTTCGGCTCAACATATTTTGTTCGTTTCGATTTCTTGGTCTTGGGATCAATTGTCACCCCAAGCATTTCTTTCCGAATATATAAATCGAAACGATGTTCATGAGTCTTTCCAGTCTCAATTTCCTGTTCTGTCAGCGGAAGTGAGGTATCACTGAACTCAAAGACCAAGCCGTTGGGAGCCTTTCCAACAAGTATAGATTCGCCGGCCTCGACGGCAGAGATGTATATGCAAAGCGACAGCAGCACCAAGTGGGGTTTCATGAGCTACCTAACGTTTGAATTGAGCGGCCTGCGCGGCTTTTTGCGCAGGTCCGCTCGAATGA
>JASJPF010000067.1:0-17590 GCA_031426835.1 Thiobacillus sp.
CCGGCCAATAAACCGC
The DNA here is from genome assembly GCA_031426835.1 of Thiobacillus sp. Taxonomy (GTDB): domain Bacteria; phylum Pseudomonadota; class Gammaproteobacteria; order Burkholderiales; family Thiobacillaceae; genus Thiobacillus. Next base: position 17 of record JASJPF010000067.1, read on the forward strand.
AGAGCTACAGGGATTGGGTTGGCGACCGGGCAGAGCAGGGCGACCCCGCCGCGCTCAGTCAGCTACGCGGGTTTGTCTACGCCGACAAGCGCAAGCTCAAGGAGCTGGAAGAAGCCGAACGCAAACGGGAAAATGAGGATGGCTTGACGATACCAGCACCGGCACCGCGCACCGAGCCGACCCCACCGAGGCGCGTGATGGACAACATATCCACCCAGCTCGACCGGCGAACCGGCGACGTGCATTACCACCTCGACCGTCGCGAGGTGTTCACCGACCATGGCCCGCGCCTGACTTTCAAGGCCGATGGGTCGAAAGACAAAGATGCCGTGGCCGCGGGCTTAATGGTTGCGCGCGAAAAATTCGCTGGCCAGCCGCTTACCGTGACGGGCTCTCCAGAATTCAAACAGCGTGTGCTGGAAGTCGTAAAAGAACGTAATTTGCAGGTCCACTTTGCCGACCCGGAAATGGAGCGCCAGCGCATCCAACAGGAGCGCACACGCTCAACGACACGGAAACCCGGCATCGAGCGATGATGCCAACCGTGCCGGGCGGATTCCCGGTTTATTCCACGCAAGGAGTGTAGTTATGAATATTGATGAATTGAACGCGGCAGTGCGCCGGGGTGAGGAAGCTCAGGCCAATGCTTACCGCAATCTGGAATCGGCCAGCCCAAGCCAACGTGCAGAGGCCGAGCAGCTTGTGCGCGAAGCCAAGGCGGGCGTGGAGGCGGCCAAACGCGAGCTGGCCGAGGAATCCATAATCCACGGCGGGCGATCCGGGCTTGAAGACAAGCCTAGCGACCGTGAGGTCGATGGTTTCGCCGGCAGTGGTTCAGCGCCGGCAATGCAGCACCAGGCGGAGCAGGAAAAAACCCAGCAGGAACGGGCCAAGGCTGAACAGCAGAAGGAACGGGAAGCCGACAAAGACAGCGAACGCGCTCCACAAATCACCTACCACTCGGACCGATTGGGCGCAGGGCTGGGCGGGCGGGTGACTGTGACTCCCGATAACCCGGAAGCCCGCGCAGACCGGGCAGCAGCAGCCCGCGCAGAAAAAGTGGGTGAGCAGGTCAAGCAGGAACAGGCTGATCGACAGCGCGAGAAAACGGCGGAGCAGGCTCGCGAGAAAGCAGATAAAGACCGCGCGGCGCGGATTTACGACGGCATGCCGAGCCGTGGCATATCGACCGAGCGTTACATCCAGGCCGAGGCCGAGGGCGCAGCAGCCAAGCAGCCGGCCACCAACGCCTATTTGCTCCAGCGCGAGAAAGTAACAGGCATCCCGCATCGCAACGCCGAGCCGAACGAGGACATCAAGGGCAAGGTTGTGGGTGTGCGCGAGCTGGACGGGAAGGCCCACACCATTGTCGAGCGCGAGACACCCCCGCCGCAGCGCGTAATGGTCGAAGGCGAGGTCAAGGGGCAATCAATCGGCAAGCAAGTTGAGATTAAAGCCGACGAACAGCGGCGCATCAAGGAAGTTACGGTGCCGGAAATCGACCGCAACCGTGGCCGGGGGATGGAGCGTTGACAACGACGACTACGGCCATGGCCTGTAGGACGGAAATTTCCGTGGGGGTTCATCCCTTGACGCTTGCGGTTATTGGACTGGGAGCCCAGGTCGGGGGAATGGACGTGGCCTCGTTCATCGTGCTGGCAGCGTATCGCTATGCACAAGAACAGATTGCCGAGCTTGAAGCAATCGAGGGGGCACGATCATGCTAGAACATCCGTTGCAGCCTTTGCAGATCGCGGCCCGTGTGGTGGCCCCCTCAACCTTGAGCGCGGTCAAACGCTCGCCGTTTTGCCTGCGCGGCTGGCAGATCCTCGACCGCTGGGCGATGAACACGCCCGACAAGCTGCGCGCGCTCGAAGCGCAAGGCGAAGTCGTCCTACTCGGGCGCCTGCTCGTTCAACAGGGCTTGGAGCTGGATAGCCTGGCCGATAATCTCAACCTGCGTGCTGATGGGGTGGGCGATGCGGAAATAATGCAGTTGTGCGAGATTCAAACCGAATTGCGCTAACCCTGCTGTAGCCGGGGCGAGCCCGCAGCCCGTCCGCCAGCCAACCCCGCCAGCCAACCCCGCTGGCACACGGACTGCAAACCGGCTCTCCCGGCGTCACTTACCGAGGCTTTCAGGCCTGCCGTGCTTTGCCGGCCCGACCCAATACAGGGCGCTTGCCTTTTCTTCTCTCTCAATCAATCCAGACGCCGTCGTTAGCGGTTCCGACCCCGCCAGTCAGAGCGAGCGGGGAATCGAAACCGCTAACAAACCCACGCCGCAAGGCGGCTAAATTGAGAGAGGAAAAAACATGCAATTATTCGCTGCCTTGTTTAATGCGCCGTTCGTCGTTCTGGCATCGGCCTGGCAAATCGTGCTGATGCTGGTGCAGGCTGTGCTGCTGGCCTGGGCGCTGGGGAAGCTGGCCGTCATCATCGTTCAGTTTCTCGGGCGAGTGGTCCGCAATGCCTACTACCGCTGGTCTTGAAGGAACCCGCAGGGAGAAAAATCCTTGTGGGTTTTTTTGATTCGTATCATATCAATCGTAACGTAACGTACCGTAACGTACACCGACCAAAGGGAACCAGATGTCTGAATTGAGTTTTTCACAAAGCGAGCTGGTCGAGGTCAGCGACGCCATTAACGAAGTCCTCACCCGGCTGCTGGGCAGCGGCGACCCCGACCAGAACGAGAAGAAATATGGCACCTTGACGCTGCTGCAATCGGCGCAGGCGAAGATCATGCCGGCCGCGTTTGGGTTTCATCCCGCCGACACGCCATGGGGACCGGACCAGGTCAAGCGGATCGAGGCAATCCGCCTGCAACAGGGCTTGCCCGCACAGGCCAGCGCCGGGGAGGTCGCGCACTGGGCGGCGACCGTGACCCGGCGTTGAGCCGATGGGGTTAGACGAGCAGCCAGAGCAACAGCCAACCCACAGCTGCTAAACCCCACAGGGTTTTGATGCGCGATGCGCCGGCCAGGGCGGTGAACAGGGCAACAACTATGACAAGGTCTTTCATGGTTTCAATTCCGAACGTTTCGAGAGCAGCGGGGTGCTGCTGAAAACGTATAGCCACCGAGTTTCAATTCGACCCCAGCCGCTACGCACAACGGACGTTATGACAAGCGCAACCGACGAATTGCCGGCTGCGTGAACACAATCTATAATAGTTCGTGTCTCTTCCTATAGTCCCTCCGCCCATGAAAACCTTTACCCTTGACCAGGCCCGTTCTGCTGCTGCGTCTGGCGGCGTGCTGTCGGCCAACCTGCGGCCGGTCGGCAGCAAGTTCGCGCTCGAATTCGAAACCCGTGCCGGCGTCGTCGTGCTGGTTACGTCGGTGTCCAAGAAGGCGCGCGAGTTTGGCAACCCGGCCAAGGCGTTCGAGGTCGTGCGCGATCTCGGGCTGGAAGGCGGGCGGTACTCGGTTGCGCAATGGCGACCCGAGGAACGCGACCTGGATCGAGCAACACGGCCGGACAAGTCGGCCGCACTCAAAGCCACCCACGAGGCCGCAAGCTACGACAAATGGTTTCGTGCCCAGGTGCAGGACGCGCTGGACGACAACAGCCCCGGCATCCCGCAGGATGAAGTCGAAGCCGAGTGGGCCATCGAGCGCGCCGGCTTGCTGAAACGCGCCGGCAAAGCCCGGTAATGCCGGTCTGGAAGCCGCGTGCAGACGACGACCGCCACGCCATCGCCCGCCATATCGCGCAGGACAACCCGGTTGCAGCGGTCGAGCTGGTGGATCTGTTGTTGGCACAGGCCCGCTTGCTGGATGACAGCCCGCGCATGGGCCGCGCCGGCCGCGTCGATGGCACGCGCGAGCTGGTGGCGCATCCGCATTACGTCATCGTCTATCAGCTTATCGGCAAGCCCCAACAAGCCGTGGTTTTACGGGTCCTGCATACGGCGCAGCAATGGCCATGACGCCACGGCGTCTCTAAGTATTTACGCAACTCCGCAAAGCAAGGAGAACCCTATGCCCCCCAAAACCATCGACTGGTTCCAAGAAGAAGTAGCGGTGGCCCTCAAGGAAGCCGACGACCCCAACACCGAATGGGTGTCGAACGAGGAAGCGAATGCGAGCTGGGCCACGCAGCGCGCCGAACTGCTCAAACGGGTTGAAGGCAATGCGGCTTGAATCGTTCGATTTTTTGACATATTAAAATAAATCTTACGACCCGCTGGAAGGCGCGCCAATACTAGGGGCTTGGTGATTCCGACCTATTGGCATATCACCCACGCCATTCCTGCAAATGGGCTTGTGCTATCACCCACCGGCTCAGCGTCAACCCCCTTTGGTCGAGGTCTTGCGGGCGTTGCATACGTCACGGCAAGGACCGCGAAGGCGAAACGTAAATAACTATTTACGTAAAACAGCATTTACCCATTGACGCCATTAAACCGGCGCGTATAATTGACTTCATTGCGTGGTTACGTAAAACAGGAGGTGCGTAATGAAGGTTATTGTTTTAGCCTCTCAAAAGGGTGGTGTAGGGAAAACGACGCTGACCGGCCATCTTGGCGTGCAGGCTGCGATCAGTGGCCAAGGCCCGGTTGCGCTGCTCGACACAGATCCACAAGGTAGCCTCGCCGACTGGTGGAACGCCCGCGAAGTTGCGGAACCTGTTTTTGCCACGGCAAAAATTAGCGCGTTGACCGACGCCCTGGCCGAACTCAAAAAAGCAGGTATTAAAACCCTGTTGATCGACACGCCCCCCGCCGTCACAGAAACGATCAAGGCTGTTGTTGCCATCGCCGACCTTGTGATTATCCCGACGCGTCCAAGCCCCCACGACCTGAGAGCCGTAGGTCGAACCGTGGACATTGTGAATGGTTGCGGCAAACGGATGATGTTCGTGATCAACGGGGCGGCGCACCGCGCACGGATTACAGCCGATGCCGCTATTGCCCTCTCTCAGCACGGCGCTGTTGCGCCAACGGTAATTTATCAGCGTACCGACTTCGCCAGCTCGATGATCGACGGGCGGACTGCGGGCGAGATCGACCCTCAAGGCAGATCCGCTAACGAGATTGCGGAACTGTGGAATTACGTCAATACGCTATTACATAAATCAGTAAGCAAAAGGAATTAAGCCATGAGCAAAGCAAAGGCAGCATCATTGACTAGCGGCATTATCGCCGCCAAAGGGTCGGCAGCGCCGAGCGCAGAAACGCCCATCAAGACGGTGAAGGAAGATACGGGCGAGCGCACCGCTGTAACGGTTCGACTCACAAATGCGGAATATCGGCGCTTGAAGCTCCACGGCCTGGAACACAGGCAATCGAACCAGGACATTATCGTTGCTGCATTAGATGCGTATCTGACCAGATGAAGCCCTCTGATGATTTACTCGCAAAGGTTGCCGAGATAGCCAAAAGAGCCAAGGCCAGCCCGCGTAATCAAACAGCGCTGGATCTAGGAACTCAGGACGTGTCGCCGCCGCAGACGGCCGAGCAATCCGCTTCGAGTAAGCGCGAACGCGCCAAGCTGTTGCCGGTTCATCATCCAGACAGGGATTTTTTCTTGGCGGACATATTTGACTACGCCATGAAGGACGATGGCGCGAGTATGGAAGCTCCGATTTTTACGCTTTCCACTAAGCCGGATGTATCCGAATGGCATTGGGAAAGTAAGGACGGCTCTAAGAGCGTTACCGTTACACCGAGCATTAAGGGTCGGGCGACCCAGTTCGATAAGGACGTGTTGATTTACGTTGTCTCACAGATGACGGAGGCACTGAACCGAGGCCGTGCAGATGCCCATAATCGGACCGTACGCTTCACTGTTTACGATTATTTGGTATCTACCAACAAACCCACCGGAGGCATCGAGTACCAGCGCCTAGAGGCCGCGTTTGGGCGTTTGAGGGGAACCACAATCAAAACGGATATCCGCACTGGTGGCCAGCGGGTGACTGAGGGATTTGGCATTATTGATAAGTGGAAAATTATCGAGCGTTCACCCGATAACGCCCGCATGATTGCCGTGGAAGCGACTTTGTCGGAATGGCTTTTTAACGCCGTCCAGGCCCATGAAGTGCTGACCATCCACCCTGACTACTTTCGGCTTCGTAAGCCCTTGGAGCGCCGCCTGTACGAGCTGGCAAGGAAGCATTGCGGACACCAACCAAAGTGGTGTATTAGCCTCGCTCTTCTACAGGACAAAGCCGGGAGTCGATGCAGCTTGAAGGAGTTCCGCCGCATGATTCGCGGCACCATCGAGGCTAACATCTTACCCGAGTACCGTTTGACGCTGGACGGGGCCGATAAGGTGACTTTCTACACGCAGGATTCCCGGCGTTTGGTAGCTGGTTTGACCAAGTGACCAAGCCTTAACCTTTAGCTTTTCCGGATGGGGTGTGTACCTGCTCAGTGTCGTTATATCACCCACCGCGTAGGCCGCTAAGCCGTAGCGGCGCGGGGTCTGTGAACACAGCCTGGGTGGATGGGTGGACCTCGTTAGTCACCCACCGGTCCCTCAAAACACAATAGTCGGCCCCTCAAACACCCCCCCCTGTGGATAAACCCGTTTTACCCTCCATGTCTGTGGATGGGGTCGTTATATCACCCACCTTTCCCTGTGGATAGGGTCGTTAGATCACCCACCGGGGTATCGTTATATCACCCACCGTAACAAGCCTCAATGCAAGCAACGGCGCGGCATCCAGAAACCGTAACGCGCGCGCGCGTTTTTTAACTTTTAAAATCTTTAACGCGATTCCACCCCCAACACCGGGGCACCTTCGGTTCCCCCGCTTCGCGGCTCCCCCTCCCTCAGAATGTGCGCCTAGTCGGCGCGATTCCCCAAAACCTCACCCAACGCCATCGACGCCGCTATGCGAAGACCTTAAAAATCGTATCCAGAGAGAAAAGAAAGTTCTGATGCGACGGCCATCATGCCAAGGCACCGCCAGCGGTCCTCAACAGCCGTAGAGAACGTCAAAAGCGGTTTTGCAGGGGAAGATGCGGGCGGGCTCAAGATAACGCCACCACGAGCCTTAAAACGGGCCACCTAAAACCCGGTCTAAGGATTTTCACAAGAACGCGTTTTCTCTTATTTTTTACGCGTATTTATATGTGATTTCGCGGTAAAATTACGGGATGGAAAACCACATCACACACCACATCGCACGGGAAACGCTCTTGGCGTTTGAGAAGGCCGGCGTACCGATTGAATATGCCATAGTCGGCAGCGACGAGGGTCTGGTGCTTCAGGCCAAGATCGGCGGCGACGTGCAAATCCTGCAAACCTCGCTTGGCAAGACGCGCGTTTTCCGCAACCTCGATGCGGTCGGGCGCACGTTGGTCTGGTTGGGGGTGAAAAACGCCCGGCTCGACATGGGGACGTGGCAACCTAAAAGCACGGCGCGTCCATGAGGCTGTTCGTCGACACCGAGTTTACCGATTTCATCGACTGCGAGTTGATAAGCATCGGCCTGGTGTCCGAGGATGGCCAGCACGAGTTTTACGCCGAGGTCGAGGACTACGACCGCCAAAAATGCAATGCGCACGTCCAGGCCGGGATCTGGCCCTTGCTGGGCAAAACCCCGCAGGCAGTTATTCCGCGCGCCGTGCTGGCCGAGCAGTTGCGCACCTGGTTCGCCGGATTGCCCGACCGCCTCACCATTGCGAGCGACGCCTACCAGGATTGGGAACTGCTGGTGGACGTGCTCGATGGCGAGCTGCCGGCCAATATCCAAGGCCGCGAGGATCTGCGAGGGCTGGCCGAACCGGGCGTGTTTCATCGGGCGGTTTGCCAGTACCACGCGCAGCCCGGCCACCCATGGCACCATGCCTTGCACGATGCCCGAGCGCATCGCGCGGGCTGGCTGGCCTGGCTGGACCACAACAAAACCTCCTGAACCTGCAGCAAAAAGAAACCCCGCCGAAGCGGGGTTCTTTCTTTCCGTCAGTACGCTTTATTCCGGTGTTCGGTGGTCGATCTGGACCGACCCTTGAGCCCCGTCGTTCGGCATGTACGACTCGACCTGTTTCAGTCGGTCGTGCAAACCCACTCTAGGCGCGCTGGGCTGGTTCGGCATGTCGGGTTTGCCTGCGCCGCCAATCGAAGCGTTCGATGCGTTGCCTGCAGCCGGAGCGCTGGGCTGATGGGGAGCGCCCCCGATTTCACTCGCAGCAGTCGGTTCGGGTTGATATGGGGTGTCGCCTCTCATTTCAGCTGCAGTTGGCGGTTCGGGTTGGAATGGAGCGTCCCCGCCACCGCCCGGCATAGCCCCCCCGGATTTTGTCGCGAATTCCGCCATCGAGCCTCTTCCGCCGCTCAGCATCGCCCCCACGCTGCCAGCTGCGTGCTTCGCCCCTGCCAGTGCCTGCCCTGCGCCAGAAGCCATGCCGCCCATGCTGCCCGCCATGGCCGCGCCGCCGGCTAGCGCGCCAGCGCCTAACGCTGCCACGCCTGCAGTCGCGCCAATGGTTGCCGCTGCTGACTCGCCGGCAGAGAGGGCCGTGCTGCCGCTCATGATGGCGCCGGCAATCTTCGGTAACTGCAACGAGAGTGCGGCCATGAGAAGCGCGCCACCCATGGCTTGGTAGTATGGCCACCAGTTGGTCAGGGACACGTACTGCATGTTGTTGCCCCATTCTTTGGCGAGGGTGTAAGCCACCCCAGCCACCAGGTAGATGATCAGCATTTTCACGCCCGAGGCAATCGCGCTCTTAAACGCATTGATCGCGATATCGCGGGTGTAGCTGATGCCGCCGAAGCCGAACAAGATCGGCGCGACCGCCATCACAAAAAACAGCTCAATCTGCACCATGACCATCTGGATCGCGAGCATCGCGAAGGCAAGGATGATGACGAGACTGACCGCCGTGAGCATCATCGCCGGAAAGAAGTTTTGTACTGCGGCTAGAAGCCCGTCGTTCGCCCCGGTCGCCGCGTTAAATTCTTCGACCATTAAGGTCTGGAGCTGGATTCCCTGATTAAAGATGGAAGTGGCCGACAGTTCCGGCAGACCTGACCCTGCCTGTCCCGCTGTAGTGAACAGGCTGATGATCGACAGCATGTTAGGCCCGGCCTGCTTGATGAAATAAGTGAATATCCCCACAGTGATGATCGACTTGATCAACGCTGCAACGAGTTCTTCCATTTCCATCTTGCCAAGCAACTTCATGACCATGTTGATGCTGAGCTGCAGGCCGGCAAGGATCACCAGCAGCTGTAACCCGAGATTGACGATGCGGTCGCCGAATTGCTGTGCTGCGGTTTGGTATTGCGATGTGATGCCGTCCAGCGTGCCATCCGCTGCAATCGCGGGATGAGCTAACAAAAGGCCGAGCAACGCAACGGCCATTAAGGGCGCAGCCTGTCTATTTTTTTTCATCTTGTGCTTTCATTGCTCGGGGTTCCCCGGTGTTGGGGTCAAGGTTTTTGGCCTCTTCCATGGACGAAATTCGGCGCGAAGGATTTTGGTTTAGGAATCCGCGCAGCGCTTCGTCCGCTTCTGCCTTTTCTGTTTTCGACTCAGAGCAGCCGACCATGGCTGCTGCTAATAAAACAATGCTTAAAAGGGTTGCCGTTTTCATTTGGGTTCTCCGGTGTTTGGATTAAGTTTTTTTGCCTCGGTCCTGGACGAAATTCGGCGTGACGGGTTTTGGCTCAAGAATTTGCGCAGCGCGTCGTCGCTCACATCCTGCTTGGTCTGCTGTCCGGCCATGTAGGCGCCTTGCGCCTGCATCTGCGCCATTTGAAGCTGCCGCATTTTCTGCATCTGCCCCACCATCGCGGTGGATATCTGATTGCCGGCTTGGGTAGCTGCAAGCTGGCCGTCAGCACTGCCAGACAGGCGGCTCAATTCACTCACCATGTCCGTTTCCGAGTCGATCTGATCGGCCTGCAGGCCTACTGCTGAGACAGCACTGTTGATCGCGCCAAGCGTGTTGTTCGACAGGTCTTTTGCCATCGCGCCGTAGCCCTTGTGCATGTTTCCATACCCCGGATATTGGCGCTTGAAGGCGGAATCGGCGGACTCCAACGAGTACGCGATGCGCTGGCCGTTTTCGACCACCGAAGCCAGCCGCTTAAACATCTGCTGGTTCTGCACCATGTCACGGAAAAGCCCTGACATCGCAGGCCCGCCCCCCGTCAGTTGTTTCATCTGCTGCATCTGTGTGGCGTACTGCTGGTACTGCGTCGCCAGTTGTTCGGCCTCGGTAATGCCGTTCATCACCAGCTCGATGTTGTTGGCAATTTGGGTGAACTCCGTTGCACCGGCAATAAGGCCCGTTGCGTGAGCGCTCGGGCTGATGGCCAGCACCAGCGCCACGGCCGAGCCGGCAAATGCGCTGCGCCAGGTGGCGGCGGACGCGGTTTTCCGGGTATGGGTTTTTTGGGGCATGTTCGACTCCTTCATGTAGATGCAACGATTGTCGGGCGCGTGATATGCGAAGACAATAAATATCTTTGAAATCAAGCCGTTATTAAGAGTTTGTTAATAGTTCTGGTGTTGTTTTTTCATCTTCGGGACGACAAGCGAAAGCAGCCCAGCTGCACCGATGCACATCAGCGCGGCCACTTGTTGGCTGGTGGCCAGCAGCGCGATGCCCAGCAGCACCAGCAGGATGCCGGCTAACAGGACCGCTTTTTCCCGTTGCAGGGTGGGCTTGGTGAACAGCAAGCGCTGATAGGTAAACACGGGGATCAGGGCCGCACCGATGACCAGCACGCCGGCCAAACTGAGGGCCGGCACTCGCTCAAATATTCCCCAGCCGGAAAGCAGTAGCCCGAGGCCGATGCAGCCGGAAAACCAGTAGCGGGTGAATTTGAGGGCCGAAGTGAAATTGGTAGACATGCGATGCGCTCCTTTTAAAGTTTTTGAATGGTCTTGCTTGATGCCAATCATACGCCTTTTATTAAAAAATACACGTATTTTTATAAAGATTTGCAATTATTTTTTAACGAATGCGCGTATAAATTTCCGACGTCGGAAGTTCTGAAATAAAAAAACCCCACCGAAGCGGGGTTTCTAAAGGGTTTGAAGCCTTAAGCCTTAACGCGTGAATTCGGCGTAGGCCGCTTTAAGCTCGTCCACCACCACCTTTTCCTTTTCCAGAAACTCCAGCTCTTTTTTCTCTCTCGATGGTTTCTCGGCTTCGAAGTCGCGCCGGTACATCTTGCAGCCGTATTCCCCATCTGGATGCCGTCTGCATAGCTGCTCAAGGTTTTCTTCCGGCCACACCATGACCTGGTAGCGCATATTTTCGAGTTCTCGCAATCTGGTGAGTGCCTTGTTCATGCGCTGCGCGCGCTCGTAGATCACAGGGTCGGCCTTGTCGTTCATGATGTGGCTGGAGGTCGCGTCGGCAATGGCCTCCCTCAATCCAGTACCGTCTGCTGGCAAGCCGGCGCGCTGGCGAATTTCCGCTTGATACGGGGTGTTGTAGATTTTTTGTGTGGCTGTGCCAGGCGTCAAGGTTTGCTTGATCGCAGGCGCTTTGCCCTTGGCGCCGGTTTCCTTGCCGTGGAGCTTGGCCTTGTCTGCCTGTTTCTGGCTGGCCCAAACCAGCCAGTCCGCCCCCCCAGCCTGCTTTGCTTTTTCCGCCATGCCGATGCCGCCGCCGATTACAACGGTTGCCGTCAGCAACACCAGATAGATTTTGATTGTGTTCATCGCGCGCCCCTTCAGTTCGGCAGATAGATCGGTCGGCAGTTGATTACGTCGTCACACGCAGCGCCGTTGATGTTGAGAATTGCCACCGCCTGGTCGCGGCCCAATTGCCGGAACAGTTGTGGATTGACCACGCTTTGCCGCTGGTAACTCACCGACCTGGAATTGTTGTCCCCGGACGAGCCGCCGTGCTTCGAATCGTTCGTGCTGTGGCCCGTCGATTCGCTGATTTTCGCCACATCGACTTCGCCCATTAGGGTCTGCACCATTTTTAGCGTTTCCTCATCCTCTGAGCGGAAAAGAACGCGCTGGCGGAAGTTTTGGAGGATCGCGCGCGCTGTTTTCTCGTTTCCACCCAGCGCCGCGACCATGCTTGAAATGCCCTGCATCGACACAATGCCGATGGTTTTACTGGACCTTGATTTGTCCCAGAAATCCGTATCGGAAACGGTATCGATGATCGTCTGATATTCGTCGCAGACGAAGGCTACAGGCCGTGTTTGGTCCCATTCTGAGCGCATGTTGCGCTCACGCATGACCTGCATAAATCGTAGCTTGATGAACAGGTAGGCGGCGAGCGAGCCTTCTTTGCCGAATGTCGTCATGGGAATGTTCACCAGGTACACCACACCCTTGGTAACAAGATCTTCCATGCGGGCCTGATTGCCGCCAATTGTGCAGAAAGCATCCACCATTTCGGGATGTGAGAATGGAGAAAGCACTTGCGCTGCCGTGCTTCGCAGATAGTTCTTTTCCTTCTCTTCTTTCGGCGCCCACACAAGCTCAAAGTACCGCTGGCTGGCGACTACCATGCGCTGTTCGCGCTCGCCGATTTCGCCGGCATGCACCATGGCCGCCACCGTCTCGACCACCTCCGTATAGCGTTTCGCATCAAAAATGAAATCGTATAGGCCGATCAGGGAATATTGAGCTGGCAGGTATTGCAAGAGGTTCAGCGCGTTGCGGCAGTATTCCACCGCCCCGTCGATGAAGAAGCCCGATTCACCGCCGCCCCCACCAAAGCGCAGGAACGCCGATTTCATGAACGAGGCAGCAACTTCCGGCGTCAGACCTTCGAGCAGGTTGAAATCCAGCCCGCCGAGGCCAATCACCTGATATGGCCGGCCTGCCTGTTTTGCCAGGTAATCCACTTCGCGCACAAAATCCGTCTTGATGTCGAAAATCAGCGCTCCGGTGTCTTGCGACAGGACTTGCAACAGGAGCGGGTTAATCATTTTCGTGGTCTTGCCCGAGCCGATGCCGCCAAACGTGATGATGTTCGTGGCCGCATCACCGAGCCCCAACACGACTGGCACGCCTTGGGCGATACCTGCACCGTGGCTTTGGCTGGACATGTGCCCGGTTGCCACCCCCAGGCCGAGGGCGAACGGCTTACCAATTGGCGAGTCCATCAGGCCGACCGCCGGCGACGGCGTAACCGGGCGCACCCGGCCAGCAGGCCACAAACCGCGCCACAACTGCCGCCCCGCAAGCTGAGGAGCGACAACCAATAATGCCACCAAGCTAGCCGCAACACACAGCAGCACGGTGATGGTGGTAGACCATGGCGACACCGGCTTGAGCACCACGGCCAGCGCCACCCCTGCATAAAGCCCCATCACCATGCGCAACCGCGCCGACACCCCGTTGACGTTCGGGTGCGCGTAGCCGCGAACGACCAGCATCCAGACCCACAACAGCAATCCGCTACCGAGCATCAGGCCGAGCACCACGACCGCGCCTGCAAATCCGGCCAGAATCGGTAGCCCAACAAGCGACAGCAGCAGACCAGCCGGCAGGCCCAGCACAAGCAGCATCAGGAGGCTTGTACCAATACCGAACAGTGGCACGTCGCGTTTCCCCATCAGGTTGACTGTGGGCATGACTCCGCGCTGTATCTGTTGGACTTCGGCGCTAAACATGGATTTAAGCTCACTCATGGCGCGCCCCTTTTTTGTTACACTTCTGATTGACCATTTTTAAGTCCTTGCGTGGATTGATTGGTGGTTGCTGGGGCCGATACGTCGGCCCCTTCTCATTTGCGGTTCTTGTGGGGCAATGCTCTATCCAGTATTTGTTCTTGACTGGATTGCATCCGGCCCACGGCCTGGTCTACATATTTCTGCCCGACCCAAAGCGCTATGCCTGTGGTGGCTGCCGCGCTGATTGTCACTGCTGCGAGCACGATGATCGTGAGCGTTCCCAACCCCAGCATGTAGGCACCGCGCATGTTGTTAGCTGCCGCCGTGGCCTGCTCGATCAGTCTTTTGTGGACCTCATTAAGCCGGATGGTTTCGGTTTTTGCGGCCTCAGCGATTTCCGTCCTGAGTCCTAGCGCAGTCGAGTCCAGAAGCTCTTTTTTTGTCTGCGCACTCGCCGCCGTCAGTGCCGTGCGTTGCTGGTTGCCGGCTTCGGACAATGCCTGATTCGCTTGCCTGACTTGCTCGGCGATATCGGCGACTGCCGTGGTGGCCAACGCATCGACCGCCGCCCGCGCCTGGCGAATACCAACATCAGCCCCCGCCTGTACCTGCTTTGCGATACCGCCCAGCGTTTGATGCAGTTCGGATATGGCCTGTTCGATGGCATCTTTCGTCTCGCCAATCCGTACTGCCTGCCCGTCTATTTGCCGGGTCAATGTATCCAGTTCACCCATCACTTGCTGGGCCACGACATCACTTAGAGCCATGATTATTCCTCTCCAAATAGGGCTTCAAACACTTGATTCATTTCCCGATCCAGCGTTTTTACATAGCCTTGCGCACGCATGAGCGCTACCGTTGCCGTGCGTTCCTTTTCGTAGGCTGGTTCGTACGGGATGTCTTTTAGTTTCTGGCGGTAATCCGTTTCGTCGGCAAGCATTTCGACATAGGATTTTTTGGCAGTGCCCAACGACTTGAACGCTGGTGAGTCATGGATCACTGCGTTTTTATTGAGGGTGAAAATCGGGTTTTTTTTGTGGAAGTTGAGCAGCACCCGCACCTCATCTTCAAGATCGGCATCCAACGGGAGTTTGTTGAACACCACCTTGATGCGCTCTGCCTCAATCCCCATGCCAGCGAGTACTTGTAGGGTTTTTACTGCTTCGCTCATCTCATTCTGAGCGGCGGCGGACGCCACGACCGGGACCAAAAACAAGTCAAAATCGAAGTGGGCATCGTCTTGCTGATGCAGGGCCAAGATGAAGCTCTCGATGTTCGACGCTCCCACATCCACAATCGCGCTTTTGGTTTTCGATAGCCCGTTCTGCAATTTCTCCAGGTCGCGGCCTTTCATTTTCTTTTCGTCTTCCGCACCCGAGGCACCGGATTCGTTTACCGTTTCCAGCCGAAACATTTCGGCTTCTCGCATCCGTGGATACAGCAGGTTGTTCGCAACGGTGGATTTACCGCATTTCCCGGTGTAGGAGGTGATCGCAATTTTCATTTCCATGTTCAATTCCTTTTTCTGTTAGTCGGTGTCGTCTTCGAACGCTGATAAATCAGGGCTGCCACGTGAAAGCTTTTTGAGGTCTTCCGCACTGAGGCTTTCTTGCCTGGTGTTTCCCCCCCTTGCTTTTTTCGGTGCTGGTGGTTTTGCTGGTTTTACTGCGTCACTTGGGCTTTGCGGGGAGGGGGGGAGTTCGCCCCCTGCTGGATTCGCTGCCGGCGTTCCCGATTCTGGGCCGGCACCTACGGGTAATTGTTTGTCTGTGGACCTGCGCAGCGGATGATTTGCTATCACTGTGGCTGCGACTTCGATGGCAGGCTTGCGACGGCCATCGCTCTGTTCTTTTCGCACGCGGTGGAGCAACAGCTGGAAATAGTCAAACTCGAAATCAAAGTTATGTATCTCCTTCATGCCCTCGTAAATAGCCTTCAATGATGCCCCGGCAAGTTTGGCTTTTTCGATGTCATCAATCAGGCCTCTAACCTTTCCGATCTTCGACCTCTGCCCTGCCTTTTCTGCTCTCTTGACGATTGCATCGATGTCACCTTGCTCAGCCATCCGGTTCTCCTCGTTGTTACTCAATCTACGCATATTATGATATGTTTTTGATGTGTCGTCAACGAAAATGATAATAAATTGATACCTAAAGGATAAGTATATGATATGTTTTGCCTTTCTTTAGGTTTTCGCCCCTTTGATTGATATGTTTTTGCTAAATTGCCCTCGTTTTTCTCTCTGTGATACGATCTACCTAACCGCAAGAGACGGTGTTTTAAATGCGGGACAGGCTAGGGTTTGATATACCGCGCAAGCGCGGAATATCACCGGCCCCGCTCCACTCGTTGCACTCGTTTCTCTGGGCCTAACCTGCTCCTGGTCAGGCTCCGCCCGACACCCATAAACCACGACCGAATGGAGCCACCAAATGGCACGCAGTGGAACCGAGGTAAGGAAGAAGACCGTCGTTTTACCGCTGCGCGTGACGCCAGGTGAGCGCGATCTGATCAAGACAAAGGCACGTGATTCCGGCGTAACGGTATCCGCGTTTTTGCGTGCTGCCGCCCTTGGCCGCAGGACGCGCAGCACCGTCGAGGAACAGGTTATTAATGAACTGCGCCGGCTGGGTGGTTTGCAAAAACACCTCTTCACCGAGAGCGGCGGGGGGCGCTCAAAAGAGTATGCGCAAATCCTGGTGGCAATCACGAACGCAATTGAAAGGATGGCGCCCGATGAGAGCTAAAGTGCCGCCCAAACGCGGCGACTCAAAGAGCAGTTTCGGGACACTTGGTAAGTACATATCCGGGGACCGCATCGACGCCGAAACGGGCGAGCTGACCCGGCAGGATGTGCCGACCGAAACCAACTGCTTAAGCAAAAAAACAGCAGCGGCGGAAATGCGCGCCGCCGCCGCCATGAATGGGCGAGTCAAAGACCCGGTTTACCACGTGGTCGTGTCGTGGCCTGCCGACGAACAACCGACCGATGCGCAGGCATTTGCGGCGGGTCGTGCGGCCATCAAGTCCGTCGGCATGGAAGGGCATCAATACCTGCTGGCCGTCCATCGCGACACCGACAACGTGCATGTGCATGTGATGGTGAACCGGGTGAACCTTGAAACTGAAAAGGCCGTATATCCAGATCGCGACTGGTACAAGCTTGACCGCACCATGCGCGAGGTGGAAATAGAGCAAGGATGGCGACACGATACGGGCACCAGCCAGGTGATTGAGCGCGACGGGCACAAGGTCGTCCAGCGTTCAAAAAGCGACCAAGGCTGGCAGGAAAAAGCCGCGACAAAAGCCCGTGACTTCGAGCACCAGACAGGCCTAGAGTCGCTGACCAGCTATGCGCAAGGCGCACCGAAGCAGGCCGTGGTTAAGGCGCTTAAAGCCCCGAACGCAAACTGGCAAGACCTGCATGCCACCCTGGCAAAGCACGGGCTTGAGCTACGGGAAAAAGGGCAGGGCTTGGCTATCTACGACAAGGCCGATCCTGCGCGGACTCCGCTCAAGGCGAGCGACATGTCCGAATTATTGGGGAAAGGCAAGCTGGAAAAACGGCTGGGAGCCTACGAGCCACCCGTGCGGGCTGTGCAAATACAAGACGCCGAGCGGTCCTACAGCAGCCATCGTGAACTGAAACGCAACCCCGAGCAGCGCGACGAACGCCGGGAGCAACGCGCCCAGGCCCGCAGTGAGTTGAGGGCAGAATACGACAAGCAGCGTGCCGAATTCAAGCCGGCCAATACTGTCAGCCAGGCACGGGGACAACAAAAGGAAAAACAGAAAGCCGTCAGCGCCGCGCACGTTGCTGAGCGAAAACACATTCGCCAGAGCGGACTGCCCCCGGAGGTACAGAAAGCAATGCTCAGCGAGGCCGCACTCAAGGCCGCGAAAGAGCGCGAGGCAATCAAGATGCGGGCCGACGCCGAGAGCGCGGCAATCAAGAGCGACCCGGCCAATAAACCGCAGAGCTACAGGGATTGGGTTGGCGACCGGGCAGAGCAGG
>JASJPF010000068.1:0-23464 GCA_031426835.1 Thiobacillus sp.
TCTCGCCCACCCAACCTGTTATTCAAAATTGCACTTCGGATTTGAATCCGCGTTTGTTTTGAGAAAAGTGGGTACGCTTCTTGTGCCTGCTTGCCTGATGATCGGAATGACTTTGTTGGAGTCAATTGACTTTAGCAGGTCTGAAGTAACAATCATTTTTTCATACCCAACGCCACCAACTCCTGAATTTGCTTTTTCGACATACTTGTCAGTACAAATCATTAGGACTCTGTCGGCAGCTGCCAAATTTTGCTCCATAAAGTGAGTTAAGTCGTCTCCAGGCTGTAGTTCCCACTGGTCTAGGATTGCATCGATACCAGAGTTTCTAAGCCTGATGGCGAAGTCCATTACCCACTTCTTGTGGGCTTGAGCGTCGTGTGAGTACGAAATGAAAACTCGTGGAATTGTCATGTGTAAGTGCTTTCAGTCGCCCAACGTTAAATGTCCATCCTAAATGACGCTTTATAAAGCGTCATTTGTGGGCGGCTTCAACAAATCTATGCGGATCATGTTGTTAGCTATTTGTGGCCCACGTCCGGCGCAATCTCTATTGCGCCGGACGTGTAAGGCTTAAATACTAATCGTAAACGTCCCCGTCATCGCTGACCTGGTTTTGACTTTCTCCCCTTTCAGCCCCGCCGGAAATTGAGCCTGCCGGGCGGATCAGCGGCGAAGGTGTTTGAGCTCCGCCCACAAAAAACAAAATCAAAACAGCGAGGCGGGGCGAGTTCTTCGCCGCCCGTTCGGTGGGCTCGATTTCCGGGGTTTCGGGGATGTCGGGGTCGCCTTCTTTTGGTTACTTTTCTTGGCGAGACAAGAAAAGTAACTAGCCGCCGGGCTACCCCCGGCCAACGGTCACCTGTCCTGCAACGCCCTTAACTACAACACCCCAACTACAACACGCCCCTACGCATACCCCCCATACCGATGCATCGGCGTCAGCACAATATCCTCGTGATAGTGGTGATGCAGCGTATCCAGCAGCTTGGCGTGAATGCCGCCAAACCCCCCGTTGCTCATCATCAGCACATGGTCACCGGGACGCGCATCCATTACCAGTTGGCTGACGAGTTGGTCCAGGTTGTTGTAAACACGCGCCTTGTCGCCCATCGGTGCAAGCGCTTCGGCCGCGTCCCAGCCAAGATTGGCATCGAAGCAGTAGACGAGGTCGGCGTTGACGAGGCTGGCGGGTAAGGCGGCTTTCATGACGCCGAGCTTCATGGTGTTTGAACGCGGCTCCAATACGGCGAGGATGCGTGCTTGGCCCACTTTCTGGCGCAGGCCATCCAGCGTAGTGGCGATGGCCGTGGGGTGATGAGCAAAGTCGTCGTAAACGGTGATGCCGTGAACCGAGCCCCGGTTTTCCATGCGGCGCTTGACGTTCTCGAAGCGGCTCAAGGCATCGATAGCGACCGCTGCGGGGACGCCTGCGTGTCGCGAGGCGGCAATAGCGGCCAGCGCATTCAAGCGATTGTGTTCACCAATCAGATCCCAGTTCAGCCGGCCCTGGAGCGTGGTGTTGAAAAAGACGTCAAAGCTTCCGTTCGCGTCGGGGATGCCGGCGGTCCACCCGGTAGCTTCGACGGTCTGGCCGTTCAGGTCAGCACCAAAGCGCTCCACCGGTGTCCAGAGACCACGCGCGAGAACGCGGTCAAGATCGGCATCACGGCCATGCGCAACCACAAGTCCATTACCCGGAATGGTACGAACCAGATGGTGAAATTGGGTTTCGATGGCGGCAAGGTCAGGAAAAATGTCGGCGTGGTCGTATTCCAGATTGTTGAGAATGACGGTACGCGGGCGATAATGGACAAATTTTGAACGTTTGTCGAAGAAGGCGGTGTCATACTCGTCGGCTTCTATGACGAAGAAGGGCGTGTCGGTCAGCCGCGCAGAGATGCCGAAATTTTGTGGAATGCCGCCGATCAGAAAGCCGGGACGCATCTTTGCGTCATCAAGTATCCAAGCCAGCATGGCCGAGGTGGTGGTTTTGCCATGGGTGCCGGCAACTGCCAGTACCCACTTGTCGTGCAGGACGTTATCCGCCAGCCATTGCGGGCCGGACGTGTAGGGCAGGTTGCGGTCGAGAATGGCCTCCATCAACGGGTTGCCGCGCGTGACCACATTGCCGACCACAAACATATCGGGATTGCGATCAATCTGGCTGGCGTCCCAGCCTTCGATCAACTCAATACCCAGGGCACGCAGCTGGTCGGACATCGGCGGGTAGACATTGGCGTCACAACCGGTGACGGTGTGGCCGGCGGCGCGCGCAATCGCAGCCAGGCCGCCCATGAAGGTGCCGCAAATACCTAGAATGTGAAGATGCATGATGTGTGCTGATTGTCCCGCTGTGTTGGGTTAAGAACGCGAATTATCCCACAGCTGTAGTACGTGCCTGCTGGATTAAATGGGTGAGCAACGCGCGGAGTTTGGCCGGACGAAGGGGCTTGTGCAGCAACGGGAAACCAGCGCGGCTTATATGCAGGATGGTGTCGGGCGCGGTGTCGCCGGTTACCAGAATCGCCGGAATATTGCGGTCATATTTTTGTCGCAACCGGGTGATCACTTCGATGCCATCCTTGTCGTCAGGCAGCCTGTAGTCCGACACGATGACATCCGGTACGCGGCCGATGGTGTCCAGCCATTGCAGGGCTTCATCCGCACTGTGTGCCGTGACCAGGTCAACATTCCAGTTGTCGAACAGTTCGGCCATGCCGCGCAGAATTGCACTTTCATCGTCGACCAGAACAACCAGCGCATCGGCAGGGATGGGTCCAGGTGCGTGGACCGGCATGGGTGTCTGAATCAGTTGTGCCTCACCACTGGGCACATCAATGCTGAAGATCGACCCATGCTGCGGGCGCGATTGCAGGTCGATCCGGTGGCCGAGCAGGCGGCCCAGGCGTGACACGATGGCGAGCCCCAGTCCTAAGCCTTTGCTGCGGTCCCGGGCAGAATTGTGCAGTTGAACGAATTCCTGAAAAACACTTTCCATCTGGTCGGGCGGTATGCCGCGCCCGGTATCGAAAACGCTCAGTCGAATCATGCGACCCCGGCGACGACATGCCACCAGTATGCCGCCGTCATCGGTGTAGCGGATCGCGTTGGCGATCAAGTTTGCCAGGATACGTTCGATGAGTAGCGGGTCGCTGTAAAGCGTGGCATCGCAGGGACGAAACCGCAGCTGCAGTTGTTTTTCCGCAGCCAGTGCGCTGAACTGTTTGTCAATTTCACCCAGCAGTTTCCGCAGTGAAAAGTGTTCTGGATGCGCTTCGATTGTTCCAGCGTCCAGGCGGGAAATATCAAGCAGTGAATTAAACAGCAACTCCATGGCAGCGGTTGACGCTTCGATGTTGTCGATCAGGGTTTGCGTCTCGGGTTGCTGGCTACGTGTCTTGAGCGCGGCAACAAATAATGAGAGCGCATGCAGAGGTTGCCGCAGATCGTGGCTGGCCGCAGCAAAGAATCGTGACTTGGCAAAATTGGCACGTTCGGCCATGTCTTTTTTGGCGGCGAGATCGGCGGTGGCTTCGCGGATCCGTTTTTCCAGTTCACCGCGATGTGTCTGCAAGGCTTCGGCCATGTTGTTGACCCCGGCTGCCAGTGCGCCAACCTCGCCCACAGGCGGCAGTTGGGTGCGCACGGCGAGATCGTCGCAGGCGAGTCGTCCGACCACCTGCCCCACGTGCCGTAACTGTCCAGCCAGACGTATGGACAGTCGCCATGCCAACGCACCGGTGATAAGGAATGCCAGCAACATCAGGAGTGCCGCCTGGAACAAGGTGTTGCGTTTGAATAAGCTGATTTCATCTAACGAGACGCCCACTTCAACGCGACCCAGCAAGGCATTTGAAACAAGCGCAGGGGGATCAGCCGGGCGGACACTCAGATAATCGGCAGCAGGAAACCGAATCTCGGCACGTTGGCTGAAATGCTTCGCTGGAGATTGGTTGCCTGTGACCTCCCCTGTGTGGGCGATCAACCGACCGCTGGCGTCGGTGATGCGAACAAACGACAGCTTGCTTTTTTTGGCTTCGGTCTCAAGCAGGACGGTGGTCCGCACCGTATTGCCGTTGAGCAGTAAATACGGCAGCGTATCGGATAGATGGCGCGCTGCGTTATAGGCTCGGGTTTGCAGGGTATCTTCAGCGGTCGCGAGCGTACGGGTTGTGAAGTAGGCCACCATTCCAAACTCGGTCAGCAAGGCGGGCAGCAAGGCAATCATCAGCATCCGGCTGCGGATGCTGTAGAGCGGCAGACGGCTGAGGAAGTTGCGGAAAAAGCGCACGTGAATCTACGAGGATTGAATTTGCCGCTGGATGGCCAGTACGGCTTCGGTGCGGTTGGTGACCTTGAAGGCACGAAAGATGGCGGCAATGTGGACTTTTACGGTGCTTTCCGACATCGCCAGCATGCCGGCGATGGCCTTGTTTGCGCAGCCTTGCGCGAGCAGGCGCGCCACTTCAAGCTGACGCGCAGTGAGCCCGCTGTGTTGCAGGTCATCGAAATCAGCGGGGGCCGCTGTGTGCAAGCCATTGTCGCCGAGGCTAGCGGGTATATACAGGTCGCCGGATAACACTTGACGCAAGGCCGCCAGCATCATGATGGTGGAAGTCGCCTTGGGAATATAACCCAGCGCACCGGCTTCCAGTGCGCTGCGAATGTCGTGCGGCGATTCCGATGCGGACAGGACCACCAGCGGGATATCCGGAAATCGGTTGCGAAACTGGGTGATGCCCTGCATCCCAACAAATCCCGGCATGTTGAGGTCGACCACAGCGAGATCCAGGTCGGTATGCGCGGCGGTTTGCGCAAACAGGCTGGGGTAATCGTGCGCATCGATGATCTCGACGGCCGGTTCGAGTTGGGCCAGCACCTGACGCACGCCTTCACGCATCAAGGGATGGTCATCAGCCAATAGGGTTTTCACGTGAGCGCTCCCAGCATGGCGGGGATTCTAGTACGACTGCGTTCAAATATCGCCATGTTTGAATCGCTTGGCGCATCGAGCGAAACGTTTTTCGGCTGTGTCCCGCGTGTTTTAAAGCGGGTGCCCGGCCTTGAGGGGCTTAACTGCCGCGTATCTTGCGCGTACCTTCTTCGATTGCAGCCTCAAGATAACCAAAGTAGAAGTCCGCGATCAGCAGGCCGACGATGGGCTCGCCGGTTTCGTTGCCGCGCGCGTCGAACACCATGACTGTGGGTACCATGTATACCTTGTTGAAAGCAGCAAACGCGCCTTCGGTGGTGGCGCTGCCGTCGAAATCCGTAATCGGCGTGTTGGAACCCACGGTGACTTCACGAATGATCACTCTATTGCGGTATGCAGGGTCTTTGTGCATGGGCACCAGATAGATCCGTTTGACCTGCTCGCAGTAGTGACAGGTTGGGCTCGAAAAAAGCACCAGGACAGGCGCTTTGCGCTGAACAGCAATGCGCGCATCAGCCTTGAAACTGGTTGCGTGGACTAGCTCGCTCCCTGCGCTGGCGGGTCCAGACAGCAGGAATCCCCATGTTAAAATGAAGGCGCAGGCTGCAATCAGTCGCGTCATTGTGGTCGTCCTTTCATGTGGATGCGGGCGCATCTGTATGTTTCTGAGTTTCGCGCCATCTTTAACTAAATCAAACAGTCTATTCCTACTGCCATGCATATTTTGACCATCGCCTCTCGTGAAAGTGCCCTTGCCATGTGGCAGGCCGAACATATCCGCGACCGTCTGCGGGCGCTGCACCCCGGCTGCACCGTGAATATCCTGGGCATGACCACACGTGGCGACCAGATCCTCGATGTCACGCTGTCCAAAATCGGCGGCAAGGGCTTGTTTGTGAAGGAGCTCGAGGTTGCGCTCGAAGCCGGTCAAGCCGATCTGGCAGTCCATTCGATGAAGGATGTGCCGATGGAATTGCCGTCCGGGTTTGAGCTCGCTGTCATTGGTGAGCGCGAGGACCCGCGTGATGCCTTCGTGTCGAATCAGTACGAACGACTGTCCGACCTGCCGCCCGGTAGCGTGGTTGGCACCTCCAGCCTGCGCCGCGAAGCGCAGTTGCATGCACGTTACCCGCATCTGGCTGTCAAGCCGCTGCGAGGCAATGTCGGGACGCGACTGAAAAAACTCGACGAGGGTCAGTACGACGCCATTCTGCTTGCCGCCGCCGGTTTGAAGCGGCTCGGTCTGGGTGACCGGATCAAGAGTCTGCTCTCGGTAGAGGACAGTATTCCGGCGGCGGGACAGGGTGCGTTGGGGATCGAGATTCGCAGCGGCAATGCCACGGTGGCGGCAATGCTGGTCGCGCTCAACCATGTCGAAACCGCGGCCTGCGTACGCGCCGAACGTCAGGTCAGCCGCGTGCTCGGCGGCAGCTGTCAGGTGCCATTGGGCGCGCATGCGGTATTGCAGGACGGCAGACTGGTGATGAACGGTTTTGTCGCCCATCCTGACGGCAGCCGTTTCATTCAGGATCGTGCAGAAGGCGACATGCAGGACCCCGAAGCCGTGGGGCAGCAATTGGCCGACAAACTTTTGGCGTTGGGCGCGCGCGCCATCCTCGACGCCTTGCCGACCGCATGACCGCCCCCCTGGCCGGGCGGACTGTGCTGGTGACGCGGCCGCAGCAACAGGCGGCTGCCCTGTCACAGGCAATTCATGCGGCCGGCGGTGAGGTATTCGATTTCCCTGCACTCGTGATCGAAGCCGTTCCGTTGGCGGCATTGGGTGCTTCGCTTGCGTGGCTGAAAGATGCCGATATCGCAATATTTATCAGCCCCAATGCAGCACAGTTCGGCATGGCGGCGATCCAGGCTGCGGGTGGCTTGCAGATGTCGACCGACACTTTTTCGGTGGGGCCGGGCACGACAAAGGTATTGCGGGATCTCGGTGTAGCGCAGGTGATAACCCCGCAGGGACAGGACAGCGAAGCGTTGTTGGCGTTACCGCAGCTGCAGCATGTCGCGGGCAGACGCGTGGTCATTGTGCGGGGCGTCGGTGGGCGGGCTTTGTTGTCCGACACATTGATCGCCCGTGGCGCGGACGTACATTTTCTGGAGTGCTACCGGCGCGGTTGCCCGCAGGCGGATGTCGCTCCGTTACTGTCGCGCTTGCAAACCGGTGGCATCGACGCGGTAACCATCACCAGCGCAGAAGCCTTGCACAATCTGGCGGCATTGCTCGGCGAGGCTGGGGCACCGGTGCTGGCCAACACCCCACTTTTCGCCCCGCATGAGAAAATCGCCGAGGCCGCCCGCCGTTTTGGCATTGCACAGGTCATCACCACGCCGGGTGGCGATGCGGGGTTGGTAGACGGACTGATTAACTGGTTTGGGAATACGCCATGAATGACACGACTGATACGTCCACTGTTACACCTGCCGAGGCCCCCGCTGTTGCGCCGCCCGTCACCTCACCCGTGTCAGCGGCAGCGTCTCAGCCGGTCGCATCGCACGAGCGTATCCATGTGCTGCCCATTGTGGCGATGCTGGTGGCGACGCTGGCCCTTGCGGCAGCTGCCTGGTCGTGGTCCGACAGCCGTGAACGCATCCGTGACCTGAAGACCGAACTGGCACGTCGCCTGGCCGAGTCGGGCGGCGAGGTGGGTGAAATTCGTTTGCTGGCGCGCAATGCCGACGACGCGATGCGGCAGAGCAGCGAAAAAATTTCGCGTATGGAAAATCAGATGGTCTCGTCCCAGCAGCAGCAGCTTGCGCTCGATACCTTATACAAAGAACTGGCACAAGGGCGTGATCAGTGGACGCTAGCCGAAATCGAGCAGGTCTTGCTCACCGCCGCGCAGCAGGTACAGCTGGCGGGCAACGTGAAAGCGGCGATTATCGCCCTGGAAGGCGCAGATACCCGGTTGCAACGTTTGAATAAACCGCAATTCACAGCGCTACGCCGTGCCATTGCCGCCGATCTCGCGAGTTTGCGGGCGGTGCCGTCGATTGACGAAGTGGGTGCCAGTGCGCGCATCGAAGCCTTGGTGGCCCGCCATGCCAGCTGGCCACTGGCCAGCGCACAAAGCTCCGAGGCTGCACCTGCGCCGCGCGCGGCGGGGAGCAATATTGGACAAGAGTTGTGGACGGAACTGAAACATCTGGTGCAGCTGCGCCGCGTGGAAGGCAATGAAGCCGTCCTGCTGCCACCGAACCAGGCCTATTTTCTGCGTGAAAATCTGCGCTTGCGCCTGCTTTCTGCCCGGTTGGCTTTACTGTCGCAAGACCAGCCTGGTTTTCAGGCCGATTTGCGAGCCGTGCAGGACATGCTGACGCGATATTTCAATACGCGTGATGCCGGTGTCGTTGCGGCAACCAAAGAAATCAAGCGTCTGGCCGAACTGCAGATCGTGACCACGCTCCCCAGCATCGACGCCAGCCTGGCCGCATTGGATGCCTACAAGGAGAACCACTGATGCGCGGGCTGATTTCGGTTCTGATAGTAGCGGTACTGGCCGTTGCGTTGGCCATGGCCGGGCGTTACGACCCGGGGTACGTCGTGCTGGTTTATCCGCCGTGGCGGATGGAAATTTCTTTCATCAGCTTCGTGCTGGTGCTGACCGGTTTGATCATTGGTGGCGTGATGCTGTTGCGGCTGGCGGCGCTCACCCTTAATCTGCCGAGCATTGTGCGAGCGCAGCGCGAGCGCCGCGCGGCCAGAAAGCGGGATGAGAATTTTGTCGGCGGTCTAAAAGCCTATGCCGAATATCGCTATCAGGATGCCGAACAGTCACTCGGCCAATGGCAAGGCGACGAGACACGGGTGGGATTGGCGCGGGTGCTGGCTGCCCGCTCTGCGCAGGAAATGCGCGCTGTTGCGCAGCGCGAGCGTCACGTTCAAAGCGCGACTGAACACGGCGCCGAACTGGCTGCGCAGTTGTTTGAGGCGGAGTCCTGCCTCGATGCCAAGGAAGCGACTGACGCGCTGGTGGCGATTAACCGTGCCAAGGAAATCGCGCCGCAGCACACCGCATTGTTGCGGCTGGAACTCAAGGCGCGTCAGCTTACCGGGCAATGGGATGAGGTCGAACGCTTGCTGGATGCGTTGGCACGCAGTAACGCGTTGGACAGGGGGGTGTCGACCCAGATTCGCCGCCTGACCTATGCTGAAAATCTCAAGCGGCGCGCTGAAGATGACCGCGGGCTGCTGGAATACTGGAAAAAAATTCCGTCAGAGTCCAAGCAGGATGCCTTTGTTGCACGGGCGGCTGCGCGAGCCTTCATGCAGCGCGGTGGCCACGATACGGCACTCGACGTGCTGGAAGCCACCCTCAATCGCGAATGGAACGAGGACCTCGTGGCGTTGTACGGTGAATTGCGCGGCAGCAACCCGAAACGGCAAATAGAAC
Source organism: Thiobacillus sp. (assembly GCA_031426835.1). Taxonomy (GTDB): domain Bacteria; phylum Pseudomonadota; class Gammaproteobacteria; order Burkholderiales; family Thiobacillaceae; genus Thiobacillus. Next base: position 9,340 of record JASJPF010000068.1, read on the forward strand.
AGGCCGAGAAATGGCTGCGTGCCCAGCCGCGCGATGCGCAGTTGCTGCTCACCCTGGCGCAGTTGTGCAGTGAGCAGCAGCTGTGGGGCAAGGCGCAGAGTTATCTGGAAGCCAGTCTCGCCATTTCGGCCAGCGCCGAAGGCCATATCCGCATGGCCGAGCTCAAGACGCAGAGTGGTCAGACAGGTGAGGCGTGTCAGCACTACCAAAAGGCGTTGGTACTCTGTCAAGCGGTTAAGTAAGTCAGGTTTCCTGCACGGCGCCTGCGCCGGCCGACATGCTTTTATGCGAACGTATGCCCGCGTGTACGTTTATTTTCTTGAAATGCTTTTTTTCTTGAGGGCTACTGCCATGCGTGCTGTTTCTTTATCTGTTTGTGCCGTTGTAATGAGTGTAATGATGCTGTCTGTGCCCACCAGCTGGGCCGCCGCAACCAAACCCGTAAAAATGGTTCAGCCCGGTGTATACAAGCTGGCAATTGACAAAAACGTCAGCCTGAATGACGCGGCCGAGTCGATGCGTCTGCGTGCAAATGCTTTGAATCTGAAACTGGTTGCCGAGCTCCCCTTGTCCAAGCAGGTCGAAGCAATAGTCGGCAAGCCGCAGCGCGTCGTTACCATTTTCCAGTTCTGCGATGCCGTGACAGCCATGGAGCTGATCGATATGAGCATGGACTTCGCGACTTACATGCCGTGCCGCATCGCCATGATCGAAGATGCAGACGGTCGAGGCTGGCTGATCATGACGGACATTAACGTCGACCTGCTTGCCAAGGACAAGAAGCTGCAGAAAGTGTTAACCGAGCGCATCAAGGGTGTGCGCGATGGGCTGATCGAAATCATGCAGGCGGGTGCCACAGGCGCGTTATAGGCTTCTTCTGGGCAAAACACCTGTTTGAAACGCCCGCTCGATGCGGGCGTTTTTATTTCATGTTGGGAGGTCGGAGTCCGCCGCATACACGAAGGAATCGGCGAAAAATTCCTCTTCGGGCAATCCGCGCGTTTGGGTGAAGGCATCGCGTGCGCTGTCTACCATGATGGGTGCGCCGCAGGCGTAGACCTGATACCCCGACAAATCATTAAAATCCGCCAGTACGGCGTCATGGACAAAGCCGGTGCGGCCCTGCCACTGATCGACCGACTCCGGATTGGATAACACCGGAATGAAGCTGAAATTGGGGCGTTCAGCCAGCCATTGTTGCGGTAGCTCGGCCATGTACAGATCCTTCAGCGAGCGGACCCCCCAGTAGAGCACCAGATCGCGATCCGTGTGCTCGGCAAAGGCGTGTTCCAGCATGCCCTTGATTGGCGCGAAGCCGGTGCCGCCGGCGATAAAAATCATCGGCTTGTCGGAATCCTCGCGGATGAAAAAGCTGCCCAGCGGGCCTTTCAGACGCAGGATGTCGCGTTCTTTCAGCGTGGAGAATACCTGGTCGGAGAACAGGCCGCCCGGAACGTGGCGGATATGCAGTTCCAGCAGCGCGTCGTCGTGCGGCGGATTGGCGAGTGAATAACTGCGTGCCTTGCCGTCTTTCAGCTGGAAATCGATATATTGGCCAGCCAGGTACTGCAGGCGCTCAGCGGCGGGGAGCTTGATCTTGACCACCATCACGTCGTCGGCGCGTTTTTCGAGTTTCTCCACCCGGCATGGCAATACTTTCGTCACGATGTCTTTGGCTGCGCCAATTTCCTTGGCTTCGATGGTCAGATCGGACAAGGGCTTGGCGCGGCAGAACAGCGCGCGTCCCTGCGCTTTCTCTTCCTCTTTCAGCGCGGTGGGCGAATGCTTGCCGTAATCAAGCTGACCGGATACCACACGGCCCTTGCAGGAACCGCAGGCGCCGTTGCGACAGCCGTAGGGCAGGGAGAAGCCTTCGCGCAGCGCAGCTTCGAGTATGGTTTCGTCTTTGTTGACGCTGAATTGGTGCCCACTGGGCTGGATGGAAACCTGATACGGCATGATGTGCGCTTAAAATACGGTGATAAACCATGCGATTATCGCTTGAGTAGGCGGGGATTTCACCCTTGTATGGATAGGGTTACAGGCAGGTAGGCATGAAAAAAATCTTGATTGTGGGGTTTGGCGATGTGGCCACGCGACTGGTTAAGCGCTACGCTGGGCAGGCAGAATTCGTCGGCATGATACGCAGTGCTGACCGCGTTGCGGGGCTGCGTGCGCTGGGTGTGACTCCTTTCGTGGCCGATCTCGACGACCCCCAAAGCTTGCGTCGCCTGCCTCGTGTCGATGGGGTCTTTCATTTTGCGCCTCCGCCGAGTGAAGGCCGGACCGATCCGCGCACTGCGCGGCTGTTGCATGCGCTAACGCGGCGCGGCAAGCCGGGCGCACTGGTGTATATCAGCACCAGTGGCGTGTATGGCGACTGCAGCGGCAATTGGGTGACCGAAACGCGCGCGGTGGCGCCGGTCAACGGTCGCGCGGTGCGTCGGGTGGACGCCGAGCGTCAATTGCGGCGTTGGGGTGAGACGCAGCGGGTGCAGGTGAGTATTCTGCGTGCGCCGGGCATCTACGCCACCGACCGCTTGCCGCTGGAGCGCATCAAACGCGGCACCCCCGCCCTTGTCAGCAAGGACGACAGCTATACCAATCATATCCATGCCGATGATCTGGCGCGTCTGGCGTGGGCGGCGCTATTCCGCGGCCGCGCGCAACGCATCTACCACGCGGTTGATGCGCATCCGCTCAAAATGGGCGACTGGTTCGACAGCTGTGCGGATGCATTCGATCTGCCGCGACCACCCCGCGTGAAACGAGCCGAAGCGGAAAAGGTGCTGTCGGAGGCCTTGCTGTCGTTTTTGCGCGAGTCGCGCCAGCTGTCAAATACGCGGGCGACAAACGAGTTGAGGCTGAAATACCGTTACCCGACATCGGATGACTGCCTGCGGGAAATCAAACAGGCGCGTGGGCAAATGAAGCTTTTCTAGGCATGCTTATCGCAGCAAATCGTCAGGCTCGCGCTTGAACTCGCCTTCAAGTATGTCGTCATTAGCTGGACGTAATGGATCCGATTTGCGTTTGTCCCACGTGCCCGGAATCAGCAGCAGCACCAGGGCTATGACATCGCTGATGAAGCCGGGGAAGACGAGCAGACCGCCGGCGAGGAGGATCCGCCCGCTGGCCAAAAGCGAAGACATCGGGTTGACGCCTGATTGCATCGTGAACGCCATGCGGGCGCCCCAGGCGACGCGCTCGAAGCGTATCAGCGTAACGCCGGCGATGGCAGCAAGCAGCAACCACAGCAGAACCCAGGCACCGATCAAGTCGGCAACCCAAAAAATGCCGACGGCTTCCAGCATAGGAAACGACAGCATGAGTAGTACAACCCAACCAAAGCGCATGACATGGAACCTTTGTTAATTTTGACGAATTTACCCGATGTTGCGAGCGCTGAGAAATTAGCGCAGATCCTCATCGAAAAACGAGTGGCCGCCTGTGTGAACGTTTTGGCGCCATGCCACTCCATTTACCGTTGGCAGGGAGTGGTAGAAAAAGCGGTCGAGATTCCCTTGCTGATCAAGACCACAGCAGTAAACTACGCACAGATTGAAGAATTTGTCCGTATTCATCACCCCTACGACGTACCGGAATTGATTGCCATACCGATAACACACGGCCTGCCTTCCTACCTTGCCTGGCTGGCCTCGGAGACTGAAAAACATGAATAGATGGATACGTTTGCTCGGCGCACTGCCAATACTTTGGGGCGCGCTTGCACATTTTCCAGTAGTCAACGCGCAGGAATTTATCGACCCCGAACTTGCGTTCAAGTTCTCGGCGCGTGCGCTCGATGCCAATACGCTGGAAGCGCGCTGGCAGATTGCCGATGGCTATTACATGTACCGCGACAAGTTCAAGTTCGAGGTCACAGGGGCTACGCTGGGCAAACCGGCCATGCCCGCAGGCAAGGTTAAAACAGACGAATATTTCGGCAAGGTTGAGGTCTACCGCAAGGATGTGCGCATCGCGTTGCCGATTCAGCGCACGCCCGGTACGACATCCGTCACCCTGAAAACCGTGTCACAGGGTTGCGCGGATGCCGGCCTGTGTTACACCCCGCAAACGGCAAGCATCACGATCAAGCTGCCGGCGTTGATCGCTTCTGCGGTCGCCGCGCCACCCGTTTCATCCTCCGTGACCCTCATTTCTACGGTCTCTGCATTGGATGGACTGCGCAGCCTGGGGGGCATGGACATGCCCAAACTGCTGCCGCCGGAAGAAGCCTTTCCGCTGGTTGCAGCGATGCCGAATGCACAGACCGTCAAATTTGATTACACCCTGACCGCCGATACCTATCTGTATCGCGACAAGCTGGGCTTCGTTGTCAAATCGCCGTCCGACGTCAAGATCGTCAAGGTCGAGACGCCCGCGGGTGACCTCAAGGAAGATCCCACCTTTGGGCAAACCGAGGTGTACCACAAGAACTTTTCAGCAACCGTGACGTTGTCGCGGGTGTTGGCCGCCAATGAAAAACTGGTGCTGGATGCGACCTGGCAGGGCTGCAATGAAGCCGTCGGCATTTGCTACCCGCCGCTTAAGCGCGATTTTTCGCTGACCCCGGGTGTGGGTGCAGCTGGGGCATCTGCGACGGGCGCGAGTGTTCAGGCCGCTGCTGAGTCTACCGACGAATCCGACACATCAAGAATTGAGCGCGTGCTGAAAGACGGCAGCTTCTGGGGTGTAGTGGCGACCTTCTTCGGTCTGGGCCTGCTGCTGGCGCTGACGCCGTGCGTGTTTCCAATGATTCCGATTCTGTCGGGCATCATCGCCGGGCAGGGCAAGGACATCACCAAAACCACCGGCTTTCTGCTTGCGCTCGCTTATGTCTTGGGCATGGCGATTACGTATTCACTGGCCGGTGTGGCAGCTGCGCTTTCCGGCACCTTGTTGTCGAATGCGCTGCAGAATCCCTGGGCGCTCGGGATAGGTGCGAGCATTTTTGTTGCCTTGGCTTTGTCGATGTTCGGTTTCTTTGAAATCCAATTGCCGAGCTTTATTCAGAGCAAGTTTTCCGACGCTTCCAACAAGATGAAGGGCGGCAACTTTGCCGGCGTGTTTACCATGGGCGTGCTGTCTGCCGTGATCATGGGCCCCTGTGTGGCGCCACCGCTGGCAGCAGCCTTGGCCTTCATCGCACAGACGGGAAACACCACGCTGGGCGGCGTCGCCTTGTTTGTACTGGCGCTGGGCATGGGCGTGCCCCTGCTATTGGTCGGCGTGTCGGCGGGTGCCTTGTTGCCACGCGCCGGTGGCTGGATGAACGCAGTGAAGTACTTCTTCGGCGTGATGATGCTGGCGATTGCCATCTACCTGATTTCGCCGATCATCCCGGCCTGGATCAACATGCTGTTGTGGGCCATGCTGTTGATTGGCTCGGCGGTTTATCTGCATGCACTCGATCCGCTGCCTCCCCATGGCTCCGGCTGGATGCGCCTGTGGAAAGGGCTGGGCGTCGTGTTGCTGATCGGCGGCCTGGCAATCATCATCGGCATGCTGGCGGGTGGTCGCGACTTGTTCCAGCCGCTTGAAGTGTTCAAGGGCAGCGTTTTCAAGGGCGGGTCGGGCGGTGTGGCGATGGCCGCCGAGCAGAAAGGCCTGCCGTTCGAAAAGGTCAAGGATGTCGCTGAGCTTGATGCACGCCTGGCTGCGGCCAAGGCCGAGGGTAAACCCGTCATGCTCGACTTCTATGCTGACTGGTGCGTGTCGTGCAAGGAAATGGAACGTTTCACCTTCAGCGACCCCAAGGTGCAGGCACGCTTGCAGGATGCTGTGTTGCTGAAAGCGGATGTTACAGCCAACTCTGACGCCGACAAGGCGCTGCTCAAGCGCTTCAACCTGTTCGGCCCACCCGGGCTGGTCTTCTGGAATGCGGCGGGTGTGCAGTCAGGCTACAAAGTCATCGGATTTCAAAAGGCCGAGAAGTTCTTGCAAAGCATCGACTCGGCGTTGAAGTCCTGATTTGGATTCTGGCGTTGGGCTAGCTCCGCCCGGCCTGCTTCATGCCGGGCGGGCCAGTTCGCGACTGGTGAGCCGGAAATCAAAGTGTTCGGGTTCGCGGCCGTCCAGCCGGGTGTCGCCAAATTCCGCATAGGGATACATCAAATAGGGCAGCGGTCCCTTGGCGGGCGGAGTGAGTTCAAAGTCCCGCGCCGTATTGAGCCCCACCCAGTTCATTTCCCAGTGGCCGAACAAGCGTTTGCGCAGCGCGACGACGCGCGGGTCATTCAACGGCAACTTTTCTTCCAGCACCACTTTGCGTACATCGGCGGGGTCCACGGCAACCCAGCCGTGCCGGGGTGAATAATATTCAGCGCGGCAGTGGTGGGCTTTCGAGATGTCCCCTGCTTTTCCCAGGGTTTTGAACAGGGCCGAATCGGCGACGCGCACGCCATACATTTCACGTGCCGGCAGCCCTGCCGCCCGTGCAAGCCCAACAAACAACGAATTGATATCGGCACATTTGCCGCCGAGATCGCCCGTTTCCAGCATGAATTTGATATTGCCGAGGCCGCAGCCGCGAACGGTGGGCTTGCGGAAGGTGTTGTCGACAACCCAGTTGTAAATCGCCTTGGCGCGGGCATCCGGTGCGTCGATGCCATGCACGATCTTGCTTGCGGTGGTTGCGACGATGCCGTCTATGGGCATGTTGGCAGTGGGTTCAAGATAGCGCGCAATATCCGGTGTAATTGAACAAGGGCGTCCTGCCGGTGCGCGATTTCGATTCCGTGTGGAGACCACAGCCGTCACGGCGAGTTGCCGTGACGCGTGGGTCGTGTCCCATCCAGCGGTGAACATGGGGGCCCGGTAATCGGTGTCCCAAGTGAGGGCCGCCTGTTCGGGGGCGGTTTTCCAGGTGACGGATATCACACGCTGATAATCACCCGCATCCACCGGAAGCGGGAGCCATAACTGCCCCGCGCCTTGTTGTGTCGTCAGGTCAACGCTGTAGGTGAGTTCGAAGGTGCGCCATTTATCGGCAGGCGGGTTGGCCGAGCGGGCTGGGGTCATGGAAAAAAGCAGGGGTGTTGCCGCTGCCAACCGCATAAAGTCACGCCGCATCATGAGGCTCTCCAAAACAGCTTCCCTGTGGAAACGTGGGTTGTTCAGGGTGCGCAAGGGCACTATTGCGCATGGGGGCAATAATGAAGGCCCGCTGGCAATTTCTTGAGTGTAGCAGCCCTGTCGGAGGTTGCTGGCGCGCTGAAAGTCAGCTGCGGCGCAAGGTCGTAATACTGTCCAATAAGGGCGTGACTATGGGCTCAATCTTGCGCCGCATCAGCGATCCGATTGCGGTGGTTTTGATAAAAATCGGCCGCACGGTCTCGGCATCTATCGCGGCCAGCGCGTCGAGGGCCATGCAATCGGGCTCGAATTGAGGAGCGATCGCAAGTATTGCTTCACGCGCTTCGTTGCGTGTGGTTTCGGTGGTCTGGCGTAATGGCGTACACCACTGTGCCAAGGCATCAAGCGTGTGGTTGACGACTTCCTGAATTTCCGGACGGTCGAGTATGTAGGAGAGGGTCAGCAGAAAGGTTTGTCCCTGTTCCGATAACGCTTTTTCCAGCATCTCGCTGTACGGGTTAGCCGTGAGCCGCGGTACGCTGGCGCAATCCGGCCGTGCATCGCGCGGGTTGGGCAGGTTGTCAGGCTGCAATTCGAGAAATGCGGTGTAATACGAATTGCGGGTTGTGCCGCGTTTCCAGATCGACAGCCGTTCGGCATCGGTCAATACGCCGGAGTAAAGCATTACAGCGACGGTATCGAGAATGCCGACGTCGTCTTCGTGCAGAAAAGCCAGGTGATCGACCAGAAACTCAGCCAGTGTGCGTCCCATGCTGCCCTGGCACACCACGTCGCGCATCAGCATCAGCCGCGCGTTCTCGATGGTTGGCATGCACCACCATGCGTGGCGAGCCATTTCATCGGTGAGTGCGGGCGAGTGCACCACCGCCACCACTGCTTCTTCTTCGGCGATCAACAACAACTGCGCCAGATGCTGCGGCGACAATCCGGACTGCGACTGCCGCGTCCAGCGTGTCAGATGCACGGGATACCCCCCGGGGGAACCCAGGGCGTGGCCCGAAAGCAGTTCGCGCACTTTTTTCAAATAGCGGTCGGCGCGCTCGTTGGGTTTGAGCGGCACACTGGCTTCCCCCTGTGGCGTGAGCGCCCACAATGTCATGCTCGACTCGTCGATGCGGACGGCTTTGAGTTCGGTGTTGAAAAGGACGTTGAGCCGCAGTTCGTCTTCGGGGGAGAGTTCGTCGTTCATTCAGTTTTTTTCACCACAGAGGCAAAGAGACACCGAGATATGCCCCGCAGGGGCGGTATCCCCTGGGATAAGCAAATGGGGTTCTCTGTGTCTTTGTGCCTCTGTGGTTAGTGGTTTATAGATTTCCGAACACGTCGCGCGCGGCGGCGATGGTGGCGTCGATGTCGGCGTCAGTGTGCGCCGCCGATACAAAACCGGCCTCAAATGCCGAAGGCGCGAGGGTAATGCCGCGATCGAGCATGGCGTGGAAAAAGCGGTTGAATTGTTCCTTGTCGCATTGCATCACTTCGGCAAAGCTGGCCGGCGGTTTCGCAGCGAAATACAGGCCGAACATGCCGCCGACCGAATCAGCACAGAAGGTGACGCCGGCGTCGTTCGCCGCTGCCGACAAGCCCGCGACCAGGCGCTGGGTGCTGGCGGCGAGGCGTGTGTAGAACCCCGGTTCGCTGACTGCCTTGAGTGTGGCCAGGCCTGCTGCAACTGCGACGGGGTTGCCCGACAAGGTGCCGGCCTGATACACCGGGCCCAGCGGCGCGAGTTTGTCCATCACTTCAGCGCGGCCACCGAAGGCGCCGACCGGCATGCCGCCGCCGATGACTTTGCCCAGCGTGGTGAGGTCGGGACGGATGCCGAGTAGTTTTTGCGCGCAACCGAGGTCGACGCGGAAGCCGGTCATCACTTCGTCAAAAATCAGCAGTGCACCCGAGGCATCGCACAAGCGGCGCATCGCGGCCATGAATTCGGCCGTCGGTTTGACCAGATTCATGTTGCCGGCAAACGGCTCGACGATGATGCAGGCGATCTCGGTGCCGACTTCGGCGAAAGTGCGCTCCAGCCCGGCGACATCGTTGTAGTCCAGCACCAGCGTCTGCGCGGCGGTTTCCGCCGGCACGCCAGCCGAAGTCGGGTTGCCGAAGGTGAGCGCGCCGGAGCCGGCTTTGACCAGCAGGAAATCGGCGTGGCCGTGGTAACAGCCTTCGAACTTGATGATCTTGCTGCGCCCGGTGAACCCACGCGCCAGGCGGATCGCACTCATGGTGGCTTCGGTGCCGGACGACACCAGCCGGACTTTTTCGATGCTGGGCACCAGCTGGGTGATCAATTCGGCGATTTCCAGTTCGCCCGCCGACGGCGCGCCGAAAGACAAGCCGCGTTCGGCCGCGTCCTGCACTGCCTTGACCGTTCCAGGGTGGGCGTGACCGAGTATCGCCGGGCCCCACGAACCCACGTAATCAATGTACTCGCGACCGTCCGCATCCCACACCCGTGAGCCCTTTGCATGGTCGATAAATAACGGCGTGCCACCGACGCTTTTAAATGCCCGCACCGGGGAGTTCACGCCGCCGGGGATGACTTTTTGCGATTGTTCAAACAGGGTTTCGTTACGGTTCATGGTTCAGATCTCATTCTTCAGGTTCGGCTTCAAACAGTTGGTTCAACTCTTGCGCGGCAGAACGGATATCGGGTGCATTGAACAGGGCCGACAGCACAGCAAGGCTATCCGCGCCGGCATCCAGTAGTTGCGGCGCATTGGCAAGCGTGATGCCGCCAATGGCGACTATCGGTATGTGAATAAACGGCGAGGCCTGGCTGAGCAATGCCACATCTGCCCGCTTGGCCGCAGGCTTGGTGGGGGATGAAAAAAAGCTGCCGAACGCGACATAGTCGGCGCCCGCAGATTGTGCCGCCTGTGCGAGTTCCAGGCTTTGGTAACACGACGCACCGATCAGTTTGTCTTTGCCCAGGATGATGCGGGCTTCACGCAGGGTGCCGTCATCACGCCCCAGATGGACGCCGTCGGCGTCACATAGATCCGCCAATCGCAGGTCGTCGTTGATGATCAGGGGTACGCCAAACTGATGGCACAGCGCGATGAGTTCACTGGCTTGCGCATGGCGGCGGGCCACATCGGCTGATTTGTCGCGGTACTGAACAGCCGCCGCGCCGCCTGCCAGTGCGGCTTCGACCTGCATCAGCAACTGCTCGGTATCGGCCGTTTCAAGTGTGATGGCGTAAATGCCGCCGGGAAACTTAAGCATGATGGATGCAGACAATCAAGCGTTGCCCTCCGCCAAGCCGTCCTGGGCCCAAAAATATCGATCGGGAATATATTGCCCCATGCCGGGCCGGAAGGCCGCTTTCAGGGATTCATAAGTGAAGTTCTGCGCTTCGCGTACCGCAGTGGGAACGTCATGCCCATACGCCAGGTTGGCCGCAATGGCCGAGGCCAGGGTGCAGCCCGAGCCGTGATAGCTGCCGAGCAGGCGATCCCAGGCATCGGTTTGCACATGGCCGTTGGCGTCGTACAGGCTGTTCAGCACGCGTGGCGTGGTTTCGTGCGTCCCGGTGATGAGTACGTATTCGCAGCCCAGATCGGTGAGGTGTTTGGCGCACGCCTCGAGATCCATATCTTCCTCGTCCGACTCGAACAGGGCCAGACGGCGTGCTTCGTGGCTGTTGGGCGTGAGCACGCTGGTTTGCGGGATCAGCAGGTCGCGCATCGCCGAAATCATGTCCTCGGTGGCCAGTTCATCGCCACGGCCGGACGACAGGATCGGGTCGAGCACCACCGGGATATCCGGATAATCGGCGAGAATCTCGGCGATGATCGCGATCGACTCGGGGCTGCCCAGCATGCCCAGCTTGAAAGCAGCAACTGGCACGTCTTCCAGCAGCATGCGCGCCTGATCCATCACCCATTCGGAATCGATCACCAGGATTTCATCCACCCCGGCGGTATCCTGAACGGTCAGCGCGGTGATGACCGACAGCGGGTGGCAGCCCAGGCTGGCCAGTGTCAGCAGGTCAGCCTGGATGCCCGCGCCGCCGGTCGGGTCGGACGCGGCAAAACTGAGCACCAGCGGAGGCGTGGGTTTGGGCGAGAAAATAGGCGGCATGATGTCACTGCTTTAAAATCAAGTTCCGATTTTAGCTTGAATTACCCTTGCCCTATGCCTGAAACCCCTGAATACAAAAGCTGGATGTGCCTGATCTGCGGCTGGATTTACCACGAGGAGACCGGCGCGCCTGATGATGGAATTGCGCCTGGTACGCGGTGGGAGGATGTGCCAATCAACTGGACCTGCCCGGATTGCGGGGCACGCAAGGATGATTTTGAAATGGTGGCATTTTGAGGGCGACCTGTTTTCACTGCTGCCGACGCAGGCAGTGAGGCCTGCGTGCCAGCGATCGCCAATAAAGCCCCCTTATTCGAAGACCCGGGGGCTGGTACATTTGTTTATTTGTTGATGGTAGAATCTGCCCGGGTTGCTTGTATGAATAAATAAAAATCGGGGAGATCGGAATGATTCAGCGGTGGATTTCGGCTTGTGTTTTGCTTGTTTTTTCATCTATTTCGTGGGCGATTTCCCCGTATATTCAAGGTGATACGCTAGCCGGTGGCAGTGTTCAGGCCGTGGCGTCAGCGGTCGAGGCCAAACTCAAGGATCATGGATTCAAGGTGGTTGGCAAATACTTCCCCAAAAGCCTGGCGGGTTCCGGGGTGGTTGTGGTCACGGATGACGCCATGCTGAACGAAGTGGGTTCGGTGGAAGGGCATGCTGTGCTGGGTGCCGCCATCCGGGTGGGAGTCAAGGCCGATGGCAGCGTGACCTACACCAATCCGGACTACTGGTATCGCGCCTACTTCCGCAAATCCTTTGACAAGAAGGAAGGCGCGGTGAAGGCGCTGGAGGCACGTTTGCAGGATGCGCTCGGCGCGGGCAAAGGCCTGGGCGGCGATGAATCCGCCGGAAGCCTGGTCAATTACCGTTACATGATCGGCATGGAGCGTCTGGATTCGTATAAAAACAAGCTGGCTGAATATGGCAGCTTTGCCGAAGCATTGAAGACAGTTCGTGACAATCTGGCCAAAGGCGTGGGTAAAACGGCCAGGATTTATGAAGTCGTATTGCCTGACCGTAAATTGGCAGTCTTCGGTGTGGCCATGAATGATGGCGACAACAGCGATGGCGAATGGGTCAAGCGTATTGATATGCAGAATCATATTGCGGGTTTGCCCTACGAGATTTATATCAACGACAAGCAGGTGGAAGCACCGCACGCCCGTTTTCGGATTGCTTTGGCCTACCCGGGTGTGGGTATGGGGCAGTTCATGCGGATTTCCTCTTTGCCGGCCGTTATTCTGGAAACCATGAGTGGTGTGGCGGGCGTTGACAAGAAAGCTGCGGGTGAGGGCTGGTAGCAATAGCCGGCGTCTCGATACGGTTGAGGGTTAAAAGGGCGTCATTTAAGGGCGCCCTTGTTATTTTGTGAGCAAAAAGTGTGCTTGCCCTGCGTGGCCAACACTAAAGAAGCCGCAGTCGTTGCCGTAATGTAATCCACACAGGGGGTGGCCATTGCCGCCTGCCCAATGATCCTCGTGGAGAAGCGTGTGGATAACGAAGTACTAAAAGGCGTCAAGGTGATGGTCATCGATGACAGCAACACCATACGCCGTAGCGCCGAGATTTTTCTGAACCAGGCGGGCTGTGAAGTCATTCTGGCGCAGGATGGTTTCGACGCGCTGTCCAAAATTACCGATCACGATCCGGATGTGGTGTTTGTCGACATCATGATGCCGCGACTCGATGGTTATCAGACCTGTTCACTGATCAAGCGCAACGCCAAATACCGGACTACGCCCGTGATCATGCTGTCATCCAAGGACGGCCTGTTTGATCGCGCACGCGGCCGCATGGTGGGATCAGACGAGTATTTGACCAAGCCTTTTACCAAAGACACGCTACTGACGGCGGTGCGCGAGCATGCCTGTTCAGGGGCATTGCCCGTTTCTCAAGGAGTATAAATTATGGCGATCAGCCGCATTCTGGTTGTAGATGATTCCCCCACCGAGCGCTTTTTTCTGTCGGAGTTACTGGTTAAGAATGGCTATCTGGTCAGCATGGCCGAAAGCGGTGAGGAGGCTGTCGCTCAGGCCAAGCAAACGCTGCCTGACTTGATCGTGATGGATGTCGTGATGCCTGGAATGAATGGCTATCAGGCAACAAGGATGATCACCAAGGAAGAAGCGACCAAACATATTCCCGTCATCATGTGCACCACCAAAGGCCAGGAAACAGACAAGGTGTGGGGGATGCGTCAGGGGGCTAAAGCTTATCTGGTCAAGCCGGTGAAACCGGAAGATCTGCTGTCGCAAATCAAGGCGCTAGGCTGAGCGGACACCTATGGCCAAGAAATTCAATCTACGCGAATTTCAGACCACGCTTTCGCAGAAACTGCAGGCGGCGGCGAGTCGCGACAATACCGGATCCCGCCTGGGTTTTCGGGTGGGTGAGGTGAATTGGCTGGTAAGCCTCGCGGATACCGAAGAAGTGATTCCCGTACCGCCCATCGTCCAGATGCCGGGCGCCCGGCGGTGGTTTCGCGGCGTAGTCAACATTCGCGGCAACTTGTTTGCAGTGAGTGACTTTGCGGACTTCATGGGCCAGGGCGTGACAAAAGATCACGTTGACTGCCGGCTCCTGATCCCCCACCACGACTTTGGCGTGAATGCTGCTTTGCTGGTGCGCGGCACGTTGGGGTTGAAAAATATCAACCATTTCGAGGAGCGCACCGCACACGCTGCGCACCCATGGATTGCTCGCCAATACGCTGACGACTTGGGGGCAGACTGGTGTGACATGGATTTTGGGCAATTGCTAGGCAATGCGGAATTTCTCAAGGTTGAGGCTCAGCTCGGTAATTGACTGACATTGAATACGGAGCGCGTAGGCGCTGAAAATTGGAGGGATTGGAGCGATGAATATGGCAATCACAATGAACGGACTTAAGGGCCTGGCTGGCCGCATGACCGAAAAGGTCACAGGCAAAAAAGGG
>JASJPF010000069.1:0-33216 GCA_031426835.1 Thiobacillus sp.
TCCTGTCGAAGAACGAGGCGGATTGCCTCATTCCTCAACATAGAAACCGGGGCCCTGGTCTCAATCACCCACAGGCGTCGGATTGCCCCCTACCGCGCGAGCGGTTTAGTCCATTGGCCGGTTTCAGCCCCTCACCGATGCACCCGCCCCGAAGCGGGGTGAAGATCAGCACTTACCGCCTCACGCTCGTCAAACACGAAGCAATCACCCTGGTAATGCGCGCCGCCCGTCTCTTCAAAATATTTGAGGATGCCGCCTTCGAGCTGGTACACGTGGTCGAGGCCGATTTCCTTCATGTGGATGGCGGCTTTTTCGCAGCGGATGCCGCCGGTGCAGAATGACACGATGGTTTTGCCGGCGTAGTCGTCGCGATGTTGTGCCAGTTTCGCCGGGAATTCGCTGAACACTTCGATGTTGTAATCGACAGCATGTTCGAAGGAACCCTCTGCGACTTCATAGTCATTGCGGGTGTCGAGCATCACTACCGGACGGCCTTCGTCGTCGGTTCCACGATCCAGCCATTTCTTGAGCGTGGCTGCGGCCACAGCGGGTGCGCGCGCCGACTCCGGGCGGATCAGCGGGTGCTTCATGGTGATGATTTCTTTTTTCAGGCGCACCCGCATCCGCTTGAATGGCGGCGCGTCTGAGAGGCTTTCCTTGGGCTGCAGGTCGGCAAAGCGCGGGTCGGCCCGCAGATACGCAACGATGGCGTCGATCGCCTCGCGAGAACCTGCCAGAAAGACGTTGATGCCCTCCGGGGCGAGCAGGAGGGTGCCCTTCAGATTAAGTTCCAGACAGCGTGCGGTCAGATCGGCCCTGAGCGCCTCGCGGTCGGTAAGGGTGACGAATTTGTAGCAGGAAATATTGACGACAGACACGGTAAAACCCTTTCAGCAAGCCGACATTATACGAAGCGGCTCTGCCTTGCCGTGGGTTTTTGATACCCTTCGGGCTTCCCTCCGCATATTTCCCGACCATGAAACGCCCCACACCCTCCGCCACGCCTGCACCCAAGGCCGCCTACGTCGATCCGCTGGCCGATGTGTTGCGCCCGGGCCAGTCGATCGAGTTGCTGAAGGAACTGCATATCCTGACGCGCGACGGCAAGCTCAACCAGGACAGCCGTCGCAAGCTCAAGCAGGTTTCACACCTGTGCCAGTTCATCGAGCCGCTGCTGGACGAGGTGCTGGGCCGGCAGGACACGCTTCTGCTTGCCGACCACGGCGCCGGCAAGTCGTATCTGGGGTTCATCCTGTACGACCTGTTTCTGAAAGCGCGCCCCGGCGCCCATATCTATGGCATCGAAACCCGCGATGAACTGGTGGAGAAGTCGCGCGTGCTGGCGACACGTCTGGGCTTTGACCGCATGTCGTTTCTGAACGAAACCGTGGCGGAATCCATCACCGCCGAAACCCTGCCCGCACAGATCGACATCGTCACCGCGCTGCATGCCTGCAATACGGCAACCGACGACGCAATCCGCTTTGCACTCGCCAAGCAGGCGCGTCACATCGTGCTGGTGCCGTGCTGCCAGGCTGAGGTCGCGGCGGTGCTGCGCAAACACAAGAACGAATCCTTCAGCAAAACCCCCTTGTCCGAAATCTGGCGCCACCCCATCCACACGCGCGAATTCGGCAGCCAGCTCACCAACGTGCTGCGCTGCCTGCAGCTGGAGTCACACGGCTACCAGGTCACCGTCACCGAGCTGGTGGGCTGGGAACACTCGATGAAGAACGAGCTCATCATCGCCACCCAGACGGGCTCACCCCGCAAGAATGCACGTGATCGGCTGCAGCAGATTTTGCAGGAACTCAATCTGCAGGAACTCGAAACGCGTTTTCTCGGCCCGCAATAATCCGCAAACCGCCTATGCTTTGATCAGGTACAGGATTTCCGGATGACCTGATGCGCCCACTCGCCCTGACACACCTGTTTTTCGCTTCGGCCTTGTTCGCCGCGCTGACGGGGTGTGCCACGCCGCAGTACCAAACCCATGTCCGCCTGATCCCGCCGACGGATGCGCAAAGCCAAGCCTGCGTTCAGGACTGCGGCGTGCAACAGAACGGTTGTCAGACCGATTGCCAGACGCGATACCAGGCTTGTATTAAAGAGGTCGAGCCCAAGGTGGAGGCGAGCTACACCGAAGCGTTGAAACACTATGAAAACGAACTCAAGCAATACGCCGCAGCCTTGCGCCACTATGAAATGCAGCTGCGCTTCGACTGGCTGAACAGCTTTCCCTATCGTCATCCTTACGGTTGGTACCCGAGAATGATGCCGACTTTCCCCCCACTCTATCTGGCGCCTGTCATGCCCTCACGGGAAAGCGTGCGCGCACAGTTGCAGGCATCAAGCTGCAAGGCCGACTGTGGCTGCCTGCCGGCCTTCGACAGTTGTTTTGTGGGGTGTGGCGGTCAACGCCAGATCGAATCGCTGTGCATCGAGAACTGCCCGCCAGAAAAATAACCTCAGGCGGGAACAGGCAGAAGGGGGATCAGCTTGACCGGCACACTCGCCTTGTCGCTGTTGATCCAGATTTCACCGTCCTGCACCATGCATTGCAGGCGCATGCTGCGCTCGGCCAATGCAGCCAATGCCTGGCTGGTGTCGGTGGGGAGTTGCAATACCGTCAAGTTGGTCAAACGTGTCAGCTTGCTGGCGATGGCTTTCCACCACAGTTCGCAACTGCTGGTGTAACACAGCACGATCACCTGTTCGGCACGGCTGCAGGCACGCCGGATGCGCGTTTCGTCGGGCTGCCCCAGATCGATCCACAACGTGATCTCGTCGGTCAGGCTTTTGACCCACACTTCGGGCTCGTCGACATCAAACAAGCCCTTGGTAAAGGCAATGCCTTCTTGTGCGTTGAGCGCATAGGCCAACACTCGCGCCATCATGCGCTCATCGGTTTCGGAGGGGTGGCGTGCGATCGTCGGCGCGTGATCGGCATAATAATTCCGATCCATATCGACGATTTGCAGTTCGGCTTTATAGATTGTGGCTTTAAGCGCCATGGTGAACTCCACGCATACCCGAAGGGCATAAATACCCCGAGGGCATCAATATTCAAATGGCACAAATAAAAAAAACCCCGGCGAACCGGGGTTTTTTCTCCTGATCGTTTTAAATTACGAAACGATTTGGATGTTTGAAGCTTGCTTGCCCTTGGGGCCAGTGGTCACTTCAAAGCTGACTTTCTGGTTTTCCTGCAGGGACTTGAAGCCGCTGGAGTTGATTGCGGAGAAATGTGCGAAGAGATCTTCGCCGCCGTTATCCGGGGTGATGAAACCAAAACCTTTTGCATCGTTAAACCACTTAACAGTACCCGTTTCCATCTTGTTTCCTATCTATCTAAAAAATTGAGCGACATGCTCTATCAATCGAATTTCAAGGAAAAAGGCTTACCAGAGGTAGTGCAATTTAAAGCTTGAATCCAACAGATGGCGTATTGATAACACAGAATTTTCGGATGTCAAAGCGTTTTCCCATTCGAACTCAGCGCGCGCAGTATCAAAGTGTCGCCTCGCTGCGTAAATTCCAGATGCTTCAGCACACTCATTCCCAGCAATATTTGATCGCCCGCCATGCCAGGGTTGATGCTGGCTGGGACATCGCTCAACGTAAACGGCCCGAACCCCAACATATCCAATCGGGTAGCGCGCGTGGCAACCGTTCCGTTAGCCGTGATCGATTGTTGAACTGCGCCGGCCTTCAACCCCAACTCGCCCGCCAATCCCGCCGGCACCGATACGAGGGTTGCGCCGGTATCAAGCAAAAAAGTGACCGGCTGGCCGTTGATCGTTCCGGGGAAAATATAGTGCCCATCCCTGCTGCGTTTCAAAACCAGATCGGCGCCGGGTGCGATCTGCAATTGTCGGTTAGGGTTGTTGCGTGCCTGCAGACTGTTCTCGAAATAAAAATAGAACATGCCGAGTACCAGCAGGCTGGCGATCCACGCCATGCCGCGACCGAGTGGTCGATGCGGGTTTTTCGAGGAATCGGAATTATCTGAATTCACAACGTGTGGACCGATCTGAGGATGAATCGTTCGGCGCACCGCGCCAGAAAGTCCAAGCCTAAATCAAGTCACACGTTCAAGGAAAGCCCTGGCACCCCCCGCTTGGGGGTGCCAGGCCAATAACGACAGTTGGGGTTCAGCCGTGGTGACTGCGTGGCTGGCTAAAGCGGCAGTGCGGTGCATCCCCAAAAGCCTCGCGCAAATAACGGGTTTCAATGTGCAGCAGGCGCTCATGGTCTCCTGCTTCAAGATAAATATCCGGCTGCGCCATCAGGGCATCGTCCCACACCATTTCCACGCCCCAGGCATTCGGCAAGCCAGGCACCACGCCGGGTGAACATTCCTTGAACAGGCTGCTCACGCTGGTCTCGTCGGCCAGGCTGAACTCGACATCATTATCCAGACCCAGCCGGCCGAGGTGAATTTCCTGGTCGGCCGGGATCATCGCCACCATCTGGCAATCCATGCCATTCAGCAGCACGCCCTTGGCCACGCGGTCGGGCGTGATCCTGGCTGCACGCGCAGTGGCGGCGCTGGTTTGGGTGTGAGGATGCGCCACGATTTCAAATGGAATCATGTGCTGGTCCAGGAAACGTTCCATACGATGCATTGCGTTCATGATTGGCTCCTTCAAATACGGATTAGCTCATCTCACTATAGATCACGCCTCAGGGGATGCACGCCCCCTTTGCGAGGTGATTAACGCGGCCTGGAGCGGTCAATATTGCGATAGGGGCGGCGCGGACTCTTGGGATGCTCCTGCATCTGGCAGGCACGGCGAAACGCCTGCAGCGCGTCCTGCGCATGCCCCAGCACGCTGTTGTGGGGGTACTGTCCTGCCGCAGTCAGTTCGCCCGCCGGCACGCCGGTCAACAGCTCGATGCCCTCACTGATGCTGTCCACCGCGTGAATATGGAAGCGCCCTTGTGCAACGGCGTCGACCACCCGCGGTGCCAGCATCAAATGCCGCCGGTTGCGGGCGGGCATCAGCACACCCTGCTTGCCATCCAGGCCTGCCGCTTCGCATACCCGGAAATACCCCTCGATCTTTTCGTTGATCCCGCCCACCGGCAGCACCTCGCCGTGCTGGTTCACCGCGCCGGTAACGGCGATCCCCTGCCTGATCGGCAAGCCCGACAGCGACGACAGCAGCACATAGAGTTCGGCGCAGGACGCGGAATCGCCCTCCACGCCGTGGTATTGCTGCTCGAACACGATGGACGCGTTGAGCGAGAGCGGCGCCAGATGGGCGAACAACCCAGCCAGATAGCCCTGCAGGATGAACACGCCCTTGTCGTGGATGGGGCCGGACAGTTCCACCTCGCGCTCGATGTTGAGCAGGCCCTCCTCGCCTGCGTAGGTGCGCGCAGACAGCCGCACCGGCAGCCCGAACGGGTGATCCCCCAGATCGATATGGGTGAGGCCGTTGATCTGGCCCACCCTGTCGCCATGCAGGTCGATCAGCACATCGCCTTCGAAAATCGATTCGCGCAAACGCTGCTCGGGGTAATCGTGCCGCCCGATGTGCGCCTGCAGCGCGGCCTCCACGTCTGCCGCCGTGACCAGATCCGGCCCGCGAGCGCGGCACACCGCAGCGCTTTCCATCACCAGCGCCTCGGTGCGGGCAAAAATCGCACTTTCACGCGACTGGTCTTCGGCCTCGCGGTGCGATTCTTCCAGCAGACGCGCCACCGCCGCCGCCGAAAAATGCGGCAGGCCATACTGGTGGCAGGCATGGGCGACAAAAACAGACGAGGCGCGACGGGTGACCGCGCTGGCGGAAAAGCTGTCGGCAAAATCCACCTTGGCCCGGAAATGTCGGGTGAAATCCGGCGCCGCTTCCTGCAGTTCGTAATACTGCTCGCGCGAGCCGATCAGCACGATCTTGACCTCGACATCGACCGCCTCCGGCACCAGCGAAACGGTCGCAATCGGCGTAAACGACACGCCCGGCTCTTCGATCTGCAGCCGGCCGCTGCGCAGAAAGCGTCGCAGCTTCTCCCACATCAGCGGATCAGCCAGCACGTCGCGCAAATGCAGCATCAGGAAACCGCCGTGCGCCTGCAACAGGCTACCGGCACGGATGCACGAGAAGTCGGTCATCAGCACATCGTTCTCGGACTGATATTCGATGCTGCCAAACAAGGCGCGGAACAGTGGATTGTCCTCGACGATCACCGGCGCGCCCGTGAGGCCGCCGTTATCGACCACCAGGTTGACGCGGTAGCGTTTCAGCATGCTTTGCAGATTCTCCTGCCGGTCTTCATCTCCATCTGCGCCATGGAACAGTTCCAGGTTGTCGAGTACATCCTGGGCAATCGCATCGAGATAGGCGTTGAGCTTGGATGCGTCCTTGATCTGCTTTTTCAGCCCGTTGCGAATAGCCTGCCACTCGCGCTCCAGCAGCGGCTTCACCACCCGCCGCCGCAACACGGCCAGGGCATCGTTCATCGCGCGCTCAAGCGGCTGCGTCAGCCCGAAATAGCGGGTGATTTCGGCCCGCAGTTCCTGATCGGCCTGCTCGATCGCAAGCCGGCGCGCCTTTGGCAACGCCAGCACTTCGTCCTCGGTCAGCGCCTGGCCTTTCTTGCCGGTCAGGGTAAACATGATGCGCCCCTCTTCGCGGTACATGGAGAAGCCGCGCGCTTCGGCAAACGCCGACAGCGCGGCATAGGCCTTGGCTTCCTCAACCTTGTAGGCCTTCTCGATGCGCTCGCTTTCGACTTTGTATTCCTGCCCCTCCAGGCATTGCGGAATGTCGGCTTGCAGGGTCTTGACCGCCTGAGCCAGCAACTGGCGCAGCAAGCGGCCCTCGCCCGCCGGCAGGCGCAGCGCCAGGGGTTTTTCCGGTGCGTCGAAATTATGCAGATAGCACAGGTCGGGCGGCACCCGCTTGCTCGAAGCCACTTCGTGCATTGCCTGCTTGAGCAGCGAAGAACGGCCGCTGCCCACCTCGCCCAGCACAAACAGGTTGTAATTGGACTGGTCCATTCCCAGCCCGAATCGCGCGGCCGTTTCGGCGCGCGACTGGCCTATCCACGGCAAGGGCTCCTCCACCAGCTCGGACGTGTCCGCGAATCCCAGCGCTGCCGGGTCGATGGTCAGGCGAAGGTCAACGGTAGTCAGGGTGGTAGTGGGCATAGCTGGGTTGTGTCCCGGTTGTTTGTGTAATGTCAAAATTATTGCGCAAGACCGCTTCCCTGGTCCGATTCATGGAATGAGCAGGCCCGTCCATTGCGCCTGGCTTTGCAAATACTGCACGCGCAGATTGGCTGCATTGTCCCGCAACATGCCGCCCGGCAAGACCAGCATCTGCATTACCGCAGCTTCGATCTGGCTGACCGCCACACTGCGTGGCACCGCGTGCGGCTCCCAGGTTTCGGCAAAGGCGGTCCGCTTGTCCGGGCGGAATTGCCGCTGTGGTGGTATCAGGCTGACGCGTGGCAGGCCATAGGCCAGTGCGACAATCCGGCCATGCAGGCTGCTGCCGACCGCGCCCCGGCTGGCGGCAATGAGGGCGCAGATATCCCACAGATGCAGCGACGGGAAAAGGCGCGCCGCGCCGGCTGGCAGTCGATGCTTAAGTTTTTCATATAACCGCGGGTCATCGTGCCAGGGCGCCGCACCGGCAGAAAAGAGCGCCAGTCCCAGGCCGGTTCCGGCAACCACGCGAGACAGCCCCTGCGCCAGAGTATCCAGGGTTGCATCGTCGCCAAAGTCGGCGCTGAACTGGCACACCAGATAACCTTGAGGAAAGGCATCCCGCATCGACTTCACTGCGTCCTGCTGCTGGTGTTTCCGGATCACGTCGCCGAAACATTGCGCCACCATCACGGCCGGGTCGGGACACAATGGCGCATCGATCCCCTCTGCACGCAATGCGGACTGCGTGACATGATCCCGTACGCTGATCCAGTCCGCCTGCCGGAGTGCTGTGCCGACTTCGGCTTTCTGTGCGGCTGATAAAAAATCCCATTCCACTCCACCCACGGCGTTGAAAATCAGCCGCCCCGATGGCGCGTGTTCACTACGCGCCACCACATAGGGCATGGCCCGCGAGGTGCCGAGTTGCCGGGCGGCCCAACGGGCCGCTGCGGCAGGATCGTTGTCGTAGCGCGCAATGGCTGCGGCAGCCGCGTCCGCATCGAGCAGCATAATTGCGGCCTGATACGCGCTGCAGGTCAGCAGTTCGCCGCCGACATGAATCAGGTGCGCAGGCTGCGTGTCGTCCCGTGCCGCAAGCGCCTTGACCCGGTGTCCGCCGAAGGCCTGCAAATCGCGTTCGGCCAAACCGGCAAACTCGAATGACCGCCCCGGCAGCAACGCCGTCATCAGGTGCGGAAACAGCAGGTCACCGAAGTTGTGGCGATCAAAGGCGCCAAACAGAACCAGCGGAGTACTGGCAGGCGCGTTCATGGTCTGAACCGTTCCACTGACACCATCAGCTTCCTCACGCTTATCCCTGGATTCGCACGCTTCACGATTTCGCACTACATTCGGTAAACCAGAACGCGACACCCCAAGCATAGTCCCTGATGAAATCCGCCCAGCCGTCATTTTTCATTCTGATCGCCCTCATCGGCGGGCTCGCCATTTTCAGTTCCACGCTGTCGAAAACCCCGGTGCTGCCGCTGTTCGCCCTTGCGCTCAACGCCAGCCCGGCCGAAATTGGCTGGATCGTCATGGCGTCCACCCTTCCCGGTGTCCTCATCAGCTATCCGGCTGGTGCGCTGTCCGACCATCTGGGCAAGCGGCGTTTGCTGCTGGCGTCGCTGATCGTGTTTGCCACCGCGCCGTTTCTATATCTACTGATCGAAACCCCATGGCAATTGCTGGCGGTGCGCTTTTATCACGGCTTCGCCACCGCCATTTTCGGCACCGTGGCGAGCGCGGCCATCGCCGAGCGCTACACCACCGACCGCGCGGCGCGACTCTCCACCTATTCCTCGGTCACCATCGTCGGACGCTCGATTGCGCCGTTTCTCGGTGGCACCCTGATCTCCCTGGCGAGCTTCGGCGCGGTGTACATCGCCTGCGCGATCGCCGGCGTGCTGGCGCTGGGTGCCGGCTTGCTGCTGCAGGACGACACGCCTGCGCCCATGGTGAAGCGGGAGCGACCGCATTTTTGGGCGAGCCTGAGAACCGTGCTGCGCGACCGCGGCATCATGCTGGTGAGCCTGATCGAGGCGGCGCAGTATCTGGTATTCGGCGCCATCGAAGCCTTTATTGCCCTGTTCGCCGCCTCGCTCGGCATTCCGGCATGGCAGATCGGCGTCATCCTCGGCGTGCAACTGGTCAGCATCGTGTTCGCCAAGCCGCTGATGGGCCGCGTATCCGACCGGGTCGGCCGCAAACAGGTCATCATCCCCGGCCTGCTGATCGGCGCCGCGAGCGTCGTGCTGCTGCCCTACGCCCCCAGTTTCATCGGCCTGTCGGTGTTGAGCCTGGCGTTCGGCATCGGCTTTGCCACCGTCACCTCGTCCACCGCCGCACTGGTCGCCGACCTCACCCAGAATGGCCGCTACGGTTCGTCGATAGGCGTGCTGCGCACGGTGATGGACGTCGGCCAGTCGATTGGCCCGGTCCTCACCGGCTGGATGGTCGGCATGGCCGGCTACGGCAGCGCCTTCACCCTGCTGGCGGCGATTCTAGTGTGCGCCGCGTTGTTGCTGGGGCTGCGGTTTAAACAAACGTAAACAACGGAACGCATCCCGCCCCCTCCCCTCAAACAACGGGCCACGATCAGATATAGTGGACCCAGCCTCACTGCCTCAAGGAGCCCGTCATGAATATCCGTTTGCCGATTGTCCTGTTTGCCCTGCTGGCGTTTGCACAGCCGCTCTTCCTGCTGCCCGCCGCAGCCGATACAAGTTTGACTGCAAGCCCTCCTGCCGTCGTGCAAGCAAGCGCCTCCCCCTTGACTGCCTGCCCGACCAATCTGAAAGGCGCGAACCTCGCCCAGGTCACCTCAACCGAATGCTGCAAGGATCAGAAAGGCATATGCGGCTGCCGCGCCGGCAAGATCGTCTGCTGCGACAGCAAGCCCAGTACACATCCGGGATGTACGTGCCATGGGGATGAGGGGTTTATCGAATAGCAGCGCTGTCCACTTCAACGTGCTTGGTGCATTTTCCCTACTTGACACATGTAGTCCATAGGATACACTTCGATCATGCGCGTACAGATGACCGAGGTCTACCTGGACTGGATCAGCACCCTCAAGGGTCGCGTCGGCCGTGCCCGCATTCAGGTACGTGTAGACCGATTGGCGCATGGAAATCCTGGAGTCCACCGCAACCTCACGCATGGCGTAACGGAATTGAAGATCGACGTCGGCCCCGGTTACCGGGTGTCACACCGAGCGAAACGGTGAGCTGATTATCCTGCTGGCAGGCGGAGACAAATCAACTCAGCAGCAAGACATCAAGGCAGCCATCGCGCTTGCCACGAATTTGTAGGAGTACCCGACATGCCCAAGGCTTCCACCAAACTGACTGTCAAAACAAAGACCGTGCCCTACGATGTGGCCGAGCAACTCCGCACGCCAGAAGAAATGGCAGCCTATCTGGACGCCTGGCTGGTCGAAGCGCCGGACGATATCTCAGGCATTGCCCGTGCACTGGGTGACATTGCCCGCGCAAAGGGCATGTCGCAGGTTGCACGCGACGCCGGACTTAGCCGCGAAAGTCTCTACAAGGCACTCAGCGAAAATGGCAATCCGAGTTTTGCGACCGTGCTCAAGGTTGCGCGTGCACTGGGTGTAAGACTGCACGTGGAAGCGGCTTGAGTCGAGTTTATAAGCGACCTGGCAGCAAACCCAACCTTCTGCCGTATATAAATCACGTTAAAGAATGGAGCCGTGAGTATGACTGCCTTAGCGTTTGCAACGACCCAAATGCAGATTGCTCGCTGTATTGGCCAAAAGGACTTCAACGGCGCCATTCGCGTACTTGAAGGTTCTCTGTCACACAACTCCACCGACATACCATCGTTGCAAATGATTGCCTTGTGCTATCGCTGGTCTCAGCGGAACGACATGGCGATCGCAGCGGCGCAACAGGTTCTTGCTTTTGACACCAAGCACTTTGGAGCAATCAGCTTGCTATCTGAGATATACGCAGAGCAGAAAGACTACGATACTGCAGCAAGGCTTGCTCGGCTTGGGATCGAAAACTACCCTGAGTCCTTGCCAGCCACACCCAAGTTAGTCTTTTGGTTACTTCGTCTAGGTTCTGCAATTTTCCCTCGCCTCAAAAGAATTGAAGCATCAGCAAAACGTGACTTGGCAGACCCGAACAAAGATACAAGGGAATGGTATTCGTGGGCGAAGGAATATCTCGCTTGGTACGAAACCACCTTTGGAAACAAACAAACTCCTACGGTCCACTGATGAAACCGATTCTCTAACCCACCATCAAAAATGGATGCGGGCGATAAGGCCACCCGCGCCGGTTTTGTCAAGAATTGGTCGACACAACCTCGCGCAACTCACTTACTCAACGCCACCCAAACCCCATCCCACTCCGCATCCGGTGGCGTCTCTCTAAACGCCGTAATCCGATCCAGCATGACCTGGCTGGGGCGATCTGCGGGGACAACTTCGAGACACGCACGGAACGCAGCTTCGGCGCCATCCCAGTCCTGCTTGCGGTAGCAGGCCAACGCGGTTTCATAAGACTGCGCCAAGAGCCGGGCTGCTTCGGTCTGGGTGTCTGAATAATCCATCAACTCGAACACGCGCTCTGGTTCCAGTCTGCCGGACACGCGCAGGCTGTCGATTTCGCGGAAAGCCAGCGTGCCACCTGCGAGGTTACGGGTGGCTTCGCTGACGAGGATACGGGTGCCGTAGAACTTGTTGGCCTGCTCCAGTCGTGAGGCCAGATTCACGGTATCGCCGATGACGGTATAGCCGCGCGAGGTCTCGGAACCGATGTTGCCGACGGTGACGTCGCCGCTGGCGATGCCCATGCGGACGTTGACTTCGGGCAGGCCGTGGCGGACGCCGAACAGTTCGGGCAGGGCAGCGCGGAAATCGTCCATGCGCGCCATCTGTTCCAGCGCGGCGATGCAGCACAGGCGCGCATGATCGGCGGGATCGGTGAAGGGCGGGCCCCAGAAAGCCATGACCGAATCGCCGATGTATTTGTCGACGATGCCCTGCTGGCTGCGGACCACCTCCGACATCATCGAAAAATAGCGGTTGAGAAAGCGCACGGCGGCGTCCGGCGTGAGGCCTTCGCACATCCGGGTGAAACCCTGCAGGTCGGAGAAAAACACGCTCATCACCTGGCGCTCGCCCTTGTCGGCCAGCATGCGGTTTTCCAGCAGGTTGCGCACGATGCGCGGGTCGACATACTGGCCGAAGGTTTCGCGGATGCGTTCCTTCTCGCGCAGGCCACCCACCATGTGGTTGAAGGAAGTGGCCAGCGTGGCGAGCTCATCGTGGGTATGAACCAGAATTTCAACGTCCAGATCGCCGGCCTCTACGGCACGGGTGCCGCCCAGCAGGCGCTTGACCGGTTCGACCAGCGAGCGTGTGACAAAGCCGGCAAAAATCAGCCCGAGCGCAGTAGCGATGGCAGTAATGATCCAGTTGAGCGTGGTGGCGCGTTCCTCCTCCGCCTTGGCCTGGGTGGCTGTGTCCTGGGTCAGCTTGTTGAGGATATCGATGGTCTTGCCGATTTCGATGTCGACGGTGTCCTTCTCGCGCAGGAGCGCATCGCGCACGATTTTTTCCGAACGCGGGGTGCCTTCCTGCGCCTCGATCTGGAACAGGCGGAAGGTCATGTGGAAGTGCTGGCGCGCGGTCTGGATGGAAGGTAGCTGCTTGGCCAGTACCGCGAGCGTGACGCGGTCGAGCTCGAAATCCTTCTCCGCTTCGGCCTCGCCCAGCATGCGCAGCGAGGAATCGACGATCTGGTCGGCGTTGACCCCGCGCATGTCGAAACCGTTCGATTCCTTGGCGAGATATTCAGCATCCGGGCGCGCCACGTCCATGCCCGCCAGCACCCGCTCCATGTGCACGATCTGCTGGCGGATCAGGATTTCCACGCTGGCCACCTGCTGCTGCAGCGGCAGGTAGTAATCGGAGAGCGCCCGTACCTGGTTGTTGAGCTGGCGGAAGTTGAGCACCGAAACCCAGGTGACGATGACCATCAGCGCCAGCAGGGCGGTGGTGATGCTGAAGATCTTCAGACTGATGGGCAGTCGCATGGCGTCATTCCCGAATGGACGTTGATTAAAACAGTCTAGGCCACCGATTCATTAACGCCCTGGGGCTCGACCGTGAATCTCACAACAAGGGCTTGAGCGGCAGCATCTGCCACAGCCGCACATAACCGCGCTTGGTCAGCGGCACGTACTGGTCGGGGGCATCGGCCGCGTTCCAGCTGTTCTCCGGGCGCATGTCGGTTTCAATCAGGGTTTGCACCTGCTTTGCCAGAACGGGGTGATGCACGAGCACGCCCACCTCGGTATTGAGGTTTTCCGAGCGCGGATCGAAATTGAACGTACCGATGTAGGCAATCCTGCCGTCCACCACCATGCTCTTGGCATGCAGCGCAAACAGTGGCGGCACTTCAGGCGGATTCACCCGCGACATCAGCGCCTGCCGGTTGGCCGGATCGGGTTTGTATTCATGAATCTGCAGGCCCATTTTGAGCAGTTTTTTGCGCTGGTTGCGATAGCCGGAAAACGCCTGGATGTTGTCGGTGGACGCCAGCGAGTTGGTGATAATTCGCACCTTGACCCCTCGCGCTACGGCCTCCTTGAACAGCGCCAGCGCCTTGTTGGACATCACCAGATACGGCGACTGGATCACGATGGACTCGCGCGCATCACTCACCAGCCGGGCCAGCGCAGCCGAGGTCTGACCACCACCGCCCAACAACCAGCGGTTGCCGTTTTTGCCTGGGGTGTCGTGAATGAAATCGACCCGGCCCCATACGATTTCGCGCGCCAGCCGGTCGAAGGCTTCCGGCGTGGTGTTGATCGCGGCGCGCACCTCGGGTGCAAAGTTTTCCGGCGCGCGGGCATGCTCGCGCAGCTTGTTATAAACCTGCTGCACTTCGGCATCGCCGACCTTGACGTTTTTCTGCATCAAGCCCCAACCGTCGTAAAGCGTGGCCACCGGCACGGCGAGACTATGGTTCCAGAATGCGTCGAAACTTGTCTGCATGGACTTCACCGCCTCGCCCAGCAGCAGCGCGTCGCGGTCGCGAAAGTTGTAGTCCTGGTCGTAGTCGAAATATTCGTCCGCCATGTTGCGGCCGCCGGTGATCGCCACCTTGCCATCGACGATGAAGGTTTTGTCGTGCATGCGCTGGTTCACGCCGCGAAAATCCGTTACCACGTTGAGCGCGCGCTTGTAGAACGGCGTGCCGACCTGATGCTTGGGGTTGTAGATGCGGATGTCGATGTTGGGATGCTTGTCGAGCGCGAGCAGCGATTTGTCGGGTGCGTCGATCAGCAGATCATCAACAATGACGCGCACTTTTACGCCGCGTTCCGCCGCACGCAGCAGCGCTTCGGTGGCGAGGATGCCGATATTGTCGGTGCTCCAGATGAAGTACTGCACCTCGATTGAATGCTGCGCATGATCGGCCAGCCAGGCGCGCGCCAGCAGTGCCGCTTCGCCGGTATCCAGCACATAAACGCCGGTCTGCTTCGGATTCGCGTCAATTTGAGCATCAATAATCGCCATGGGTGACGCCGCGTCCACAGCCCATGCAGGCAATCCGGTCCACACCACCAGCAGGACAATCGCAATCGAACGTTTGAACAGGCTTGCGATCATTTAATGGCCCCCGGAGTTTCCAGAATCCAGCCGTGTGGGATCAGGCCTTGCTGGGCACTACCGGCACCCCGCTCGCCACATCGCCACACTGCGCGCGATAGCGCAGCGCGTGATCCATCAGCACCACCGCCATCAGCGCCTCGACTATCGGCGTGGCGCGAATGCCGACGCAGGGGTCGTGGCGGCCGTGGGTCACCACTTCGATCGGCTGGCCGTGCAGGTCAATGGAGCGGCCGGGCAGGCGGATGGACGAGGTGGGCTTGATCGCGACATGCGCAACGATGGCCTGGCCGCTGGAGATGCCGCCGAGCACGCCGCCGGCATGGTTGCTGAGGAATCCCTCAGGGGTGATTTCGTCGCGGTGCTCGGTGCCTTTCTGACGCGCGACGTCCATGCCGTCGCCGATTTCCACACCCTTGACGGCGTTCAGCCCCATCAGCGCATGCGCCAGATCGGCGTCGAGCCTGTCGTACAGCGGCTCACCCCAGCCGGGCGGCACGTTTTCCGCCACCACACTGACACGCGCGCCGACCGAGTCGCCCGATTTCCGCAGTTCGTCCATGTAGGTTTCGAGCTTCGGCACGATTGCAGCGCTGGGGGAGAAGAAAACATTGTTGTTGACCTCGTCCCACGACTCGAACGGAATGTCGATCGGGCCGAGCGCGCTCATGTAGCCGCGAATCACAATGCCGTAGTGCTCGTTCAGCCATTTCTTGGCGATGGCGCCGGCACCGACGATGGGGGCGGTCAGCCGCGCCGACGAACGCCCGCCGCCGCGCGGATCGCGGGCACCGAATTTTTGCGTGTAAGTGTAGTCGGCGTGGCCGGGGCGAAAGGTCTCGCTGATGTTGCCGTAATCCTTGCTGCGCTGGTCTTCGTTGCGGATCAGTAATCCGATGGGTGTACCGGTGGTTATGCCTTCATAGGTGCCGGAGAGGATTTCCACCGTGTCGGACTCGCGGCGCTGGGTGACGTGACGCGAGGTACCGGGCTTGCGGCGGTCGAGATCATGCTGGATGTCGGCCTCGGCCAGCGCCATTCCGGGCGGGCAGCCGTCGACCACGCAGCCGATGGCGGGCCCGTGCGATTCGCCGAATACCGTGACACAAAACAGTTTGCCGAGTGAGCTGCCAGACATGGAAATGTCCCAAAAATAGAGCCAAAATTATGCGCGGAAGTCTAGCACAGGCGTGGCCTTGGGCACCGTCGCCACCCCAGCGCTGAACTTGCTGTCATGATGGTGTTCTACGCTGAGTAACGAATCAGAACTTCTCCCATCCATGAGGGCCTCCCATGAACACCCCGCAACTCGTCAACACGCTCGGCCAAAGTCTCTGGCTGGACAACCTCTCGCGCAGCCTGCTCCAGGACGGCACACTGGCCCGATTGATCGCTGAAGATGGCGTTTCGGGTGTGACGTCGAACCCCTCCATTTTCCAGAGTGCGCTCGCCACCAGCCCCTACTACGCAGAGGACCTGGCCAGGCTGAAAACCAGCGAGCCGGACGCTGAACGCCGTTACGAAGCGCTGGTCATTCCCGACATCCAGGCTGCGTGCGACCTGCTGCTGCCCACATTCGAAGCCAGCGGCGGCAACGATGGCTATGTCAGCCTCGAAGTTGCGCCGCGCTGGGCCTATGACACATCGCGCACGGTGGAAGAAGCCAAGCGACTCTCCATTGCAGTCAGCCGCCAGAACGTACTGATCAAGGTGCCGGGCACACCCGAGGGCGTCAGCGCATTTGAAACCTTGACGACGCTCGGCATCAACGTCAACGTCACCTTGCTGTTTTCGGTGGCGCAGACCGAAGCGGTATTCAACGCGTATATCCGCGGACTCACCGCGCGGCTACGCGCCGGTGCCGAAATCCGCCACAGCAAGGCAGTAGCCAGTCTGTTTCTGTCGCGCGTTGATACGCTGGTCGACACACAGCTCACCGAAATCGGCACTCAGGAGGCCTTGTCGCTGCGCGGCAAAGCCGCAGTGGCGATGGCAAAGCTGACGTATCAACGTTATCTGGATCTGTTTCACGGCGACGCCTTTGCCGAACTGGAAAAACAGGGTGCGACGCCTCAATACCTGTTGTGGGCGAGCACCGGGGTCAAGAATCCGGATTACCACGATCTGCTCTATGTCGAACCGTTGATCGGCCGCGAAACCATCAACACCCTGCCCGACAAGACACTGGCCGCATTGCGAGATCACGGCAAGCCGGGGCTCCAGGTGGAAGAAGGGATGGCCGAGGCAAACGCCCAGCTGACCGAACTGGCACAGCGCGGTGTTGATATGGATGTCATCGGCAACACCCTGCAGGGCGTCGGCGTCAAATCATTTGAAGCGGCTTTTCAAAAACTGCTGCAGCAAACCGGCTGAGTCGCGCCCGATACCCCTACCCTGCGCGCATTGTTGTTGCCTCGAAAATTAGGCATCATCAGGCCACTGAAAATTCTGTTGTGCCCCATCCCAATCAAGGAGCCTGTTTATGAAAGCCCGTGCCGCTGTCGCTTGGGAAGCCAAAAAACCGTTGTCGATCGAAGAAGTGGACGTTGAAGGTCCGCGCGAAGGCGAGGTGCTGCTGCAGGTTGTTGCCAGCGGCGTCTGCCACACCGACGCCTTCACCCTGTCGGGCGACGATCCGGAGGGCGCCTTCCCCTGCATCCTCGGCCACGAAGGCGGCTGTATCGTGGTCGAATGTGGCCCCGGTGTGAAAACGCTGAAACCGGGCGACCACGTGATCCCGCTCTACATCCCCGAATGCGGCCACTGCGAATACTGCGCCTCGCCCAAAACCAACCTGTGCCAGTCGATCGCCTCCACCGTGTGGACGGGCTACATGCCAGACGGCACCCGACGCTTCTCGAAAAACGGCAAACCGATCTTCCACTACATGGGCTGCTCAACCTTCTCCGAATACACCGTGGTGCCGGAAATCGCGCTCGCCAAGATCAACCCCGCTGCGCCGCTGGACAAGGTCTGCCTGCTCGGCTGCGGCGTCACCACCGGCATCGGCGCGGTGCTCAACACCGCCAAGGTTGAACCCGGCTCGACCGTCGCCGTGTTCGGCCTCGGCGGCATCGGCCTGTCGTGCATTCAGGGCGCGGTGATGGCCCAGGCCGGCCGCATCCTTGCCATCGACCTCAACCCCGACAAGTTCGACATGGCGAAGGCCCTCGGCGCAACCGACTTCATCAATCCGCGCGAGATCAATGGCTCGGTTTCGGAATACATCCGAGACCTGACGCAGGGCGGCGTCGACTACTCGTTCGAATGCATCGGCAATGTCAACGTGATGCGCGACGCGCTCGAATGTACCCACATGGGCTGGGGCGTCTCCACCGTGATCGGCGTGGCCGGGGCGGGACAGGAAATCTGCACCCGCCCGTTCAACCTGGTCGTCGGCCGCACCTGGAAAGGTACGGCATTCGGCGGCGTCAAAGGCCGTTCGCAACTGCCGGGCTACGTCGACAATTACATGGATGGCAAGATCGAACTCGACAAATTGGTTACCCACACCATGCCGCTGGAAGACATCAACACCGCGTTCGATCTGATGCATGCCGGCAAGAGCATCCGCTCGGTCATCATTTTCTGAGGCCGGAGATGAAACAAATTGAACGCATCAAGGAGTTCGGTGGCTGGCTCGAACGCTGGCAGCATGACTCCGACACCTGCCATTGCAGCATGACCTTTTCGGTCTATCTGCCGCCGCAAGCGGCGACGCAAAAGCTGCCGGTGGTGTATTGGCTGTCGGGGCTCACCTGCACCGACGACAACGTGCGTACCAAGGCCGGCGCACAGCGCTACGCAGCCGAACTGGGCCTGATCCTCGTGATGCCCGATACCAGCCCGCGCGGCGATGCCGTCCCCGATGTGCCCGAGCGCTACGACCTGGGCAAGGGTGCCGGTTTTTACGTCAATGCCACTGAGGCGCCATGGGCCACGCACTATCAGATGTACGACTACGTCACCCGCGAACTGCCTGCGCTGGTCGAGGCGAACTTCCCGGTCATTCCCGGCAAGCGGAGCATCAGTGGCCACTCGATGGGCGGCCACGGCGCACTCATCTGCGCGCTGAAAAACCCCGGCCTGTACGCCTCGGTCTCGGCTTTTGCGCCAATCTGCAACCCGGTCATCAGCCCGTGGGGCCAGGGCTGTTTCGGCGCCTATCTCGGTGAAGACAAACGCGTCTGGGAAGCCTGGGACGCCACCTGCCTGGTCAACGCCGGCGCGCCGCTTCCACCCGCGCTGATCGACCACGGCACCGGCGACGAATTTCTGGCCGGGCAGCTTTATCCGCAAAATCTGCAAGCCGCCTGCGCCGCGCACGGCATCCCGCTCAGGCTCAGGATGCAAGATGATTATGATCACAGCTATCACTTCATCGCCAGTTTCATCGGCGAGCATCTGGCGTTTCACGCACGGGCGCTGGCCGATTGAGCGATGGCGGCCAGCACATTCGGGCAGCAACCCGGAACCTGCTTTGAGCCCTGCTTATATCCTGCAAAAAAATCTTGAATAGACAACAGGATGGGCGAGGATGAGGATAGGCCATCGTGCTCGATCATTTTGATTGCACACACGGCACCCCGAAACCGATGCAAGGAGAGACGCCATGAACACCAGTCCTTTGCCCACCAGCCACCTCGACAAATCCGCCGGACTGCTGCGCCCGGCGTGCGACTTGCCGGAGCGCGTCAAACTGACGCAGCCGGCCATCGACGTCATGACCGATTTTCGGCGGATGACGGCCTTCATTGCCCACCCCGACGACACCCTTCAACAGGCTGAAGCCCGCATGATCCGGCGCAAGGTTCGCCTGCTGTTTGTGCTGGATGCCGACGATCACATGGCCGGGCTCGTTACCAGCACCGACATCTATGGCGAGAAACCCATGCAAATCGTGCACAGCCGGAGCATCCACCGCGACGAAGTACGGGTGGCCGATATCATGACGCCGGTTGATCTGCTGGAAGCGATCGACTTTGACGATCTGGCCCACGCCACTGTCGGCCACGTGCTGGAAACGCTCAAATCACGCGGCCGCCAACATGCACTGGTGTTCGAAAGTGCCGACGGCAAAAAGATGGTGCGTGGTCTGTTATCCCTGTCGCAACTGTGCAAGCAATTGGGCATAACCGTGCAAACCAGCGAAGTCGCCCTCACCTTTACCGAAATCGAGCAGCATCTGGCACACGCCTGATTAGCCGGGCGATCGGGTCGACCGATCGCCCGGTTCGCGCTATCCCGTAAAACGCCCAAGGTTTTCCCGGGCGCCGTCTTGTGCTCAAATCCATAGGTTCCGGCTGCTTGAACCTGTGCGCCGGTCCGGAGCGAAACCGCAATCACGATAAAAAAATCAAGCACATGAATATTTCCGTCAGCGAGTTGATCATCAGGTATCTGGAGCGCCTGGGGATCGACCACATCTTTGGCATGCCGGGCGCACACGTGTTGCCCATCTACGACCGCCTGCATGACTCCAACGTCAAAAGCGTGCTGGTGAAGCACGAGCAGGGCGCGGCTTTCATGGCGGGCGGCTATGCGCGGGTGTCGCACCGCCCGTCTGCCTGCATCGCCACCGCTGGCCCCGGTGCGACCAATCTCATCACCGGCATTGCCAATGCCTACGCCGAGCGGCTGCCGGTACTGGCCATCACCGGCGAAACCTCCACCTACATTTTCGGCAAAGGCGGCCTGCAGGAAAGCTCGGGCGAAGGCGGCGCCATCAACCAGGGCGCACTGTTTGCCAGCATCACCCGCTATCACAAGCTCGTCGAGCGCGCCGACTATCTGGGCCAGGTGCTGAACCAGACCACGCAGGCGTTGCTGGGACGTGAGCCGGGACCGGTGCTGCTGTCGATTCCGTACAACGTACAGAAGGAGTGGGTCGATGAGGACATACTCGACCAGATTCATTTTCCCCACTCGGCTTCGGTTCGCCACACCCCATCCACGGACGGGCTTGCCGAGCTGCTGCGCGCCGCACAGCACCCGGTCATCATCGCCGGCCACGGCTGCATCCAGGCCGGCGCACGCGAAATCGTCGCAGCCTTCTCCGAACGCTTCAACATCCCGGTCACCACCAGCCTCAAGGCCAAAGGCGTGGTGGCCGAGGGCACGGCCCTGTCGCTGGGTTGCCTCGGCGTCACATCGAATGGCGATGCCTATCGTTATCTGGTTGATCACGCCGACCTGCTGATTTTTCTCGGTGCCGGGTTCAATGAGCGCACCAGTTATTTGTGGGATGCCAAGCTGCTGGCCAACAAAAAAATCGCCCAGGTCGACCGCGACCCCGCGCAAATCGGCCGTGTATTCAAACCCGATGTGGCGATCTGCGGCGATATCCTCGCGGTGATGGAAGATGTCTTTGCCACACTGGAAGCAGACGCCATGCCGCCCAAGAATCTGGACCGGCTCCAAGGCCATCAAGCGGCCATTACGCCGTCATCAAATAATGGAAAAACAGAACAGCCAGAAGCCTTCCGCCTGATCCAGCTGTTTTTCAGTGAACTCGCGCAACGCTTTTCGCACAACGCGCTGGTATTCGACGACAACATCGTCTTCGCACAAAGCTATTTCGACGTGTCAGACCGCAACCATTACTTTCCCAATTCCGGTATCTCGTCGCTCGGCCATGCGCTTCCCGCCGCCATCGGTGCGCGTTGTTTTTTACCGGACAGCCCCACCTTCGCCATCCTCGGCGACGGCGGCTTTCAGATGTGTTGTATGGAAATGATGACGGCAGTGAACTACGGCATCCCACTCAATGTGGTGGTGATCAACAATGGCACGCTCAGCCTCATCCGCAAGAACCAGTTTCAACTCTACGGTGAACGCTACATCGACTGCGACTTTGTGAACCCCGATTTCAGCCTGTTGGCGCAATCATTCGGGGTTCAGCATTACCGCATCGAAACCGAAGCCGCGATCAACACGCTGTTTGATCAGGCCGACCTCACCGGTGGCATCAACCTCATCGAAATTTTGCTCGACAAACATGCCTTCCCCCGCTACCTGTCGGCTCGCTAGCGCCGACGAACACATCGCGGCGCAACACGCCGTCATTGCCAAATTTGAAACCGCATTGTGGGACGGCGGGTTCAACGCCGCATTGTTGCCGTCGCATCAATCGGCCTGGCGGCGGCTGGAAGCATTGATTGCCGCGCGTGGCGATGACCGTCGCCATCAAACCGTAATGCGTGAATTCATCACGCAGGGACTGGCCATCGATTACTTCGGGCTGGACGCGCAACGCGCGCTGCTGGATGCCCTGCCCGATGTCGATCTCGGCAGCACCATTGGGGATGCGCCGCGCGACGCCTTCGGCCACAAAGGCCAGGCAATGATGTGCAATATTGCGTATCTGAAGCTGGCGCAGAACAAAGCATCGACTCCCTCCTGCTGTTCTACACGCTCGACGCCGATCAGCAGTTCAAGGTGAAAGTGGACACGCTCGATGGCGAAGTGTGCGCGGTCAATTTCTTCGCGCAGCTGGATGCCATTTTCAGCGCGAACGACGCCGACGTGCTGACAGGAAAAGTAGTGGGCGACCCCCCGGTTTCGCCGGCCGTCATGGCGGGAAACTTCCTCGATGACGTGACCGCATTCCTGCAGGAAATGGCCGCGAGCGATCCTGCACAACCCTATCACCAGCGCTCGGCGAACGCGCAGGAAGGCGCTGCGGCCTATCACGACAAGGCCGGGCTGTTCGGTTTTGAGAGCCCGACCGATGCGTTTCGTTATCG
This sequence comes from Thiobacillus sp., assembly GCA_031426835.1. GTDB lineage: Bacteria > Pseudomonadota > Gammaproteobacteria > Burkholderiales > Thiobacillaceae > Thiobacillus. Next base: position 22,559 of record JASJPF010000069.1, read on the forward strand.
CTGCGCACTGGATGGGATGCCCAGCAATGCCGGGTGCTGGTCACCCCGCTGACCAACCGGCTGATGCCGATGATTCGCTATGACATTGGCGACGCCAGCCGCCTGCTTGACGGCGCATGCGCATGCGGGCTGCCGCTTCCGCTGATGGAAATGGACCTGTGCCGGCAGAACGATCTCATCCGCACCCGCAGCGGAAAAACCGTTCACCCGTCTTATTTCAACCGGTTGCTGTATGGCAAGACGCAGATCCGGCAATACCAGTGGGTGCAACACAGTCTGAGTCGAATCTAGTTGAATCTGGTTGCGCCCCAACCGCTGGACGCCGATACCCTGGCGGCATTGGCCATAAGCATTCACCAGGACATCGACATACAACTATCGCTGGAGGTTCACTATTTCGACCACATTCAATGCACGGTTTCGGACAAGCACCGATTCGTGATCGGGCTCGCCTGACCCAGTGTGCGCACACCATCGCATAAACATAATCGCACTCAGTAGCGTTACACTACAAACACCCGCTATGGGAAACCAATCGCATCCTAATTCGAATAAGGAGAGCACCATGTCATTGCGTCTGTTGGCCCTCGCGGCCGCCCTTGTATTTGCACCTACTGCTTACGCGGCGGATCCCATCATTATCAAATATTCCCACGTCGTGGCCGACCAGTCGCCCAAGGGGCAGGCCGCGTTGAAGTTCAAGGAACTGGCTGAAAAGAAGTTTCCCGGTGTCGTTGAAGTGCAGGTTTTTCCCAACAGCCAGCTCTTTGGTGACGGCAAGGAAATGGAAGCCCTGTTGCTGGGCGACGTGCAAATCATCGCGCCCTCGCTCTCCAAGTTCGGCAAGTACACCAAGAAGCTGCAGATTTTTGACCTGCCTTTCCTGTTCGACAACATCCAGGCGGTTGATCGCTTCCAGGATGGACCCACGGGTCAGGCCATGCTGGATTCGATGCGAGAAAAAGGCATCAAGGGCCTGGGCTACCTGCACAACGGCATGAAACAGATGTCGGCCAACAAGCCTTTACGCACCCCTGAAGACGCAAAAGGCCTGAAGTTCCGGATCCAGAGTTCGGACGTGCTTGAAGCGCAGTTCAATGTGGTGGGCGGCAATCCGCAAAAGCTTGCCTTCGCCGAGGTGTACCAGGCGCTGCAATCCGGCGTGGTGGATGGCACCGAGAACCCGTGGGCCAACACCTACACCAAGAAATTTCATGAAGTGCAGAAGTACATCATGGATTCCGACCACGGCGTGCTCGACTACCTGATCGTTACCAATGCCGGCTGGTGGGATGGCCTGCCCGCGAATATCCGCAAGGGCCTGAATGAAGCAATGGTCGAGTCGATCAAGTTCGGCAACAAGGTCGCCTACGACGAAGCCGCAAACTTCCGCCAGAAAGTCATCGACGACAAGAAAGCCGAAGTCCTGCCCCTGACCCGTGCGCAGCAGAACAAATGGCGCAAGGCGATGGCACCGGTATGGAAACAGTTTGAAGAGGATATCGGCCGCGACGTCATCTTCGCCGCGCTCAAGGCCAACAAGCGTTAAGCATCTGCGGGGTCGGACCATGAGCCGACCCCGCATCAGCGCCCGACAGGTGCCCCCATTGACCCGGCCAATCCGGAGGTAACCATGAAGATTCTCGACCGCATCGAGGAGCTGCTAGTCGTTGTCATGCTCGCGTTGATGACGCTGATGACCTTTCTGCAAGTTGTCATGCGCTACGGATTCAACTCAGGTTTCACCTGGGTGCTGGAACTCACCACCATATTCTTCGCCGTGATGATCTTCGTCGGCATCTCCTATGGCGTACGCGTCGGCGCGCACATCGGTGTCGACGCCCTGGTCAAGCGGCTGCCCCCGGGGCCGCGCCGTGCCACCTCCACCGTCGTCGTGCTGCTGTGTCTGCTCTATGCTGGCCTGGTGATCTATGGCTCGTGGGTCTACGTCAGCAAGATGAAAATGGTCGGCGTCGAACTCGACGATTTACCGATTCCGATCTGGGTGGTGCGGTCGATCCTGCCGCTTGGATTTGCGCTACTGGCATTCCGCTTTGGCCAGGTGCTGTGGGCGCTTATGACCGGCCGTTCCGACAGCCTGCATCTCGGCAACGAAGCAGAAGACGCGCTCAAGCTCAAAAGCGAAGAGTCCGCATCATGAGTACCGCCTTCCTGTTCGCTGCGCTCTTTTTGTTGATGGCCATGGGCATGCCGGTGGCCATCTCGCTGGGGCTTTCCAGCATCCTGACCATACTGTTTTTTGCCGACGACTCGCTGGCCAGCCTGTCGATCAAACTCTACGAGACCAGCGAACATTACACGCTGTTGTCGATCCCCTTCTTCATCCTGGCCGGCACCATGATGAGCACGGGCGGCGTGGCCAAGCGCATGGTGCGTTTTGCTATCGCAGCCGTGGGCCACCTGCGCGGCGGCCTGGCCATTGCCAGTGTGCTGGCCTGCACCCTGTTTGCTGCGGTGTCCGGCTCCAGCCCGGCCACCGTGGTGGCCATCGGCTCCATTGTCATTGCCGGCATGGTCAAGAGCGGCTATCCCAAGGCATTCGCTGCCGGCGTAATCTGCAACGCCGGCACGCTGGGCATCCTGATTCCGCCTTCCATCGTGATGGTGGTGTACGCCACGGTGACCGAGATTTCAGTTGGCCGCATGTTCATGGCGGGCGTCATCCCCGGCCTGCTGCTGGCAGGCATGCTGGCACTGGCGGTGTGGTGGCGCGCCGGCAAGCTCACGCTCACCCGAACCGAGCGCGCCAGCCCGCGTGAACTGCTGATCGCCTTCAAGAATTCGATCTGGGGTCTGGCGCTGCTCGGCATCATCATGGGCGGCATCTACGGCGGCATCTTCACGCCAACCGAAGCGGCCGCCGTTGCCGCCGTCTATGCCACGCTGGTGGCAGTCTTCGTCTACCGCGACATCGGCGTACGGCAATTGCCCGAGGTGCTGATGGAATCCGGCAAAACCACCGTGATGCTGATGTTCATCGTCGCCAACGCCTTGCTGTTTGCCCACGTGCTGACCACCGAACGCATCCCGCAAACCATCGCAGAGCACATCATCGCCGCCGGCATGACGCCATGGATGTTCCTGCTGGTGGTCAACGTCATACTGCTGGTGGCGGGCAACTTCATGGAGCCCACCGGGATCATTCTGATTCTGGCGCCGATCTTTTTCCCCATCGCCACCCAGCTCGGCATTGACCCGATCCATCTCGGCATCATCATGGTGGTCAACATGGAAATCGGCTTGATCACGCCGCCTGTCGGGCTCAATTTGTTCGTCACCAGCGGCATCACCGGCATGAGTCTGGTACAGGTCGCGCGTGCCGCGCTGCCGTGGCTGTCGGTGCTGCTGGTGTTCCTGATGATGATCACCTACATTCCGGTAATCAGCCTGTGGTTGCCGCAAATGCTCTTTGATTGATGGAGGACGTCATTGCAAGCGCACGCCCCTTGCATGTTGGCTGCTGTTGGCTTGACGATGCCCGTGCCCTCTGACACAGTCAAAACACTTTTTGAATCAACCAAGACATCCACAATGGATACATCCAATCTATACAAACAACTTCTTGAAAGCGCCGGCGAAGACGTCACACGCGACGGATTACTCAAAACCCCCGATCGCGCGGCCGCCGCATTCAAGTTTCTGACGCAGGGCTACACCCAATCGCTGGACGACGTGCTCAACGAAGCCGTGTTCGATTCCGACAACAACGAAATGGTCATCGTCAAGGATATCGAACTGTATTCCCTATGCGAGCACCACCTGTTGCCGTTTGTCGGCAAGGCCCATGTGGCTTACCTGCCGCAAGGCAAAGTGATAGGCCTGTCCAAGATCGCGCGCATCACCGACATGTTCGCGCGCCGCCTGCAAATCCAGGAACAGCTCACCACCCAGATCGCCGAAGCCATTCAGACGGTCACCGGCGCCGCCGGCGTCGGCGTCGTCATCGAAGCCCAACATTTCTGCATGATGATGCGCGGCGTACAGAAACAGAATTCGTGGACCATCACCTCAAAAATGCTGGGGGCTTTTCAGGATAACGACCGCACCCGGCAGGAGTTTTTACAGTTGATCTCGAAGCCGAACTAAGTGCGCAATCAAGCGGGCAACGACCCCCATCAACGGGCGTCCATCGAGGCTGCTCCCCGCTTGCCCATTTCCGTCGCGCCTCCCCTGCCGGCGACACTGCAATCCCATGCTGCGTTCACGCTGCCCGCAGGCCTGAACCGGCTGTTCCGGTTAATTCTCTTCGTGCCGCTGCTGGTGCTGGCCGTATCGCTTGGCATGACCTATGTGCTCTGGCGGGATGCGCAAAATAACGCGCTGAAAGCGTTGGAAACCGAGTTTGAATTCAACACGCTCGAAGTGGCCGAACGGATTCGGGACCGCATGACCGAAAACGACCAGGTGCTGCGCAGCTTGCGGGGGCTGTTCGAGGCATCGGTGAGCGTCCAGCGCGACGAATTCCATAAATACGTCTCTGCACTGAATCTCGCGCAGCGATATCCAGGCATACAGGGGTTAGCCTTCGTCCAACTGGTGCCCAATGTCAAAAAAAACCAGCACATTGCCGCCATCCGTCGCGAAGGCTTCCCGGAATATACGATCTGGCCGGAAGGCAAACGCGTGGCCTACACACCGGTGGTTTACATCGAGCCCTTCAGGGGGCGCAACCTGCATGCCTTCGGCTTCGACATTTATTCGGAACCGGCGCGCCATGCCGCCATGGAGCGCGCGCGCGACACCGACACGGCCGTGATCACGGAAAGGCTGGAACTGGTGCAGGACCGCGACCAGCAAGCGAAAGCCGGTTTTCTGATGTTGCTGCCCGTCTATCAGCGCGGCGCGCCGCACGCCACGCTCGCCGAGCGCCGCACCAATCTTGTCGGGTGGGTGAGTACGGTGTTCCGCGCAGAGGAATTGATGGCGGGCATCCTCGGAAAAGGGGCTAAGGAACTGGATGGGGCTAAGGAACTGGATGTCGAGATATTCGACCGGGAAGCATTGTCGGACCGCACCCTGCTGTACGACAATGACAAGGTCTTCCGTGCCGGTGGCGATTCCGGTTCACTATTCCAGACGACGCAGCGGCTGGAAATTGCGAGCCGCACCTGGACCGTACTGGTCAGTTCATTGCCCGCCTTTGAAAATCGGCTGCGGTCGAACAAATCGCAACTCATCGCCCAAAGCGGCATTGTGGTGAGCCTGTTGCTGGCGCTCATGACCTGGATTCTGGCCCGTGGCCGGGTTCGCTCGATGCGTGCCACCCACGCATTGAACCAGGAGTTGAATGCGCGCAGGCAGGCGGAAGAGTCCTTGCGGCTGGCCTCCATGGTGTATGAAAACAGCAGCGAAGGCATGCTTGTAACCGATGCGAACAATCACATCGTGGCCGTCAACCCCGCCTTTACCCGAATCACCGGCTACGAATTGAACGAGGTGCTGGGCAGGGATCCGAACTATCTCAGTTCAGGCCGCCATAATCCGGATTTTTACCAGGCCATGTGGAACGAACTCAACCACACTGGCCGGTGGCAAGGCGAGATATGGGATCGCCGCAAGAACGGCGAGATCCATGCCAAATATTTCACCATCAACACCATTCTCGATGCGAACGGTTCCGTTTATCGTCGGGTGGCCTTGTTCCTGGATATCACCGAGAAAAAGCAATCCGAGCAATTCATTTGGCATCAGGCCAACTTCGACGCGCTCACCCAACTCCCCAACCGCAGCATGTTCAATGACCGGCTGGCGCAGGAAATCAAGAAGGCGCATCGGAACAATCAGCTATTCGCGCTGCTTTTCATCGATCTCGATCTGTTCAAGGAAATCAACGACACCCTGGGCCATCAGGTGGGCGATTTGCTGCTGGTGGAAGCAGCCCGGCGCATCACCACATGCGTAAGAGAGGTCGACACCGTGGCGCGCCTGGGGGGAGACGAGTTCACCGTCATCCTGTCGGAACTGCACGACGCCGACAACATCGAGTACGTGGCCGAAAAAATCCTCGAAAAACTGGCGGTGCCCTACACGCTGGGAGAAGCCGTCGTCCATGTGTCCGGCAGCATGGGCATCACGCTGTATCCAAACGATGCCTCCGATCCGGAGGGGCTGTTCAAAAACGCCGACCAGGCCATGTATGTTGCCAAGAACATGGGGCGCAACCGTTTCAGCTACTTCACCCCGGCCCTGCAGGAAGCCGCCCAGACCCGCCTGCGCATGATCACCGACTTGCGCGAGGCCATCGACAAGCAGCAGTTCATCGTGCACTACCAGCCCATCGTGGAACTGGCCACGGGCGACATACGCAAGGCGGAGGCATTGATCCGCTGGCAGCACCCCGGGCGCGGACTGGTGAGCCCGAATGAATTTATCCCGCTGGCGGAAGAAACCGGGCTCATTGCCGTCATCGGCGACGGGGTCTTCAGGGAAGCCGCGCGCCAAACCAAACGCCTGCGTGCGCTCCATCATCCAGCGTTTCAAATCAGCGTAAACAAATCCCCGACCCAGTTTCGGGACAGCGGCAGCACTGTTGCCGCCTGGTTTGGTTATTTGCGTGAACTGGAACTGCCCGGCGAAAGCATCACCATCGAGATTACCGAGGGTTTGCTGCTCAACGCAGTCGCTGACGTCACCGACAAATTGAAGTCGCTGCGCGATGGCGGCATACAGATCGCGATCGATGATTTTGGAACGGGCTACTCGTCACTCGCCTACCTGAAACGATTTCATATTGACTACCTGAAGATAGACCAATCCTTCGTGCGCGACATAGAAACCGACCCCAACGACATGGCCTTGTCGAATGCGATTATCGTCATGGCGCATGCGCTTGGCCTCAAGGTGATTGCGGAAGGGGTGGAAACGGCGAGCCAGTTCAAATGGCTCAAGGACGCCGGCTGCGATTATGCGCAAGGCTATTTCTTCTCAAAGCCGCAACCGGCGGATCAGTTCGAAGCCTGGTTGCTCGCACGGCCCACCTGGTCATGACAGGATCGACAATGAACGAAAGCAATGCGGCGGACACCCTGCCATCCACCGAGCCGGCAGTTTCGCCAAGATGCGATGGAACCCAGTCCCCTGACGCCAGCCTAAACAAGAGTCACTCCGATCCTTCACATTACTTTCCAGACACCATGAACTCAATCCTCAAGCGTTTTCTTTCCACCTGGATCGGTCTGTTTGCCCTGACCGGAACGGCCATCGCCGCACCACCCACCCTGGACGAATTGCTGGCGCGCAAGGTGGCGCCTCATGGTGTGGTGTTTGAAATCGTCGACCGCGATCCGCGCGCGCTGGACGTGGCGCTGCCCTGGGTCAAGCAGGCCTCGCAGCGCCTGAAAGCGCGCTTTCCCGCCCTGCCGATGGCGCTGGTGACGCACGGCCAGGAAATGTTTGCTCTGCAGACGACGGGACGCGACGGCAACCCGGGCGTGCATCAGATCGCCGAAACGCTCAGCCGTGACGGCATTCCGGTTCATGTCTGCGAAACCTACGCAGGCTGGCGCGGGATCGGAGCGGAGAACTTCCCCAAATACATCGACGTGGCGCCCGCCGGACCCGCGCAAATCCATAATTATGAAGCACTCGATTATGTGCGGCTGGTGGTGCCCAAAGCCGCCGTATTAAAAGTGCGCTGAAGCGGATTCGCCCATTGCGCCACATCGTTCGGGCTGGCGGACGGCCCAGCTTGAATGCGGGGTTGCAGGCATTGCACAACATGCTGCCCACCCCCGCACGCCATCAATAATATCTGGCAGCGCGCGGCAACACCCACCGCAATATCCGGTGGCCGCAAGTGCATGCCGCGTGTATCCATCCCATTTACCCTTTACCATGCATGCTGGCGATGGCGTGTTCGCCCATAAGGGTTTTCAATAAAAGCATGGATTCGGGAATGTCATGAACAGGTTGGGGCTGGGCAAAAAACAAGATAAAACACTGAAATTCCGTACCCATCCGGGTGTAGACAAGGCGCAACAAATCAGCGGCGAAGCCGTCAACCTGATTTATGGCCAGTCGCGTATCAGCATGCTCAGCTATATCGTGCTGGTCCCGGTCATGGCCTATTTCTTTGCGGGCGATGTACCGTCAACCTGGATCGGGATCTGGGCCGGGCTGCTGATTTGTGCTGCACTGGTCCGCATGCTGCTGGTGCGGGACTATTTGCGCAGTGATATTTATGCCGAGGACATCAAGCGCTGGGAGCGGCGCTTCGTCGTCAGCCTGTTTGCGGTCGGCGTGTTGTGGGGCCTGCCCGGTTTCCTGTTTACGGCACGGCTCGGCCCGACGGATATGGTCTTCATGATCATGGTGCTGTTCGGCCTCTCCGGCGGCAGCATGAGCGCATTCGGGCACCATCGTCCCTCGCATGCGGCATTCACCTGGCCCCTGATCGCGCCATTCACCCTATACCAATGGCTGACCGGCACGCCTGAAGGCTGGCTGATCGGTTTCGCCGGCGTGCTGTATATGGTTTTGACGACGCGCATCGTATCCGGCTTTCAGCAGGGCCTGTATGACGCGCTGGGTACCAGCTATGCGCGTCTGTCCAGCATCGGTGAGCTAACCCAGGTTTCACGACAGCTGGAGCAGGCCAATCTTAGCCTGGACGAACAGAACGACCGGCTGGCGGAAATGAACGACCTGTTTGCCAATATGCTGGATAACAGTCATGTCATGATGGCCTATCTTGATCGCGACTTCCGCTTCCAGTTCGTCAACGAGGCCTATGCCGTTGCCGGCCATCAACCGGCTACTGCATTCATTGGACAGAGTCACTTTGCGTTCTATCCCGATGCCGACAACGAGCGGATCTTCGGTGAAGTCCTGGCAACCGGCCAACCCTATCGTGCGGATGCCAAGCCGCTTTCGCATCCCGACCAGCCCTCGCGCGGAACCACCTACTGGGACATCGATTTGCTGCCCGTCCGTGATGCCAAGGGTGAAATCACGGGCCTGCTGCTTTCCCTGCTGGACGTGACGGACAGAACCCAGGCGCTCAAGCAACTGGCCGAGCGCGAAGCCTTTCTGTCGACGGTCCTGAATACCGTGGGGGATGGCCTGGTGGTGGCAGACGCCCGGGGACGCATCCTCAATGTCACGCCCTCCCTGTGCAGAATATACGGCTATGAGGAAACCGAACTCGTGGGTCAGAACATCAGCAAACTGATCGGCGGCCTCGACCATGTGCAGCATGAAGCTTATATGGCGAAGCACATCGCCAAGCCGGTGAAAAACCTTTTCAGGCGGTCGGTCGAAGGCGAGGGCGTGCGACGCGATGGCACCACCTTCCCGGTCGAAGTCACCATCACTGAAGCTGGAACCGACGGCAGCTTATTGTTCGTCGGAACGATCCGCGACATCAGCGAACGGCGGACGATGCTGGCGCAACTGGAGGCGACGCTGGCCGACCTGCGGCAGCAGCAGGAGCAAACCCAGGAGGCCAACCGGCGACTCAATCTGGTCAATGAAGAGCTGGCATTCATGTCGACGCACGACAACCTGACCGGACTGCCCAACCGCCATTCTTTCGATGAGTTTTCCACGCGACTCTGGCGCCAGGCGATCCGGCGCGAGGAGCCGATTGCAATCCTGATGATCGATGTCGACTATTTCAAGCGCTACAATGATCACTACGGCCATCTGGCCGGCGATGCCTGCCTGCGCCAGATCGGCGAGGTGCTCAGCCAGACGGTCAACCGCCCCGAGGATGGCGTAGCCCGCTATGGTGGCGAGGAATTCATTGCGATGCTGAGCAATACCGGACCGGAAGGTGCCGCCCATGTGGCCCGCGCCATCCTGGATCAGGTGCGTGCGGCCAAAATCCCCCACGTTGAATCCGAACACGGCATCGTGACCCTGTGCATCGGCCTGGCCGTAACGGTGCCGGGCAAGGGCGCGCGTCTGGAAAGCTTGATACAACAAGCCGACGAAGCGCTTTACCAGGCGAAAGCAGCCGGACGCAATCGCCTGATGCTGGCGCCGGGCACGTAAAACACCGACTCCGAACGGCATTGCCTCGCCGCAGGCATGGGCATGGGCATGGGCATCGAGTACGCCAACGGCGACATGGTGCAAGTGGGTGTGGGCCGGGTGATTTTCCCGCTCGCCTATCGCGTCAACGATGTGCTCACCTGGGCGGCGGCTACAAGGTGATGGGGCTGGGCGACATGTGGATCGAACACAGCCAGTTGAGCTGGCAGCTGATGTATAGCCACGAACTCGGACGGGCGAGGTGGAATGCAAAGACCGGGGATGCTTGCCCCCGGTCTTTTTTATTTGCCGGCGATATTGCTGGCATGAACCGCGTTAACGACGAACGTATCGAGAGTGTCCCAGTCAGAACCGCTGCCACTCGCCGCCAACGGCGGCCAGCTTTTTCGGCCGTTCGACCAGCACCAGCGCAGCCCTGGGCTTGGCGTGGCTGCCTTGCAAAGCTGGCGGACGCACCTGGCTCGTCACAAGCACCGCCCGCGGGCTGCTTGCGACGCCATCCAGCTTGAACACGCTCACCGCCTGCGCCAGTTGGGCCGCCTGATCCTGCAGGCTCTCGGCCGCAGCCGCTGCCTCTTCCACCAGCGCGGCGTTCTGCTGCGTCACTTCGTCCATCTGCCCGACGGCCTGGTTGACCTGCTCGA
>JASJPF010000070.1:0-17359 GCA_031426835.1 Thiobacillus sp.
GAAGAACAGCTTGCGCTGCGCCTTGGTGGTGGCGACCTTGACCAGGCGCCAGTTCCTCAGCACATATTCGTGAATTTCGGCGCGGATCCAGTGCAGCGCAAACGACACCAGTCGCACGCCGCGTTCCGGATCAAAGCGTTTGACCGCCTTCATCAGGCCGACATTGCCTTCCTGAATCAGGTCGGCGTGCGGCAGGCCGTAACCCAGATAATGCCGCGCCACGCTCACGACCACGCGCAAATGCGACACCACCAACTGACGCGCTGCATCAACGTCCTCGTTGGCGTGCCACGCACGCGCCAGACGCTGTTCGTCTTCCAGCGTGAGCATGGGATAGCGGTTGACCGTCTGGATATAGCTATCCAGGCTGTACGCTGCCGGGATAGGTAAAGACATCGATTGATTCATGTGTATAAAACCCCCTTCTGTTTTTATTCTAGCACTCCCGGTATCTGAGTGCTAAGGTCGCGCAGGGTTCCGCAGCGTGTCGAAAATGCGGGCGTTCAACGCGTCGCTTCAACCTGACCGAGCGTTCGCGTGACCGAAATCCAGGCGCCAAGCCAGCCAGATAGGGTAGTGAGCCCTAACACCAGGGCGATTTCGCTGAATGTCGGCGGCAGTAACCGGAAAGCTGAACCATATAAGCCGGCCAGATTCTCAACCGGTGCATGCAACATCCAGCCGGCGATTGCCAGCACGCCGCCCGCGGCCAGACCGCCCAGCAGGCCTTGCAAGGCGCCCAGATACAGAAAAGGCCGACGGATATAGTGGTTGGTCGCGCCAATCAGGCGACTGACGTGGATTTCATCGCGGCGGCTCAGCACCTGGGCGCGGATGGCATTACCTGAAATGGCCAGCAGTGCAATGGCAAACAGGCCGGCCAGTACCCAAACACTGGTGTGGCCAATCGCCAGCGCAGCCTGCAGGCGGTCAGCCCATTGGCTGTCGAGATGGGTTTCCGCCACGCCGGGCAGCTGCTTGAGTTCATCCGAAACACGCGCCAGCGACTCGCGTGAGGTGTCCTGAGGTTGTACCACCCAGGCGTCCGGCAGCGGATTTTGCGTCAGGCCGGCAGTGATATCGGACAAATCCTGGGAGGCGCTCAGCGCGGCCAGTGCTTCATCCTTGAGAATCAGGCGGGCGTGTGCGATGTCGGTTTGTTTCAACCGGGCGGCGATGGTTTGTTTGTGCGCATTCGATACGTTGGCATCAAGAAAGACGCTGATTTCGGGTTGCGCGGGCAGGTTTCCAGCCAGTTGGTTGAGGTTGCCGAGAACCAGATAGAGTCCACTCGGCAGGCTGATGGCCACCCCCATCGCCAGTGCAGTCAACAGGGTGGCAACGGGGTGCGAACCCAGCCGCCGCAGCGAAGAAGTGAGCGCATGCTTTTGATGCCGCAGCCAGGCGATCATGCGGACAGCTCCTCGACCTTGCCGTGATCCAGCTGCAGAATGCGGCCGCCCAGCGCCGAAATGGCGCGGTCGTCGTGGGTGGCGATCAGCAGTGTCGTGCCGACTCGATGAAAGTCACGGAACATGGACATGATATCTGCGGCGTAGCCGGCATCAAGATTGCCGGTCGGTTCATCGGCCAGCAACAGGGCAGGGCGACTCACCAGTGCGCGGGCGATGCACAGGCGTTGCTGCTCGCCGCCGGAAAGGCTGATCGGGTTGGCTTTTTCGCGATTGAGCAAGCCGACCTTGTCGATGACGGCGCGTGCGCGCTTCAGGGATTCGCGGCGGTCGAATCCGGCGATGTCGAGTGGCAACACGACGTTTTCAATCGCGCTGCGGTCGAACAACAGTTTATGGTCCTGAAACACCAGTCCGATGTTGCGGCGCAGATAGGGTACCGCCCGGCTCGGCAAACGGCTGATATTCTGGCCGCTCACCGTCAGGGAACCGCTGGTGGGCCGCTCGATAGCGGCGATCAGCTTTAGCAGCGTGCTTTTGCCGGCGCCGGAATGGCCGGTCAGGAAAACCAGCTCGCCCTGCTCGATCGTCAGATTGACGCCCGACAGCGCTTCGTGCCCGCCGGGGTAGCGCTTGGTGACTTGGCTGAAATGGATCATGCGCTTATTGCCTCAAACCGTGAAGATGGCGTCGACGAATTCGTTGGCATCGAAGGGCCGCAGGTCGTCGACGCCTTCCCCCACGCCGATGTAGCGAACCGGAATGGGCCGGGATGGCGCTGCTCGGGCCTGGGCGATGGCAGCAATCGCCCCGCCTTTGGCGGTGCCGTCGAGCTTGGTCAATACCAGGCCGGTCACCCCCAGCGCGTCGTCGAAGGCCTTGACCTGCGCGACGGCATTCTGGCCAGTGTTGGCGTCAAGCACCAGCAACACTTCGTGCGGCGCACCAGGGATGGCCTTTTCGATGACGCGCTTCACCTTTTTGATTTCTTCCATCAGGTTGAGCTGGGTCGGCAGGCGACCGGCGGTGTCGGCCAGCACCACGTCGATGCCGCGTGCGCGTGCAGCCTGGATGGCATCGAAAATCACGGCGGCGGAGTCGCCCTTTTCCTGACTCACTACGGTGACATTGTTGCGTTCGCCCCAAACCTGCAACTGCTCACGGGCGGCAGCGCGAAAGGTGTCGCCCGCAGCCAGCAGAACCGACAAACCCTGCGCCTGGTACAACTTGGCGAGTTTGCCGATGGTGGTGGTTTTGCCGGCGCCGTTGACGCCAGCCAGCATCAGGATGAAAGGCTTGTGCGAGGTGACGTCGAGCGGCGCCTGCAAAGGAGAAAGCATGTCAACCAGCGCCTGCTTCAGGGCGACTTGCAGGTCGACCGCTTCGGTCAGGCCTTCGCGCCGGACTTTTTTCTGCAGGGTGTCGAGCAGTGACTGGGTGGCGTCGACGCCGATGTCGGCGGTGATGAGGATGGTTTCGAGTTCATCGAACAACTCGGCATCGATCTTGCGGCCGACGCCGAACAGGCTGAAAAACTGGCCGCCCAGACGGCTGCGGGTTTTGGCGAGCCCCTGCTTCAGCCGGTGTGCCCAACCCGGTCGAGCCACCGTGGCGTCGACATTGGCCGGCTCATCTGGCGGAGGTGGCGCATGCGGTTGCACCGCTGGCAGCTCGGGCGCGGGCAGGTCGGGTTCGGGTGCGGGTTTGGACTTGAAGAAACTAAACACGGATAAAGGCGGTCAGCACTGCTGTTTGACGGACGCTGTATCTTATCATTCAGGCAGTCGACTCCACACGGGTTTCAGTACGTTGTGGGTTGAAGTCAGTGAGAGCGAACATAATGAGGAGTGACAACATGCAGGGCATGTGGGGATTGGTGTTGGCGTTTGCGGTAGCCGGCGCACAGGCGGCGGTGACCGATGTGACGCTGGAAAACGGCTTGCGGGTGATTGTGCAGGAAGATCATCGCGCACCGGTGATGGTGTCGCAGGTGTGGTATCGGGCGGGTTCGGTCGATGAGTTCAACGGCACCACCGGCGTGGCCCACGTGCTTGAACACATGATGTTCAAGGGGACGAAGGCGGTGCCGCCGGGCGAGTTCTCCAAGCGGATTGCCGCTGCCGGTGGGCGCGAGAACGCGTTTACCAGCCGCGACCACACGGCGTATTTCCAGCAGATGCAGAAAGACCGGCTCGAGTTGGCCCTGCAGCTGGAGGCCGACCGCATGGCCAATCTCATCATCAGCGATGAACTGTTCGCCAAGGAAATCCAGGTGGTGATGGAGGAGCGGCGCTTGCGTACCGACGATCAGGCGCAGTCGATCGCGTATGAGCGCTTGATGGCAACCGCGTATCAGGCGCACCCGTACCGCCGCCCCATTATCGGCTGGATGGACGACTTGCAGCACATGATCGGGCAGGATGCGCGTGATTGGTACAACCGCTGGTACGCCCCCAACAACGCCACGCTGGTGGTGGCGGGTGACGTCAAGGCCGACGAAGTCATTGCCTTGGCCAGGCGATACTTTGGCGCGCTGCCTGCGCGCGCGCTGCCCGACCGCAAGCCGCAAGTTGAACCGGCGCAGATTGGCGGCAAGCGCATTGTGGTGAAAGCGCTGGCGCAAGTCCCTTATCTGCTGATGGCCTGGCATGCGCCTTCACTCAAGGACTGGGAAAAAGACACGACGCCTTATGCGCTGCAAATTCTGGCCGGCGTGCTGTCGGGCAATGATTCGGCGCGTCTGCAAAAAACACTGGTCAAAACGCAGCAGATTGCGGTGAATGCCAGTGCAGGATACGACGCGGTTTCGCGTGGCCCCGCCCTGTTCATGGTGGATGCGACACCGGCGGCAGGCAAATCGGTTGCGGACCTGGAGCAAGCGATACGCAAGGAACTGGATCGCGTCAAACGCGAAGGCATCAGCGATTCGGAACTGGCGCGAGTGAAGGCGCAGGTCATCGCGGGGGAGGTTTACCAGCGCGATTCGCTGTTTTATCAGGCCATGCAGCTGGGGGATTACGTGACCGCGGGCCTGCCGCCCGCAGCCTTGGCGGGACGTGTCGGGAAATTGCGTGCGGTCACTGCGAAGGAAGTACAGACCGCTGCGCAGCAATGGTTGAAGGACGATCAACTGAGCGTGGCTGAACTCGATCCACAAGTCCTGAAGCCTCAGGCAAAGAACGCAGCGGTGTCAGGAGTGCGTCATGCAAACTAAACAGCTATTTTTCAAATTCCCGTCGTCCGGCGTCTTCCTGATTCCATTGTTATTGTCCTTGCCGCTGTCGGCGCAGGCTGCGCTGACTATTCAGCACTGGCAAACGCCGCAGGGCGCACGCGTGGTGTTCGTCGAGAGCCACGAATTGCCGATGCTGGATGTGGCGGTGGAGTTTCCTGCCGGCAGTGCCCGCGATCCCGCGGGCAAGCCAGGACTCGCCCAGTTGACGCACAGCCTGCTGGATCAAGGCGCAGCCGGGCTGTCGGACACCGCGATTGCGTATGGCCTCGCCGATGTGGGTGCCGTGTTGTCGGGGCGTCTGGATCGTGACCGCGGTGGCGTTACGCTGCGCACCTTGTCCTCGTCCCCGGAAAAGGACAAGGCGCTGGAAATGCTCGCACGTGTATTGCAACAGCCCGATTTCCCGGGTGCGGTGGTCAAGCGCGAAAAGCTGCGCTTGATTGCGGGCATTCGCGAAGCCGAAGCCGATCCCGGCAACGTCGCCAGCAAGGCTTTTTATCGCGCGTTGTACGGCACGCATGCTTATGCCCACGATGAAGCGGGCGAGATCGAATCGGTTGAAAAGCTCACGCGCGGTGATTTGAAAGCCTTTTACCGCAGCCATTACAGCGCCCCCAATGCGGTGATTGCGTTGATGGGTGATATCACGCGGGCCGAGGCCGAAGTCATTGCAAATCGGCTGGCGGCGGGGTTGTCCCAGGTTCCGGCGCTGTCGGCATTGCCGAAACCGGCGCCGGCAACCGCTTCAGACACGCGCATTGCGTACCCCTCTACCCAAAGTCATGTGTTGATGGGTGTAGTCGGGGTGTCGCGCAATGATCCCGATTACTTCTCGCTGTATGTCGGCAACTATGTGCTGGGTGGCGGCGGCTTCGATTCGCAATTGATGCGCGAGGTGCGCGACAAGCGTGGCTATGCCTACAGTGCCTACAGTTATTTTCTGCCGCTGGGCGAGGCCGGCCCGTTTCAACTGGGTCTGCAGACCAAACTTGCGCAGACTGACGATGCCTTGAAGGTAGCGCAATCCACCCTGCGGGATTTCATTGCCAAGGGTCCGAGCGAGGCGGAGCTCACCCAGGCCAAGTCCAATCTCAGCGGCGGATTTCCATTGCGCATCGACAGCAACAAGAAAATTCTCGAATACCTGTCGGTGATCGGCTTTTATCGCTTGCCGCTGGATTATCTGGACACCTGGGTCGATCAGATCAACGCGGTGGATGTGGCTGCGGTGAAGCAGGCGTTTGCCCGGCGGGTTGACCCCGACAAGCTGGTTACCGTGGTCGTGGGAGGGTCGGCAAGTGCTCGCTAAGCAGGCTGCGCCGCAACGTGCGCACGGTGTCGCCAACCGCGTCCGCATCATTGGCGGCCAGTTCCGTCGCCGGCTGCTGGATTTTCCCGGCGGCACCGGCTTGCGCCCGACCCCTGACAGCGTGCGTGAAACCGTGTTCAACTGGCTGGGACAGGATCTGCCCGGCTGGACCTGCCTCGATCTGTTTGCCGGCAGTGGAGCGCTGGGTTTTGAGGCGGCCTCGCGTGGCGCAGGGAGGGTCATCATGATCGAGCGCGATGCCAAGGCAATCGCTGCGCTGGAAAAGAACCGCACCCTGCTGGGCGCCTCGGCGATCACACTTTTGCGGGCCGATGCGCTGGCCTGGCTGGCGAATAATCGCGAAACATTCGATCTGGTTTTTCTCGACCCGCCTTTTGACAGCGGCCTGGCGGCGACCGTTTTGGCCAGTCTTGCGCCGCATCTCAAGCCCGGAGGTCAGGTTTACGTGGAGCAAGGATCGACAGCGTCAGCGCCGCCGGGGTTTATCATTCACCGCACTGGGCGCGCTGGGCGCTCGCATTTTTCATTGTTGATTAAAGTATGAGCCTGGATTTCCCACCACAAAGACACAAAGATATGTCCGGAAGAGACGGTACCCCTCTGGATACGGAGGAGAAATTACCGGGTTTCCCCGTGTCTTTGAGCCTTTGTGGTTCAAGTTTTTTTGTTTGAATAAAGGATGAACAATGCTGACCGCAGTCTATCCCGGCACGTTTGACCCGATAACCCGTGGCCACGAAGACCTGGTGCGGCGCGCTGTGCGGTTGTTCGATCATGTCATAGTCGCGGTAGCCGAATCGCGCAACAAAGGCGCTTTTTTCAGCATGGAAGAGCGCGTGGAAATGACCCGCGAAGTACTGGCCGATGTGCCGCAGGTTCGGGTGGAAGGCTTCTCCAGTCTGTTGATAGACTTCGTTGCCGAGCAGGGGGCCATTGCGGTGTTGCGGGGCTTGCGGGCAGCGTCAGATTTTGAGTATGAATTCCAGCTGGCAGGGATGAACCGCAACCTCAAGCCTGACATCGAAACGCTGTTCCTGACACCGTCGGATCAATACATGTTCATTTCCGCCAGCATGATTCGCGAGATCGCGCAATTGGGGGGAGACGTGTCGCCCTTTGTCCACCCATTGGTGGCGAAGCGATTAAGTGAGAAAATAAGAAAAAACTGATATAACCCGGAGAATTGCATGTCAATGCTGATCACGGACGAATGCATCAATTGCGACGTCTGCCTGCCCGAATGCCCCAACGACGCCATATCCCAGGGCGACGAGATTTATATTATCGATCCCAACAAGTGTACCGAATGCGTCGGCCACTTCGATACGCCGCAGTGTGTGGAGGTGTGTCCGGTCGATTGCATCCCGTTGAACCCGGATTACCCCGAAACCAAAGAACAGTTGCAGGAAAAGTTCCTGAAACTGTCCGCCGGCTAATCAGGCCGTTCTGGCCAACTGCTCTCTACCCAGCGTGTTGGCGATGGCATCGGTAATGTGCCCGTTGATGCGGGCCAGGTTATCGAGCTGATCCACCACGGTCTCGATTGAGGCTTCGAGCTCTGCGATACGGGCATCCAGCGTTTCCGTCGCCGCATGAATACGGCTGACGCTATCCAGTCGGCGCTTGAGTTGGATTTTATGTTCGCGTATCTGGGTTTCCATCGGCGCGATCAGCGCCTTCAGCCAGGCTTCGGTCTCGCTGTTGGCGAGTTCGAATAGCTGCACCACCTTGCTCGCCAGGGTTTCAAAAAACCGGGCGGTTAACTGATGCTGGCCCACGGTCAGCATCCTGAATACGGTATTGAAACGTTCTTCGAAAATGCGCTCCAAGCGCGCCATTTCCTTGCGGTATTTACGCAGGCTGTGATCGGGCGGATTGACCGCGGCCAGACCGTGCTCATCGCTGAATTTTTGATACATCGCCGTCATCATGGAGCGTATTTCGCTGGTGATCGACGAAGATGCGGCCAGGTTGCCGTCAATTTGACGGAAGAAGTGCCCCATGGCCTCGCGCAATCCATGGCTGAAATGGCTTTTTTCCATGGATTGCCGGGTACGCCGCACTTCACTGCGCAGGGTTTGCATGCCCAGCCGTTTGCGCATCGACTCAACCTGCGAGGCAAATACGCTGCGTAGCGCATTGAACTGTTGCAGGCCGCGATCGAAATGCTGCTTGTCCTCGTTGGCCTTGACCATCATCGCCTGGATGACATCGCGATTCTTGCCCCGCAGCCCCTGCAGCTCGTCGACCTGGTCCTGAATATTGGCGAGCCGGGTTTCGAGGAGCTCGGTGGTTTTGATCACCACGTCTTCCACTGCGGCCTGGGTTGATTCGCTGACCAGCGCCTGTTTGCACGGAATCAGTTCCTGCGTCAGCGCGGCTTCCAGTTCGGGCAGGCGGCTTCTCGCCAGCAGATCGGGATCGTTGCGTACCTTGGCGACCAGTGCTTTTTGCGCCGATACGGGAAAAACCTGACTCACGGGCAATTCCAGCTGGGCCGCACTGCTGGCGACCTGCTTGGCGATTTCGGCGTCGATTTCGGCCGCGGTTTTGAGCTCGTCCCACAGGCCGTCGATTTTGTTCAGCACCACCAGACGCGCCCGACTGGCACCCTGCATCGGTGCGATGTATTGACGCCAGATTTCAATGTCGGACTTGGTGACCCCGGTATCCGCCGCCAGCAGGAACAGCACCGCGTGGGCGTTGGGCAGCATGTTCAGCGTCAGCTCGGGTTCGGTGCCGATGGCATTCAGGCCCGGCGTATCAAGAATGACCAGCCCCTGCTTCAACAAGGGATGCGGAAAATTGATCAGTGCGTGGCGCCAGCGCGGGATCGCAATGCCGCCATCGCGGCTCAGCGTGCGTGCGGTTTCTTCGTCTTTCGGATTGATCAATCCGTAGGATTCTGCGGTGGCTGCGTCCACTTGCACGGTGTCGGCGAGGTGGATCAATGCCGCACTCATCTCATCGGCGGAATCGAGATTGAGTGGAAACTCGATCCAGGCGTCGGCGTTGTTCTTGAAATCGGCAATGCTGCCTTCGTGCGTTCTGGTGTCGATGGGCAGCAGACGCAAGGAGGGGCGGAGTATGGGGTTGTAATAAAGCTCGGTGGGGCACATGGTGGTGCGCCCGGCGGACGAGGGCAGTACGCGCTGCCGATAATCCGAAAAGAAGATCGAATTGATCAACTCCGACTTACCGCGCGAAAACTCCGCCACAAAGGCCACATTCAAGGTGTCTTCCTGCAAGCGGTTCAACAACTGGTTCAGCCGCAGTTCCGCGTCGGCATCACTTAACGCCTGGGCAGCGAGCCAGTTACGCAGGGCTTCGATGCGAACGAACACGGCATCGCGCCAGCTACTGTAATGCTCGAACTCGTCTACCAGAGTAGTGGGTTTCATCGGGGGCAATCCGCTGGATAAGGCACAGTCATTTTACGGCACGCCTACATCAAACTTGATTCCGGGGGCGAAATGGCGCTAACGCTGGCATCCGGGACAGTAATAACTGGCGCGCTGACCCTGCACAATCCTGCGTATTGGCGCAGCACATGCCTTGCACGGCAGACCTTCGCGGTCATATACCCGGGTTTGAAGCTGAAAATAGCCCAATGCGCCGCTGCTGTGGACGTAATCCCGGAGCGAGCTGCCGCCCGCCGCGATGGCCGCGGTCAGCACCTGCTTGATCGCCGCTGTGAGGCGGGCACTCGCCGGCCGGGTGAGGCGACGCGCCGGGGCGGTGGGGCGGATGCCGGCATGAAACAGCGACTCTGATGCATAAATATTGCCGACACCGACCACCACCTGCGCATCCATGATGACCTGTTTGATGGAGGTTTGGCGACGTTGGCACTGTGCGTGCAGGTAGGCGGCGTCGAATTCTGCCGTGAGGGGCTCCGGTCCCAGGTGGGCCAGCAGGGGATGCCGCGCGACATCTTCGGTCCATAACACAGCGCCAAACCGACGCGGATCGCGCAGCCGCAAAATAGTGCCGTCGTCGAACAGCCAATCGATATGGTCATGCAGGGCGGCAGGTTCTTCGGGCAGGGTAAAGCGCAGACTCCCAGACATTCCGAGGTGTACCAGCTGTGTGACCGGACCAAAATCAAACAGCAAATATTTGCCGCGTCGATCCAGCGATTTCAGTACCCGTCCTTGCAGGCGTGTTTCCAGGTCGTCCGGCACCGGCCAGCGCAGGCGTGGATTGCGTACCACCATGCTGGTAAGGGAGCGGCCTTGCAGGCGCGGCAACAGGCCCAGGCGGGTGGTTTCGACTTCAGGTAATTCGGGCATGTCGGGAAGGGGGGTCAGGTGCTGTGGGGGAGCGTTTGCTCAAGCATGAGCGTCATTTGGCCGTATCATTTTAAGGAATGTGGGTTGCCGTGTCGCGCGCACTCGCGTGTTTCAACGAGGCGTCACGCCCGGAAGCCGTGACAAATGAACCTTGCTTGCCCGCAGCCCTCGAAAGCTTAGAATCAGCTCAGGCTCATTTAATTACCAAGGCAATATTACATGGCACATCTCAAGACTCTTCCGCTTTTTGCGGCACTGGTGCTCGCAGCCGCGTGCAGCCAGCCAGGCGTCAAGGCATCCCAGCTGGTTGTGGCTGAGTCGCCGCCGCAACCCGTGGTCCAGCCCGCGGTTGAGGCGGCTGCTCAACCGGCAGCTGAGCCTGCCGTCAAGGCCCCACCCGATTACCCCAAGCAGTCCCTCACGCCGGACATCCTGTTCAAGTTTCTGGTTGCCGAAGTGGCGGGCCAGCGGGGTGCCATACTGATTTCCCAATCAACTTATCTCGATCTGGCGCGCCAGACGCGCGATCCGCGCATTGCGCGTCGCGCCGCTGAAATAGCGTTGTTTGCGCGCGATCAGGCGGGGGCGCTGGAAGCCACGCGCTTGTGGGCGGCATCTGAGGCCGATTCGGAGCGCGCGCAGCAGACGCTGGCGGCCTTGTTGCTGAACGAGGGCAAGGTGGTTGAGGCTGAGCCCATCCTGCGGACCTTGCTGAAGGACGATCCTGCCAAGGGGTTTTTGCATCTCTCTTCCTTGATGGGGAAAATGCAGGATACCCGGGCCGCTTATGACCTGGTGAAGCGGCTTGCCGCCGACTATCCCAATCTGCCGGAAGCGCGATACGCTGAAGCGCAGTCAGCAGCCAATGCGGGGCGCTTTGAGGAAGCGATAGCCGCGTTGAAAGTGGCCGAGGTTCAGCGTCCTGGATGGGAAGCCGCAGGTCTGATGCGCGCGCAGCTTCTGGCAAAAACCTCGCGGTCCGATGCGCTGACGTTTATGCGCGAGTTTTTGGCAGCGCATCCGGAGGCACGTGAGATGCGCCTGGCCTATGCGCGTACGCTGGTTAATGCCAACCAGTTCACTGAAGCGCGCAGCGAATTCACGCGGCTGACCCGGGATTTCCCGCGCAACGCTGAAGTCGGGCTGGCCGCCGGGCTGCTGTCATTGCAAATGGGTGATGTCAACGCGGCGCGTGATCTGCTGACGCAGACGCTGGAGTACAACCCGCGCGATCCGGATACGGTGTATTACTACCTGGGCCAGGTGGCCGAGCAGATGAAGTTGCCGGACGTGGCGGCGGCTCACTATGCTGATGTCAAGACCGGCAACTATCTGGTGTCGGCGCGGGCACGTCAGGCAGCTTTGCTGAGGGCTGCAGGCAAGCCTGAAGAAGCCAGCAAATTGCTGGCGAACACGCAGGGCGAAAACGATGCACAGAACGTGCGCTTGATTCAGGCGCAAGCCGAGTTGTTGCGTGATAGCAAAGTTTCGACAGCCGCCTTTGATGTGCTGACAGCAGGCCTCAAGCGCTATCCCGATTCGGCCAATCTGCTGTATGACCGCGCCATGGTTGCCGAAAAGCTCGGCAAGCTGGACGTGCTGGAAGCCGACCTTCGCCGTGCGATCGTGTTGCGCCCGGATGACGCTCAGGCCTACAACGCGCTGGGTTATACGCTGGCGGACCGCACTAATCGTCTACCCGAGGCGATCACCCTGCTCGACAAGGCGCTGACGCTGTCGCCGGAGGATCCTTATATTCTTGACAGTGTCGGCTGGGCGCAGTACCGGGCCGGCAATCTGCCGCGTGCGCAGGAGTATCTGGAGCACGCGTACAGGCTGCGTCCCGATCCCGAAATCGCCGCCCATCTTGGCGAAGTGTTGTGGGCGAAGGGGCAGCGCGATGAAGCGGGCAAGTTATGGCAAGCCGGATTGCAAAGCCATCCTCAAAACGAGGTGCTGCTCGAGACCTTGCGACGGTTGAAGCCCTGATGGTGCGGCTGGCAGCCGCGCTGGCAATCATGCTGGCGTTGAGTGGGTGTGCGTCAACGCCACTGATTCCGCCTTCACTGGATCGCGCCGCGGTGACGGAAAACTGGAGCCTGCAAGGGCGAATTGGCATCCGGACCGATGAGCAAAGCCTGTCCGGGCAAATTCACTGGACGCACCACCCCGAAACGGATGAAATGTTGATGATTTCTCCGCTGGGCCAGGGGGTGGCGCGGATCGTTCGTGACGCCACCGGCGTGACGCTTGAAGTTCCCAACCAGGTGCCCCGCCATGCAGCCGATGCCGAATCGCTGACGCGCGCTGTGCTGGGTTATGGTCTGCCGCTCTCCGGATTGGCTTGGTGGGTGCAGGCCCATCCCGCCCCCGGGCGCACTTTTGAAGCCACGCGGGATGCCTTGGGACGTATCGCACAGCTCAAGCAGGATGGCTGGGTCATTGACTATCTGCAATACGCCGATGACGCGCCCGCGCGTCCACGCAAACTGCTGGTTGTGCGTTCGGGGTTGGAGATACGCCTGGTGACCGACACCTGGAAAGTCGAATGACCCACGTTTTTCCGGCGCCGGCCAAGCTGAATCTTTTTTTGCATGTCGTCGGCCGCCGCGCCGATGGCTACCATTTGCTGCAAAGCGTGTTCCGGTTGATCGACCATTCCGATAGCGTCCACCTGCAATTGCGGTCCGACGGTCGCGTGGTGCGCGATACTGATCTGCCCGGCGTGCTTGAAGACGATGATTTGACGGTCCGGGCGGCGCGCCTGCTGCAAGCCCAGGCCCCGGCAGGGGCGGGTGTGAGCATCCGGCTGGTCAAGAACTTGCCGCTGGGTGGCGGCCTGGGCGGCGGCAGTTCCGATGCTGCTACCGTATTGCTGGCGCTGAATCGCTTGTGGCAGGTCAATCTGCCGCGCGTAGCCCTGCAACAACTGGCACTGCAATTGGGTGCCGACGTGCCGATGTTTGTTTTTGGCCAGACGGCGTTTGCCGAAGGCGTGGGCGAAATCCTGCATCCGATCAGCGCGCCGCCGGCATGGTATGTGGTGTTGACGCCACCGGTGCAGGTGCCCACCGCAGCGATTTTTGCTATGCCGGAATTGACACGCGACACGCCAGCCCTCAAAATAGCGCGCTTTTCCGCAGGCATGGGTCGTAACGATCTACAGTCCGTCGTGGTCAATCGCTATCCTGAAGTCGCTCGCCATCTCGATTGGCTGGGCCGGTTTGGCGAAGCGCGGATGACCGGCTCGGGTGCCTGCGTGTTTGCATCGTTTGGAGCGGAAGACGCGGCGCGTGATGTGCTGCGCCAATTGCCCGGCACGATGAAAGGTTTTGTGGCGCAAGGTCTCGACAAGCATCCGCTTTACGACTATTGCGCTTGAGTAGTACCCAATATTGGGGAGTCGCCAAGTGGTAAGGCATCGGATTTTGATTCCGACATTCGTAGGTTCGATCCCTACCTCCCCAGCCAGTTAAGTAAACAGCCGCCCGAGGCGGCTGTTTTTGTTGTTGTAGCGGCCTAAAATCCGCGCCGTCGGAGACTCGCGTGTCCATAGACAACTTGATGGTGTTCACCGGCAATGCCAACCCGCGTCTTGCTGGCGATGTGGCGCGCCACCTCAATATTCATCTGGGTCGTGCCACGGTGTCGCGCTTTTCCGATGGCGAGGTGATGGTTGAAATCCTCGAAAACGTCCGCGGCAAGGACGTCTTCGTGCTGCAGTCCACCTGCCAGCCGACCAACGACACCCTGATGGAAGTGATGGTGATGGTTGACGCGCTAAAGCGCGCTTCGGCGGGTCGCATCACCGCAGCAATCCCGTATTACGGCTATGCGCGTCAGGATCGCCGGACCCGGTCTGCACGGGTGGCCATTACCGCCAAGGTGGTCGCCAACATGCTGCAGGTTGCAGGAATCGACCGCCTGCTGACGATGGACCTGCACTCGGACCAGATTCAGGGCTTCTTCGATGTCCCGGTCGACAACATTTACTCCAGTCCGATTCTGTTGGGCGACATCTGGAAGCGCAATCACCCCGATCTGGTGGTGGTTTCGCCTGACGTGGGCGGGGTGGTTCGGGCGCGGGCAATCGCCAAACGGCTTGAGTGCGACCTGGCCATCATCGACAAGCGGCGTCCCAAGCCCAATGTGGCCAAGGTGATGCACATCATTGGTGATGTGAAAGACCGCACCTGCATCATCATGGATGACATGGTCGACACCGCCAACACGCTGTGCGAAGCGGCCAACGCGCTGAAAGAACATGGCGCCAAAAAGGTGATGGCCTACTGTACGCATGCCGTGTTGTCCGGCAGCGCCGCAGAGCGTGTGACGAATTCCGCGCTGGATGAACTGGTGATCACCGACACCATTCCGATGCGCGACGATGCGCGCGCATGTGCAAAAATCCGGCAGTTGTCGGTGGCTGAATTGCTGGCGGAAACCATTCGCCGCATCAGCAACGAAGATTCCGTCAGTTCGCTCTTCATGGAGTGATCTGACCGAGTGCCTCTGGTCGCGGGGGCTTTAACCATGCATTGACCTTTTTCGGCGATGCATTATCAAGCAGGTTTTTTAGGAGAAGCAACATGGAAATCGAAGTTATTGCTGCCAAGCGTGATTTGCAAGGTACGGGTGCGAGCCGCCGTCTGCGTCACGCCGGTAAAGTCCCGGGTATCGTCTATGGTGGTGAAGCCGGTCCGATCCAGATCGAACTGGATCACAACGCGCTGTATCACGCGCTGCGCAAGGAAGCATTCCACGCTTCAGTGCTGACGCTGAATGTCGATGGCGCCAAAGAGTCGGTCCTGCTGCGCGATTCGCAGTGGCATCCCTACAAGCAGCAAGTGCTGCATGTCGACTTCCAGCGTGTCGTCAAAGGCCAGATGATTCACGTCAAGGTACCGTTGCACTTCGTGAATGCTGAAACGTGTCCGGGTGTGAAAACCGGTGGCGGCAAGCCGCACCACATCTTCACCGAACTTGATGTGCAGTGTCTGCCCCGCGATCTGCCCGAGTTCATCGAAGTGGATATGGGCAAGCTTGAAGTGGGCGGCGCCGTCCATGCGAATGAACTGACTCTGCCCAAAGGGGTGGAACTGGTTGCTCATATCAAGCATGAAGATCCAGCCGTGGCTTCGGTTAGTGCGCCCAAGGTTGCTGTGGTCGAAGAGCCTGCGGAAACACCCGCGGCACCGGCTGAACCCAAGGAGTGATCCAAATGTGCAACCCATTCAGGGTTGTGCATTTGGTGTGGCATGACAGCACCAAGCCTCGTCACCCCTCGCCTGATTGTTGGTCTCGGTAACCCGGGGCGCGACTACGAAGAAACCCGGCACAATGCCGGGTTTTGGTTTTGCGCGCGCCTTGCGCAGACATGGGGTGCTTCGCTTGCCATGGAATCGCGTTTTCATGGCATCGTCGGGCGTAGCGCCAAAAGCATCTGGATGCTGTTGCCGCAAACCTTCATGAATCGCTCCGGCCAGGCGGTCGGGGCACTCGCGCGGTTTCATCGCATTGAGCCAGCCGAAATTCTGGTGGTGCACGATGAACTCGATGTCCCGCCGGGCCAATTGCGTCTCAAGTTTGGCGGCGGCATGGGCGGACACAATGGTCTTAAAGACATCACTTCGCATCTGGGCACGCAGGATTACTGGCGGCTGCGCATCGGCATCGGCCATCCGGGCGACCGTAACGAAGTCGTCAACTACGTACTGAAGCCACCGGGTCGTGAAGAGCAGGCCGATATCGAGCGCGCGATTGAACGCGCGATTGATGTGTGGCCTTTGATCGAGCGGGGCGAGTGGCACGCTGCGATCCAGCGTGCCAACACCAAACCTAAACCTGACAGTCCCTAATCCCAGGAAAATCCATGAGTCTCAAATGCGGCATCGTCGGCCTGCCTAACGTCGGCAAATCCACCCTTTTCAACGCACTGACCCAGGCGGGTATTGCGGCGGAAAACTATCCCTTTTGCACCATCGAACCCAATACCGGTGTGGTCGAGGTGCCGGATGCACGTCTGGTGCAACTGACCGAAATCGTCAAGCCGCAGAAAGTCGTCCCGGCGATCGTGGAGTTTGTTGATATTGCCGGCCTGGTGGCGGGTGCGTCCAAGGGCGAAGGCCTGGGCAACCAGTTTTTGGCCACCATCCGCGAGACCGACGCGATTTGCCACGTGGTGCGCTGTTTTCATGATGAGAACGTGATTCACGTGGCGGGCAAGGTTGACCCGCTGTCGGATGTGGAAACCATTGCAACCGAGTTGGCGCTGGCTGACCTGGCAAGTGCCGAAAAGGCCTTGCTGCGTGCAGAAAAGACCGCGCGCGCGGGAGACAAGGAAGCACAGAAGCTGGTCGCCGCATTGAAAACAGTGCTCGCCGCGCTCAACGAAGGTCGTCCCGCGCGTGCCGCCGGACTGGATGCTGAAGGCCTGCTGGCAATCAAGCCTTTGTGTCTAATGACGGTTAAACCGACACTATATGTCGCCAACGTCAGCGAAGATGGCTTTCACGACAACCCCATGCTCGACGCTTTGATCGCCTTTGCCGGGCAGGAAGGCGCACCGGTTGTGCCTGTATGCGCGGCGCTGGAAGCCGAGTTGCAGGAGCTGTCGCCGGAAGATCGCCTGGACTACCTGAAAGAGCTGGGGTGGGACGAGCCGGGGCTGAACCGATTGATTCGTGCTGCTTACGACTTGCTCGGCCTGCAAACCTATTTCACCGCCGGGGTGAAGGAGGTGCGCGCCTGGACCATCCATAAGGGCGACACGGCGCCGCAGGCGGCCGGGGCGATACATACCGATTTCGAACGGGGCTTCA
This sequence comes from Thiobacillus sp., assembly GCA_031426835.1. Lineage (GTDB taxonomy): Bacteria > Pseudomonadota > Gammaproteobacteria > Burkholderiales > Thiobacillaceae > Thiobacillus. The sequence goes on from JASJPF010000070.1 coordinate 17,091, forward strand.
TCCGGGCGCAAACCATCGCGTTTGAGGACTTTGTTGCCTGCAAGGGCGAACAGGGGGCCAAGGAGGCAGGCAAGATGCGCGCCGAAGGCAAGGAATACATCGTCAAGGATGGCGATGTCCTGAACTTCCTGTTTAACGTCTGAGTTGGCTAAATATCTTGTAATGGGGTTTGACAGGGCGTCCCGTAAACCCCTATAATTCCGCGCTTCGTTTAGGTGGGGTTCCCGAGCGGTCAAAGGGATCAGACTGTAAATCTGACGGCTCTGCCT
>JASJPF010000071.1:0-2892 GCA_031426835.1 Thiobacillus sp.
CGGCGCTGGACGATTTCCGCTGGCAACTGGAGGAATTGCGCATCTCGCTGTTTGCTCAGGAGCTGAAAACGCCTTACCCCGTGTCTGCCAAGCGACTCGACAAACTGTGGGACGAACTTGCCAGACAACCGGTTAATTGACTAAGGTTCGCTCATGAGCGAGCGCGTTCTCAATCTGCCGAACATCATCACCCTGCTGCGGCTGGCTGCGGTGCCGGTGATTGCCTGGCTGATCCTGCAGCAACGTTGGGAAGCCGCGTGCTGGCTGTTTCTGGCCGCGGCCGTGTCGGATGGCATCGACGGCTTGCTGGCCCGCTGGCTCAATCAGATGACCCAATTGGGCGCCGCGCTTGATACCGTGGCCGACAAGGCGCTGGGGGTGGTGACGCTGGTGATGTTGACGCAGGTGGGGGCGATTCCGTTGTGGGTGACACTGGCGATTCTGGTGCGCGACAGCATCATTGTGCTGGGTGCGCTGAGTTATCGCGGGCTGGCCGGGCATCTGGAAATCCATCCGACCTGGCTGGGCAAGACCCATGTGTTTGCCGAGTTTGCCCTGCTGGCGCTGGTATTGGCCGATCTGGGGCAGCTATGGGAGGCCGAAGCCTGGCTGACCGTGCTTTTTGCCGCAGTGTTTGTTATTGCCGTGATTTCAGGCGTGCAATATGTATGGATATGGAGCGCGAAGGCGCGACGTGCACGCGCTGATACACCATTCAAAATCCACTGACTGGAAACCGAGCCTGCAATTCCGATTCGCTGCCGGATTTGACCCGGTACATCGCCGCGTCTGCGGCACGAATCAGCGCGTCCTCGTCTTCGCCGTCGTCAGGGTAGAGCGCTTGACCGATGCTGGCAGAGATTTCCAGTTCCAGGCCGTAAAAATGGCTGCCCGTATTCAGCTCCTGCTCAATTTTGTGCGTGGCGGCGAGTAAATCTTCACGTCCTTGCACGCCTTCGAGCAATACCACGAACTCGTCGCCCCCCAGACGCGCGACCGAGTCGGAGTCACGAATGCTGGAGGTAAGCCGCTTTGCGACCTCGGTCAGCACGGCGTCCCCCACATGGTGGCCGTGCTGATCGTTGATCTCTTTGAAGCGATCCAGATCCACGTAGAGGATGCCTACCTTGCCGCCGTAGCGAAGCGCGTAGCGGATTGCCTGTTGCAGCCGGTCATAAAACAGTCGCCGGTTGGCGAGTCCAGTAAGCGGGTCATGCGTGGCCTCCTGGTGCAGCGCCGAACGCGAGCCTTCAAGTGCCACGACATGTTCACGAATCTGTTGCGAGTTCAGGCTGATTTTTTTCAGCGTGCGCCAGGCAACGACTAATGCCAGCGCCGTTGCAGCAATGCCAAAAATGAGCGTGAGAAGAAAGGCGCGTTGGTAGTTTTGCTGCGCCTGTTGTTGTGCGATCAGATTGGCCTGGTTGTACACATTGCGCATATCGGCCAGCTGCAGATTGAAAGCGTTCTGGATTGGAATGGCAATTTTCACAAATACCTGGTGTGCTTCTGCTTCGTTGCCAGCCTGAAGTAAATTGATGACCCGATCCTGTGTCGATTCAATATGCGTAATCAGACGGCTTTGAGCGTTAAACATGCGCGCTTCCTCAGGCGTAAAACCCATCTGGCGCAAGGCATTGCGCCCACTTCCCACCAAAAATCCGGCGCGGTTGTATTCAAGGAAAAGTTCATCACGCTCGAATGGGTCATCTGTCAGTACCATGCGAAACAAACTGTCGGTGCGAAGGTGAGACGCGACCTGGGTCTGGGTGATGAGATCGATTTTACGGTTGTGGTATTCGACTACGGTATGGATCTGGCTGCCGAGCGTTTGCAGTTGTAGCAGGCTGTTGATTGCCAATCCGGAAATCAGGGCAATCAGCGCGATGAAAGCCGCGCTGGTGGTAAGGGAAATTCCACGTGGCAGAAGCATAGGGGGTTTGATCAGGGCATGGGGCTAACCAACAACCGGAGTACAGGGCGACTCATGGTTTTGTGGACTGCTGCAAGGCGCGTAAAACACGTGCAACATCGTGCGCGTGACTCGCAGGATTGACCTTGTCGAAGCGGGCGGCAATGTGTCCATCTGGCGCGATGATAAACGTGTGGCGCAGGGCGAACCGGACCAGCCCCAAATTCAACAGGCTGCCGTAGGCCTCGGCTGTCTGGCCATCCGGGTCGGACAGCAATGGAAACGGAAGCTGGTATTTCTTGGCAAAGTCAGCATGCGACTGCGCATCATCGGTGCTTACGCCCACGATGGCAGCATTGAGATTATCCAGCACGCCGATGTCATCGCGAAAGCGGCAGGCCTCCTGCGTGCAGCCCGGCGTGTCATCCTTGGGATAAAAATAGAGCACCAGCCAGTGCCCTTTAAAGTCATTCAGACTATGGGTTTTACCGCTTTGGTCCAGCAGAGAGAAGTCGGGAGCCGCACTGCCTTCCGCCCGATGCGATCCTGGACGCATCATCCACAGAACCGCGCTCGCAAGCACCAGCAATGCCGCCAATCCGCCTAGTATTATTTTAATCATGCGTTCTCCTGAATTTCATCATAGACGTGTTGTGCAAGAATTGGGATGTCCGGTAGCGTTCGGCAATCCACGCGCGATTCGGTAGAATGCGCGCCACGCCCCGGTAGCTCAGTGGATAGAGCAACCCCCTCCTAAGGGGTAGGTCGGACGTTCGATTCGTCTTCGGGGCGCCAGAACACACAATGTTTGTCGCGCACAAACGCAAAGCAAGCGCGAACGCGCTGCAGCTGCATCTGAATTTAATCAATATTTGAATTTGAGTATCGCAGCCCGGAAAGGGCAGGATATTGAGCTTCTTACCATAGGTAAGGTGGCGTCCCCACGGGGATTCGAACCCCGGTTACCGCCGTGAAAGGGC
>JASJPF010000072.1:0-1908 GCA_031426835.1 Thiobacillus sp.
ACGTCGGCGTCGTCCACAGCTCCAACCTGTGCACCGAGATCACGCTCAACACCAGCGACACCGAAATCGCCGTGTGCAACCTCGGTTCGGTCAACCTCGTCAACCATCTTAAAGACGGCCAGTTGGATCTGGAGAAGATCAAGACCACCATCCACACCGCCATGCGCATGCTGGACAACGTGGTGGACGTGAACTACTACGCCGTCGGCAAGGCACGCAATTCCAACCTCAAGCATCGCCCGGTGGGTCTCGGCATCATGGGCTTCCAGGATGCGCTGCAGGAACTGCGCATGAGCTACGCCTCGGATGCCGCGGTGGAATTTGCCGACCGTTCGATGGAAGCCATCTCCTACTACGCCATCTGGGCCTCGACCGAACTCGCTGCCGAGCGCGGCCGCTACTCCAGCTACGAAGGCAGCCTGTGGAGCCGTGGCATCCTGCCGCTGGATTCGATCAAGCTGCTGGCCGAAGAGCGCGGCGGGTATCTGGAAGTGGACAGCTCCAGCACGCTGGACTGGGACAGCCTGCGTGCCCGCATCAGCGAGCACGGCATGCGCAACTCCAACTGCATGGCGATTGCGCCGACCGCGACCATTGCCAACATCGTCGGCGTGTCCGCCTCGATCGAGCCGACCTATCAGAACATCTACGTCAAATCCAACCTGTCGGGCGAATTCACCGTCGCCAACAAGTACCTGGTCAACGACCTGAAAAAACTCGGCCTGTGGGACGAAGTCATGGTCGCCGACATCAAGTACTTTGACGGCAGCCTGGCCAAGATCGACCGCATCCCGGCCGACATCCGCACGCTGTACGCCACCGCGTTCGAGATGGAAACCAGCTGGATGGTCGAGTGTGCAAGCCGTCGCCAGAAATGGATCGACCAGGGCCAGAGCCTCAACATCTACATGGCCGGCGCGTCGGGCAAAAAGCTCGACGAAACCTACAAGCTGGCGTGGATACGCGGCCTCAAAACCACCTATTACCTGCGCACCATGGGCGCCACCTCGGCCGAGAAATCCACCGGCAAGGGCGGCGAACTCAATGCAGTGTCGTCAAGCGGCGGCGCCAGCGGCACGCACAGCGCCATCAACAAGGCGGCGGCGAATCTGCCCGTGCCCGAGCTTGATGGCATTGCCTGCACCATGCGGCCGGGCGATGTCGGGTTTGAGGAATGCGAGTCGTGTCAGTGAGGGCTTAGGTGCGTTGGCCGGGGTTGCCGGCGGCAAGTCACTTTCTTTGTCTCGCCGCTGTTTTGATGGGAGTACATGCCAAGGCATGTACTCCGAAGTAACCAAAGAAAGGCGACCCCGCTGCGCCACCCCGTTGGGGCGGGCCTCGACTGAATCAAGCCATCGGGGCGGCTGCGCAACTCGCCCTGGCAGAACACACAGAACGTGTTCTGCTGCGGAGCTCAGACAGTGCTCGCCTTCATCCCCGCTGACTCGATCCAGTCGAGGTGGCGCAGAAGGGGCACAACCGCAATGTAGGGTGGGCTGAAAAGCCCGCCAACAAATTAAAAGAACGTAGGTTGGGCTGCCAAGCCCAACACCAGATTAAAAGTAGTGTGGGCCCAGCCCACTTTGGTAAAACCAAAGGAGATTTGGAACGATGCTGAATTTTGAAGATGATTTCACCCCCGCCGCCCAGCCTGTCAACGTGCCGTCTTTCCTGCGCAAGGATGCGGCACCGGTTGCTGCTGCTGTTGCCGCTGTGCCTGCCGTGGACGACCAGGCTGATTTGACGCAGCAGCGCGTGCGCGCCTCCGACAAGCGCATCATCAACGGCGCCACGGACGTGAATCAGCTTGTCCCCTTCAAATACAAATGGGCGTGGCAGAAATACCTCGACGCCTGCGCCAACCACTGGATGCCGCAGGAAGTGAACATGAGCCGCGACATCGCGCAG
>JASJPF010000073.1:0-7144 GCA_031426835.1 Thiobacillus sp.
TCGCTTTTGCGCCCATCGTCGCCCTGCTGCTCGGGCTGTCCGCCATCATCGTGCCATGGGATACGTTGCTGACTTCGGTGGTGTTGTACATCGTCGTGCCGGTGATCCTGGCGCAGGTCTGGCGCAAGCTGTTGTTGAAGCGCGGGCAGGCGGCGTTCGACGCGACGATGGTCCAGCTCGGCCACGCTTCCATTTTGGCGCTGCTGGCGACGCTGGTGCTGCTGTTTGCCTTCCAGGGCGAAGCCATCATTGCGCAGCCGCTGATCATCGCCTTGCTGGCGGTACCGATCCTGATTCAGGTGTTCTTTAATTCAGGTCTGGCCTACTGGTTGAACTTCAAGGTGGGCGAGAAGCACAGCGTGGCGGGTCCATCGGCACTGATCGGTGCGTCCAATTTCTTCGAGCTGGCCGTCGCAGCAGCGATTGCATTGTTCGGCTTCCAGTCGGGTGCAGCACTGGCTACCGTGGTCGGTGTGTTGATCGAAGTACCGGCGATGCTGCTGGTGGTCAGAATCGTCAACCGCAGCAAGGGGTGGTACGAGAAGGGCGCATTGCGCGCGCAAAATTGAAATCTGAATTAAGTGACCCCCGGCAAAGCCGGGAGTTTACTTCGCGGAATTAACGGAGAATCCTGATGTTGAATCTTTTTCGTGCTGTGCTTGTCTGGCTGGTGCTCCTGTCGGCACCGGCGTTCGCCGACCGCTCCTTCATGGTGGACGCCGACTGGCTGGCCGCCGAGATGAAAAACCCCAAACTGGTCATCCTGGAAGTGCGCTATCACCCACACCGGCATTTCACCGTCGGTCACATTCCAGGTGCCATACAGGTTCAGCGTTTCAAGGATCTGGGCGACAACACGGGGCGTTCGATCATGCTGTTCCCGAACAAGGAAACCTTCCAGGCGACGCTACGGCGCTGGGGCATCAACAATGATTCCACCATCGTGCTGTACGACGATTCACGCTCCGCCCTTACCGCGCGGGTGTATTACCTGCTCGACCTGTACGGTTTCGACATGAGCCGGGTCAAGATTCTCGACGGCGGTGCCCAGGAATGGACCGGCTTCAACGAACTGACCAAGGCACCGACCCCTGTGCCGAAGCCAGGCAATGTCACCCTGAAACCAGCCAACCCAAAACTGTTCGTCGAATGGACGCAGGTTTATGACGACGTGCTCTCGCGTCGCGACCCCAACGTGGTGCTGGTCGACGCGCGACCCAAGGGCATGTACAACGGCGAGGTCGTCCGCCATTCGGTGCAGGGCGGGCACATTCCGGGTGCGCTCAACCTCGTCAGCCTGGATGCGACCGACGGCCCCACGCAAAAGTGGTTTAGCCCCGACAGAATGGCCGAGTTCTACAAGGCCGTGCCGAAGGACAAGACCGTGTACGTGTATTGCCACGACGGCTTCCGCATGAGTCTTGGCTGGCTGCAGATGAAATCCCTGGGCTACAAGGACGTGCGCGTGCTGAACGGCGGCTGGGGCATCTGGGACCGCGCCTTTACCCTGCCGGTGGTTCAGGGCGACGCGCCGTATGACGAGGAATTCGAGCTGTAATCGTTCGCGTGCTTCGCATATACGGAATAGGTACCAGGAATGATCTGGCTTCCAGCCTCATTCGACCTTTGTCATGCCTGACCGGACCCGCCTGAGTCCCCGCGTGGGAGACGGAAGATGAACTGTCTGACGAGCGCCTGGGACAAGCACGAAAGCGAGCTACGGGGCTGGCTGCGCAGCCGGCTGGGCAATCCACACGATGCCGAGGACATGCTGCAGGACCTTTTTCTCAAGGCCTTGCGCCAGGACAGGAAATTCTGTGAACTCGACAACGCCCGCGCCTGGCTGTTCGAAGTGGCCAGGAACGCATTGGCCGACCGCCTGCGCCTGAAGAAGGAACAGGTAGACCTGCCGGACGATCTGGTGGCCGAACATGAGGAGGTGCCTGCCGTCGAGTCGCTTGCCGCCTGCCTACCGCGCGCGCTGTCAGAACTGTCGGAGGAAGACCGCGACGCCATCACCCGCTGCGACCTCGATGGCATGACCCAGGAAGACTACGCGCGCCTCAAGGGACTCACCCTGCCCGGCGCGAAGTCGCGCGTGCAGCGCGCCCGCAAGCGTTTGCGCGAACACCTCAGCGAGGCCTGCCAGGTGAAATTCGACGGCGTGGGCAAGGTCTGTTGCTTCGTCCCCCGCAACGCCAAGACCTGATTTCATTTTATTGTCACAATCCTGCATCCTTTCGCGGGGTCGTTCGTGTCCTTAGCAAGGACAAACACGGAAGTCACACATGCACGCATTCGCCCTTCAATTGAAACGCTGGCCCAGCCGGCAGCCTATCCTGTTCCTGGTCGTCGCCACCGCGATCTGGTTTGCCCTCTATCAGGCGCTGATCCCAGCATCCGAGGCGCTGGTCGCAGCGCTGCCGGTGGACCGCGCCAGCCATCTGGGTGGCGCGCTGCAATTCTTTTTCTACGACACGCCCAAGGTCTTGCTGCTGCTGACCGGCATCGTCTTCGTCATGGGCATCGTTCATACCTTCGTCTCGCCGGAGCGCACCCGCGCGATGCTGTCGGGTCGTCGGCTGGGCACCGGCAATGCGATGGCGGCATCCCTGGGGATCGTGACGCCGTTCTGCTCCTGCTCGGCGGTGCCGCTCTTCATCGGCTTCCTGCAGGCCGGTGTGCCGCTGGGGGTGACGTTTTCCTTCCTGATTTCCGCGCCGATGGTCAACGAAATCGCGCTGGCCATGCTGTTCGGCCTGTTCGGCTGGAAGATCGCCGCACTGTACCTGGGCCTGGGGCTGTTCATCGCCATTTTTGCCGGGATTGTGATCGGCAAGCTGAACATGGAACACCACCTTGAGGACTGGGTGCGCGCCATGCAGAACTCGCAGGTGCCGTCCGCCGCGGTCGAAGGCACCAGGAGTTGGGGCGAGCGCGTCGAGAACGGTTTCCACCATGTGCGCGAAATCGTCGCCAAGGTGTGGATCTACATCGTCTTGGGCGTGGCGCTGGGCGCGGGCATCCATGGCTACGTGCCGGAGGATTTCATGGCGTCGATAATGGGCAAGGATGCACCGTGGTGGGCGCTGCCCGCTGCCGTGCTGATCGGTGTGCCGATGTACACCAACGCTGCCGGCGTCATCCCCATCGTCCAGGCGCTGCTCGCCAAGGGCGCTGCGCTGGGCACGGTGCTGGCGTTCATGATGAGCGTGATTGCGCTGTCCGCCCCGGAAATGATCATCCTGCGCAAGGTGCTGAAGCCACGGCTAATTGCCACCTTCGTAGGGGTAGTGGCTTCTGGCATCCTGCTGGTGGGCTATGTGTTCAATGCTTTACTTTGATATTTCACACAAGGAGTTGACCCATGAAAGGTAACAAAGCCGTTCGCATGATGTCCGCCATGATCCTGATCGCGCTGGTGCTCACCCACTTCAGCGGCCAGATGTATCTGCTTGCCCCGACCTGGCTGTGGCTCGCCGCCTTCGTCGGTTTCATGGCCTTTCAGGCCACCATTACCGGCTTCTGCCCGGCCAGCAGGATGCTGGGCGAAAGCAAGAAATCCGGAGACTGCTGCGGCAGTTAAGATAAGGAACGCATCATGAGCGAAGCCCCGCTGCATCAATCCATCGTCGCCCTCGTGTCGCTGGCGGCGAATATCGCGTCCAACCACCCCAAACAGGGCTTGTGCCAGGTTGACCGCCTCAAGTTTTTCGGCGTGTCGCAGGCGCACATTGACGCGGTGGTGGAAATCGCCCGCCACATCCGCGACGAGGCCGGCGAAAAACTCGACTACAGTTTCGATCAGGCGATGGCCACGGGCGTAACGCCCCCGGCAGCCACCCCGGTCGAAGGCGAAGCCTGCTGCACGCCGACCGCCTCGGGGCAATCCTGCTGCTGACTTTCAATTTCTGGAGATAACCATGAACACCCACATCAAAGTTCTCGGCACCGGCTGTGCCAACTGCAAGACCACCCTCAAGTTGATCGAGGAGGTCGCCGCCGAAAAAGGCGCGAAGGTCGAACTCGAAAAGGTCGAGGACATCCAGGCCATCATGGGCTACGGCGTGATGTCCACGCCTGGCGTCGTCATCGACGGCAAGGTGGTGCATGCCGGCGGTGTGCCAAGCCGTGACAAGATTGCCGGATGGCTGACGGGCGTGCTGTCCGCGCCGCAGGCGGCGTCCGCCGGAAACTGCTGCAGCGGCGGCAACTGCGGCTGAAACGGGCGGGACACCCCGCGATGAGCGACCCAAAAATGACCTTCCATGTCGAGACCGTACGTCTCGGCCCACAGGGGAGCCTGTCGCGCTGCAAGCAAGCGGAGATTCCCCTGGACACCGACCTGGCGGGCAATCCAAAGGCCTTCAATCCGGCTGAGTTATTGTTAGCCGCGCTGTCCGCCTGCATCATCAAGGGCATCGAGCGTGTTATCCCGATCCTCCAGTTCGACCTGCGCGGTGTAGAGGTGCGGGTGGATGGCGTGCGCCAGGACGCGCCACCGAAGATGGAGTCCATCAGCTACGAAATCATCATCGATACCGATGAGCCAGACCGCCGCCTGGAACTGCTGCACGACAATGTGAAGAAACTCGGCACCGTGTTCAACACCGTAGCCCCGGGTACGCAACTTTCCGGAGTAATGCGGCGCAGCTTCGCCCCCAGCGAATAGCTCGGCGACAACCAACGCGTCGCCGACAAGCAACGGCACGCTTCGACAGACCAACGCCGCTGAGGCGTAGGTTTCAGGATGAGACGCGATTTTGGCGGATATCGCAAACGCGACGCCACCCGGCCCATCCGAGAAAAAGCGCCGCCAGCGTCGCCAGCAACATCGCATACTCCAGCGCGGCCTCGCCAAGGCTTGCCGGCAGCGCGACCGCCAGATGCCGGGCCAGATCGCCGCGTTCGCCCGGATTGAGTCGCGCGCCATTGAAATACTGCATGCGCAGGATCACCGCCTGCCAGCCCAGCCAACTGTGGCGGGTGTGCGTGAAACTCTCACGGACATGGCAAGCCGTGCAGCGCGCTTCGAGCAATCGAACGCTGTAGGGCCGCGCCGCCAGTTCGGCCCCGCGGGCGAGGCGCAATGCTTCCTCGGCGACGCGCTCTTCCTCGGCTCGCCGGGCCTCGGCTTGCCGCTCGGCCTTGATCTCGCGCTTGCGCCGTTCAAGGTCTTGCGCCGACTGCTTCAGGTTCTCGGTCGGCTCGTACTCGCTGGATTCCATTTCCCCGCTTGCCGGCGCCGCAACGAGCAGGAACAGGAAGAAGAACGTTGTCCGGCATTTACCTGCCAACCGTATTACCCTGACCGGCCCACGTGCGGCAGGGTCATGGATTCCAGGCCCATCGCTTCATCCCTTTTTTCAACCAGTGCGGACACATGATCGCTGCCGAGCTTATCCGCCTTCAGGCGCTGTTCGATTAGCGCCAGATCATTCGCATTGAGTTCGCGACTCGCAAATTCGGCACGCAAGCGTGCAATCTCGGGATCGACTTCCTGCTTTGGCACTTCAAGCGCGCGCGCATCCGCCAAGGCGGCAATCTCGATCATGCTGGCAAGCGCCGCATACGGATTTGCATTCAGTTCGAAATGTTCGGTCGCCGCTTCGATTCCAGCCCGGAATGCGCCGGCCCAGCGCACCATGAAACTGGAGATAAAATCTTCGGCGCGCATCGGCAAACTCGCATCGCCTTCGGCTTCTTCCGCATACAGCCACGCGACAAATTCAAGCTGCACCACCACGTGGTCGGGCAAGTCGTGCAGGGTTTCCTGTTTTTCCAGCCCGCAGCGTTGGTAACAGGTCGCCATCGCGGTCACGCTGCCGCCGCCGACTGCACCATCAATGTAGGTGCCGGTGTTCAGGCTGGGATGTTTGTCGCCCGGGGTCAGAAACAGGCGTGAGTAGGTAACCAGCAGCGATTGTGCATCGGTCACGCTGACCATGGCTTTCGCGAAATTTTCGGCGGCCTCGCCGATCGGATACCCGCAGGCCATTCCCAGTTCGGTGAGATCGTGAACCAGATATTCCTTGAATGCGGCCAATACGGCAGGCTTGTTTTCCGGCAGGGCAAACGCCCGCGCCAAGCATAGAAAAAACTCGGCTTTAGCCTGGTTGCGCTGATTCGAATTCATGGCTGCTCCATCGCAAAAAAATGCCCGGGCGGGGAAATGTCGCCCGAGCCAGGGTGGGGTCTTGAATCAGAGATTGAAACGCCGTTCACCAAAGGCGTTCACCGCATTGGCCAGGAATATGGCCAACAACAGCAGCAGCCACTCGGTCACCGAAGGCGCATAGGACAACAGCGCCGGCGCCCAGGCGCCCTTGAACAGCGGCACCAGCTGACCGCCAATGATGTACTCATAGCGCGAAATGAGCAGCGCAATCATCACCAGCACCGCGGCCAGTATCTGCATCGGCCCCGAGTTGCGGGTGGCCGGCATCAGCATCAGGACGAGCGGCAGCAACAGGCCAATCCACAGCTCAAACTGGAACAGCGGGGAGGCTACGATGTGCTGCCAGACCTGAAGTCCTTCCGCGTTGCCATACAGACCGCTGACCATGCGGGCAAGCACGAACAGCAGGTGGATGAAGATCGCCAGCGCGAACATGGCCGGAAATTTGGTCGTGAAAAGCGTCCGGGTGTCTTCGGACAACGCCGACTGATTCAAGCCGCCGGCGAGATAAGTAAAGAAAACAATGAAGGCGAAGCCGCCCAGCAACGATTCCACCAGGAAAGCGATGGGGATATCGCCAGACGCCCAGAACGGACGCATGCTCTGCGAGCCATACACAACGCCGGCGATGATGGTGACGCCCATGGCAAACACCAGGGTCGTCAGCGCGATTCCGCGTACCGCCTGCATCGACCAGTCAGGCTTGTTCAGGCGCGTGAACAGGATCAGAAGCGAGATCACATAGCCCGACACGAACAGCACTTTCCAGTAGAGCGGAGACTCGAAGGCGAAGTTGAAGGGAATGGCCCACAATGCCCGCAGAGGATGGCCGAGTTCCAGCATCAGCACCGCGACGCCGCCGGCCAACCCGGCCAGCGCCAGCCAGACAGCCCGCTTGATCAGCGGGCGAAAGGCTTCCCCCCCAAAAGCCAGCGCCAGCGTCGCGCCGATGGCAAGACCGGTGGA
>JASJPF010000073.1:7154-53341 GCA_031426835.1 Thiobacillus sp.
TGAGCAGAAAGTAGTCGTACACGACGATGGGGAAACTCCAGTGTATGCCGAGATTGGTGGCGTTGTAAGCGGCATGCCCTTGGTTCCACAGGTTGAAGAACACGATGGCGGCCGTCACGATCAGACCCGCCAGCGCCGCCTGAAGTATCGGTAGCGTTTTGGTTACGGTTGCGGTAGTCATTGCAATCTCCTCTGTCTCAAGACTTGTCGGTTGGGGTCATGCTGCGCAAGGATGGCACCGCTGCCGACGCCCCACCCGACAGGTAATACACCTGGGGCTTGTTGCCGGTTTCGTCCTTGAGGCGCGTGCCGCTCTTGTCGGCGATGAGCTTGTTGACATAGCTCGCCGTGTTATCCAGGTCGCCGAAGAAACGTGCCTTGGGCGCGCACACCCGCACGCAGGCGGGCACATATTCCTTCAGTTCCGGGATGTCCTCGTCCAGATCGGCCACGCCCTTGGGCGCCTTGGAAACCTTGTGGTGGCAGAAAGTACATTTGGATACCACCCCATGCGGCTGAATGCCGATGCCGCGTGAAGGATCATCTTGCGGCCCCTTGTAAGGCGGGTCCCACTGCCTGCCGTTACTGCTCGGGAACACCTCGCGAATATCCGGTTGGACAACCGCCTTTTCGTCGGTAAAGAAGCGCACGCCGTAAGGACACGCCACCTGGCAGTATTTGCAGCCGATGCACTTGTTCCAGTCGATCAGCACGAAGCCGCCCTCGGCATCCTTGTACGTCGCCCCGGTCGGGCACACGGACACGCACGATGGCTCTTCACAATGCATGCATGGGCGCGGGAACCACTTCATGCTGACGTTCGGATAGGTGCCCTCGGTGTAGAACAGCACGTCCTGCCAGTTTTCACCCGGCAGGCGGTTGTTTTCCATGGAGCAGGCCGTGGTGCAGGCCTGGCACCCGGTGCATTTGTCGAGGTCGATGACCATTCCCCATTTCGCCATTTCCTTGTCTCCTTGAATAATGTTTGGATCAGGCCTTCTCGATGCTGACCTTGGTGCTGTAGTACATGGCCTGAGCGCTGATGCGCTCGGACTGGTTGACCGTCACCTCGCCGCTGTGTCCCGGCAACCGGTTCTTGGCCCAGCGCCCATGCGCCCAGTGACCGTTCTCCATCGGGAACACCAGCGTGTCGGGCCGCACCCCTTCGAAGTACTTGCAGTAGCCCTCGATACTACCCAGCTCGGACTTGATCCGCACCTTGCCGCCATCTGGGATGCCCTTGGCTTTAGCGGTGGCCGGGTTGATCTCGATGTATACCGTGGCGCGCCCGCCCAGGGCCGGCTGAATGTTGGCGATGGCAATAGGCAGGTTCCCGCCGCGGCCTTCGGCGTGCATCGCCACCTTGGGAGTAACCATGTACATGTCGCCGCCACCGGGGTGCTTGGGCTCTTCCCAGTGCGGGAACATCAGCTTGGCCTTGTCGCGCCCGGTATTGGCCGCGATCCAGTCGGCATGGTGTTCGAGTTTTGAAGAGCGGAATTCAAACTTTCCTGAGTCGGTCATGAAGAGTTTTTCCTTCACCTCGGCGGCAGTCATGAGCTTGTTGTAACCCGTGCCGTCCCACTCGTAGAAGTCGCCATTGCGCTGTTGCCAGTGATAAGGCTTCTTGTACCAGACGCCTTTTTCCTTCCAGCTCTCGAAAGAGTTGACGCCGTTGTCGCCCGGGTCTTTCTCGAAGCCCTTGGCCAGATGGCGGATGACATTCTCGGTGTTGTCCAGCGCCTTGTAATAGTCGCCCATGGACCCCTTGATGCGCTTGCCGATCTCGATCAGCACATCGCCGTAATACTTGGTGTCGTACAGCGGCTTGATCGCCGGTACGCGCAGTTGCGTGAGTGGATAGCCCTCGAACGGATAGGTCGGCGCGTCCTGCAAACGTTCCAGGTAGGTGTGATCGGGCAGGATCAGATCGGCCATCATCGCGGTCTCGCCGGGGAAGGGCGAGGTGTCGATGACGAACAGTTCGGCCAGCGCTTTTTCCCACACCTGGCCGTTGGGCGCGGTCCACACTGGATTGGTGAGATAGAACATGATGGTATCGAGCTTGTAGGGCTTGCCTGCAAGGCTGTTGGGGCCGACATCCTGCAACACGTTTTTTGCCAGCGGATAGCCATCTTCATGCCCCTGCATGTCGATGCGCGGCTGGCTTTTCCAGGGACCGTTCTTGGCGTAATCGTCCATGAAGTCGTCGTCCTTCACCGGCATGTCGCCGTAGGAGGGGCCCATCTGGTACATCAGCCCGCCCTTAGCGAACAGCGCCCCCACCAGCGCGTTCAGGCTGTGCACCGCCATGCCGTTGAGGAGGCCGTTGGAGTGTGAATGGACGCCGCGTTCGAAAATAGCGAAGGCCGGGCGGGTGGTGCCGAACTCGCGTGCGGTGGCCAGAATGTCGCGCTCGTAGATCGTGGTGATCTGGGACGCCCATTTGGGGGTGCGATCCTTGAGCTCGATGTTCCACCATTCGACCAGACCCTTGACCCATTTTTCATCGAACAGGGCAGGGTCGACGGTTTCTCCGGCCTTGAAGCGGTTGACGCCATCCTTGAAGTCACCCACGAAAGGCTTTTCCCACAGGCCTTCGGACAGGATGACATGCGCAATGGCCAGCGCCAAGGCGCCATCGGTGCCGGGCTTGATCAACAGCGCGCGATCGGAGCCGGCCAGCGTGGTGTTCATGTGGACGTCGACGGCGGTGATGCGCGTTTTGGGCGTTTTTACGCCACGGATGTAGCCCCACACCTGCATGTTGTTGTTGTATGGGCGGAAGGCTTCCAGGAAACCGACGCCGAACATCAGCAGCATGTTGGCGTTACGATAATCGCAGGCGTTGTACGATTTGTTGCCGTCGGTGGCGTACTTGGCGATGATCGAGCCGTCCGAGCACATGGACGAATGGCCGATGGGCACATTGGGCGAGCCGTAGAGCTTGCCGAAGGAGCCCTGCAGTCCGGCGCACGACGCGCCCCAGCCGCGCCCAAAGGCCAGAGTGAAGCGATGCGACTCACCCTTGTCGCGCAAATTGTTCAGCCGCGCCGCCACGGTGTCCAGCGCCTCCTCCCAGGAGATCGGCACGAACTTCGGATCTTCGTTGCGGCCCTTTTTGGGATTGGTGCGCTTCATCGGCCCTTTCCAGCGATCAGGGTCGTACAGGATATAGGTACCCAGCGGCCCCTTGGGGCAAAGCTTGCCGTTGGCAATGGGGTGGTCGGAGGTGCCCCAGATGGCATGCACGCGCCCATCGGTCGTATAGACATCGATGCCGCAGCGCGCCGGGCATTGGTGACAGATGTTCTTGGTGATCACGGTCTTGCCACTGTCCGGCTGCGCCTGGGCGTGCGCCCTGGACAGGGTGTTCAGACCGGGGATCGCCCCGCTGCCCACCCCCACGGCGCCTACCGCCGCCGTTGCGCCCGTCGCCTGCAAAAAGCGGCGGCGGCTAATCAGGGTTTCGAGTAATTTCATCGTGTCATCCTCCTTGGGTGGTTACGTGTTCATGATTGCCATCTGACGCCGCCTCGCCCGTTTGCGGGTGAGGAAAAAACTGCCGGAACATGTCGCGCGCCAGGTGCCTGGATTTGTCGCAGGGATCGCACAGGGTTTCCGCTTCGCGCGCTGTGAATGAGGCGCCGCATTCCTCGCATTCGCGCACCGCCAGACGCCACAGCACGGCTTCGCTGCGCCAGCCCTCATCCATGCGCTCATCGAGTTGGCTGGCGCTTTCCGGGCAGGCGCTCACGCAGGCGCCGCAGGCGATGCAATCCACGGCACTGAACACACGCTCCTGCGCGGTTTCGTCCGGGGCGCGGGTAAAGAGGGCGCCGGTGGGACAGACCGCAGCGCACACCCCCCGACCGCAACAGGCGGCCGATGCCGATGCGCGGGGGAACAGGGTGCCTGGCATCGGCAGTCCCCGCGCCCGGCTCAATTCGATACAGGCCGCCAACAGGCGCGAACGGGCACGCGAACGACGCGGCGGACGGGCAAGTCGCGGATCGACTGCGACCGCCTGTGCAGGCAGCAGCGAAGATGCGGCCTCGCCCGCCCCGCGGGTCAAACGTCCAAAAAAAGCGCGGCGGGAAATCCTGATTTCGCTGTCCGCATGCGCATCGGCTTGCGGCGCTACGGCGGGAGGCAACGCGGCTGTCCAAATGCGCGGCAAGCGCGAGGGCGGCACGCCCATGGTTTCGAGCAGGCCGCGTGCCTGCTCTACCGCAGCCGCCGCAGGCTGTTCACACCCCCCCGACGGGCAGGCCACGCACCAGCCTCGGTCCATGAGCACCGGGCCGTCACCCGGAGTGCGGTGGCGTTCAATCAGCCAAGCAGCGTCGATCCCGCCCAGGCAGGGCACAGCGACCGCGCCCCTTGCCCGATCACGGGCCGGAACCCGCCAGCACTCAACCGATGGCGGGCCGGGCTCGCCTTGAGCCGCGCGCGCATCCGAAAACCCGTCGATTGCCAGCGCCCCCATCGGGCAGGCCGCAACACAACGCCCGCAACCGGTACAGGCATCCGAAACGTCCAGCGTGATTTCCGCAAGCCCCATCGCCTCCGCCGGACACGCTTCGGCACAGGCAGCGCAGCCTGCTCCGCGATATCGCATGGGTAGGCATAGGTCAGCCTCGAAGCGCAGTCCGCTAGGCTTATGCAGCGTGCGCACTACCTCGGCTGACGCGGCAGGGTGAACACCCTGCATCATGCGAGGGGATTCGATCGTGAACACACAGCCCCATCACCTATCGTTGGGAAACGAAATTGCAGATGCAAGCCTTCCTCCTCTATCCTGATTTTGATTTTCTGATTTGTTTTAAATTGGATGTTTTCATCCATGCTTCTTGTATGCACATCTCATACCAGATAAATTAATCAAATAATTTCATAGAGTTAACCCAAAATCTTGAATCACATTCGTTACTTAATGGTAACAATAAGACAAATATAGGCACCGGATTATTACGCTCTGGTAACATTTCCGCAAACGCACGGGTGCGCGCATGAACTGGACACGCAGGGATTGGCTGGGCGCGGCAGGCGGGCTTCCTCGCGTAAGCCGAGCGCCGCGCTTTCACGGATGCGACGAAAATGCGCCGACTGGCCGCCCACTTCCGTCACGGTTTGGCATTCCCCACGCATACTCCCTCTGGTTTTCGCCGCTAATCACGGCCATTGATATTTTCAGTTCAAATAAAGCACAATCCGCGCCAACTTTACTATCTGTTTGATCTACTTAAATTTTCATGAAAAATATGCGCTTGGCGCTTGTTAAAGGTTACTGTCTGGTTACATAACAATGATAAAATTGGGAGAATTGTTATCGCATGGTAACGCCCCATATGCGCATTGTTCACTTCAAACTGAATCCGGCGGTCAATTGCCGGATTCAGCACGTTCTCTGCAGATCATGCCTGCCGCCACGGTAGCATTCGTGGTGGGGTCGATGACGATGAATCCGCCAGTTGCACGGTTGTCCTCATAAGCGTCGCACACCAAAAGCCGTTGCGTCCTGATGGACACGCTGGCAATTTCATTCATCGGGAGACCGCCTGCGTTGTCGTTGTGCTCTAAGGTGTTGACATCCACTTTGTAGTGCATCGCTTGGATCGTCGCTTTTACAGTGTGCGTGGTGTGTTTGATCAGATAGATCTGCCCCGAGTCCATGGGCTTGTCGTCCAGCCAGCACAGTATGGCTTCAAACTCCTTCTCGATCTGCGGACGATGGCTCTGATATACGGCCGTTTCCTCGGACAGCCGGTCGAGCCGGTGCACGATCATGTCGCCGCGGCAGACATCGATATCGTCTTCGAGGGTGAGAATCACCGATTGCGGCGCGAAGGCTTCGGGGAGTTTCCTGTCATAGAAGGCGTAAATCTCTTTCACTTTAGATATCTGCCCGCCGGGCAGCACCGTAATATCATCGCCGACCTGGACCCTGCCCGATTCGATGCGCCCCATATAGCCGCGGAAATCGTGCAAGTCCGGCATTTGCGGCCGGCTGACAAATTGCACCGGAAATCGGAAATCGCGCAGATTGAAGGTATCGGCGACCGCGATATTCTCCAGCAGATACAGCAACGTACTGCCCTGATACCAAGGCATGTTGTCACCCCTTTCAACCACCATATCGCCATGGAGTGACGACATCGGGATGAAGTGGAGATCGTGCGCGTCCAGCTTGGCGCAGAATTCGATAAATTCGCTCTTGATCTGCTCAAACACCCCCTCAGAATAGCCGACCAGATCCATCTTGTTGACCGCCACGACCAAATGACGGATACCCAACAGGCTCGCGATGTAGGCGTGACGACGGGACTGGGTACGGATCCCTTTGCGCGCATCGATCAGGATCACTACCAGGCTTGCCGTGCTGGCCCCCGTCACCATGTTACGGGTGAATTGCTCATGGCCGGGCGTGTCGGCGATGATGAACTTGCGCTTGGGCGTGGCGAAATAGCGGTAGGCCACGTCGATGGTGATGCCCTGTTCACGCTCTGCCGTCAGCCCGTCGGTCAACAGCGCGAGGTCCACCCCTTCCATGCCTCGCCGACGGGTGGCGCGCTCCACTGCTTCAAGCTGGTCCGCGAAAATAGCCTTGCTGTCGTACAGCAGACGACCGATCAGGGTGCTCTTGCCATCGTCCACGCTGCCTGCGGTGATGAACCGGAGTAGGTCTGTCGGAGGAGCCAAGTTGTGCTTTTCATTTACCATTAGAAGTACCCTTCTTTTTTACGTAATTCCATGGAAGCCTCCGAGGTTCGGTCATCCAGGCGGGTGGCGCCGCGCTCGGTGATAGTGGTCGCCGCAGTTTCCAGAATGATCTCTTCGATGCTTACCGCCTTCGACTCCACTGGGCAGGTGCAACTCATGTCGCCCACTGTGCGGAAGCGCACCGAGCGCCTCTCCACGGTTTCGCCCAGCGCCGGGTGCACCATGGATGAGACGGGGAGCCACTGGGCGCCGCGTCGGATGACCTCGCGCTCATGGGCGAAATATAGGCTGGGTACCTCCAGAGCCTCCCGGGCGATATATTGCCAGACATCCAGCTCGGTCCAATTGCTGATGGGAAACACCCGCATGTGCTCGCCGGGGTTGACGCGGGTGTTATAGAGACTCCAAAGTTCGGGGCGCTGATTTCTGGGATCCCACTGGCCGAACTCGTCCCGGAACGAGAAAATACGCTCTTTGGCGCGCGCTTTTTCTTCATCGCGCCGCGCGCCGCCCATGCAGGCATCAAAGCCAAATTCCGCAATCATCTCCAGCAGTGTGACGGATTGAAAGACATTGCGGCTCTGCGTTTCGCTCTTGAGCACGACAGTGCCCTTCTTGATGGAATCTTCCAGCGAACGCACGATCAGTCGCTCACCCAATTCAACTGCACGCTTGTCGCGGAACGCGATCACCTCAGGGAAGTTGTGCCCGGTGTCGATGTGCACCAGCGGGAATGGGAAGCGTGCCGGGCGGAACGCCTTCTCCGCCACACGCAGCATCACGATGGAATCCTTGCCGCCGGAAAACAGCAGCGCGGGATTCTTACACTCCGCCGCGACCTCGCGCATGATGTGGATGGATTCGCTTTCCAGCGCGTCCAGATGGGTAAAGGTATGGTTATTCATAATTACGTACTTTCTCTTTAAATAAATCAGAATGGGTATCTCCTTCACGCACGTCCGGCCAGCGCAGGCGCTGGGGGTCGGTTTTGCATTTTCCGGCTCGAGGACTCTACGTGCGTCAAAGGGATACCCATTCAAATCGGCATGGAGGGTGCGCCATGCGCACCGTGGTGCATGGAACGCACGCTACTAAAACTACTAAAACCAAGCAAAACCAAGCACAAAGCCAAGGGGGTCCCCTTTTGTTCGCGCCCATGATCCTGCGCTGCAAGATGGCGCCGAGCATTTCCACATTATCCAGCCCATGAGCCCATGCTCCCGCGCGGCGTGCAGGAACATCACGGCGTTGAAGTCCTCGAACTGGTTTTCGAACCGGCATCCCGCAAAGCCGCAACTCCGTCTGGCCTGGAATCATCCCTGACAGCCCCTCCAAGGCACCGGACCAACAGATTGTTGTCGGCAGCAAAATCCATCAGAAAACGGAACGCGCCCGGATCGTTTTTCAAGAGGCTGCCATCCACCAGTAAACCGCGTATCCCGTCGACGATGACCGGCCTGACGCAAGGGGAATATTTCAACAGCCTGTCCTTGCCGAAAGTGGAAAACCACCCAGCCAGCCTGTCGACCCAATCACCAGGTCGGAAAGTACGTCCCGAGCGTGTCACACCGGGAATGAGCACGGCATTGCACGAATTATTCGCCATGCCAGGCCGCCACAAGCTGTTCGCTCATCGCCTTGGTCCCCTGCGGATGAAGAAGGTCCATACGCCCGGCCCGGTTTCCTGGGTGTCCAGCAACACGTTTCCGGTCGCCGCGCACCAGGTGCCGACTTCATCCCTGGCGGACGGGCAGGTGCTGACCAGTTTCATGATCTGCCCCTGGGTCATGGTGTTGAAAATCCTCTTCGCTTCGATCACCGGACCGGGGCAAACCAAGCCCGTCACGTCCAGAGTCACGTTGGGCGCGATCGCCGCCTTTTTTTTCCCCTTGCGCACGTAATATTCGGTCGCGCCGCCGGGCTGCTTCTCGGAATGGACTACCTCGTTTCCCGTCGCCTTCGCCCAGGAAAACAGGTCATCCCGCGTGCCGGAGCAATCTGATTTCAACAGCAACACCTCGCCGGTTTTCATGTCCTCAAGTACCCGTTTCGCGCCCAGCAAGGGATGGGGGCAAATCAGCCCCGTCATATCCACGACAATATTTGGTTTAATCAGAGTTTCGCTTTCCATGTCTGCCTATCTCCTTCAATCATGTCTCTTTAGCGGCCGCCATCGTCGATTCCGACGGACGAACCATCACAGTCACGCTCCGCGGCAATAGTCAGGCAACTTCCGTCTTTGCCGCCGCAACATGTAATCCGCATTCCTTGGTGGCGGGCGATTCCCACCACCAGCGTCCCGCGCGAACATCCTCCCCGATCATCACAGCACGCGTGCACGGGGCGCAGCCGATACTCGGAAACCCCTGGTCGTGCAACTCGTTGTAGGTCACGTCAAAGTGATAGAGATAGGCCCACACATCCTCATGCTTCCACTCCGCCAAGGGGTTGAACTTGTGCAACCGATGATCCGCATCCCATTCGGAAAGGAGCAACTCCGTGCGCGTTGCGGCCTGTTGCCGGCGCAAACCGGTGAGCCAAGCCTTCTTTCCCCGGAGGGCGCGCCGCAGCGGCTCCACCTTCCGCATCTGGCAGCAGGCCTTGCGCAGCTCGACGCTCTCGTAAAAACCATTGGGGCCATGTCGGCGGGTATAATTCTCGACCGTCAAATCCTCCGGAAAATAGATACGCAGAGGCACTTTGTAATGGCTGATGAGTTGATGCATGAGCCGGTGGGTCTCTTCCGGCAGACGTCCCGTGTCGAGGCTGAAGATCTCAATCCCGGGCGCGTGCTTGACGATCAGATCGGTCAGCACCATGTCTTCTGCCCCCAGGCTGTTGGCAAACGCGGCGGGTGCGTAGTCGCGTTCGATGCTTTTCAAAAGAGCAGCAGCTTCTTCGATTTTTTGCTCCAAACTCATTTGCTTTTTTCCTCCTTCGTCAGATTTTTAACCTCGGTCTTGCGGACCGATATCAAGGTGATATCGCCTTCTTCCTGTCTGGACAAAATGCTGTGCCCGATACTTTCGAGGCTCTCCGGAACCAGTCGAGCTGCGCGGCCGGAACACACCTTCACGGTTAGCACGTCGCCCGCCGCGAGCTTGTCCAATTCCAGCTTCGCCTTGAGAAAATTGATGGGACATGGGTGTGCAGACACGTCGACACTCGCAGCGACTCCGCTCGCTTCCAGCCGAGGCCGGGAAGACACGCCGGGCAGGTTGAGCCGGGGATCGGCCAATGCGCAGGCTTGCTCAGCCTCTTTCACCCACGCATCAATTTCTGTCGCGACATCGGCAAAAGCCGCGTCGTCGAATGCTGCTCTGAGCCCCACCAGGCGCCCAACCAAAAGCGCGAGCCTCTCCCCAAGCAGGTGGTATGCCGAACGCTCATCCCTCAACCGCCGCGCCACATCGGACAACTCGTCCACCTTGTAATCCTTCCCGGAGAGGAAGAGGAGCGCCTGGCCTACTAGCCGCTCCATCGCCTCGGCGCAGTCCAAGGCCTCCTCGTGCTTGCGCTGCGCCGCTAAGGCATTGCGGCAATCGCGTTCATAGGCCGCCTCGGAAAATTTCGCGGCCACCAGATTCTGGACGGCGCCGGCGCATTCCCCGCCGCCCAGTTGCAGCACCTTGAACTCCACCCGATGTCCGTGATCCCAGGCTACCTGTTGCAGGTCCGCCTCCGAAACGTGCACCAGGTCGGCGAGCAGTTGGTAGAAATACCCCCGCTCCTGCTTCCTCACCCAATGGAAGAACGACTCCCAGGGCTCGTCGGCGCTCGCGTAGGCTACCCGCAGCCGTTCCACCGCTTTCTCGATGCGGGCCGCCGGCACCGACGGCCCCTTGATAGCCAACCCGCCTCCACCGCAACCGTTACCGCCGAAGTACATTTGATAATGAGGGATCAGCTTGCCGTGCATGCGCCGACCCTCGCCGAAAATGCCGATGTCGCCGGTTTCCGGCTGGGCGCATCCGTTATGGCAGCCGGACACGCGTATCCGCAGGTTCCGTTTGCCTCCGACGAGCTTGGGCGCCACTGTCATGGAGGAAGTGATGCCGAGCCGGCAAGTGGAGGTGCCGGGGCAGGCCACTACGTCATCGCCGGGCCGTGGTGCTTGCAGGCGTAAGGCGCCAAGCCTTGCATTCACCGCCGGCAGGAGCGGTTCGGGGACGTTCACCAGCATCAGGTTCTGGTCCTGGGTGGTGCGTACATCGCTCAGGCCCAAGTCCTCCATCAGCCCGGCGATACCCCGCAATTGCTCGGCATCGAGGCTCCCAAGGGGAACGCTCACGGGAAACACGTACAGCCCCGGCAGTTTTTGCTTAAAAAGGCGCCGCGGCGCTCCGGGGCCTGGCGGATCGCCGGATTCACCGCCTCGCCATTGTCCTTTCGGATAGGGGTGAGCAGCCAAAGCCGCCCGGGTACGACTCAGTTCTTCGCGGTACCTCGTCACGAAACCCTCGGCCCCAAAGCGGTCGACCAGAAACTTGATGCGTGATTTGGCACGCTTGGTGCGGTCGGAATACCGGTTGTGGAGAACCACAATAGCTTCCATGGCCGCCAGCAAATCCTTTTCCTCGATGAATGGCTCCACGACGATGGCCTCGTGCGGCTTGTGTCCCAAGCCGCCGCCGGCCAACACTTTGAATCCGAAGCGGCCATCACCGGTTCTTACGGCCACGACAGCCAGGTCATGCATCAGCCCCTGAGCGCAATCGGCTTCACAGCCGGATAGGCTGATCTTGAATTTGCGCGGCAGGTTCTGGGTCAGCGGGTGGCGCAGGAAATGGCCAACCACGCCTTGCAAGAACGGCGCCACGTCCACGTGTTCGCGCGGGCACACCCCGGCCAGCGGGCAAACGGTGATGTTGCGCACTGTGTTGCCGCAGGCTTCCCGCGTGGTCAGCTCCGCTTGGGCCAAGTGACGCAACACGGCAGGGGTGTCATCAAGCGGCACGTAGTGCATCTGAATGTCCTGGCGCGTAGTGATATGCGCTTTTTGCCCAGGCGCATAGCGCTCCAGCGCTTCTGCCACTGCCATCAACTGTGCTGGGACGAGTTTGCCGCCTGGCACCTTGATGCGCACCATGTTCACGCCGTCCTGGCGTTGGCCATAGACCCCTTGTTGCAGGCGCACCGCCTGGAAGCGGTCAGCATCCATTTCACCACTGAAATATGACTCGAGCGCCTGGTCGAAACGATCTATTTCTTTATAATCAACTAAATGTTCTTCATGATTCATGAGTGACCCCTGTCATAGCCTTTGCTGCGGTTACCAAATCAAATCAATTTGACGCCAATAAAAACCAACATGCCCCCCAGAATTAGCCGCAGCACCCGCTCCGGAATTGCGGTCCCAATATGGGAGCCGAGCCAGATTCCAGGCAGGGAGCCCAGCAGCAGGCTGCCTAGCAGCGGCACATCCACCGTTCCCAAGAAGTAAAAGTGCCCCAGCCCGGCCATCGTCGCGAGCGGAACCGCGTAAGCCAGATCCGTGCCGACGATATGCGCCGCCGGCAGGCGCGGATAGAGCAAAAACAGCACTACGGCTCCCAGCGCCCCTGCGCCGACGGAAGTCAAGGTGACCAGAGCACCCAGCGCCACCCCTGCCAGAATCGTGGTTGGCGCTCGCCAACGGTGCATCCCAGACGACGCGATTCGCCCTCGAGCCATGCTTGTTATCAGTCGATCCTTGAACAGGAGCGCCAGCGCTGTCAGTATCAGTGCCACCCCAAGCGCTTCGGTTATCAGCCCCTGGAGCCGGGTGGTGTCCGCGACGAGCAACTTGAGCATGCCGATCGTGACCAAGGCCGCCGGAAGACTGCCCGCCGCCAGCAAACCGACGATCTTCCAGTTCACCGTCCCCTTGCAGCCGTGTACCCAAACTCCGACGCTCTTGGTAATCGCGGCGTAGAGGAGGTCGGTGCCCACCGCGACCGACGGCGAAACTCCGAAACCCAGCACCAGTAGCGGGGTCATCAACGCACCGCCACCCACTCCAGTCATACCGACGACAAAACCCACCCCGAGTCCTGCCAACGTGTACATCCATTCCATACTTGCACCTGTATTTTTGTGAATGGCTGCCATAGTAATTTGGTTGATTTATAATAAAAAAGAATATAAATTCATTTATTTATAACTTTTCGACATATAAATGAATCTTCAGCAATTACGCTATCTTCGTGAAATCGCCAGACAGGGACTTAATATCTCACTGGCGGCCGAGAGGCTGTACACGTCGCAACCCGGCATCAGCAAGCAGATTCGGCTGCTGGAGGAGGAGCTAGGCCTGGACATTCTTATCCGCAAAGGCAAGCGGGTGACCGGGATAACAGAACCAGGCCAGAAAATACTGACGATTGCAGAACGCATTCTGGGCGAGACGGAAAACCTGAAGCGGGTGGGCGAGGATTTCGCCAACGAAACCACGGGCAGCCTGTCCATCGCCACCACTCACACCCAAGCCCGCTATGCCTTGCCGCTGGTTGTCAAGACATTCTCCGAACGCTATCCAGAGGTTCAACTGCGGCTGCACCAAGGCAATCCGACCCAGATCGTGGAGATGGTGCTTTCCGGCGACGCGGATATCGCCATCGCCACCGAAGCCATCGTGTTATGTGAGGAACTGGTGATACTGCCTTGCTACGAATGGAACCGATGCGTCATCACTCAGCCAGGACACCCCTTGACTTTCGAACTGCCGCTGACGTTGGAACGGATCGCAAAATATCCCGTCATCACTTACGATTTTGCATTCACCGGACGCTCACAGATCAACAAAGCCTTCACCCAGCGCAAATTGAGCCCCAATGTCGTGCTTACAGCCATTGACGCCGATGTGATCAAGACCTATGTGGAACTGGGCCTGGGCATTGGCATTATGGCCAGCACGGCTTTTGATCCCGAGCGCGACCGGAACCTGCGTGCGATGGATGCAGGCCACCTGTTCGAGCCCAGCACAACCAAAATCGGCATTCGCCGTCATACCTATTTGCGCGGTTATACGTATGCATTCATAGAGATGTTCGCCCCCCATCTCGACCGCAACACGGTGGACACGGCGATGAACGCCCGCAAGGCGGGCGAATGATTCCGCCCGGCGCCCTCGTGCAATCACATTGCGGGCGGCCGGGTTGACAGCCATTTATCCCTGCGACGTCCTGCTTTTCACGTAGCAAACCTGAAAGCCTTGCTCATTCGAGTGGCCAATGAATTCGTGGCCGGTTTGTTTGCAGAAGGTCTCGATAGCCATATTGGAATCCTCGTCTTCAGGGTGAATGATGACCTTGAGCACCCTGCCGCCCGCCATTCCTGCGTGCATTTGGATCGGGTCTCAATGCCTGCCGCGCAACTCTGCCACAAGTTTTTCACACACCGCCTTGGCATCGCCGAACACCAGCGCGCAGTTATCACGGTAGAAGAGTTCGTTGTCCACGCCGGAATAGCCCGGCTTCATGCTGCGCTTGATGAACAGCACATGGCGCGCCTTGTACACTTCGAGGATCGGCATGCCGTAGAGCGGGCTGGCCTTGTTGGTCTTGGCGGCGGGATTGGTGACATCGTTCGCCCCGACCACCAGCGCCACGTCGCAGGCAGAGAACTCGGGATTGACCTCCTCCATTTCCACTACCTGCTCGTAGGGCACATCGGCCTCGGCCAGCAGCACGTTCATGTGGCCGGGCATGCGGCCGGCGACCGGGTGGATAGCGAACTTCACCTCGATACCCTTCTCGCCCAGCACCTCGCGCAGCTCGTTCAGCGCATGCTGCGCCTGCGCCACCGCCATGCCATACCCCGGCACGATGAACACCTTGCTCGCGTTGTCCATCAGGAACGCGGCGTCCTCGACTGCCGCCACGCGCACCGGCCTGTCACCCAAGGCAGCGGCCGCAGCCGCATCGCCGCAGCCACCGAAGCCGCCCAGCACCACGTTCACGATGGAGCGGTTCATCGCGCGGCACATGATGTAGGAGAGAATCGCGCCGGAGAACCCGACCAGCGCGCCAACGATGATCAACAGGTTGTTGTGCAGGGTGAAGCCGGTCGCCGCAGCGGCCCAGCCCGAGTAGGAATTGAGCATCGACACGATCACCGGCATGTCGGCGCCGCCGATCGGCGTGATCAGTAGCACGCCGAGCAGCGCGGCAAGCACCGCGAGCAACACCAGCGTGGCGAACGAGCCGCCGCCGACAAAGTGCACGGTCGCGGCGAGTGCCAGCACAAACAGCGCGAGGTTGACCAGGTGACGGCCGGGAAACAGCAGCGGGCGTGTCGACAGCAGAGCTTGCAGCTTGCCAAACGCCACCAGCGAGCCGGTGAAGGTGACGGCGCCGAGCAGCGCACCGATGCCGAGCTCGGCGCGCAGCACCGCGCCGAGTGCGCCGCCGTGCGCGTGAGCCAGGTAGGTGCCAAGAGCGACCAGCACCGCGCCGAGGCCGACGAAGCTGTGCAGCAGCGCCACGAGTTGCGGCATCGCGGTCATGGCGATACGGCGCGCGATGACCGTGCCGATCACGCCGCCGATGACGATGCCGGTAACGATGAAGCCATAGGCCTTCACCTCCGGCGCGCCGACGGTGGCGATGATGGCGATAAGCATGCCGGCCATCGCCAGGTAATTGCCGCGCCGTGCGGATACCGGGTGCGTGAGGCCGCGCAGGCCGAGCACGAACAACGAGCCGGCGAGAAGATAGGCGAGCGCCTGCCAGTCAGCGTAGGACATCGTTCAATCTCCCCGGATCACTTCTTCTTGCGGAACATCTCCAGCATGCGTTGTGTCACCACAAAGCCACCGAAGATGTTGATGCTCGCCAGCACGACGGCGACAAAGCCGATCCAGCCGACCGCCGACCCGGCACCGTCACCGAACCCGGCCACCAGCAGCGCGCCGACGATGACGATTCCTGAAATCGCGTTGGTGAGCGCGATCAGCGGCGTGTGTAGCGAGGGCGTCACGCCCCAGATGACGAAGTAGCCGATGAAGCAGGCCAGCGCGAATACATACAGTGCAACGATCAGTTCGGACATGGTGGCTTACTCCTTTTTTATCTTCGGTTCCCAGCGCTGGTGCCCGTCGTGGGCAATGAGCGACGCGCCGACGATCTCGTCCTCCTCCATCGCCTTGGCGAGGTCTAGCTTGCCGCCGCCGAGGTCAAGGATGTGGAACAGCAGGTTCATCACGTTGCGCGAATAGAAATTGCTCGCATCGGTCGGCATCAGCGCCGGGTAGTTGCTGATGCCACATAGGATCACGCCGTGCTTGCGCAGGGTCTTGTCCTGCTCGGTCAGCGGACAATTGCCGCCGCTGGCGGCGGCCATGTCGATCACCACCGAGCCGTCGCGCATCCCGATCACCGCCGCCTCGGTGATCAGCACCGGCGCGGGCATGCAGGGGATCTGCGCGGTCGAGACGATCACGTCGGCCTTTTTCAGCTCCTCGGCCAGCAGCGCCTGCTCGCGCCATTGCGCATCCTGGCTCAGCTTCTTGGCATAGCCGCCCGCGCCCGCGCCGGACTCGCCGATGTCGAGCTCGATGAACTTCGCGCCGAGCGAGTGGACCTGCTCCTTCACCTCCGGGCGCACGTCGTAGGCGTACACCTGCGCGCCGAGCCGGCGCGCGGTGGCAATCGCCTGTAACCCGGCCACGCCCGCGCCGAGCACGATCACGCGCGCCGGCTTGGCCGAACCGGCCGAGGTCATCATCAGCGGAAAGAAGCGCGCGTACAGGCGCGTACCCTCGAGCACCGCGCGGTAACCGGCGATGCCGGCCTGCGAGGAGAGCACGTCCATCGTCTGCGCGCGCGAGATGCGCGGGATCAACTCGAGTGCCAGCGCGCTCACGCCCTGGTCGGCCAGCGCCTTCCAGGTGCCGTCGTCAAGGCAAACGTCGAGCAGCCCGATGAGCAGCGCGCCCGGCTTCATCTGCGCGATCTCGTCGCGCGTCGGCTTGTGCACCTTGAACACGACCTCGGCGCCAAGCGCGGCAGCGGTGTCGACCAGCACGGCGCCAGCGGCCGCATAGGCCGCGTCGCTGAAATGCGCCTGATCGCCAGCCTTGCGCTCGACCAGCACCTCCATGCCGCGCGCGCGCAGCTTGCCGACCGTTTCCGGCGTGGCCGTGGCGCGCGTCTCGCCCGGCAATATTTCCCGCGGAATACCGACCCGCATGATCCGACTCCTGGTAACACAGACAAGAAAGCCGCGCAAGGCGGGCGAATGATTCCGCCCGGCGCCCTCGTGCAATCACATTGCGGGCGGCCGGGTTGACAGCCATTTATCCCTGCGACGTCCTGCTTTTCACGTAGCAAACCTGAAAGCCTTGCTCATTCGAGTGGCCAATGAATTCGTGGCCGGTTTGTTTGCAGAAGGTCTCGATAGCCATATTGGAATCCTCGTCTTCAGGGTGAATGATGACCTTGAGCACCCTGCCGCCCGCCATTCCTGCCAAGGCCTTTTTGCAATTGAGGAGCGGCCATGGGCTCAAGGTCGCGCTGGCATCTAAAATTT
The DNA here is from genome assembly GCA_031426835.1 of Thiobacillus sp. Classification (GTDB taxonomy): domain Bacteria; phylum Pseudomonadota; class Gammaproteobacteria; order Burkholderiales; family Thiobacillaceae; genus Thiobacillus. The sequence continues at coordinate 24,387 of JASJPF010000073.1, forward strand.
GGTGATAGTCCATCAATAATTTCCGAGATTGGTTGAGTGTTCGTTTGTTGGGCATTCGTGGGTTATTGAGACGGCTCTATCACATTTTTTAACCAGGCTCAGTCGGCCTGATCGTAACTTGATCCGGCAAGTTGATCACACGTATTGCGATTCAACGTCATGACCAGAAAGAACCTTTTGCAAAGACCCGACGCGAACATGCATTTCAAAAAATGCCACCCGTGAGGGTGGCGAAAGCGCCTGGAGGAGAACAGGCGTTGCTGCGTGATCTGCGGCGGATGCCGCCGAATTAGGCCGGCCGCGACGCACCCGGCCCTCGCGGTTTAATGCCTATCAGCGCTTCAAAACACCCGCATCGAATTTGTAGACGAGACCGACCGAAATCGCGGAAGGGCTGTTGCCTGCGACAAGAGCCGGCACCCCCTGATCTCCATGGCCATAGTTATACGACGTATAGTTTGCGTCCGAATCATTGTTGGTACTGGCGTAGGCAACGTACAGCGTGGTGTTCTTGTCCCATGCGTAGTCGTATCCAACTGCCCATTGATCGGCACTGGTGCCGGACGTGTTATCCAGGTCGTTGGCTTTAGTGTACTGAGCCTTGACTGTTCCGCTGCCGCCCAGCTTGACTGCGGCGCCCAGCGTGTACTTGTCACGGTCTGCATTCGACACGCCCCCAATGTCGGTCTCCCGCTGCCAACCGCCGCCTACACTGAACGCACCGGCATCGTAGCTCGCCGTAATAGCAGCGACCTTGGTGTCGGATAAACCGGGTGTGCTGTTGCCGAAGTTCGCATAGGCGCCGCCGAGCTTGATTCCGCCAGTGACATATTCGGCCTTGCCAATGTAGGCGTTGGCATCATTTACGCCCTGGTCCGGCACGTAGGTCAAGGCGAGCGTCGCGCCGCCAAAACTTGGGGTGCGGTACCATGCGGCATGGTCAGCACGACCTGGCAGGCCGTCGCCGCCCCAGATATTGCCCAGATCCCCCACCTGATCCCCGAACAGGTTGTAGTCGTAGAGCCATTGATTGAGTGCACCGAGCCGACCGAATAGCACCGTACCAAACCCGCCTTTCACACCGACGAACGAGTCGCGGGCGCGGGTGAAAATCTGCCCGTCAGAGTCCGCTCCGCCATTACCGTCACCCGTGCCGCTGCCGGTAAGATCCACGCCCGACTCGTATTGAAACAAAATAGTGGCGCCATTGCCGACATCATGAGAACCCTTGACGCCAAGGCGGGAAGAGTTGCTGTGTATGTAACCGCTTGAGTCAGAATCGGTATCGATACTGTCGGCGGACAGGTGGCCAACGCCGTAGATCGATAGTTCCAGCGCCGAAGCAGGCGCGCTTAGCACCGCACCAATACTGACAGCCAGCAGGTTTAACAAGACCTTGGGGTTTATGCGATTCGTGGCTTTTATTTTCAAATTCCGACGGGAAAGGGATGCACTCATGTTTCCTCCTGATTAATTGGATTGCCCGGGTAATTAACCCTCTGCAAGATAGGCATATTCCATACCATGACAATAAACGCTAATAAATCATTAGGTTGAATGAATTCACCCTATCTGACTGTTACCTTTAAGTAACGTTAATCCACAGTTTTGCAATTAGATATTACGTTCTGGTAACATTGCTTAACCATAGAAGGGAGGTAATGATGGACAGGACACGCAGGGAATGGCTCGCTGGAGCGGGTGGCCTGATGCTGGCGGGTTACGGTTTGCCTCTGTCCGCAGTGCAAAATCGACCCCTGAAATTCGCCACCACCCCGGTTTTTCTGGACCGACAGGCCACCCTGCTGCAACGCTGGCAGCGCTATCTGGAGACGCATCTCGCACGCCCCGTGGCCTTCGTGCAGCGCGCGAATTACCGCGAGATCACCGATCTGTTGCTGGCGGGCGAGGTCGATTGCGCCTGGGTCTGCGGCTTTCCCTATGTGCGGCATCGCCCCGCCTTGCGTCTGGTGAGCGTGCCGCTCTACCAGGGTGCGCCTTTGTATCAGGCCTACATCATCGCGCCGACGGACAACAGCGCGATCCACCGCCTCAAGGATTTGCGCGGCACGGTCTTTGCCTATGCCGACCCGGATTCCAATTCCGGCTGGCTTGCCCCGCAGGTGCTGTTGAAGAAACAGGGCAACACGCAGGCCAACGATTTTTTCCGGCGGACGTTTTTCACCTGGAGCCATCGCAAGGTCGTGCAGGCGGTCGCCGTTGGGCTGGCGCAAGGGGGCGCGGTGGATGGCTATGTCTGGGATACGCTGGCGCGCGGCCATCCTGAACTCACGGAAAAGACGCGCATCATTGAGCGCTCCGGCCCGTTCGGTTTCCCACCCATTGTGGCGCGGCACGATATGCCTGCCCCGGAAATACAGGCCTTGCAGCGTGCTCTCCAGGCCATGCACCTGGATGTCGAAGGCCAGACTGTTCTGGCCGCACTTAACCTGGATGGCTTTGCCAGCGCAAAACCCGGTCTTTATGACGGGATCGAGGCCAACTGGCGCGTTTTGGGGGGATGACGGTGCTGGATAACCTGAGTTACCGCAGCAAGACGCCGCTGGCATTCAGCTTCATCATTCTGGTCACCGCATTTCTGGTTTCGATTGCGCTGATCGTACAGGGCGCGCAGCAGGCCAAACAGGAATTCATCGCCAATGCCGAAAGCCTGGGGCGCCTGCTTGTCCGCACAGTGACGCCGGCCATGCAGCACGACGATTTGTGGCAGGCCTATGAAATTTTGGTGACTCCGCTGGAACAGGGCGAGTCGGCCGGGCGCAGCTTCATCCTGCTCGATGCAAAACTGCGCGTGTTTGCCGCCAGCGATCCCGGCACGTTTCCCGTGCTCTCCTCCGCGGAGTCCCTGCGCTCGCCCGGCATGCTCGACCATCCCAAACAATGGGAGGATGCGGCAGGGTATTTCGTGCTGTCCACCCCGGTGCATTCGGAAGACGGCGTACAGATAGGGACGCTGGTGCAGCGCTATGCCTCTGCCCTGCTTGCCCCGCGTTACCAGCAGATCGTGCGGGATGTCGCGCTCTCCACCCTGCTTGCGCTGACGGTGCTGCTTCCCCTCGGCTGGCTGGCGGGCAAACGCCTGGCCGGGCCGCTGAGCCATCTGGCCGGGTGCTTAGCAAGGGTCGGGCGCGAAGCGCCCGAAACCATCGAGTGCCGTTACTTTTCCGGACGCGACGAAATCGGCCAGTTGTCCAGCGGCTTTCGCCGCATGTTGAACGAGTTGCAGCAAAAGCAGAGCCTGGAAAAAGAAGTCGTCGCGGCTGATCGGCTCGCGGCGATTGGACGGCTCACCGCCGGCATCGCCCATGAAATCAACAACCCGCTGGGCGGCATGTTGAACGCGCTCAACACCCATAAAAAACATGCCCGTCCCGATCCGCAATCCGCCAAAACGCTCTCGCTCATCGAACGCGGGCTGATACAGATACGCGAGACCGTTTCCGCCTTGCTCGCCGAGGCCCGACTGGAAAGTCACGCGCTCACGCCACAAGACATAAAGGATATCCGCACCCTGATTGCGCCCGATGTGCAACAGCGCGATGCCCGGCTAGTGTGGGAAGTCGAGATGACCGAACCGCTCCCCTTGCCCGCCACCCAGGTACGCCAGATCCTGCTCAATCTGCTGCTCAATGCGGCGAAGGCCGTGCGCGCCAGCGGCTTCGTCCGCTGCCGCCTTGAAGTGATCGGCGGCGCCTGTGTCATTTGCGTTGAGGACGAAGGCGAAGCGATTCCGCCGGAACGCATGGCGCACCTGTTCGAGCCCTTCGCCGAGAGTCGCGGCGGCCATGGGCTGGGGTTGTGGGTGACGTATCAGCTGGTGACCCAACTGGGCGGGAAAATCGCCGCACAATGCAATGACGGCAAGACCGTCTTCGACGTACGCCTGCCGCTGGTGACACCATGAACACCATCATTTGCCTGATCGAAGACGATCTCATCATGGGCGAATCGCTGGTGGAGCGATTTGAACTCGAAGGCTACCGCGTGCGCTGGCACACACGGGGGCAGGACGCGCTCGCCGCCTTGGGGCGCGATCCTTACGCGCTGGTCGTCAGCGATATTCGCCTGCCCGACATGAGCGGCGATGCGCTGTTTCGCCGCGCGCTGGCCGAGCACGCGTATCTGCCACCGTGGATTTTCATCACCGGCTTTGGCGCCATTGACCGCGCGGTGGAATTGCTCAAGCTCGGGGCGGCTGACTACATCACCAAACCCTTCGATCTGGATCAGCTCATGGACAAGCTCCGCCTGCTGAGCCAGTCGCGGCCAGCCGTCGCCGAAGCCGAACCGCAATTGGGTCTGTCGGACGCCATGCGCCGCATCGAACTCACCCTGCCGCGCATCGCCCAGGCGGCGCCCACGGTGCTGATTACCGGCGAATCGGGCAGCGGCAAGGATGTCGTCGCGCGCGAAATTCACCGCCTCGATCCTGCGCGCTCGAAAGCCCCTTTCGTCGCGGTCAACTGCGGCGGCCTGGCGGAGTCCTTGCTGGAAGCCGAACTCTTCGGCCATGAAAAAGGCGCGTTCACCGGCGCGGCCCGGCTCAAGCGCGGCGTGTTTGAACAGGCCGACGGCGGCACGCTGTTTCTCGACGAAATCGGCGACATGCCGCTCATCATGCAGGTGAAACTCCTGCGCGTGATTCAGGATCACAGCGTGTTGCGCCTGGGCAGCGAACGGCCGGTGTCGGTGGACATCCGCCTCATCTGCGCCACCCATCACGACCTCCGCGAACTGGTGCGGCAAGGGCGTTTCCGCGAAGACCTCTATTACCGTATTCACGTCGTGCATCTGAAGGTGCCGCCGCTGCGCGAACGCCGCAATGACATTCTGTGGCTGGCGCAGCAGTTTCTCGACGAGCAGGAGCGCGCGCGCCCCGACGAGCACAAGCGACTCTCGCCCGCGGCCGAAAAAGCCCTGCTCGAATACAACTGGCCGGGCAACGTGCGCGAACTCAAGCACGCCATCGAACGCGCCTGCGTACTCAGCCCGAATGCCTGGCTCGAACCCGATGCGCTGTTTGAAGCCGAGACCGGCAACGTTGCGGCGCCATCCCGCGATGCCCCGCTGCAAACCTATCTGGAAGGCTGCGAGCGCAACTACATCGAATCGGCGCTGACGCACTGCCAGGGTCGCATCGGCCAGACCGCCGAACACCTCGGCATCAGCCGCAAAAACCTGTGGGAGAAAATGAAGAAACTCGGCATGTCCGATGCGCAACGCGACACCGGCAGTCCGCAATGAACCGGCGCGCCTTTCTGCTGACGGCCTGCCTCTTTCCGGCATTAACGCATGCGGCCAGGCGCGAACTGATTTTTGTCGTGCATCCCTACGACACGCCGTCGCGTCTCTACGCCCGCTTTCGTCCGCTCACGCTTTATCTTGGCGGCGTGCTGGAACGCCCGATCAAGCTGGTCATCGCCTCCACCTACGACGAGCAGATTGCGATGATCGCCGATGGCCGCGCCGACCTGACCTACATCGGGCCGACCCCGTATGTGCGGGCGCGGCAACGTGCCGCCATCCGCATTCTGGCCGGCGAGTCCGAAAACGGACAGGCGTTCTATCAGAGCGCGATCGTGGCACGCGCAAACAGTCCCATCCACGCACTCGCCGATCTCAAAGGCCGCCGCATGGCCTTTGGCGCGGCGATTTCTATGTCGAGCACGGTGGCGCCCACGCTGATGTTGGCGCAGGCGGGCGTGAAACTCGCCGACCTGGCCGGTCATGCACAACTGGATCGCCACGAGCGCGTGGCGCTGTCGGTGCTGCATGGCGACTTCGACGCGGGCGGGCTGCGGCTCGACATTGCCCGGCAATATCTGCCGCGCGGCCTGAAAATCCTCGCCGCCTCGCAGCCGCTGCCGCCGCACCTGATCGCCTGCTCGCCGCATTTTCCAGAAACGCTCGAAATCCGCGCCCGTCAGGCGCTGCTCGTCCCCGACGAAAGCGGGTTGCGCGCGTTCGAATCGCTGGGCGCAGCCATCCGTTTCGTTCCCATCGACGACACCCACTATCACAACGTGCGGCGCATGCTTCGCACACTTGCCCAATGAAACCGCGCTCGCTCACCTTCTGGCTCAGCGCTTATCTTGGGCTGGCCGGCTTATTGCTGTTCGTGTTGCTGGGCGCTGGCATGTGGCAGTCGCTGCGGCATCTGGTCGGCGCGGCCGAAGCCGACAAGGCACAGGCGCTCGCCAACCAGCTGGCGGCGGTGTCGGTCGATGCCGTGCTGATCCGCGACTACGGCGCGATCGAGCGCGCGGTGGACGATCTCGTGCGCAGCCGCGGGCTGGCCTACGTTGAAATTCGCCGCACCGATGGCGTGGTGCTGGGGCAGGCAGGCATCGCCTCGGCAGACAACCCTGCCTTTGCCGCCACCATGCTGGCGGCGGGCGAGCCGCTGGGCGAAGTCATCGCGCAATACGACAGCACGCCGATGCGTGCGGCGGCATGGCGGCTGGCGATACTGACTAGCGGCGCGCTGGCGCTATTTTCGGTGATCGCTTTTGTGGCGCTGCGGCGTCTCCTCGCGGCGCGGCTGATCGCCCCGGTGAAAACCCTGATCGCCAGCGTGGCGCCCGGCGAAACCCTTCATGCGGCGCCTGCCGACGCACCCGCAGAAGTGCATGAACTCGCCCACGCGCTGACCGATCTGGAAACCCGCATCCACACCCACATCACCGCGCTGGAAGAAGCCAACCAGGCCCACAACGACGCGCTGCGCCGCCTGTGCGCCGAACAGCGGCTGGCTACCGTGGGGCAGATGGCGGGCGAAGTGGCGCACGAACTGAACACGCCGCTCGCCAACATTCTGGGCTACGCGCAACTGGCGCAGTCGCAAACGCCGGACGCCGCCGTGCGCGAATCGCTCGACACCATCGTGGCGCAGGCACGCCGCGCCGGGCAGATCGTCGGCGACATGCTCACCGTGGCGCGCGCGCCCGCGCTCACCAATCAGGCAGTCGATCTGGCCGAACTGGCACGGGCGTTCGCGCGGCTGGTGGCGCCGCTGGCGCGGCGTCAATGCGTCCAGATCGAGGTCGCGCCCGGTGCTGCCGCGCCGGCTTGGGCGGACGCTTCGCGCATCGAACAGATTCTGTTCAATCTTGCCACCAACGCCACCCAGGCCGGCGCGCACCGAATCCAGATCGTCCCTTCGGCAGGCGCCATGAGCGTCATCGACGACGGTGCAGGCGTTCCGCCGGAGATGCAGCCGCATCTTTTTGAGGCGTTTGCCACCAGCAAGCCGCAGGGCCAGGGCACCGGGCTCGGACTCGCCATCTGCAGGCGGCTCGCCGAAGAAATGGGCGGCACGCTCACGCTTGCCGAGAGCGCGCCCGGCCATACCCGCTTTCAACTCACCCTTCCCCCCTCGTCATGACCCCCACGCTTCTGATTGCCGAAGACGACGCCGCCCTGGCCAAGCTGGCGGCACGTGTTGCCGAGGAAATCGGGTTTGACGTCGCGGTCCGTCACGATGGCGAAGCCGCGCGGCATCTTCTGGAAACCGACGCGCCCGATGCCCTGCTCACCGACCTGCGCCTGCCGGGATGCGACGGGCTCGACTTGCTGAAAGTCTCGAAAACACTTGACCCGCAACGCCCGGTGCTGCTGATGACCGGCTACGCTACCCCGATGAACGCGATCGAGGCCTTCCGCCTGGGCGTGAGCGACATCCTGCTCAAGCCCTTCGATCTGGATGCTGCGCGGGCGGCGCTCGCACGGCTCAAAACCACGTTCGACCAGAAGGCCCGCCTGCTGCAACTGACCGAACAGGTTGCGCGCAGTCAGGGATCGGCGCACCTGTCGGCGCTGTCTCCCGCCATGCAGGGCGCGCTGGAACTCGCCGCCCAGGTCGCCGGCAGCCCCCTGCCGGTGCTGCTCGAAGGCGAAACCGGCGTCGGCAAGGGCGTGCTGGCGCGGCATATCCATGCGCTGTCGCCACGTGCCGGCGGACCGTTCTTCACGCTCCACTGCGGCGCGCTGCCGCAAACCCTGCTGGAATCGGAATTGTTCGGTTATGAAAAAGGCGCGTTTTCCGGCGCCACCGCAAAGAAACCCGGCCTGCTGGAACTGGCCGCCGGCGGCACGCTGTTTCTCGACGAAATCAACAGCACCAGCCTCGACGCGCAAACCCGCCTGCTGCAATTCATCCAGGACAAACAGGTGTTCCGCATCGGCGGCGTCAAGCCGGTGAAAGTCGACGTGCGGCTGATTTTCGCCGCCAACGAAGCCCTCAAGGACTGCGTGCGCGAGGGACGCTTTCGCGAAGACCTGTATTACCGAATCGCCGTTTTCCCTATCACTGTGCCGCCGCTGCGCGAACGCCGCGACGATCTCGCCGCGCTGGCCGAGTTTCTCATCGCCAAACACGCCGCCGAGATGGGCCGGCCAGCCTTGCCGCTTGCGGCTGATGCGCTTGATCGCATTCTGGCCTACGCCTGGCCAGGCAACGTTCGCGAGCTGGAGAACACCCTGCAACGTGCGCTGGTGCTGGCGCGGGACGAACAGATCGGCCTGGCGGACCTGCCGGCGGAATTGCGCGACCGTCCCGACGCTCCAGCCTGCCCGTGGGGCGAATCGGCCACCCTGGCCGAAGTCGAGTCCGCGTGGATCAAGCGGACGCTGGAACACTGTGGCGACAACCGCACCCAGGCCGCAAAAATCCTCGGTATCGATCCTTCCACGCTCTGGCGAAAATTGAAGGAAGCCGAACGCTGACGCCCTTGCATATTGCAAAACCCTTGCAGCTTGCAAGGCCGTCCAGCTTGCACGAAAAATAATTTGCTTTCAGATACAGTTACTTAAATAAAATAAATCATTGGCACGCTCCCTGCTTTATTGAACCCAGCTTCGGCTGAATCAATACAATACGAGGAGACTCCAATGAAATTCAAAGCAATAAGTTTGGGCGTTGCGCTGGCATTTGCCGCCCCGCTGGCCTGGGGTGAGGCAAGCGTGGCCGATTACCGCGCCGCGCTGGCAGACAAGGACGCCAACCCTGGCTTTCTGGTAATCGACCGGGGTGAAATCCTGTTCAAGGAAAAGCGCGGCCCCAAAAACGCCAGCCTGGAGAAGTGCGATTTCGGCCTCGGCGCCGGCAAACTGAAAGGCGCGTATGCCCAGCTGCCGCGCTATTTCAAGGACACCGATCGGGTGCAGGATATGGAGTCACGGCTGGTGAGTTGCATGGTGAAATTGCAGGGAATCTCCGAAGACGAGATCAAGCAAAAGCTTTACGCCGATCAGCGGCAGAACGAGAACAACACCGATCTGGAAGCCATGGTCGCCTATGTGGCGTCCCAATCGGATGGTATGAAAATCAATCCGCCGCTGAAGCATGCCAAAGAGAAGGAGGCGCGCGAGCTGGGCGAGGCGATGTTCTGGCGCCGCCATGGGCCGATGGATTTCTCCTGCGCCACCTGCCACAACGAAGACGGCAAGCGCGTACGCCTGCAATCGCTGGTCAACGTTTACAACGCTAAGGACATTCAGGCGACCATGACGACCTGGCCAACCTACCGTGTGTCGCACGGTGTGGTGCGCAACATGCAGCACCGCATGTGGGATTGCCACTGGCAGATGCGCACGCCGGACATCGACTACGGTTCGCCTGCGACCGTTGCGCTGATTTCCTTCCTCACCAGCCAGGCCAAGGGCGGCACCTATGACCTGCCCGGCATCAAGCGTTAATCGGAGGACACAAACATGAAAAACAAACTGATGATCGCCGCCCTGCTGGCCGTCGCGTTCACCCCCGTGCAGGCCGACAGCAAACTCGCCGCCAAGGTCGACAAGTTGGTGGCCGACAGCTTCAAGCCGGGCGAAGGCCAGGATATGTCGCGCCTGGTGCAGGACGAGACCCAGAAAATCTGTTCGGACACCCGCAACAATCCATCGGCTGCACAGGCGGCCGCGATCAATGCGCGTGAGCAGGCCACGATCAAGTATCCCGACAACAACCAGCTGATGGGCGACTGGAAAAACGGCGAAAAGCTGGTGAAGGGCGGTTTCGGCATGCGTATCGGCAACATCGAGCCCGACAACGAAGTGCGTCGCAAGGGCAACGTCGGCGGCAACTGCTATGCCTGCCACGCCATGGATCCGAAGGAAGTCGCGGCCGGCAACCTCGGGCCCAGTCTCACCGGTTATGGCGCGCTGCGCGGTGCCAGCAGCGACATCGTGAAATACACCTACAACAAGCTCTACAACGCCCAAGCCACGGTGGCATGTTCCAACATGCCGCGGATGGGCCATAACGGCATCCTTTCGCCGGCTCAACTGGCCGACATCACCGCCTATCTGGTGGCGCCCGAGTCTTCGCTGAATCAGAAGTAAGCGCCCTGTGCAGGTAGGAGATTGATCGATGACCGGCGGTGTAGACGGCTGGTCATTTTGATGAAATTGTCCAAGCAAGAAAAGTACAGAAAGCGCCGCTGGTGCGGGTGCCGTAGCCAGCAGCACCTATTGCGATGTTGCCACATTGCTGTCACGTGTCAGTGCTATGCAGCCTGACAGCTAGCTTTGTTCGAGTGTGGGTGTGCTTGCTGGCGAATTACGGGCGCCAATAACGATAGCCCTGCATTTGTAGGCGCACCATTTCTGGCGCCCCAGCCGGCACGAACTCAACTTCCAAGGGAAAGTCCTCTTCCTTAAGGCCGTGCGCACGCATACTGATGCGGCATGCTTTGAAGCGGACGCCGTTGCGTGCCAGGGCAGCCAACAGGGTCGCTGTATCGTTGTTATTCGCTAGCAAGGAGGTGATCCCGCCTTCGTATGCGACCACCTCAATTTTCACATTCCCGGTGCCGATGTCCTCCAGAACCTTATCCATCTGCAGGAAGGCGCGCCGTTGCGCATCCGAATCCCCCACCGTCATTTGCATGACGAAAGGTATAGGTTTCGGCGGCTCGGACTGCGCGCCGGGCGCCCATGTCACAAGTGTGAACGTCAACAACAGAAAACGCAGTGCATGCATCATTAATGCTCCTATCCGGCAAGTTCGGGTATGAAAAAGAAATAGGCGTTCAGCATGTATAGCCCGGAGAGGATCAGCAGGAGCGCGCCGACGAGTTCGAAGATACGCTGCACATGCTGGAGGGGCTTTAGGTTTTCAAGCCAACCCACCGCCCAGGCACCAAGAATGATGGGTACGGCGCGCCCCAAGGCAAAAGCGAGCAGCAGCGTCGCGCCGAACAAGGGCGAACCGATGCCAGTTGCCACGCCCAGCAGGATCACCAGCGCCGGTGTGCAGAATGGGCAGACCGCTACCGAAAACGGGATGCCAAGCATGAAGGCTCCCCAGCCGTTCTGGGCGCGCTTTGCCCTCAAGCGGATGACCGGCAGCGGCAGCCTGATCCAGCCCGGCCACATCAGGCCCAGCAGGATCAGGAGCGGCCCCAGCACCAGCCCCCATTCGCGGCCAATGATTCTTTGCACCCATTGACCGCCGAGCCCAGCAATGAATCCCATGAGCACGTGTACAACGATCAAGCCAGCGATGAACATTGCACCGAAGCGCACCGCACGCCTGGTCTCATGTGCCTTGGTCACATAGGCCAGCGACACCGGGATCGCGGCCAGCGCCACCGGGTTGAAACTGAAAATGAAACCTGCGGTAAACCCTACCCCCAGGGAGGCTAGGCTTGCTTGTTCCAATGTGGTTTGAAGTGTATCCAAGTCCATGTTTCAGATTCCTGTTTTCCACATCAGAAAAGCGCCGCTCCACAGGAGCAGCGCGGTCACGTAGGGGCTGGCATTAGCTGCTTTACCCAAAAAAGTGCGGTGCGCGGCGCTCAGTCCGCGTACGCTGTCCCATACTGTGGGCAGCGAAAACATCGCGGCGAAAGCGAGACCCGCGAGCATCGCCATATCGGGCCGGCGGGTCAGGGCAGAGAGGACGCCCATCACCGCTATCAGCGGTAACGTGCAGGCAGGCAGCGTCAACCCCAGCTTGAGCGCGTGCGGCAGGTTGTAACGCTGGGGAACTAACCGAAAGAATTCGATGTGCGGCACCGGCAGGTAGATCTTGCGGCTAACCAGATAGACCGCGCCGATCACACTAAGCAGAATCGTCGCCGTGCTCACCGAAAAACTTTCTAGGCCGAGCCAAGCCGCAATGCCAAACAGCGCTGCCAGCAAGACGGTTCTCGACAGCACAAGTTGCGTCAAAGCGAACCAGCGGCGGCGGGCCGCGTCATGGCTGGCGCGTACCGCAAACAGGGTGTGTGTAGCGATGGTGCAGGGCTCGAAAAAAGCCAACAAGCCAAGCCCGGCCGCCGTCACGAGCAATAGCGCGTTCATGATGCGTTGCCTCCCGCTTCTTCAAGCCGCCTGCTCAGCTCCGCTCGCAACTTGTCCGCACTGGGCAAGGAAGAGAAGACGAGTTGGCCGTCGATGGCGATCGCGGGTGATGACATCACCCCTACGTCCACGGCGTAATCCATTTCTTCCAGGATGTTCACGTCGCGCCACGTCACCTTGTCCGGCCCCAGCGCTTCCGCGACTGTCTTGAGGAGTGACTTGGCCTGCGCGCATTTGCCGCAGCCGGGCGAAGAAAAGACTTCAAGCTTGAGCATTGCGTTTTCCTTTTGTTTGTTTGGCCATGCTGTTTTCCAGTGCCGCGAGGATGGGGCACGCATCGAGCGGCCGGGCTTCGTCGTTGCAGATGGCAATCAGTTCGGTCAGCGCCTGTGACATGACTTGCAATGCCTTGATCTTGTGCTCCAGTTGTAGCTTCTTGGTGATGGCCACGCTTCTCACGTCCTTGCAGCACGCCTCGTCGCTGTTTTTGAGCGCCAGCAATTCATTGATCTCGCTCAAGCTGAAGCCGCTGTGCTGCGCCTGCTTGATGAAGCGCAGCCGCCGAAGCGCCTCCTCGTCGTAGAGGCGATAACCGGCCCCAGTCTTGGCGGTGGGTGCGAGCAGGCCTGCCTTTTCGTAGTACCGCACAGTGTCAGTCGTGACATTGGCTTCACGCGCGAGTTTTCCGATGGTGTGCATAAACCTCTCCTTCATTGACTAGAGTTATAAACCTTGGAGTTAGGTCTAGAGTCAATAAGAATTGTCGCGAACACCATTCGGTTGATGAATATCTGTTGCGTTAGATCTCGTGGATTGGGCTAAGCCCTTGCGTGGCAGATTTCGTGTATTTCGATTGTTAATCCAAGATCGGTATCTGCCGCTGAGGAAATTAACTAGCTACCGTTCGGTGTATCTCCTGGCCTATGTCCGGAAATGAGTCCATAGCGGAAGCAGTCACTTCACCGCACCGGCGACTGCTTCGGCCGATGAGCAGGCCGACATCAGATTCTCTCCACCGGCAGCTTTATGATCAATAAGCAGCCGCCATTGCCCATGAAAACATCATCAGGCACCCCAAATACAAGGTATTTCCCTTACCGGCTCAATAGGCCGGGATATTTTTTTGTGCGCAGCTCTTCTAACGCTTTGTCGGTCAGCTTCCACGCATCACCTTTGATACGGGTGATCAGTTCCGTCCAGACGCGCTCGAAAGCCTGTACCGCATCATCGTCGTTGAAGCGAACACCAACCGGCAGCAGGGGCGCGATGTCCTCGATCAGGCTGCGCGTGAGCTTTTCCAACATACGCTGCTCGGCGACGGCGCGCGTGATGGGTTTGCCTTCAAGTGCCAGGTAGTGGTCGAAGCAAACGATGAGCTTGTCCCGATCCATGGCGAGCTGGTCGAGTCCGTGGTGCAGATCGAAGAGGTCGCGGTTCTTGCGCCGCTGCAGTAATGCGCGCAGTTTGGTGCCAAACAGTTCCTCGGGCTCGAAGGACGCGATCTCGGTCTCGCCTTGGTACCAGTCGCTTTCCACCGCGAAGGGATACGGCTTGATGCCGAGCAGATGTTCGTGCTCACGGGTATTGATCTCGACCTTGAGCTTCAGCGTCGTCTGCGGATCAGCTTCGGGCGTGAATTTGAACACCAGGTGCATCGAATGCCCCGCCTGCTCGCGATTGCACTTGCCGAGCCATGACAGGGCTTCGCGGATCGCATCGACCGTCGTGCCGATGGACTCTGCCTGCGTCTGCACCAGATCGATGTCTTCCGAATAGCGCAGGGGCTGCTTGAACAGCAGTTTGTTGATCGCGGTGCCACCGCGAAAAGCAATCTTGCCCTTCAGTATTGGCGCGTTGAACAGGTCGCACAGCGCGCGGCTGATGATCAGGTCCTGCTCGATCTGCCGCGCGTCGGGCCAAGGGGCTTTCGTGCTCCAGGCCTGGATGTAGGAACTCGGAATCAAAAGTCGATCTCCACGGGCTCATTGATCACGAGCTTCCACCGGGCATTTTTCTCGTGAAGCTCGGAGAGGGATTCAATGAGGGGCTTGACGGCAGGATCCAGCAGCACCGCTGTCTTGGCCTTCTTGACGAAGGGTTCCAGCGCGTTGGCTTGGCGCGTGTGCCCTGCCCGTTCGAGCAGGTAGCCCAGCCGGCGCACGGACGAGTTTTCATAGGCAGCGGCCGCTTTGGCGAGCGCACGCGGCTCGGCCTTGGCTCCAATGTCCTTGGCAATCTGCGCAACTCCATTGATGCCGGCGGCTTTGTGGAAGTAGCGTGCGCAATCCAGCAACGTCAGTTCGACGCCGGCCACTTGGGCAAAGCCGGCATCACTTTTCATCCGGTCGAGCTGATCGGGTTGATTGAGCTTTGCGAAGGCCTTGGGCGTCTGATAGAGAAACTGGAGGCGGTGGCGACCGATCTCGAAATCTCGCAACTGCTTGGGCACAACCACCTGAAAGACCATGGCGGCCTGGTGCGATGAACCGTGGAAGGCCGCAGCACGCAACACCGAGATGCGATAGTCAATACCCTGGTGCTTCATCAATGGATCGATCCAACGCACGGGGTCGGGAGCGCCGGTCATCTGGTCCTCGGGACGCAGGATCAGATAGAAGCCATGGCGAGGGTTGGCCAGCCGCTGTTTTTTCACCAGCCGTGTGATCGCGGCGGTCAGGCCATCAGGATTCAGGTCGACCGCAGCCAGCGCCTCTTCGCGGTTGAAGTGCGCACGGCCATGGAGAAGCCGGTCATCAACGAATTGGTCAAGGGAAGCCATGCCCTGATCATATGCAAAAACCGACAAAAACCCAAGGTTTTTGCGTATGAGTTGGGATGACTATGGAGGTTGTATTCCGGGACTGCACAAGTCGATACCCCAGAGGGATGCGTACCGCACTTCGTTTGTCCGAAAAATGTGGTGTTATTTCGGACAAAACATCCAAAGCAAAATGGCGTTCCGGCACATCGTGCCGTCGGGCTCGCGGACATTGCCCCACGCCTCGTGCCGAGGCGCGGCCATGCGGCTTTGATCCCTGACGCCTCCGTCCCTTCGGGCCTGCGCGCTACGCTTGCCATGTGGGTAGCGGAGTGTGTGGGAGAGGCGGCCTTGCTGTTCCCTTCAACGTACCACGCCGTTCTCGCCGTCAAGGGCTGCGCGCCCTGCCCTGCGGTTGGCCGCTTGCGTCCATGCGGCCGTCTGCGACCCCTGACTGCTGCGCTGCGCCGTGTTTCGCCGGTTCCGGGCAATTCCGCCCGATTCGGACTGGAGCACGATCATGTCGCAACTTTCTCTTTCCCTAGATTCTTCCCTTCTCGTTCGCGATGTCGCGGGCGACTACCGTCTGGCCAATGCCGACGAGGTGTTGCAGGCTGCGCGGCGTGTGCTCGCAGGACAGATGCGCGGCTGCGAAGCCCTGACCTCGCCGCAGGTGGTGCGCGACTTCCTGCGGGTCAAGCTGGGAACGCTGGAGCACGAGGTGTTCGCCGTCATCCATCTGGACGCACAGAACCGGGTCATCGACTACGTCGAAATGTTTCGCGGCACGGTGAGCCAGACATCGGTATATCCGCGCGAGGTGGTCAAGGAAGCGTTGGCCAGGAACAGCGCTGCGCTGCTGCTGGTGCATAACCATCCGTCTGGCGTGGCGGAACCCTCGCGCGCCGACGAGCTGCTGACGCAGACGCTGAAATCGGCGCTGGCGCTGGTGGACGTGCGGGTGCTGGATCACCTGATCGTCGCCGGCAGCGCCATCCTGTCGTTTGCCGAACGCGGGCTGTTGTAGCCCGAGGGGGCATCGCCCCCTTTTTTTGCTGTGTCCTTGGTTTCGAGAAAAAGCTGCGAGCTACGCTTGCCTCCAGGGGGCGGCTGACGCCCACCCCGCCGCGCAGGCTTGGCGCCCCACAAGACCGCCGAACAGGCGGCGCCTGATCGGCCTGTGCTCGGTACCGATTGCGCGCTACGCGCTGTGTTCACTTTCAGCAGTCGTGCCTGCGGCACGCAGCAGCGCTCGCCGCGCGGCGTGGGTATGTCGCTCATCTGGCCGCAGGCCGGTCATCCGTCTTCCCCTCTCCTTCATCACTGGTCCCGCGACCGTAGCCAGCGGTGCCTGTCCGTCAAGGCGCGCAGGGCCGTGTCCTCGCCTGCGGCTGCGGGCCGCACCTCCCCTGCGCTTTCCTCCTTGACCGCCTGACCCTCGCCGGCCCGGTTGTTCGCGGGCGATGAACTCAGGAAAGACGGCGGCAACGGCGACCAGCCCAGGTCACTGCGCCGAACCCACCGAAGCCAACACCGGGCTCCGAATCTTGGAATCCGGTCAGCTTTGAAACCATAGCTTCTAACCACAGGAGAAATACCATGCAACTCAGTTCCCGTTTCGCCAACGCTACGCCCTTCTTACGCGCCGACCATCCGTTATCGGATGATCAGATTCGCAGCGTGGCTCCCTCCATCTTTGCGGAAGAGAAGCACCAGAGCCGATCCGACCGCTATACCTATATCCCGACCGGCGAGGTATTGGGTGCCCTGCGCAAGGAAGGCTTCCAGCCATTCATGGTGTGCCAGACGCGTGTGCGCGATAGCGGCAAGCGCGAACACACCAAGCACATGCTGCGATTGCGCCACGCAGCGCAGATCAACGGTGCGGAGGCCAACGAAATCATTTTGCTGAATTCACACGACGGCACCAGCAGCTATCAGATGCTGGCCGGAATGTTTCGTTTCGTATGCAGTAATGGACTGGTGTGCGGCGACACCGTGGCCGACCTGCGCATCCCGCACAAGGGCGATGTGATCGGCCAGGTGATCGAAGGGGCCTACGATGTGCTGGACGAGTTCGAGCTGGTGCGGGAACGTCGGGAAGATATGGCCGCCATCACGCTCAAGCACGGCGAATCAGAGGCATTTGCCCGCGCCGCGTTGTCGCTGAAATACGATGACCCGGTCAAGCCTGCGCCCATCACGGAAACACAATTGCTGCAGCCTCGACGGCGGGATGACGACCGGCCCGACCTGTGGAGTACGTTCAACCGCGTGCAGGAAAATCTGGTGCAGGGCGGACTGTCCGCACGCATGGCCAACGGACGCAGGAACCGCACCCGTGCCATCCAGGGCATAGACCAGAACGTCAAGGTCAACCGGGCGCTGTGGATACTGGCCGAAGAGATGAAGCGGCTCAAGAACTGACATGCGAGGGGGCGTTGCCCCCCTCACTTGTTAGCGCCGGAGTACGCAGCACGTCGGTCCAAACCCAAGAAGAAAGCGCTGGCCAGCGAAGCGGAACGGCTGGCGGTGGGTTCGGGCTGGCTGCCGCTGATGCAGTGCGCGGTGAAGCCGGAAGCACAGGGAGACGTTTCCCCGGTCGCTGATTGCAGGTAAGCGGGAAGCCCGTCAAGTTGCTCGCCGGGGCTATTTTTGGCGCGTCGCGCGCGGCACACGTGTCGCGCGCGTTTTAACAGCCAACGACCCGTCCTTCCTCCAATGCGAGCCCAGCCGAAGGCTGGGCGGCGAGTATGACAAACCTTGTTGCGCCGGTTGTGCACGCCATCCCCGACGCTGGCGGGCAGGCCGCCACGAACGACGGCAGCCACCGACAGACCGTCCACCCCGCCCTTCCACAGCCACGCTACGAACGATCAAACCTGCGTCAATGCACAAGGGGCGTTCATCCTGGGTGATTCGGACTGACCTTGCCTGCGATGGGGTGCGTGCCGGCGACGCTTCTGTGCGGAGATGCCAGATCCATGCTGCCTTTCGGATGGAGTCGCACCCAACGGCGGCCTTGGCTTGTCGTGAATCCTGGCGAGGCAGCGGCTGCGCCTCGGGCTTCATGGCTGCAACCGTCCAGCCCAACAAATTTCCCCGGCACTACGTGCCTTCCTCGCGAAACAAATTTCTTGTTCCTCCCGGTCCTCCACGCTGTTGCGGCCGCTGCGCGATGCAGCCCGCCCGACCCTCACCTATCGGATCACCGACAAGGCCGCGATGGGCGCGACCTTGCACCACCAAAAGGAGATTCATCATGGCAAACATTGGCACCTTCACCGCACAGAACGACAGCTTCATCGGCACGGTTCGTACCCTGACGCTCAACGTCAAGGTCAAATTCGTTCCGAACACCGGGGAGAGCGAGAACGCTCCCAACTACCGCATCGTCGCCGGCAATTACGAGATCGGCGCGGCGTGGAAGAAAGTCAGCAAGGCGGAACGGCCTTACCTGTCGGCAACCCTGGATGACCCGTCGTTCCCGGCGACCATCTACGCCCGTCTGGTCGAGGGCGAGGATGGCGTGCACAACCTGATCTGGTCGCGCAGCAAGGGCGATTGATCATCGCCCTCGGCGCCCCGCCTATGCGGCGGGGCGTTTTCTGCGAAGGATTTGATTCACAGGCCCCACCGTCAAGGCGATGCTCTTTCGATTTCGATATGCAAACGGTGCAAGCCGGAACGATTGCATGCATGCGCCTGACTTGAAGCGCACTCTGACTTCCAGGATTAACCACATGGGCCTTGTCTTTATGATTCAATGACTCTGTTCATGACAACCCTGGCGGACCCTCCTTGAATACTGACACACCCGAATCCAATCGCAAGGCATTGATCGACGCTCTGCTTCTCAAGCTCCCTGGCGTCAGTGCAAGAAAAATCAGCGGCCTTGATGCCTACTTCGTCAGCGACAAGATGTTTGCCTGCATCAGCGGTCGCGGCGTCGGACTGCGCCTGCCCACCGCTACCGCGACCGAACTGCAGTTCTCAAGGGGCGACGTCGTCCCGTTTCAGCCCGGCGGTATGGCTAGCACCAGGGAATGGGTACAAATCGACCGCGCCGAGGCGGCTGAGTACGAGAAGGATCTCGAGCTGTTTCAGACCTCGCTCGAGTTTGTGAAAGGCGCCCGAACCCGCTAGGTCGGCAGCTTCGTCTGACAGACGCTTATCGGCCAGGAAGAGAGACCTTCAGGGGAGTCGCCGCGACCGTCCGGCCATCAGCCACAGTAAACGCACAAGCTTGTGCTACACAGTTCATTCATCTCGGTTCGGGAATCCTGGCAGTTAGCTTTGGCTCACACGGAGGTCTGTCCTTTGTTGTCCGCGTTCCCGCCGTGCTTGCCTTTTCAGACGGGTTTTGTTGATCCCATGCTCATCATATCTTTTAAAAACTTGTGGATACTGATTGATTTGTAAATAGGAATTGTTATCATTCACATAATTAAAGAGGGGCAATTAATCTCAATCAACCTAAATCCGACGACGACAGCATGCACACGCCACCCCTCCTCTATCCTTTCTTCGGTCAAGCTCGAGCAGCGGACTTTTCCGCTGAACATTACCCCAACGGATTTTTATACCATGGCAATCAGGAAATACTGATCAGCCATAACGGTGATCACTATCGCTTGTGTATAACCAAAACAGCAAACTGTCTCCGATCAAATAATTCCAACTCTCATCATGCAAGCTAAAACATTTCTTATTGGAGCTTTGCTAATGAGTGGGTGCGGCGTTACCGTCTCCGAACTGTTGCCACCACCGCCCTCAACAGATACCTTGCCGCCCAAGGAAAAACTGGGAGAAGCGCTGTTTTTCGACCCCAAATTGTCGTCGCCCGCCGGCCGTTCCTGCGCAAGCTGTCATGATCCAAGCCGCGCCTTCAGCGACCCCAACCAGGCCACCCCCACTTCCGAGGGCGCGGTCAGTGGTCGTTTTGCCGCGCGTAACAGCCCAACCGCGATGTATGCATCGCTCAGTCCGCACTTCCATTTTGATCAAACCGAAGGCTTGTATCTTGGGGGGCAGTTTATGGATGGCCGCGCCGCGACGCTCGAAGAGCAGGCCAAAGGGCCTTTCCTCAATCCGCTTGAAATGAACAATCCGAATGCGGCTGCCGTGGTGGAAAAGGTTCGTGCGTCGGCCTACGCGGATTTATTCCGCCAGGTTTATGGCCCGTCCGCGCTGGACGATGTGGATGGCGCTTTCGACAAGATCGCCAAAGCTATTGCCTCATTTGAGCGCCGACCGCTGTTCAATCGCTTCACCTCCAAATATGATTCCTATCTGGTCGGCAATGCGAAGTTAACCAGCCAAGAGTTGCGTGGCATGCGCGCTTTCGAAGACAAGAACAAGGGCAACTGTACTGCCTGCCACCCCAGCCGGCCCACCGCAGACGGCACGCCACCACTGTTCACCGACTTCAGCTACGACAACCTTGGAGTAGGACGCAATCCGCACAACCGCTTTTATCAGCAAGCCGCGAAATTCAATCCGGACGAACGCACCTTTGTTGACCGCGGTTTGGGCGCATTCACTAAACGGGCCTCAGAAGACGGAAAATTCAAAGTACCCACGCTACGCAATGTCGCACTCACTGCACCCTATTTGCACAACGGCTACTTTAAGAGCCTGCGCAACGTGGTGGATTTCTACAACACACGCGACATCAAAACCGTGTGCAAAAACCCATTCACTGATGAAGCCAGCGCACTGATGCAAAACTGCTGGCCCGTTCCCGAGGTGGGCGAAAACATCAATACTGACGAACTGGGCAACCTCAAACTCAGCGACCAAGAAGTGGATGACATCGTCGCATTCATGCATACGCTGACAGATGGCTGGAAGCCGCATTCTAGCGGTCACTAAATCACACCTCGCTCCACACTTAAATCGTTTAGCCACCGAAATCTAACTAGGAATCCTCCCTCGACCAGTCTGGTGGTGGTGGTTCCTACGCGAGTACATAACAACTGATCAGCATGCAGCTCCGATATCGGTTGCTTAAGCGCTTTCTTAATCACAGCTTTGGGAGAGCGTTGAGTGTTTTGCCCTGGACAATCACGGTGTAAAAATCCCCAAATCAGTGCCACCCATTACTAGAGGTTTCGGGGTGGTGAAGCACGCGGTACTCGACGGGTGTCCGGTCGCCGAGTGCGTCGTGCGGTAATACCTCGCTGTAATCTGCAATCCAGGCCTCCCTCCGTTCCCGGACCTCTTCCAGGGTCTTGAGCACGTACATGTTCAGCACGGCTTCACGGTACGCAGGCTTGCCGCCCCTACTTCAAACCGTTCTCTTTGTTGTGGCCGTACTGATCGTTGGCTATTACTTCGGTCGTGAGGCACTTGAGGAGTTGATCAAGGAACGGGAAATCGGTCTTGCGCCGCCGCTACTCGGCTCGGCCTCCAAGGGAACAACGCGGTGAGAAACTACAGCTAAGTACAGTCTGCCCTTCATTTCGCATTCCGCATATCGTCAAAGAGCCCCAAATACATCTTGCGCGATCAATCACACTCAGTTTATCATTTTCGAAACTGTCTAAATGATATTCGCTCCCGATGCCCGCTGCCAAAATTATCTCCAGCCCTGTCTGCCACGTAGCCTGCTTCGAGCAAGAGAAGGTCGCCCGGATCAAGGCCGAGCTGGCGAAAGAGGAACAGTTGCTGCCGCAACTCGCCGAGCTGTACAAACTGCTCGGCAACGTCACACGGCTGAAAATATTGCTGGCGCTCGCCCATGGCGAACTGTGTGTTTGCGACGTGTCCCATGTCCTGGGACTGACCATCGCCGCCACCTCGCACCAGCTCAAGCTGCTGCGCAGCCAAGGCTGGCTCACCATGCGCAACGACGGCAAGATGGTCTATTACCGGGTGCACAGCGAGAGCCTGCTCAAGGCGCTCAAGGGTGACTTCTGTCTTCTTGAAGAGCGCTTGGCATGAGCGCCGAAATGACGGATAAACCCCTGCTGGTCAAGGTGCGTACGGAGCTGCGTAGCGCGATGGAGGCGACCAAGTGCCACCGCTGCGGATGCTTCCAGGACACCGTTGCCGCCTTCGAGGCCTCGATACCCCTACGAACGCTGCTTCCGGGTCTGATCGAAGAGGCGAGGACACTGTTCGAGGCTCGGCGCTACGACTGCCTGGGCTGCGAGGTGTGCTGGCCGGCGCTGGCAGACAACGCCGCGTCCGAGCTGGACCCGGCCTTGGCGCAGACGAGCTACTGCGCTACCGAGGAGCCGGAGCAGCGCGAGGGTTGGCCGCCGGTTCCCGGCGACTACCGGGTGCTGCGCTTTCAGGCGCCAGTTGCGGTGTGCACCCTGAATTCCGACGAACTCGCGGCGCGCCTGGCCGCCATCCGCCCGCCAGGCATGGCCATCGTCGGCAGCCTGCGCACAGAGAACCTCGGCATCGAACATCTCATCCGCAACCTGCTGCCCAATCCCAGCGTGCGCTACCTCGTTGTCTGTGGCGAAGACACGCGCAAGGCGATTGGCCATTTGCCCGGGCAGTCGCTGGTCAGCCTCGTGCAGCACGGTCTCGATGAGAATGGGCGCATCCGCAACGCCCAAGGCAAGCGTCCTGTCATCAAGAACGTGGGGCGTGAGCAGGTCGAAGCCTTCCGCCGCCGCGTCGAGGTGATCGACCTGATCGGCGAAACCGATGTCGGGACGATTGCCGAGGCGATCGCGCAGGCCGCCGCCAACAACCCGGGGGCGGCGGCGGATCTCGTCCCCGAGGCGGTGCAGGTTCCCGTCGAGCAGGCGGTGGAGCCGGCACGCCTGATATCGGATCCGAAAGGCTACCTCGTGATCTATCCAGACCGTCGGCGCCACCTCTTGGTACTGGAACACTACGCCAACAACGGCGTGCTTAACCGCATTTTCGAAGGCGCGACTGTGACTGCCTTGTACGCCACCGTGATCGCGGAAGAGCTAATCAGCCGCCTCGATCACGCCGCCTATATCGGACGCGAGCTAGCGCGGGCGGAGCACGCACTGCGCACCGGTGGCGAATACGTGCAGGACCGCGCTCCGGGTGAGAAAGGCGCTACGGCCTGTGCCAGCGTCGCAAGTTGCGGTTGAGTGGCATAGCGGCTGCCATCGAAGGTTGGCACCCAATGAAACCCCGGAAGGAAATGAGGAAATGAGGAAATGAGGAAATGAGGAAATGAGGAAATGAGGAAATGAAGAAATCGAAGGTGACCGAAACGCGGGGGGCGGAATCGAACAGCACCGTTAAGAGGCGTAGGTACTGGATTGCAGCGCCGCTCGTGTTAAGCGCCGCATTGGTGACGGGTACAGCGTTCTTGGCCGGTGGCAAGGCCACGAGCGCCTTGCCCGACTTACTGGGCAAGGCGCAGCTGCCGCTGCCCAAGGGAGCATTGCAAGTGGACGATTTAAAATCCGATCCGAGAGGCTACACCGGCAGCATTCTGGTGCGCGGCGTCGTGGCAAAGTTCGCTCCCAATGACCCACATTTGGTGGGCTTGATTGACTCGCGCGAGGCCCGGGTCTGCCGAGACCTTAATTGTGCGCAGTGGTACCTTCCGGTCATGGTCAAGGACACCAATCTCAAGCCCTGGGATGAGGTGAACGTTCGCGGAACCATGACAGAGGACCCGAACAAGAAAATAGTTTATCTCCTCGCCGACTCAGTAGAGAACCTGGGCTCGATCAAGAAATGAACCTCAATCAATTGGTATGGCGCAACCTGCTGCGCCGACGCGGGCGCTTTATCTTCACCTTGGCTGGCGTCAGCGTGGGAATGGCAGCGTTCGTTGCCTTGATGACGATAGGGCAAGGCCTAAAAGATGAGATAAAGAAGCAGGCGCAAGGACTGGGTGCCAATCTGGTGGTCACGCCTAAAGGCTGGTGTGCCTATGAACAGATTTCTGTGCTCACCGGGGAACAACTGCCCAGCGCGATTCCCATGTCTGAGCTAGCGAAGATTCGAGCTGTACCGGGTGTCAAGAGCGCTGTGCCCCACCTCAACGAAAAGACCGCGTTTCGCAACCAACCGGTGCTGGTGATCGGCATTTGGCCTGAAGAGATGCGTGCGTTGCAGAAGTGGAGTATCGACTCAGGGCGCTACTTTAACTCCCCGGACGAACGCGCGGTCGTCATCGGCGCGGCGATCGCCAAACAATTCAAGCTCAAGCCGGGTGACGAATTCACCGTGCGTGGCAAGCCGGTTCCCGTGATCGGAATTCTTCGGGAAGCGGGCAGCAAGGACGATATCGCCACCTTCATTCCGCTCGCCCTTGCACAACAAATTTACGACGTGCAGGACAAGGTATCGTTCATCGCCGTCCAGGTGAGTGACCTCGAAAAAATGGAGGCAACCAGCCTTAAAATCCAGGAAATTGCCAACGTCGCCGTGGTCACCGACAAGCAACTGGTGTCTTCTGTACTTTCCATCGTAGGTTCGGTCGGTGCGGCGATGCAGGCGGTGGCGGCAGTCGGCGTACTTGCTGCGGCGTTCGGTATCGTCAATACCCTGCTCACCGCAGTGCATGAACGCCGACGCGAAATTGGAATTATGCAGGCGCTCGGCAGCACCCGGCGCACCTTGTTCCTGGCATTCATGCTCGAATCCGGGCTCTACGGCTTGCTCGGCGGGATTCTGGGCGTGACGATTGGCGTTCTCGTCGCTTACCTGTTCGGCTCTTACCTCACCGACAATGCGTTCACCGCATCGCTACATCAGTCACAGACGGTGGCGTTCGACTCCGGGACCATCCTCCTCACAATGGGCTTTTCCGTGTGCCTCGCACTCTTCGCTGGTCTTTACCCGGCGTACCGGGCGACCAAGCTCTCTCCGGTGGAGGCCATGCGCCATGTCTAACGCCGTCATCAAACTGGAGAAAGTGAGCAAAACTTACGGCAGCGGCGCCGCTGAGGCGAAGGCGGTCTCGGAAGTCTCGATGACCGTGGAGCGTGGCAGCTGGGTCGCGATCATGGGACCTTCCGGTCATGGTAAAAGTACGCTGCTGCAACTCATCGGCGGGCTGGACCGCCCCAGCGCTGGCCGCATCGTGTTGGACGGCTCGGAGCTTGGCACCCTCGATGCCGCAGAACTGGCCGCCGTGCGCGGCAAAAAAATTGGTTTCGTGTTCCAGTTCTTCAACCTGATGCCACACCTTACGGCGCTGGAAAACGTTGAGATCGCACTCTGGCTCGGCGGCGGGGCACACAGCAAGGGACGCGCCATGGGCCTGCTGGAACGCTTTGGCTTGGGAGACAAGGCCCACCACCTGCCGAGCATGCTCTCCGGCGGCCAACAGCAGCGCGTTGCGATCGCCCGCGCCTTGGCCAACGAACCCGATATTCTTCTTATGGACGAGCCCACCGGAAACCTGGACTCCGGCTCCGAGGCGGAACTGCTGACGCTGCTCGGTGAGCTACACAAGGCAGGCAAAACGCTCATCATGGTCACCCACAACCCGACTGTGGCTAGCCACGCGCAGCGCTTGGTGCGCGTCAAGGACGGGCGCATCGAGGAGGACCGCTGCAATGGCGTTTAAGCGGAACCTGTTATTCGCGTTGGTGGCGATTGCGGTGTTCGGCGCGGCCATCGCTTTTTATGCACGCGCACAACGTCCGGCCGCGCCCGACGCCATGTTCACGACGCTCGACGGTCGTCAGCTCCGGCTGGCGGACTTGCGGGGCAAGACAGTGGCGGTGGTGTTCTGGGCCACGAGCTGCCCCATTTGCAAAGGCGAAATGCCCGATCTCGTCGAGACCTATCGCAAGTACCAGCCCCGCGGTTTTGAACTGATCGCCGTGGCAATGGCATACGACTCCCCGGAGCAGGTGAAGAACTTTGCGGAAAGCGGTGGGCTACCGTTCCCTGTCGTCCTGGACACGGGCGGAGACCTCGCTCGTGCGTTCAGCGACACGAAGGTGGTTCCCACTACCTTTCTCATCGACGGGAGCGGGAAATTCGTTTCGCGGACGCTTGGGGCGATCGATTTCACCAAACTGCGCCAGTACCTCGATGCGTCGCCTGGCGCCTGACTCGAACAAGGGAAGGAAGCAACATGATCAAGCTGAAACACGCCGCCCTCGCGGCGATTCAAATCTTCACGCTTCAGGCGGGTGTCGCGTTTGCCGCCGAAGAGCCGCTTCCGCCTGACCAGGCGTTCAAGCTCAAAGTCTCCCTCCGGGGTTCCAACACCGTCATTGCAGAATTCACGCCTGCAAAAGGCCATTATTTGTACAAGAATAAGACCTTCTTTGCGCTGAAAAACTCGAGCGGCATGCTCATCAGGGAAGTTCGGCTGCCGCCCGGTGAGGTCAAGAACGATCCGTTCTTCGGCACGATGGAGACCTACAAGAAACCTATCCAGGTCGAGATCGTCCTGGACCGCACGCCGAAAGCAAAACGCCTTACGCTGCTCGCGAACTACCAGGGATGCAACGAAAAAATCGGGGTCTGTTATCCGCCGCAACAGAAGTCTTTCGACCTGGTATTTCCATAGCATTCGTTTTCGGCTGTGTTTACCCGTCAATTTTATTTTGAACTGCATGCATACATGCGCTATCATGCATGTATGCATATCATTCAAGTCAAACCGCAGGTAATCTTTCAGGCTCTCTCCGACCCTATTAGGATTCGGATCATCCGGCTGTTGGCCGAGACTGGCGAGGAAGCGTGTCTTTGCGAACTGGTGGACAGCCTGCTGGAACCCCAGTACAAGCTGTCGCGCCACGTAAAGGTGCTGCGGCAAGCCGGGTTGTTGGCAGCAGAGAAAGATGGGCGCTGGGTTTATCACCGACTCGTGCGCGATGTGGATTACCTGAATATCGCCTACGACCTGTTGCGCGCCTTGCCGGACAGCGAAGGGCTATTTGCCCGCGACCTTCAAAACTTCCACAACAGAATCTGCTTGAGAGAAGGTGGGCGTTGCCGCGTCGGCATCCAGACTGCTTCGCTTTATGCGGCGGAGGGCGATTGATGGGCTGCGCCACGTGCACAGTTGATGCGTCGGCTCCCCTGCCGCGCCCCTGGCGGAATGCCAAGGTTGTTACGTCAGCTATTTCGGGATTGCTGCTCGTCGTCGGTTTCGTGGGCGGCTACGTAGGCTTGCCGCCTTCACTTCAAACCGTTATCTATGTTGTGGCCGTATTGATCGGTGGCTACTACTTCGGGCGTGAGGCACTCGAGGATCTGATCAAGGAACGGGAAATCGGTATCGAGTTGCTCATGCTCACCGCCGCGATCGCTGCCGGAGTCATGGGGCAATGGGCCGAAGCGGCGATGCTCGTATTCCTCTATTCAATCTCCGAAGCTGCGGAGGGTTATACCGCCGAACGTTCCCGACATGCGATTCGTTCCCTCATGGAACTGGCGCCAAAAATCGCACTGGTACGCCGGGATAACCAGGAAACGAAAATCCCGGTCGAGCAGCTCCGGGTAGGAGATGTCTTCATCGTTCTGCCCGGGGAATCGGTTGCCACCGATGGGGAGGTGATCGAAGGCCACTCCAGCGTGAACCAGGCTCCGGTGACCGGGGAGTCCGTACCAGTCGAGAAAACAGTGGGAGAAAAGGTGTTTGCCGCCACCATCAACGGCGAAGGCGCACTTGTGGTTCGCGCGACTAAAACTTTCGCCGACAACACGCTGTCCCGCATCATTCATCTGGTGGAAGAAGCACAGGCGTCCAAGGGACGCAGCCAGCGTTTCATTGAGCGCTTTGGAAAAATCTATAGCCCTGCAGTCCTGGGCGTAGGTC
The DNA here is from genome assembly GCA_031426835.1 of Thiobacillus sp. Classification (GTDB taxonomy): domain Bacteria; phylum Pseudomonadota; class Gammaproteobacteria; order Burkholderiales; family Thiobacillaceae; genus Thiobacillus. The sequence continues at coordinate 52,211 of JASJPF010000073.1, forward strand.
TTCTTATCGGCCTGGTACCACCGCTATTCGGTCTGCCTTGGGAAGACTGGGTCACCCGGGCCACCGTATTCATCGTCTCAGCAGCGCCCTGTGCGTTGGTAATCTCGATCCCCATCACCCTGGTCGCGGCCCTTGGCACGGCGGGCCGCAACGGCCTGCTCATCAAAGGCGGCGTGCATTTGGAAAACCTCGCCAAGGTCCGGGTCGTGGCACTCGACAAGACCGGCACCCTGACTCTGGGCCGTCCTCAGGTAACGGACATTGTGCTCCTGGCTGGGCGCACCGAGCGTGAAGTGCTGGCTTCGGCAGCAGCCCTGGAGTCGCGCTCCCAACATCCCTTGGCGCAGGCCATCCTGGAACGTGCCAGCGGCGATGGTATCGCTGTGAACCCCGCGGTGGATTTCCAATCCGTGACCGGGGCGGGCGCCAAGGGCGTAGTCGATGGCGTCGAGTTATTCATCGGGAGTCCACAACTCTTCGCGGGCCTCGGCCTTTCGCTTTCTCCGCTGATGATGCGCATCGAGGCGTTGCAGAGGGAGGGTAAAACGGTTGTCGCGTTGGGTAGCCATGAGGAAGTTCACGGTCTCATTGCCATCATGGATCCCTTGAGGCCCGATGCCGCCCAGGCCATAGCGGAGTTGAAGCGTGCCGGCATCAAGCGCGTGGTCATGCTGACGGGAGACAACCTGCTGGCCGCCCAGGCCATCGCCCGGCAAGTGGGGGTAGACGAAGTCCATGCCGAACTGTCTCCGGAGGACAAGACGCGCAAGGTGGTCGAACTGGAAGCCAAGTACGGGAAAGTGATGATGGTGGGTGACGGCGTCAACGACGCGCCAGCGCTCGCTGCCGCCCACGTAGGCGTCGCCATGGGCGCGGCCGGGACAGATGTTGCCCTGGAGACGGCGGATGTGGCGCTCATGAGCGACAACCTTGCGCGCCTGCCTTATCTAATCAAGTTTAGTCATCGCACGTGGGGCGTCATCCAGCAAAACCTGGTGCTTTCCGCCATTGTTATCGGATCCCTGGTCGTGGGTGCAGTAGGCGGATATTTCACGCTACCTATCGCGGTGCTGGCTCACGAGATCAGCGAGTTTGTGGTGATCGCGAGCGGGTTGCGCATGTTGCGTGCCT
>JASJPF010000074.1:0-12729 GCA_031426835.1 Thiobacillus sp.
ATGCCCTAAAGGACTCCGATCCACTATGGGCTGAAGCCCATGTGGAGTCGTATGCGCTACACTCGGCGGCATGAAACTCGTCGCCTGGAACGTCAACTCCCTCAAAGTCCGCCTGCCTCAATTGCTGGACTTTCTTGCCACCCGCCAGCCCGACGTGGTGTGCTTGCAGGAAACCAAACTCACCGACGACAAATTCCCAACCGCAGAGATCGAAGCGGCCGGGTATCGCGTTGCATTCGTCGGGCAGAAAACCTACAACGGCGTGGCCATTGTCAGTCGCCGAGAACTGACCGATGTCCAGCTTGGCATCCCTGGTTTTGAAGACGAGCAGAAACGGATGATTGCCGCCACCGTCGATGGCGTTCGCGTGGTGTGCGTCTACTGCCCCAACGGCCAGGCACTCGACTCCGACAAATATCCCTACAAGCTTGCCTGGTTCGACGCGCTCACCCTTTGGCTCATGGACGAACTCACGCGCCACGCCCAACTGGCAATTTTGGGGGATTACAACATCGCGCCGGATGATCGCGATGTTCACGACCCGGCAATCTGGAAGGACTGCGTGCTGGTGTCCGAGCCGGAACGCGCACGTTTTCAAACCTTGCTGGATTTGGGCCTGAAAGACAGCTTCCGCCTGTTCGAGCAGCCCGAAAAAACCTTCAGCTGGTGGGATTACCGCATGATGGGCTTCCGCCGCAATCACGGCCTGCGCATCGACCACATCCTGCTCACCGAACCGCTGGCTGCCGCCTGCACCTCCAGTACCGTGGATCGGGACATGCGCAAGCTTGAACGACCGTCGGATCACGCGCCGGTTGTGGCGGAGATCAATCTAAATCCCTGAGAAAAAATTACGGCCAGATAAGAACAGGCCTCTTTCCACTGGGGTGCTGTCACCGGTTGTTGCCATCATGGTCGTTCCAGTCGCCGAGACAGCAATACTTCGGCGCGTCGCTAAACAGTGCGGCCCGGTTCTGCATGTGCCGCTGGGTTTGCCCAACGTCGGAGGTTGCATGGTCTGCTTTCCGGTCCTTATTTGAACAAATTCATATAGGCATCGAACGCATACATCTTGCTGCGCTTGCCACCGGTGATTTCCTTCAGTATCCCGAACCGCTCCAGATCGGCGATCAACTTGTATGCTGAGGCCGACGACACGTCCGCCACCTTGCCTACTCTGGCCGCGTTGATCACCGGACGTTGGTAAAGGGCGTGCATCACCTTCTGTGCATTTGCCGTACGGCTGCCCAACGCCTGCAACTGCAACTCCACCTGCTTTTGCAGTTTGAGGATGTTGTCGAACGTCGCGGTGCTGCTTTTCGCCGTTTCGATCACCCCCACCAGAAAGAACCGGAACCATTGCAGTAGATCGTTCTTTTCCCGCACCCGCATCAGGTTGTCATAGTAAAGCTGGCGGTTGCGCTCGAAAAAGTCCGACAGATAAAGCACCGGCTGCTTCAATATCCCCCGACTCACCAGATACAGCGTAATCAGCAGGCGCCCCACCCGGCCATTTCCATCCAGAAAGGGGTGGATAGTCTCGAATTGATAATGCACCAGCGCGATCTTCAACAACTCGGGAAAATGCTGCCGGTCGTTATGCACGAACTTCTCGATGTCGCCGATCAGTTCGCCGATGGACGCATGCACCGGCGGCACGAACACCGCATCGTCAATGCTCGCCCCTCCGATCCAGTTCTGGCTCTGCCGGAACTCGCCCGGCTGCTTGTGCTTGCCGCGTACCCCCTGCATCAGCGTCCTGTGCGTTTCGCGGATCAACCGCGCGGAAAAAGGCAGCGTCTTCAGTTTGTCCACCGCCTCGTTCATCGCCGCTACATAGTTCTGCACCTCCTCCCAGTCGTCGCGCCGCCCCAGTGCCACATCCTCCTTCTCCAGCAGCGCCTCCTCCATGTTCGTCTGCGTCCCCTCGATCCGGCTCGACTGGGTCGCCTCCTTCAGCACATGCATGCGGATAAAGAGATCGATGTTGGGAATATACTCAGAATACATGTCCAGCCTGCCCAACTCCCGGTCCGCCTGGCCGAGCAGCTGGAGCAAGCCCATATCGTCCACCACCCACGCACGGTTGATGGGATTCGGCTGAAAGCTTTTGTAGTGCGCTTGCTGGACCAACTGACCAGACTTGAAATGCTTCATCGGAGGCGCCTCGCGGAAAATAAAACAAGCCCGAGTGTTGTTTTAGATTTTACGGAAAATCTAAAACAACACCAAACACTAATTTAACCGCACACGATAGGCGATCTGGCATTCCTCACATCACGCATCATTCAAAATACAGCAATCAATACTGCACCACCGTCGGATCCAGGCTGCGCCACAAATACCAGGTAGCAACGGTGCGCCAGGGCGCGTGGCGTTCACCGTGCTGGCGCAGGCCCTTGGGGGTGGGCCGCTCACTGTTCAAATAATGCAGGGCAACGGCTTTCTGCAGACCGATGTCGTCGACAGGCCAGACGTCGGGGCGGCGCAGGCTAAAAATCAGGAACATCTCGGCGGTCCAGCGGCCAATACCGCGCACGTCGATCAACTCGCCAATGACGGCTTCGTCTTCCATGTTGAGCCAGCGCGCGGGCTCGACGCGGCCATCGACAAAGTGTCCGGCCAGGTCGTGCAGATACTCGGCCTTGCGGCGCGATAAGCCGCAGGCAGCGAGTGCGGTTTGTTCCAGGGTGACAATGTGCTCGGGACTGACGTGTTGTGCGAATTCGGTAAAACGCCCCCATACGCTGTCGGCCGCCTTGACTGAAATCTGCTGGCCGACGATGGCGCGGGCGAGGGTTTGAAACGGGTCGCCGCGATTGGCCAACACGGCATCGGGATAACGTGCGATGAGCGCGGCCATCACCGGATCGGCGGCGGCGAGTTCAGCACAAGCCTGTGGCCAATACGGGGGTGGCGCCAGGGTTTTCACAGCAGGATGATGTCGTATTGTTCCTGCGGGTAACTGGTTTCGACCTGAAGCGATACGGGCTTGCCGATGAAGTCGATGAGTTGGGCGAGGCTGCCGGATTCTTCGTCGAGGAACAGATCGATCACGCTTTGCGAAGCGGTGATGCGATATTCGCGCGCTTCAAACTGACGCGCTTCGCGCAGGATTTCACGCAGCACGTCGTAGCACACGGTTTGTGCGGTCTTGATTTCACCGCGCCCGCTGCAGGTGGGGCACGACTCACACAGGATGTGCGCCAGCGACTCGCGGGTGCGCTTGCGCGTCATTTCAACCAGCCCCAACGCAGAGAACCCACTGACGGTGGTGCGGGTGGGGTCGCGCGCCAGGGTTTTCTTCAGCTCGGTCAACACCGCTTCCTGGTGTTCGGCGTTATCCATGTCAATGAAGTCGATGATGATGATGCCGCCAAGGTTGCGCAGGCGCAGTTGCCGCGCGATGGCCTGCGCGGCTTCGAGGTTGGTCTTGAAGATGGTGTCGTCGAAATTGCGTGCGCCGACGAAGCCGCCGGTGTTGACGTCGACGGTGGTCAGTGCTTCGGTCTGGTCGATGATGAGGTAGCCGCCGGATTTCAGATCGACGCGCCGCCCCAGTGCCTTGGCGATCTCGTCCTCGATTGAATGCAGGTCGAACAGCGGACGGTCGGCGTCAAAGTGCTGCAGCTTGTCGAGCACGGCATGCGTGTAATTCTGCGCGAACTCGGTCATGCGCTGAAAGGTTTCGCGCGAATCAATCAGGATGCGCGTGGTTTCACGGTTGACGAAATCACGCAGCACGCGCAGCGCTAGGTCGAGGTCTTGATACAGCAGGCACGGCACGACACAGTTGCCGCGCGACTGGATGCTGCTCCACAAGCGCCGCAGATATTCGATATCGGCGCGCATTTCGGTGTCTTCAGCGGTTTCGGCCATGGTCCGAACGATGAAGCCGCCCGTAGAATCGGGCGGCATCAACTGGTGCAGTTTCTGGCGCAGCAGTTCGCGCTCTTCCTCGCCTTCGATTTTCTGTGAAATGCCGATATGGGTTTCCTGCGGCAGATACACCAGATAGCGTCCGGCAAAACTGATCTGGGTGGAAAGGCGCGCGCCCTTGGTGCCGATTGGGTCTTTGATCACCTGAACCATCAGGCTTTGGCCTTCGTGCAGAATTTGCTCGATGGGCCGCTCCGGATCACCGTTATGGCGTTCTTCCCAGATGTCGGCCACGTGCAGGAAGGCGGCACGTTCCAGGCCTACGTCGATAAACGCCGACTGCATCCCGGGCAGTACACGCACCACGCGCCCCATGTAGATATTGCTGACCAGCCCGCGGCATTGGGCCCGTTCGATGTGCAGTTCCTGAACCGATCCCAGGTGCAGCACAGCAACGCGGGTTTCCTGCGGGGTGACGTTGACGAGAATTTCTTCGCTCATGACGACCGCTTATTCAATTTCCAAATCGAAAATGACTCGAACTTGCGCCGTGAGCAACACGGCTCAGTCAGTTTGGATTTGGGAAATGAGTCACAAGGTCAGGCCAAACGCTCTCAGCAACACCGCTGTGTCATATAACGGCAATCCCATGACGCCACTGTAGCTACCTTCGATACGTTCGACAAACGTACCCGCTCGCCCCTGGATGCCATATGCACCGGCCTTGCCCAGATATTCGCCGGTTTCCAGATAGCGTGCGATGGTGGCCGCATCGAGTGTGGCAAACGTAACCTGGCTGGTCGACACACGCCACTCCAGTCGCCCTTCATGTTGCATCGCCACAGCGGTGTGGACGGCGTGCTGGCGCCCGGATAGCTGCATCAGCATGGCTTCGGCCTCGGCCCGCCCGGCGGGCTTGCCGAGGATGACATCATCCAGTTCGATCACCGTATCAGCCCCCATAACAGGGAATCGAAGCAGGTGGCGTGTCTCAACTGCGTTCCAGCCACAGGCAGCTTTTTCGGTCGCCATTCGCTGGACGAAATCGGCTGCGGACTCATCGGCACGCGGGATTTCGATGACATCCATGCGGCCAGCCACCACTCGCAATGGCAGCACATCAAAGGCCACACCGATCTGTTTGAGCAGTTCGCGCCGTCGCGGCGATTGTGACGCCAGATAGATTCGTTTATCAACCAGCATTTTTCGTTATCTCCCTATCAATCCCGATGATAAGGGTGTCCCTTGATAATGCATACTGCACGATACAGCTGCTCGGTCAGCATTACCCGCGCCAAAGCGTGTGGCAGCGTCAGTTTCGACAGTCCCATCAGTTTGCCTGCGCGTGCCTTGACGCTGTCATCCAGCCCGTCTGCGCCGCCAATCACGAACGCCGGCGACACCCCTTCGGCCATCCAGCCCTGCATCCAGGAGGCCAGTTCCCGCGTGGTCACTTGCGCGCCGCGTTCGTCGAGCACCACCGGCACGCAGCCCGCAGGTAACGCTGCGAGGATGCGCTCGGCTTCGAGCTGCCGCGCCCGGGCGCCGTCCTCGCCTGCCACGCGGTGGCCCGGCTTGATTTCGGTCAGCAGCAGCGGCAGATCGGGGGTCATCCGCCGCGCATAGTCGTCGTAACCCGCATTGATCCAGCCGGGCATTTTGTGTCCGACAGCGATCAGATGCAGTTTCACTTAGTGGTCGGCTTGGATATGCCGGGCACGTGCAGCTTCGCCGGCACCCCACAGTTCTTCCAGGTTGTAATGCGCGCGGGTGGCGGCCAGCATCACGTGCACGATCACGTCGCCGAGGTCGAGCAGCACCCAATCGCCGGTTTCTTCGCCTTCCATGCCGCCGACGTGTTCGCCGGCTTCCTTCACTTTTTCGCGCACGTTGTTCACCAGTGCACGGGTCTGGCGATTGGAGTCGCCCGTCGCGATCACCATGCGCTCGAACAGCGAGGTCAGTTTGCTGGTATCGAGCACGCTGATGTCGCGGCCCTTGATGTCTTCGAGCGCGTCGACGACTAATTTGATTTTGGCTTCAATGTTCATGTCTGTAGGTAAAGTTGGTGTTCGTAAATGTAGTTAAGCACAGTATCGGGCAGCAGATAACGTACGCTGCCTTGCCGGCCCAGGGTTTCGCGGATGGCAGTAGCCGAAATTTCCAGCGGTGTCATGTGCTGGAACCATACCGATCCTGCCGGCCCGGCCGCCGTATGATCGGCCACCTGGCGGTTTAAAACTTCGCTTTTCAGCGGGTCCTGCATGGCGTCAGGCTGCAGTAATTGCGAGCCAGGCCGCGTAACCACGGCAATATTTGCCAACCCGAACAGACTTCGCCATTGGTGCCAGCTTGCCAATCCAAGAAAAGCATCCGCCCCCAACAACAGCCACAGGGGTTGATCCGGCCCCATCTCGTCGCGCAGCGCAGTGAGCGACTCCACCGTGTAACTCGGTTGCGCACGCTGCACTTCCCGCGCATCCACCGCGAAGTATGGATTCTCCGCAATGGCACGGCGCACCATCTCGAGACGATGCGCCGCGGCAATACGTGGCGCCTCTCGGTGCGGCGGCTGCCCGGCGGGGATGAATAGCACCCGGCTTAGCCCCAGCGCTGCCGCCATTTCTTCGGCCAGCCGCAAATGCCCGAAGTGTATCGGATCGAAGGTGCCGCCGAAAATACCGATCGGCGGCATCACTCAGCCACGGATGTGGCCATCCCCCAGCACCACCCACTTCTGGCTGGTCAAACCTTCCAGCCCGACCGGACCGCGCGCATGGATCTTGTCGGTGGAAATACCGATTTCCGCGCCGAGGCCGTATTCAAACCCGTCGGCAAAGCGGGTGGACGCATTGACCACCACGCTGGCCGAATCCACCTCGCGCAGAAAACGCCGCGCGCGGCCGTAGTCTTCGGTAACAATGGCATCGGTGTGGTGGGAGCCATGGGCGTTGATGTGCGCCATCGCAGCGTCGATATCGTCAACCACCTTGACCGCGATGATCGGGCCCAGGTACTCCTCTTCCCAGTCGGCTTCCACCGCCGCTTTCAGCTTGTCGGCGGCAATTGCGGCGCCCTGCAGAATGCGCAAGGATTCCGGGCAGCCGCGCATTTCCACGCCCTTGCCGGCCAACACCCGGCCGATCTCAGGCAATACGGCATCGGCCACGCTGCGTGCGACCAGCAGCGACTCGGTGGTGTTACAGGTGCCGTAGCGCTGGGTCTTTGCATTGTCGACGATATTCACCGCTTTGGCCTGATCCGCCCGATCATCCACATACACATGGCAGTTGCCGTGCAGATGCTTGATCACGGGGATCCGCGCCTCGCGGGTAATGCGCTCGATCAGCCCCTTGCCACCGCGCGGCACGATGACGTCGACATAATCCTTCATGATGATGAGTTCGCCCACGGCGGCGCGGTCGGTGGTTTCAACCACCTGCACCACGGTGGCGGGCAGACCGGCGACTTCCAGCCCTTCACGCACACAAGCGGCAACCGCCTGGTTGGAGTGAAGCGCTTCGGAGCCGCCGCGCAGGATCGCCGCATTGCCGGATTTCAGGCACAAACCGGCTGCATCCGCCGTGACGTTGGGGCGCGCTTCATAAATAATGCCAATCACGCCGAGCGGCACCCGCATCTTGCCCACCTGGATGCCGGAAGGACGGTATTTGAGATCGGTTATTTCGCCGACCGGATCGGGCAGCGCAGCAATCTGCTCCAGGCCTTCGGCCATACCCATCACTGTTTTTTCGTTAATTTCCAGGCGATCAAGCAGCGCCGAATCAAGGCCATTGGCGCGTGCGTGTTCCATGTCGCGCGCATTGGCTTCGAGCAATTTGGCCACGTCACGACGGATCGCCGCTGCGATAGCCAATAAGGCGCCATTCTTCTGGTTGGTGTCGGCACGGGCAATATCACGCGAGGCGTCGCGGGCCTGTTTGCCCAGCGTTTGCATGTAGTTTTTAACGTCCATCATTTTTTCCAATACTTTTAGGGGTGGCCAGCGAGACACCCATGCGTAGCAAGGTATCCCAGGGATCACCGATCCGTTCCAGCCCTTTGGCCTGGCGATCGATCAAGGCCAGATCGGCCAGCGCCATTTCGACCCGCGCCAGATCCAGTCGTTTCACCGCTCGCTCGATCTGTGGTGCGCGCTGCTTGTCGCGCCCCCATAACGTCCGCATCACGCCAGGCAGGCTATCACCCTGTGCAACAGCGTATTTTAACCTGAGCAGCAAACGCACCGCGGATGACACCTGCCACAGGATGGCCGGCACCGCCTCGCCCGCATCCTTGAGGTCGGTCACAATTTGCGCAAAACGCGCACCATCACCCGCATACAAGGCATCCTGCAGCGCGTCGGCTTCCAGCCGGCTCACGTCGACCACCGCATGTTCGACATCGGCCCGTGTCACGGTTCCAGGCGGCAGCAGCAAAGCCAGCTTGTCGATTTCCTGTTGTGCCGCAAGCAGATTGCCCTCGACCTGGTCGGCCAGAAAGTCCAACGCAGCACGATCAGCCTTCAAGCCCTGTTTGGACAATCTGCGATCGATCCAGCTGGGCAAAGCCGCGCGGTCGATGGGACGCGCCTCAACCACCACGCCCGTTTTAGCCAGCGCAGAGAACCAGCGCGTTTGCATGGTCTTCCGGTCCAGGCCCGGCAAATTGATCAGGGTGAGCGTGTCGGCAGGCAATTTGGCCGAATAGGCCTCAAGCGCCTTGGCGCCATCGATGCCGGGTTTGCCGGAGGGAATGCGGATTTCAGTCAGCCGACGTTCGCCAAACAGCGAAAGGTTGTCGCCGCTGGCGAAAATCCCCTGCCAGTTGTAGCGGCCCAATACGGTGTAGACATTGCGTTCGCTGTGTCCTGCCTTTCGCGCTGCTGCGCGGATGGCATCGCTCGCTTCTAGTGCTGCCAGCGGCTCGTCACCCACCACCACATACAACGCAGCAAGGCCGCGTTCAAGCTGATCCGGCAGACGCTCAGCCGGAATATTCAACTGCTGCTGCCGGGCTTGATGGCCTGGAGACGACGCAGGATCCGGCGCGTGGCGGCGTCTTCCATATCGCGATACAGCAGGCTCTCTTCCGACGATTTGGCCAGCAACTGAGCGTCATCGTAGGCCAGATCGCGGCTGAGCTCGATTGCTTCCGGCGCGGCCAGCGCGCGGTCGTTTTTGCCGCTGACGGTATAGCTCACGTTCAAGCCCAGGCGGTATTCAGTGACCCGCCCGGCGCCGGATAGCGACAGAATGATCTTGCTGCGCGTTTCACTGTGGATTTTCAGCACGGCTTCCGCTTCGGTCGCGCTGGCGGCCAGCCGGGTCGCTTTATTCGCTTTCAACGAGGCAAGGATATGTTGCGCCACCGAACTATTGGGCGGCGCATCGACATACAGGCTGGCAAACGGGATGCCCTCCAGACGACGCAACTTAAAACCGCACCCGGAAACGAGTACAGCAGGAAAGGCAGCAAGAAAAATTCGACGGTTCATATGACGATATTAACCAAACGTCCCGGCACTACCACCACTTTTTTCGGCGGCTTGCCTTCCAGATACTTCTGCACCGCCTCGGATTCCAGCGCGGCGGCTTCGATTACCTCGCGGGAAGCCGCGGCGGCCACACGAATCTGACCCCGCAGTTTGCCATTGACCTGGACCATGAGTTCGACCTCATCCTGCACCAGCGCGGCCTCGTCCACGACCGGCCACACCATCGCAGCGCCCGGCTTGAGTTCCGCGTAAAGCGCCTCCGCGATGTGCGGCACGATAGGCGCCAGCATCACGGCGGCGGCTTCCAGCGCTTCCTGCCGCACACTGCGGGTGACGACGTCATCGCCCTCCAGCCTGGCCAGCGCGTTCATCAATTCCATCACCGCGGCTATCGCCGTGTTGAACTGCTTGCGGCGCTCAATATCGTCGCCCACCTTCTGGATGGTCTGATGCAGCTGGCGGCGCAGGGTTTTGGCGGCATCCGGCAGTTCGCCGCCAATACATGCCGCAACCACGCCGCCCTCTACGTGTTCGTACGCCTGCCGCCACAATCGTTTCAGGAAACGGTGCCCCCCCTCCACGCCGGCGTCAGACCATTCCAGACTTTGTTCGGGCGGCGCGGCGAACATGGTGAACAGACGCGCGGTATCGGCACCGTAGCGGTCGATCAAGGCCTGCGGATCCACGCCATTGTTTTTGGACTTCGACATTTTTTCGATGCCGCCCACGATAACCGGCTGGTCATCGGTCATGCAGATCGCAACCCCATCTCGAACTGTCACATCGGCCGGGTTGAACCAGGTTTTCTTGCCGTCAGCCGATTCGCGGTAATACGTGTCGGCAATGACCATGCCTTGCGTCAGCAGATTCAGGAAGGGTTCGTCACTCGCCACCAGCCCCTCATCGCGCATCAACTTGTGGAAAAATCGCGCATACAACAGGTGCAAAATCGCATGCTCGATGCCACCGACGTATTGATCGACCGGCAACCACTGGTTGGCGCGCGAATCGAGCATGCCGCCGTCGAAATCCGGGCAGGCATAGCGCGCGTAGTACCACGACGACTCGACAAAGGTGTCCATGGTGTCGGTCTCGCGGCGTGCGGGTTCGCCGCATGTCGGACAATCGCAATTGACGAAGGTCGCGCGCTTGTTGAGCGGGTTGCCCGAGCCATCCGGAACCACGTCTTCCGGCAGCACCACCGGTAACTGATCGGCTGGCACCGGTACATCGCCGCAGCTGTCGCAATGCACAATCGGAATCGGGCACCCCCAGTAGCGCTGGCGCGAAATGCCCCAGTCGCGCAGGCGGAACTGGGTTTTCTTTTCACCGAGGTTCAGCGCTTCGAGGTCGGTGGCAATGGCGTCCACCGCTGTTGTGTAATCGAGGCCATCGTACTTGCCGGAATTGACGCACACACCGTCTTTGGTCTCGTACCAGTCTTGCCAGCCATCAGTCGAGAATTTGAATTTGGCTAAATTTTCTTCCCACTGTGCACGGCCAGCTTCGTTCCAGTCTTTGCTTGCAAGTTCTTTTTCAATTTCAACTTGCGTTCCAGATTTTATAACCTGCTTGATCGGCAGGTCATATTTCTGCGCAAAGCCAAAATCACGCTCGTCGTGTGCCGGCACCGCCATCACCGCACCGTCACCGTAGCTCATCAACACGTAGTTGCCGATCCACACCGGGATGGCTTCGCCGGTGAGCGGATGGGTGACTTTGACGCCGGTGTCCATGCCCTTCTTTTCCATCGTCGCCATGTCGGCTTCGGCGACGCTACCCTGCTTGCATTCGGCGATGAAGGCGGCCAGCGCGGGGTTATCCTGCGCCGCGCGGGTGGCGAGCGGATGCTCGGCCGCCACGGCGCAGAAAGTCACGCCCATAATGGTGTCGGCGCGGGTAGTGAACACCCACAGCTTTTCGTCCTGACCGTCGAGCGTGTAGGGAAAGGCAAAACGCACGCCGACACTCTTGCCGATCCAGTTGGCCTGCATGGTTTTCACCCGCTCCGGCCAGCCTGGCAGATTGTCCAGCCCGGCGAGCAACTCGTCGGCATACTGGGTGATGCGGAAAAAATACATCGGGATGTCGCGCTTTTCGACCAGCGCGCCGGAGCGCCAGCCGCGCCCGTCGATCACCTGTTCGTTGGCCAGCACGGTCTGGTCGACCGGATCCCAGTTCACGGTGGCCAGCTTCTTGTAAATCACGCCATTTTCGAACAGGCGGGTGAACAGCCACTGTTCCCAGCGGTAGTAATCCGGCTTGCAGGTGGCGAGTTCACGCGACCAGTCAACCGCAAAGCCCAGCGCCTGCAACTGCGTGCGCATGTGGTCGATGTTGGCGTAGGTCCAGGCGGCTGGCGGCACGCCGTTGGCAATGGCCGCGTTCTCGGCCGGCAGGCCAAAGGCGTCCCAACCCATCGGCTGCATCACGTTGAATCCGCGTAGCGTGTGATACCGCGCCAGCACGTCGCCTATGGTGTAGTTGCGCACATGGCCCATGTGCAGCTTGCCCGAAGGATAGGGAAACATCGACAGGCAATAGTATTTCGGGCGATCGGATGCCTCGCTGGCGCGGTAGGTCTGGCTGGCGGCCCATTGCGCCTGCGCGGTGTGCTCAATTTCCGAGGGAAGATATTTTTCTTGCATTGCAACAACCGCACAGTTTCAAGGCGGCTGATTATACCCGCCCACCCCGCCGCTTCGCCCGCTCATCGGACAAGCCCTACCGCTGGCAAACCACGACATAGCCGCTACTCTATTATGGATACTGTCCGACTTGTATCGAGTCGATGACTTTCCACCCAAAAGGAAATCCCATGAACAAGTTGACTTCATACACCGCGTTTGCAGCCTTGTTGCTGGCTTCCCTGCCTGCAACAGCGGTCGACGTGCTGCCCGTCAAACAGATCGGCTTGGAAATGGCGCGCGACATCGCCATGGCCTCGATCGAGGCCTGCCGCAAGGATGGCTACAATGTGTCCGCCGTGGTGCTCGACCGCGCCGGCAACGTTCAGGTCGCGCTGCGCGATACGCTGGCGGCCCGTCACACGCTGGAAATTGCCGAACGCAAGGCCGGCATGACCATCATGTCGGGGATCGATTCGGGCGCCTTCCGGGCCGCGCGCAGCGATATCCGTCCCGAACTCAACCACATGTCCGGACTGATCGTGATGGACGGCGCGCTGCCCATTCGTGCTGCCGGCAGCCTGATAGGGGCCATAGGGGTATCCGGGGCGCCCGGTGGCGAAAAAGATGCCGCCTGCGCCGCAGCCGCGCTAAAAAAGCTCGAGGAACGGCTCGAATTTGCCCAGTAAAGCCGAAACCCGGCGCCGTGGCCCGCAAGTGACAAGC
>JASJPF010000074.1:12829-24112 GCA_031426835.1 Thiobacillus sp.
CGGTTACGCTTTTATATTTACCTCTTCAGGGAGTCCCAGCATGTCCAAGAAGCATCCCGTCATTGCGGTCACGGGCTCATCCGGCGCCGGCACCACCACCGTCAAGCGCGCGTTTGAGCACATTTTCTTCCGCGAAAGAATCAACGCTGCCGTGATCGAAGGCGACAGCTTTCACAGCCTGTCGCGGGTTGATTTCAAGGCTGCCGTCAAAAAAGCCGAGGCCGAAGGCAACATGTCGTTCAGCCACTTCGGCCCGCAGTCCAACGATTTCGCCAAGCTGGCCGAACTGTTCGAGACCTACGGTAAAACCGGCAGCGGCAAGAAGCGCTTCTATATCCACAGCGACGAAGAAGCCGCCGAACATAACAAGCGCCTCAATACCAGCCTCAACCCCGGCGAATTCACCCCGTGGGAGGATGTGCCCGGCGGTTCCGATGTACTGTTTTACGAAGGCCTGCACGGCCTGGTAAAAACCGACAATGCCGACATCGCCAAGCATGTCGACCTTGGCATTGGCGTGGTGCCCATCGTCAACCTCGAATGGATCCAGAAAATTCACCGTGACAGTGCCGAGCGCGGCTATTCGGCCGATGTGATCGTCGACACCATCCTGCGCCGCATGCCGGACTATGTGAACTACATCACCCCGCAGTTCTCGCGCACCGACATCAACTTCCAGCGCGTGTCCACCGTTGATACCTCCAACCCCTTCATCTCGCGCGACATCCCGACGCCTGACGAAAGCTTCATCGTGATTCGTTTCAGCGAGCCCAAGGGCGTTGATTTCCCTTACCTGCTGAACATGATCCCCAATTCCTTCATGTCGCGCCGCAACACCATCGTGGTGCCGGGCGCCAAGATGGGGTTTTCCATGGAACTGATCCTGGCGCCGATCATTCAGGACATGATCGCGAACAAAAACAAATAAGACAGGTTTTGCACCCATCAAAAACGGAGCCCTGGGCTCCGTTTTTGATGGGTGCGGGAAAGGCTTCGCTCAAGAAGTGAACGTCCGTACCCCCCCGCCTTGCAGACCATTTACGCGTCAGGCGCCGTCTCGTTGCCCGGCGTCGCTGCAGCCTCTGCTGTGTTGTCAGAGGAATCCTCGGGTGAGGCTGCGCCTCCTTCTTCGGCCGCCTTGGCCGCAAGCTTTTGCCGACGTTTCTCTTCCTGTTTCTGCTTCTTGGCCAGATCCCTCTGGCGCTTCTCGTACTGGTAATTGGGTTTGGCCAAAAGACCTCCTTTGATAGCCGCTAGGGCCGAATGAAATGCTGCCTATCTCATGGGAGCAGGGGTAATTCCTGTCCGCAAGTCAGAACTATACCAAGGCATGAGCCTTCAAGGGGCGACTTGCCTGCCGGATTCAACCCGCGACACTCGAAACAGGCCGCCAATCAGGCACTTAAGCACAACCCGCATCCCGTGCAAACCGACATGGCAAGCGCGATGCCGCTCACTGGTAAGTCATGAATACCGCTTTCGCGTCCTGGTGCGCCCGATCCAGCGTGCAGATCGACGGATCGTCGTCATGCCCGCTAAAAAAGTCGTCCGCCTGGGCGCGCATCACCATCTCGATGGCCTCCTCGTCGTCCAGATCATATTTTTCCGTGATGAGCGTGGTGACTTCGTCCAGAAACTCTTCGTAGGTCATTGGGGTTTTTCCGGGGTTGACTCGGGGCTTGTCCGTGCTTGCACCAGGTTGACATAGAGCGTCTCGACCCGGGTTCGGGCCCACGGCGTGCGCCGCAGAAATTTCAGACTGGAGGCCATGCTGGGCTCGAAATTGAAACAGCGGATTTCGATCTGCTGCCCCAGGCCATCCCAGCCATAGTGAAGCACCAACTCATTCAAAACCCCCTCAAGCGTAATGCCATGGAGGGGATTATTTAACTGCGTGTCTTTCATGGCAACTCAAATCCATTACGATTAATCTCACTCGGCGCTGGGTCTGGTGACCCGCCCTACTCGACTATTTTTCCGCGTCCTGCTTTCACTGTCGCACGCCGTGTCTTGCCCTCCAGCCGTTTTTTGACCGAGGAGCGGGTCGGCTGGGTCGGCCGGCGTTTTTTCGGCAGCACCGCCACGCTGGCGATCAGGTCATGCAAACGGCGCAGCGCCTCGGCACGGTTTTTCTCCAGGCTGCGAAATGCCTGCGCCTTGATGACCACGATGCCATCCTTGCTGATGCGCTGATCGCCCAGTGCCAAAAGCCGCTCGCGTATCGCTTCCGGCAGCGACGAGGCCGCGATGTCAAAACGCAAATGCACCGCATTGGAAACCTTGTTGACGTTTTGCCCGCCAGCGCCTTGTGCGCGAATTGCGGTGATTTCAACCTCGTCCGGCCGGATGATGAAGCAAGCTTGCATAGGGTAGGGGCGGTGGAATTGATCGTTTTATGCGTCTGCCGATTATCCGCCAGGATGGCGCTGAATCATTCATTTCCGCCCAGCACGAAGCAATCCAGCGTGCTCGCGGAACCCATGGGCGCCGCACGCCAATGAATCGTGCTTGCCTGCTAGCGCATGTAGGAAAATCCTTCTTCCTGCTGAAGTCGCACGATTTCCGCATCGGCCATGGGGACCATCTTGATGAAGCCATGAATATCCCGGGGCTTGAATCCCTGCAGATGAGCCGCCGCCTTGCACAGCCTGAATTCGACGATGTCGCCCACGGAAAGTCTATAGGCCCGCTGCATCAGCGCGCGATGTTTTTTGTAATTCTTGATCGCAAAAAACGGGATGGACTCGCCATGCAGCACGATCACGATTTTGCCGTCCATCGGGTCGGCTCCGCCAATCTGGCTGATATAACTCGCCCGGTCCAGCACGCTGGTCAAGCCGGCGAGCGTGCCCGACGTGGTATCGAATACCACTTTCTGCCCGGAATAGGTTTGATGGATTTCGGCGGCACTGCCCCAGGGGGCTTGCGTATCGGCAACGGCATACCCTGCGCAAAACGGCAGGGCGACTACTGACATCAGTAAATATTTCCACTTCACTTGCTGCCTCCAGACACATGCATAAACAAATCGGGGCTGGCCCCTAGCGTTCCAGCCCCCTTTTCGGTACCGATTTATTTCTTCAGTTGCGGCTGGTCGATGTAGCGGATGTCTTTTACCGGAAGCGGCAGCGGGTTGATGTACCTGTAGCCCTTGCCTTGCCAGTAGGCAACCTCAGGGAATCCCGCCGGCACCACGGTGATGAAGCCATGCATGTCTTCCGCACTGTAGCCGGCAGCCTTCATCGCGTTGTTACACAGCTTGAACTCCACGCCGTCTTTTGCCAGTTCAGCCATTTTGTCCACGATACCCTGATATTTTCCGTAATTCTCCTTCGCAAACGCCCGCATTTCCGGTCCGTGCGTCACGACGACCACTTTGCCGCCGGTTTCCTTCTTGGTGTTCTTGATGAAGTTGTACAGGATGTTCAGCTTCTGCGGATCTTCGTAGTTGACGTCGAATACCGTATCGGTAACCGGCATCTTGTGCATGTCCACCTTGGCCGTTCCATAAGGTGCAAACGTTTCCGCGAAAGCCTGGTGGACCGGTGCCAGGACAACAAGGCTTGCGAGTGCAATTGCGCTCAATTTGATTTTCATAACGTCTCCTTCATTATTGTTTTGCGCGGTTGAAATACCCGGTCGCGCACGTCACCGGTTTCTACAACCTGGCTGTTTTCAGGTTGCTTGTGTTCATGTTTTCTGGATCGTGCCCAACCATCCGGTCAGATACGCCGCTTCAGTCAAAATCAGGTCCGGTTCGCCATACGCGTTGGCCAACAAGCTGATTCCCTGCAGGCAAGCCACCAAATGGTGCGCAAGTACAGGTGCCTGTTCGACGTGACCCATCAGGCGAAACTGCTCGTCGCACCAGGACACCAGCAGCTTGATGGGCTGCGCCGCAGTGTCGCTCAACGGCCCCCGCCCCTTGGCCAGCTCGTAACAAAGACTGCCAATCGGGCATCCGTACCGGGCATCGATTTCCCGGTCGCTCACCCATACCTGGATCAAGGCTTCAAGCCGGGCGCGCGGGTCGGGCAACTGCCCCGTCTCTTCCAGCAAGCGGCCTATATCGCCCGACCGCCGATCCAGAATAGCCTGCGCGACCTCATCCTTGCTTTTGAAGTAGTAATAGACGCTGCCCAGCGCCACCTGCGCCGCCGCGGCAATATCCGCCAGCGAGGTCTGTGAAAACCCGTTTTGATGGATCAATTTGGCGGCGGCCTCGGTCAGACGCGCTCTTTTATCTACGCTGGCGCTCATCGCCGTGCACCCGTTTATAGTTGGTTAACTGACTTGCTCAGTTTGTCGGCTGCCGGCTTTTTAGTCAAGAAATAGAGCCCCCCACTCCCCGTATGGCTGCCGCGCGTTTGCACGGCATAGCCGATCCTGCGCGTTAAATCACGGAAAACCCCACCAGCGCAATCTCATCCCCATCCTTGACCGGCGAAGACTTCTCGACGAACTGCTTGTTGCAGGTGATATTCAGTTTGGGATTGCCGAGCAGCATTTTTTTCCACATCTCGCCGCGTTGGGACAACACGAACAGCAGGCGCTCAATATCGGTCACGTCGGATGGCAGCGCGATTTCGTCGGCCGCCATGCCCAGGGTATCGACCAGATCGCCGAAAAACAAAATCTTCACCATGGAGAGGCCTTTATAATTCGTGATTGACCGTCCGATTTTACCCTTGATGTCGACCTCCCCCGAAGGCCACGCCCATCTGCTGGAAAGCCTCAATCCCGAACAGCGCGCTGCGGTGACGCTGCCGCATGCGTCCGCGCTGATTCTGGCGGGCGCCGGCTCGGGCAAGACGCGCGTGCTGACCACCCGCATGGTGTGGCTGATCCAGACTGGGCAGGTGTCGCCGCTGGGGATGCTGGCGGTGACCTTCACCAACAAGGCGGCGAAGGAAATGCTGACGCGCATCTCGGCGATGCTGCCGATCAACACGCGCGGCATGTGGGTCGGCACTTTCCATGGGCTGACCAACCGGCTGCTGCGCACGCATTACCGTGAAGCGGGGTTGCCGCAGTCGTTCCAGATTCTGGACAGCCAGGACCAGTTGTCGGCGATCAAGCGGCTGATGCGGTCGCTGAACATCGACACCGAGAAATTCGAGCCGAAGAAGGTGCAGCGGTTTATCAACGGCCACAAGGAAGCGGGACGGCGCGCGCGCGACGCCGAGGCGTTCGACGATTACTCGATGCGGCTGGCCGAACTGTACGAAGCCTACGACGCGCAATGCCAGCGCGAGGGGGTGGCGGATTTTCCCGAACTGCTGCTGCGCGCCTACGAACTGCTCTACCGCAACGAACCGCTGCGGCAGCATTATCAGGACCGCTTCAAACACATCCTGGTCGACGAATTCCAGGACACCAACACGCTGCAATACCGCTGGCTGAAACAGTTTGCCGGACCACGCGCCGCGCTGTTCGCGGTGGGCGACGACGACCAGTCGATCTACGCCTTTCGCGGCGCCAACACCGCCAACATGACCGAGTTCGAGCGCGAGTACGCGCACGGCAACGTGATCAAGCTGGAGCAGAACTACCGCAGCCACGGCCACATTCTCACCGCCGCCAACACCCTGATTTCGCAGAATGCACACCGGCTCGGCAAGAATCTGTGGACGGCGGAAGGCGAAGGCGAACCGGTGCGCGTGTTCGACGCCTATTCCGACCAGGAGGAAGCGCGCTTTGTGGTGGAAGAAGTGCGCGCACTCAACCGCGAAGGCACCAACCTGTGCGACATGGCGCTGCTGTACCGCTCCAACGCGCAGTCGCGGGTGCTGGAACATGCCCTGTTTTCCGCCAGCGTGCCGTATCGCGTCTACGGCGGGCTGCGCTTTTTCGAGCGCCAGGAAATCAAGCACGCGCTGGCCTATCTGCGCCTGTTGACCAACCCGGAAGACGACGGCGCATTTTTGCGGGTGGTGAACTTTCCCACCCGCGGCATCGGCGCGCGCACGCTGGAACAGCTGGCGGAGAATGCCGCACGTTCGGGCGCCAGCCTGTGGCAGGCGGCGTGCACCAGCAGCGGCAAGATGGCCGGGTTCGCCAAACTGATCGAGGAGATCAAGCAGGTCACCCGCGACCTGCCCTTGCCCGAGGCCATCGATCATGTGATCGAAGCCAGCGGGCTGGCGGATTATTACCGTGCCGACAAGGACGGTGCCGACCGCCTGGAAAACCTCAACGAACTGGTCAACGCAGCGGCGCTCTTCTCGGAGGAAAACGACGTCGTGGAATCCAGTGCAGGGCGCGACGATACGCCGGGTGCGGCAGCGCCGGGGGGGACCGAGACGTTACCGGTGCTCGATGCTTTTCTGGCCCACGCCGCGCTGGAAGCAGGAGAACACCAGGCTGGCGCCGGTAATGACGCGCTGCAACTGATGACGGTGCACGCCGCCAAAGGGCTGGAGTTTCACGCCGTGTTCATCACCGGGCTGGAAGAAGGCTTGTTCCCGCACGAGCAAAGCGCAAACGAAGAAAACGGCCTGGAAGAAGAACGCCGGCTGATGTATGTGGCGATCACCCGCGCACGCCGCCGCTTGTATATTTCGCACACGCAGTCGCGCATGCTGCACGGCCAGATTCGTTACAACGTGCCGTCGCGTTTTCTGAGCGAATTGCCGGAACAGGTGTTGCTTAATCTCAATCGCCGCGAACCGGTTTATGCATCCGGCAGCACACCACCCTCACAAGGACATAAAGCGTCGGGCGGCTACACCGCACCCGCCGCGCCGCGCAGCCCGCAACTCGGCAACGACACCGGTTTCAACGTGGGGCAGAGCGTCGCCCATGCCAAGTTCGGCACCGGCATCATCATCGATTTTGAAGGGCGCGGCTCGGATGCGCGCGTGCAGGTGAAGTTTCGCAATGAAGGAACGAAGTGGCTGGCGCTGGCTTACGCCAATCTGTCAGCGGTCTGAATTATCAGTTGGGTTCAGCGGCACCACGTTATCGACAGGCGGCGCGTTATCGTCTGCCCAGACCGCAAAAATCGCCTGATACGAGGCGTACAGTGAGCCGAACAGGATCGGCATCGCGATCAACAGACCCAGCAGCATCGGCGCCAATGCAGCAAAGAACAGCAGCAGGCCCAGCGCCAAACTGTTCATCAGCATGGCAGTCCAGTTTTTGGCGACGGCACGCAGGCTCACCCCCAATGCGGTAGCCGGCCGCGCACCGCCAAACAGGATCAGCGCGGGGGCGAACCAGGTCGCCATGATGAGCGGAACAAACAGCAGCAGCCCGGTGAACATCGCCGGCATGGCCTGATTCATCACCGCCTGCATTTCTGCCGGGGAGGCTTTGCCACTCTTGGCAGTATCCAGCACGGCCTGCGGATCAAACCCCATGCCGAGCATGACCTGCCCGATCAGCAAAGTGCCGAGCAGTTGCACCGCGCCCACCGCCATCAGCGGAACCGCTGGCCCCTGCACGCCTGCCATGAATTGCGGCAGTTCAAGATCGTTGCCGCGATCAAGTGCGCGATAGGCCGCCATGAAGCCCGCCACCATCAGGGGCGAAGCCAGCTCGGACAGCGAGCCGCCCACCACGGGGATCAGGCCGAGCGCCATCACCGTGCCGAACAGCACGCCGAAGGCAGCGGACAACAACAAGGGGTTTTTGCGGTACAGGCGAAAACCAGCGGCCACCCACTGGAAGCCTTCGCTGGCCGCAACTTTGCGCGGGATATCTTGATTGGATGCGGGAGTCATGCGGCGGATTTTAACCGACGCACGGGCTTTATTCCCGATCCGTCACGGTCTGCTTTAGAACTCTTTCACCACCCACATCGGCGGCCGCATGCCGGAATCGAGGCTGTCCTGCCGGGCAAACTGGCCATCGCCTTTCGAGTCGATAAGGTAATACGGCTTGCCGACCTTGGGGATGACTTTGATCATGTAGAGCTTGCCGTTGGTACGGTATTCGACCACGCTCCCCTGGCCGCTGGGTTTGATCGTCACCGCGGGTACGTCATCGGGCCCCGGCGCGCCGCCAGGCACAGGCTTGAGACCGGGCGGGCGATCGGATGGGGGCGCCGCGACGGCCAGGCTGCTCAACATCAGGGCCAACAACAAGATGGGATAACGCATAAATAACTCCGGGGGTCTGATAATCTGAAGTCTAGCTGAACAGTCGAGGTTTTACAGGCTGAGCTGGATTTCGCGCTCGGCCAGTGAAGGCATGAAACCGCGTTTTTCATAATGGTTGAAGATGGCGTCGACCACTTCCTGAGGCGTATCAATAATCTGCATCAGGTCGATATCCTCGGCCGCAATCATGCCTTCTGCGGTCAGGGTGGCCTTGAACCACTCGATCAGCCCGCTCCAGAAGCTGGCCCCCACCAGGATGATGGGGATGCGGGGGATTTTTCCGGTCTGGATCAGGGTCAGCGCTTCGGACAGTTCGTCCAGCGTGCCGAAGCCGCCGGGCATGACCACATAGGCCGCCGCGAACTTGACGAACATGACCTTGCGCGCAAAGAAATGCTTGAAAGTCTGGCTGATGTCCTGATAGGCGTTGCCGCTTTGTTCGTGGGGCAGCTGGATGTTCAGACCGATGCTCGGCGACTTGCCAAAATACGCGCCCTTGTTGGCGGCTTCCATGATGCCGGGGCCGCCGCCGGAAATGACCGAAAATCCGGAATCGGACAGCTTGCGCGCGATTTCCTCGGTCAGCATGTAATAGGCGTGATCGGGGGGCGTCCGTGCACTGCCGAAGATCGAAACAGCGGGGCGGATGGACGCCAAGCGCTCGGTTGCCTCGACGAACTCTGCCATAATCCCCAGCATTCGCCACGATTCGCGCGCCGAGTAGTCATTTTCGGCGGTACGCGCCGGGTCAGCGGAGATCGGTAATTTATCCAAGTGCATACTGTGCGCCTCGTGAGTGCTTCCAAATTGAACCAGCCCAGTGTAAGCCCATCCAGAAAAACCCTGCTATTGGTGGACGGTTCGTCCTATCTCTATCGTGCGTTTCATGCGCTGCCCGATTTACGTAATCCGGCGGGTGAGCCAACCAATGCGATCAAGGGCGTGCTGTCGATGCTGCACAAGCTGCGCCGCGACCATGCGGCCGATTATATCGCCTGCATATTCGACGCAAAGGGCAAGACTTTCCGCGACGACCTCTATCCCGAATACAAAGCGACGCGACCGCCGATGCCGGACGATCTGCGCAGCCAGATCGAGCCGTTGCATACCGCGATCCGCGCCGAAGGCTGGCCGCTCATCGTGATCGACGGCGTCGAGGCCGACGACGTGATTGGCACCCTGGTGGTGGAAGCGGCCAAACAGAACATCTGCAGCATCGTCTCCACCGGCGACAAGGACATGGCGCAACTGGTCAACGACCACGTCACGCTGGTCAACACCATGAGCGATGAAACGCTCGACGAAACGGGTGTGACCGCGAAATTCGGCGTACCGCCCGATCGCATCATCGATTACCTGACCCTGATCGGCGACACCGTGGACAACGTGCCCGGCGTGCCCAAGTGTGGCCCCAAAACGGCCGTGAAGTGGCTGACCGAATACGACTCGCTCGACAATCTGGTGGCGCATGCCGACGCAATCAAGGGCGTGGTCGGCGACAACCTGCGCAATGCGCTGGACTGGTTGCCGCAGGCACGTGCACTGATCACGATCAAGACCGATGTCGCCCTGCCGTTCGAACTCGACAGCCTGACGCTGCAGCCGCGCGACGTCGACACCCTGCGCCCGCTGTTCGAACGTTATGTGTTCCGCGCCTGGCTGCGCGAACTCGACGCCGCCGCCACCGAAGCGCCCGCCGAACCCGAGCAGGACAACAGCGGCGACCACCGCGCGCATTACGACACAATCCTGACCGAAGCCGCACTCGACGCCTGGATCGCCAAACTGAACGCCGCGCCTGCGTTTGCGCTCGATACCGAAACCACCGGCCTCAACGCCATGCAGGCCGAACTGGTCGGCATCTCGTTTGCGACCGAAGCGGGTGTCGCCGCCTATGTGCCGCTGGCGCACCATTACGCCGGTGCGCCCGAACAGCTGGACCGCGACGCCACGCTGGCCAAACTCAAGCCGCTGCTGGAAAACCCCGTTCCCAAAATCATCGGCCAGCACCTCAAGTACGACCGCCACATATTTGCCAACTACGGCATCACGCTCGGCGGCGTCGAACACAGCGGCGTGCTGGACGACACGCTGCTGCAGTCTTATGTGCTGGAAGCGCACCAGCCACACGAGTTGGGCAGCCTGACCACGCGTCATGTGGGACTGGCGACGATCAGTTACGACGACGTCACCGGCAAGGGCGCCTCGCGCATCGGCTTCGAGCAGGTGGCGATCGAACAAGCCGGCGAATACGCGGCAGAGGATGCCGATGTGACGCTGCGCGTACGCGATGCGCTGGCGCCGCAGATCGCCGCATCGGACAAGCTCGAGTACGTCTATCGCCAGATCGAACTGCCGGTGGCCGCGATCCTGTTCCGCATGGAGCGCAACGGCGTGCTGCTCGACCGCACCCTGCTCGCCATCCAGAGCGGCGAGCTCGGCAAGAAGATGCTGGAACTCGAACAGCGTGCCTATCAGGAAGCCGGCCAGCCGTTCAACATGAGTTCGCCCAAGCAGATCGGCGATATTTTATTCACGCAAAAAGGCCTGCCGGTCATCAAGAAAACGCCGGGGGGCGCGCCGTCCACCGATGAGGACACGCTGGAGCAACTGGCGCTGGACCACCCGATCGCGCGGGCAATCCTCGACTACCGCGGCATGGCCAAGCTCAAATCGACCTATACCGACAAGCTGCCGCTGATGGTGCACCCCAAAACCGGTCGGGTACATACCAGCTATTCGCAGGCCACCGCCGTCACCGGGCGGCTGTCGAGCTCCGACCCCAACCTGCAGAACATTCCCGCGCGCACCGCCGAAGGCCGCCGCATCCGCGAGGCGTTCATCGCGCCGCCCGGACATTTGCTGGTGTCGGCCGACTATTCACAGATCGAGCTGCGCATCATGGCGCACCTGTCCGACGACCCCGGCTTGCTGAACGCGTTTGCCAACGATCTCGACATTCACACCGCCACCGCTGCCGAAGTGTTCGGCGCCGCGCTGGACGAAGTCTCTTCCGACCAGAGGCGCATGGCCAAGGTCATCAACTTCGGCCTGATCTACGGCATGTCGGCCTTCGGACTGGCCGGACAACTCAATCTGGATCGGTCGGCCGCGCAGGCTTACATTGACCGCTACTTCGCGCGCTATCCCGGCGTGGCCGACTACATGCAGCGCACCCGCG
>JASJPF010000075.1:0-19844 GCA_031426835.1 Thiobacillus sp.
CTGTGCACCACCATCATCGAAACCGGCATCGACATCCCCACCGCCAACACCATCCTGATCAACCGCGCCGACAAGTTCGGCCTGGCGCAATTGCACCAGCTGCGCGGCCGGGTCGGACGCTCGCACCACCAGGCTTTCGCTTATCTGCTGGTGGAAGAGGACCGCACCCTGACGCCGCAGGCCAAGAAACGCCTGGAAGCCATTCAAATGCTGGAAGAACTGGGGTCGGGCTTTCATCTCGCCATGCACGATCTGGAAATCCGTGGCGCCGGCGAAGTGCTGGGCGACAAACAGAGCGGCGAAATTATCGAAGTCGGTTTTTCACTTTATAACGACATGCTGGCAGGCGCGGTGGCCAGCCTCAAAGCCGGCCATGAACCGGACATGAGCCAGCCATTGGGCGTGGTGTCCGAAATCAACCTGCATCTGCCCGCGCTGCTGCCGGTGGAGTATTGCCCCGACGTCCACGAACGCCTGGTACTGTACAAACGCCTGGCCAGCGTGCACAGCATGGACGACCTGACCGAGTTGCAGGAAGAACTGATTGACCGGTTTGGGCTGTTACCCGACCCCGCGCGGGCACTGGTCGACACCCATCGGCTGCGTCTGGTCGCCAAACCGCTGGGGGTCATGAAGGTCGACGCCAATGAAGACAGCATCCTGCTGCAGTTCATCCCGCAGCCACCGATCGATCCGGGCAGAATCATCAAGCTGATCCAGACCCGGCGTGACATTAAACTGGCAGGAGAAGACCGCCTGCGTTTGAATGTCAGTTCGCCGCCTGAAGCGCGGGCAGCCAATGTCATAACATTGTTTAAGTTATTTCAATAACAACCTGATTTATACAAATACATGAACCTAATTGTTCAGGGAAACGACATCCCTACGCCCAGTCTCAAGCACCTGGCCAAACTCACTTCGGCCACGGCGATCGAAGCCATTTCATCCACGGCATTCAAGCTGCTGTCTGCCGACGAAAGCCTGCGTGCCGAAGTGGCTGCATTCTGCGACGCCCAGGCACTCGACTGCGGCTGGGTACCGGCCGAGCGTCGAATCAGCGACTTTGGCCTGCTGGTGATGGACATGGATTCCACGTTGATCACCATCGAGTGCATCGACGAGATTGCCGACATGCAAGGGCTGAAACCGCAGGTGTCGGCGATTACCGAGGCCGCCATGCGCGGCGAAATCGACTTCGCCGAAAGCCTGCGCCGGCGCGTGTCTCTGCTGGCGGGGCTGGACGAATCCGCCTTGCAACGGGTATACGACGAGCGACTCAAGCTTTCGCCGGGCGCCGAGACACTCCTGGCCACCGTCCAGGCGGCCGGAATCAAGACCTTGCTGGTATCCGGGGGCTTCACCTTCTTCACCGAACGGCTAAAGCCCCGATTAAGTCTCGACTACACAGCCGCCAACACGCTCGAAATCGTTGACGGCAAACTGACCGGACGGGTGCTGGGTGACATCGTGGACGCCCAGGGCAAGGCCGACTGGCTCAACCGGGTGCGATCCGAGCTGAATCTCGCCCCTGCGCAGGTGATCGCCATGGGCGACGGTGCCAATGACCTGAAAATGATGGCCGAAGCGGGTGTCAGCATCGCCTACCGGGCCAAGCCAGTGGTGCGCGAGCAGGCCAGCCATGCGCTAAGCCAGGTTGGGCTGGACGGGATACTTCCCCTTCTGGGGCGCTAAAGAAATCCTTCAGGATGCCGATAAACGATTGAGTACTCAATTAGCCAAAGATCGTATAAACGCGTCCAGGAACCCCCGTGAAAATCGACAAACGCATCACCCCTCCCGCCGCTTCCAAAGTTTCTTCCGCCAAGGGCAAGGGTGCAGGAAAATCCCCCGCGCCTACCGCTGGTGCAAGCGATTCCCTGACCCTGACTGATTCCAGCACCCGCATCCGTACGCTGGAATCCGACCTGGCTTCAGTTGATATTACCGATGTCGGCAAGATCGAATCAGTCAAGGCAGCGCTGGCTGATGGCTCCTTTACCGTCGACGCTGAAGTCGTGGCCGACCGTCTGATCGACCATACCAAGGAAGCCCTGCGCAACCGCCCGCGCAAAAAGTAAACCTGCCCCCAGGCAATCAAGCCAGGGCACGCCACCGGCAATACGCCGTGTCACGCAAGGTGTTCTGCGTAGCCATTTTTGGTTCAACGATGGAATACAATCAAGCCTCAATTATCTTTTGAGGTTCAGCATGACCGAAATCACCTTGTCCGTAACCGGCATGACCTGTGGCGGCTGTGTCAGCAGTGTGCAAAAAGTGCTTACGGCATTGCCTGGCGTTCAAAGCGCCGAAGTCACCCTGAATCCCGGCCAGGCCCGCGTAACGTTCGACTCCTCAGCCATAGCGCGTACTGCGCTGGAACAGGCGGTAATCGATGCTGGCTTCGGGATCAATAACTGATAGCCCCTCTAAACGCCTACAGACACGTAGACCCGCATAACGACTCCAGCGGCTCAGGGCTATGCACCGCATTGCCCTGTACGAAATCCACCCCGATCTGACGCAGGATCGCGAGAATCTCGTCTGACTCGACATATTCAGCCACGGTTTTGAGACCCATCTGATGCCCGATGCGATGGACGGCCTCGACCATGGACCGATCAACGGGATTGTTGGCGATATCGCGCACAAAGGCGCCGTCAATCTTGAGGAAATCCACTTTCAGATTCTTCAGATAGATGAATGACGACAGGCCGCTACCAAAGTCGTCAAGCGCAAAGCTGCAACCGAATTCGCGCATGGCCTCGATAAATTCGTTGACGACACCAAGATTGCCGATGGCGGCGGTCTCGGTGATTTCGAAGCATAAATGCGGCCCCATCTCAGGGTTTTCCTGCAACTGCGCCAACAGTTTTTGGCGGAAGATTGGCGCTTTCAACGAAGCACCCGATAAATTAATGGCAAACAAACAATGCTGCGCCTGCCTGACAGCCAGATAGCGCTTGCATAGCCGTAGTGTTTCTTCGATCACCCAGCTATCGAGCGAAGGCATGATGGAATAACGCTCGGCTGCCGGGATAAAGGCCATCGGCAAAATATCACTGCCATCGTCGTCTATCATCCGCAACAACAACTCCACGTGGCGCGTATCGCCTGCTTCACCATCGGTTCTGCGGATTTCCTGCCAGGACAGGCGTAGATGACCCTCTTCCAAAGCCCGATGGATCCGCGTTACCCACTGCATTTCCCCTCGATGACGCGCCAGATCGATATCCCGGATTTCGTATAGGTGGATCTGGTTGCGGCCGCGGTCCTTGGCCACATAACACGCTGCATCGGCGGCTGACAGCAGATTCGCTGCCGTCCCGCTGTCGCGATTGATCGCCACCATGCCCACGCTCATGCCAACGGCAAAGATGCGGTCTTCCCATTTGAAGCGGAAGCGCTGGACTTCGGAGCGGAAGGTATCCGCCACTTCCAGCGCGTCCTTGATGCTGCAGTTTTCCAGCAACAACGCAAACTCGTCGCCTCCCAGGCGAGCCAGCGTGTCGCGTTCACGCAAGTTGGCTTTGAGCATCAGGGCCAGTTGCAACAGCAGTTCATCGCCCGCAGCATGGCCGCAGGTATCGTTGATGACCTTGAACTGATCAAGATCCATGTAACACAGAGCATGTTCACGACCTTGCTGCAGCGCGGACAACAAGGTGCGCTCCAGGCGTTGTTCGAATTCGTGGCGATTGATCAAACCGGTCAAGGCATCGTGGCTGGCCTGATAAACCAGTCGCGCAGTGGCCTGATCGATTTTCTCCTGCATCTGGTCCTGCATCGCCTGCAAATGTGCCGCCATGTGATTGATGCCGCGTTGCAGCACGCCCAGCTCGGCTTCTCCGGTCTGCTCCACGCGCGCGTCCAGGTGCCCTTCACCGATACGGCTGACGGTGTGGGTCAGCGCCAGGATCGGGCGCGTGATCTGACGGCCTATGCGCCAAGCCAGGTAAAGACTGACGCTCAACCCTGCCAGCAAGATCAGTAAACTGCGCAGAATGGCATCGCGCTGACTCTGGATGGTCGCACTGCGTGAAACCTCCAGTCCGACCCAGCCAATCAAACGAGCCGACTTTCCCGACGCGGCAGCCGAAGTATCCAGCATTTCGTAATCGTCAACCGCTACTTCAGTCCGGCTGATCGGCGCGTAATAAACCAGCCGGTTCGGATATTCAATCAGGTGTATGTGTCCAGAAGGCAGCTTGGCATGCTCCGGGTCTATCCAGGTGCCTTGACCCACCTGAGTCAAACGCAAGCCGTTATCAGTAAAGACTGCCACCCCCCGGATGTCGGGCTCGATGGCGGTTGTCTCGAGCAGGGTCTGCAACACCCTGATATTGCCCGATGCCACCCCATACTCGGCCGCTGGCGCCAGCTGACGCGCGATGGCAACCGCACGGGTGCGCAAGGACTCATCAAGATCATCAATTTTTCCGCTGATTAACTGGAACAGCAGCAACATGCCCACGATCGCAACCGGCATCACAGCCAGACCGATCACTCGCCCCCGTATTCCCCATGTTGCTGTCATTACCGCACCTCTCCCAAACGCTTTTCCAGCTCATCTTCAGACGGCAACGAAAAGCCGAGCGAACGCGCAACCTGATCATTGATTGAAACTTCGAAGTACACGGGATGCGCGGGTAACGGCAAGCTGACCGTCGCGCCATTCAGCGCATTCCGCGTCCATTCCGCAGCCTGCCGGCCGATCTGGCTGGGAGTCGAATACAGCGAAACCAGCGCGCCTGCCCGCGTCATCGAACGCGAATAACCTACCACCGGATCACGGTAGCGGTAAGACGTCAAAAAAAGGCTTTGCGCGGTATTACGATTAAAAACCAGTGGATCGGGGAAGGCCAACAACACATCGGTTTCACTCAACACCTGCTCAAGGGGCGCTATCAGTCGCTCACCTTCAGCCACCGTGGCATGCATCAGTCCGAGGCGCTGCGGCCTGAGTGCCTCTTCCAGTTCGCCCGCCAACCCCATTTGTTCCGCACTCAGCAACACACCCACTCGGCGTGCTTCCGGAAAGGCCAGCCGGATCAGCCGCGCCTGGCGGTCGAGTGGCTGGTCGAGGTAAATGGCTGACACCGAACGGCGTCCGCCATCAGACAAACGGACACGTCCGCCTTTGATGAACCAGGCTCTGGGCACCAGTACCGCCAACACGGGGGAGAGGTTTGACGAAGAAGACAACACATCGGCAGCGCGAACCCCCACTGCAACCATCAAGCGCGCCTCGTTCAATGAATTGGCAGCCAAACCCTCCGCATAGGCCTGGCTTACGTCATGGCCCGCGGCTGTGAGCTGGGCGCGTATAACCTTGTAAACTTCTTGATAAGGCATGGAGTCGTCGCTCATCACAATCGCCACCTGCGCGGCGACAGCCTGACCCGACACGCCTATCATGCCGGCGAACACCCAGCTTGCGATGCGCCGCAGCCCCGCCCGCTTGAGTGCCCACCAAGCTGTCAATCGCTACCCCTGTTGGGAGCCTGAAGCACATCACGCCACAGACAGGTCCCTTTGCTCTCCTGGCTGATTGCCTCAAGCAGAGAGGCATGCATCGTCAATTCTTCTGCCGAAGCCGCCAGCAAACCCGGTTTGGGGCGCGTACGTGCGGCCACCTGATCAGCCTGCACGCTACGCTCTTCCAGACCGATTGACAGACTTTCCTGTCCGCGCGTTAACGCCAGATACACCGCTGCCAGCAGTTCGCAGTCGAGCAAGGCGCCGTGCAAGGTGCGCGCTGCATTGTCCACCGCATAACGTTTGCACAGCGCGTCCAGGTTGTTGCGCTGGCCGGGATGCAGCGCCTTGGCCATGACCAGGGTGTCGGTCACGCTGTCGCACCAATTGGGCAACAGCGGCATGTCCAGCAGACGCAGTTCCATATTGAGGAAACCCACGTCGAATGGCGCATTGTGAATGATGAGCTCGGCGTCCTGGATGAAGTCGACAAACTCACGCGCGATATCCGCAAAGCGGGGTTTATCCTGCAAAAACTCGGGGGTGATGCCGTGCACGTGCATCGCCCCGGCGTCGATATCGCGGTCGGGATTCACATAACGATGCAGATGATTTCCAGTCAAACGCCGGTTGATCATTTCCACGGCGGCCACTTCGATGATGCGATGACCCGAATTGGGGTCGAGGCCGGTGGTTTCGGTGTCGAGGATGATTTGTCGTGTGGCCATATCAGTTTGAACCTAGAAACCGCAGTTGGACGCGCCCGATGGTGCGTTTGGGCGGGTGTCTGCCGCGAAGCAACGACGCCGCAGGCCGTGGCCTGCAAGGAGGCGCGACAAAGGCAGGCGCACATCCAGACGTGCCAGTGGGTGCGTAGCGGTGTCACCTGAACGGTGAACGCCATCGAAGACAGAAAACTCGGTGTTCATGTGACTCTCCATGCAGTTACAAGCGGTCAACTGCGGTTTTTAGGTTGAAATCGCCTGCAGCACGCCCTGATTGGCCAGCGCATCGGCACGCTCATTTTCCGGGTGCCCCGAATGACCCTTGACCCACTTCCATTTAATGCTGTGCAACTGGCTCAAGGAATCCAGTTGCAACCATAAATCCTGATTCTTGACCGGCTTGCCGTCGGCGGTGCGCCAGTTGCGTTTTTTCCAGCCGGTCATCCATTCGCTGATGCCTTTTTGCACATACTGGGAGTCGGTATGAACCTCAATGCTAGACGGCCGTTTCAACGACTCCAGCGCACGGATCACGGCCGTCATTTCCATACGGTTATTGGTGGTATTGGCTTCTCCGCCGCAGATTTCCTTGCTGTGTCCGCTCGACACCAGCAAGGCGCCCCAGCCGCCTGCCCCTGGATTGCCTTTACAGGCGCCATCGCTATATATATAGATAGTGTCAGCGTTCACGTCGTACTCGATACTGTTTTAGATGAATGACCTTGGCTGCGGGTGATAACAAACGTTGTGTCACCGGCTTTTTCCACTGCGGCAGGATAACGTTCATTCCATGCACACGCTTCACTGCCTGCAAAAAATACACCCCACCTCCCATGGCCCACCAGCGATCCCCCGCCGGTTCCATGAAGCGCATGCGCCGCAGCCAGTTCTCCTTGTTGATCGGCGGACGGTAACAACACATGCTGCCCGCCGCCACCTCGAGCCCCAATAGCACCATCCAGTCTTTGACCCGTGAAATATTCAAAAAGCTGCCATTCCACGGGTAGCCACGTTCACCGCCCTGCAACGTTCGCGCCAGCCCCCACAAGCTGCGCGGGTTAAATCCAGCCATCACCAGACGACCTTCCGGGCGCAACACCCGCTCGGCCTCGCGCAGCACCTGATGCGGATGCGCACTGAATTCAAGCACATGTGGCAGTAGCAGCAAGTCCAGCGACTGGTTCTCGAACGGCAAGAACATGGCATCGGCCCGCACCCCGGCCGTCGGCGCCACGGCACAGGTCACGCGCAGCGGAATCCGGCTGTTGCGCAGAAAATCAATCTGCGGCAGCCCGACCTGGACCGCATTAAACCCGAATACGTCCGAGACAGCGTGATCGAAATAGCGCTGCTCGCGATACAGCACATGCTGACCGAGCGGGGTTTCAAACCAGTCTGCCTCCAGCTTGGGTACCATAGTCATACCTTCTGTCTCCACGCCCCCCATGCTGACACTTATTTCATTGCCTGCGTTCGAGGACAATTATATTTGGGTGATACACGATGGACAGCACGCTGTCGCTGTTGATCCGGGTGATCCTGCGCCGCTGATCGCCTTTCTCGACGCGCAACAGCTTGTGCTGACGACTGTCCTTATCACGCATCACCATCGCGACCATACTGGCGGCAACACCCTGCTGCGTCAACGCTTCAGCTGCACCATTCATGCGCCGGAAAATCCCCGCATCCCCGCCACAACCCATATTCTGCATGGCGGCGATGCCGTTGATATTACCCTCCCGCCATTGCATTTCGAGGTGTTAGCCACCCCTGGCCACACATTGGACCACATCAGCTACGTCGGCCATGGCAACCTGTTTTGCGGCGACACGGTTTTCGGCTGCGGCTGCGGAAAACTGTTCGAAGGCAACCCCGCCATGATGGCCGTCAGCCTCGATCGGATCTTGGCTCTACCCGATACTACCCAAGTCTGCTGTGCGCATGAATATACGCTCAACAATATCGATTTTGCCAAGACTATAGACGGCCATAACCCGGCATTGCTTGAGCGGGAAGCCCGGGATCGTGACGCACGCACGCACGGGCGCCCCACCCTGCCTTCTACCCTGGCGCTGGAAAAGCTGACCAATCCGTTCCTGCGCTTTCACGATGCCGACATGACCGCCTTTGCAGCAAATTATCTGAATCAGCCCCATCCCAGCCCTGCCGAGGTGTTCGGCGCGATACGCGCGGCCAAGGATGCATGGGACGGTTGACCGACTCTTCAGGTACACATAGGATGGGGCACTTATTGAGTACGGGAGACCGACTTGCCCGGAATCAGCATGGCCGAGATCCAGATAGCCTCGACCCGATCAAAACCCGGCCTGACTTTACTGTTGTTGCTGTTCTGTCTGCCCGTGTTCGCAGCAGAATCCACTGCGCGGATTCAAACGCTGGAATGGCACGCTGACTCACCCACCCTCCCTCCCGAAAGCGGAACCGACAGCGAAGTACGTCCGGATGATGTCTGGCAGCGCATCCGCAATGACTTCAAAATTGACGAGGCCGCCGCAGAAAACCCGCTCGTAGCCACGCATGTCGCCTGGTATACCGCGCGGCCGGACTACGTGCGTCGCATGGTTGAACGCTCACGTCGCTATCTGTTCCACATTGTTCAGGAAGTCGACCGCCGCTCAATGCCGATGGAAATCGCCTTGCTGCCGATGATCGAAAGTGCATTCAACTCAAGCGCGCTATCATCCTCTGCGGCCTCCGGAATCTGGCAGTTCATGCCCGCCACCGGCCGCCACTACGGGCTCAAGCAGGACGACTGGTATGACGGCCGCCGTGATTTCACCGCCTCCACCAATGCCGCGCTCGATTATCTGGGCAAGCTCTATCTGGATTTTGGCGACTGGCAGCTGGCGCTGGCAGCCTATAACTGTGGAGAAGGCTGCGTTGCACGCGCGATCCAGAAAAATGTCGACCAGGGCTTGCCCACTGATTACGCCAGCCTGTCGCTGCCGAACGAAACCCGCCACTACGTCCCCAAGCTGCTGGCCGTCAAGAATCTGATTCGAAACCCGGAGCAATTCGGTGTCGCGATCAACAGCCTTCCCAACCAGCCGTATTTCAACCAGGTCACGGTCCATGCCGGAATGGACATCCATGCCGCCGCACGCCTCGCAGACATGAGCAGCAATGATTTCATCACGCTGAATGCCGCATTTCCGCGCAACCTGATTCGCTCCGACACCCCCGTCAACCTGCTGGTTCCGGTCGATAAAACGGATCAGTTCAAGCGCAACCTGGAAACCAAAACCTGGGATTCATGGCAACCTTTCCCCGCACAGAAAGGCGACCGACTGGAAGCCATCGCCAAGCGGTTCAAGGTCACCATCGAACGGCTGAAAGAATACAACCTGTTTAACCTGAAGCGCGGAAAACTGGTGCAAGCACAGAGCATTCTGGTTCCGGTCAAGGGGCGGGGCATGGTCGCCTCCCCCACAACAACGACTGATTCCAGTGTTGACGGAACCAGTTATCACAATGTCGGAAGTGGCGACACCCTGTTTGGTGTGGCACGCCGCTATGGCCTCAGCGTTTCCAAGCTTATCCAGGCCAACCCCGATCTCAATGGCAAGCTTCATGTTGGGCAAACGCTGCTTTTACCCTTCGATGAAAAGGTGATTCCGAAGCGCGCGGCGATCCAGCATGTTGCGTTCAACCCAACTCACATCAAGTCTGCCCAACCCGTCGACTACACGGTCAAACGGGGTGATACCCTACATTCCATTGCACAGCGCTTCGACGCCTCACTGGCTGACATCAAGTATTGGAATCCGATATTCCAGAAAAGTAGCACCATCCGGCCCGGCCAGGAGATTCTCGTCAGGAAGCCTTGACGGTTTGATGGTCAGTCGGGAGCAGGGGGCTCTTCTGACTTGTCCGACATGATCAAGCCCATTCCTGCCGCAGCCAGCACCATCCACAGCACCGCAGCCCAAATGCCCAGCGCATTGGACAGTGGTCCCATGAAAAACAGCAGCAGCATCGCCA
Source organism: Thiobacillus sp. (assembly GCA_031426835.1). Classification (GTDB taxonomy): domain Bacteria; phylum Pseudomonadota; class Gammaproteobacteria; order Burkholderiales; family Thiobacillaceae; genus Thiobacillus. The sequence continues at coordinate 10,203 of JASJPF010000075.1, forward strand.
ATGCCAGCACTGCGTTGCCGATCCAGAAATTGCGACGGTGTTTGCCTGGTTTCAATTCGGTTCCCATCTAAAGATTTTGAGACTGCGCCGCAACCCAATGGCACCGCACCCAGTGTCCATTTTCCAGCCGGGTTGGATCGGGGTAGGTTTGCCGACACGCCTCGCTGGCGTGTGAACAGCGTGGGTGAAAATGGCAGCCCTGCGGCGGATTGAGTGGCGAAGGCTGATCACCCGCCAGTCGAATGATGCGCTGCCCCGTCTGGGCCTCGATACGCGGCACCGCACTCACCAGCGCCTGGGTGTAGGGATGCCGCGGCGCGCCCAGCACATCGGCCGCCGCGCCCTGTTCGACAATGCGGCCGAGATACATCACCGCCACATCATGTGCCAGATAATCCACCACGGCCAGATTGTGGGTAATGAAAAGATAGGCCAGCCCCAGGCTGTCCTGCAGATCTTTCAACAGGTTCAAAATCTGCGCCTGCACCGACACATCAAGCGCGCTGGTGGGTTCATCGCAGATCACCAGCCGGGGCGACACCGCCAGCGCCCGCGCGATGGCAATGCGCTGGCGCTGCCCCCCCGAAAAAGCATGCGGATACCGCGTGCCGGCATCGTCCGGCAGTCCAACCTGGCGCAGTAGCTGCGTCATGGCTTCGCGGCGATCACGGGCCACGCCCACGCCCAGCGCATCCATGCCTTCGAGCAGGATGTCCGCCACGCGCATGCGCGGATTGAGCGAGCTGAACGGATCCTGGAATACCATCTGCGCCTGCCGACGCAACGTGGCAGCATTCTTGGCATGAATGGTTTCACCGCCCAGGCTAACCGTGCCCGCGGTCGGCTCGATCAGACGCAGCAGCGCTTTGCCTACGGTGGTCTTGCCACATCCCGATTCGCCGACCAGCGCCAGCGTGCGACCGGCCTGGATCGACAACGACACATCGTCCACGGCCCGCACATGACCGACCGTACGCTGGAAAAAGCCGCGTCGAACCGGAAAATATACCTTGAGTCCATCCACTTGCAGCAAAGGCGCATTCGTCTGTGACGACTTTGCGTGTGCTGTCATATCCCGCTCGATGCGCGGCGGCAGTTCAGCCGCCAGATGGCACCGCACCCGCTGGCCATTCAGCGCCTGCCAGTCCGGTGATTCCGTGTGGCAACGCGCAATCGCATACGGGCAACGCGGGGCAAAGCGGCAGCCCTGCAGTTCGCTATCAAATCCAGGCACCTGGCCGGGAATCGTGGTCAACCGACCGCCATCGCCGGGGCGCGGCAGCGCCTCGAACAGCATGCGGCTATAGGGATGCTTCGGTGTGGCGAAGAACGCATCACGTGCGCCCTCTTCCACCAGTTCACCGGCGTACATCACACCGACGCGATCGGCATTCTCGGCCACCACGCCGAGATCGTGCGTGATCAGCAACATGCCCATCTGCTGCTCGGCGCGCAGCTGCCGCAACACCTCCAGCACCTGCGCCTGGATGGTCACGTCCAGCGCAGTGGTCGGTTCATCCGCAATCAGAAATTTGGGCTTGCCGGCCAGCGCCATCGCGATCATCACCCGCTGGCGCAAGCCACCCGACAGCTCGAACGGATAGGACTCGAGTCGCCGGGCAGCATCGGGCACACCGACCGAATCCAGCAGTTCGCGCGCCGCGTCCCATGCCGCCTGCCCTGCAAGCTGCTGATGCAGCGCCAGGGCCTCGGCAATCTGTGTGCCCACCTTGATAACGGGATTCAAGGCCAGCATCGGTTCCTGGAAGATCATCGCCATGCCGCCGCCGCGTACGCGACGCATATCGCGCTCGGGCAGTGCCAGCACATCCTGGCCCTCCAGTTGCACTGCGCCTGCTGCGATACGTCCGCCATCCGGCAGCAAGCGCATCAGCGATAAAGCAGTCATCGACTTGCCGCAACCCGACTCACCGAGCAGCGCATAGGTTTCGCCTGCCGCAACGTGGAAAGAGATCCCGTCCACGACACGCAGGGTATCGTCGTCATGGCCAAACACGGTCACCAGCTGATCAACGCTGAGCAAGGTTTTCATCGGCGGATTCCCTGGCGAGGATCAAACGCATCGCGCACGCCGTCGGCAAACAGGTTGGCGGCCAGCACCAGAGTGAACATGAAAGTGAACGCCGCGCCGAGCTGCCACCACACCACCGGCTCGCGGGCGAGCTCAAGACGCGAGCCGTTGATCATGTTGCCCCAGCTGTGCATGCTGGGGTCAACCCCGACACCGACGTAGGACAACACCGCTTCGGCCAGTACCAGCCCGGAAAAGTCGAGCACGATGGCAATCAGCACCAGGTGAAACACGTTGGGGAAGATATGGCGGCTGATGATGCGGGTATGCGACACTCCAAATGCCCTTGCCGCCTCAACGTAATCGAGCGTGCGCAGCTTGAGCGATTCGCCGCGCAGCAACCGCGCCAGTCCGGTCCAGCTGGTTACACCCATGATGAGACACAGCGCCAACAGGCGAATATCGGCGCGCCGGGCAGCCGTGTCGAACAGATCAGGATTGGATTCAACGTAAACCTGCACGATGAGCACCGCCGCCGCGATCAACAGCACGCCCGGAATCGAATTCAGCACGGTGTATATGTACTGGATAACATCATCAATCCAGCCCCGAAAATAGCCCGCGGCGATGCCCAAACCAATCGCCAGCGGCAGCGTGACCAGCGTGGTGAGCGTGCCGATCACCAGCCCGGTACGGATGCTCTTGAGGCTGATGTAGAGCACGTCCTGGCCCACCTTGTCGGTACCGAATACATGGTAGGCCGTGACCAGATGCAGCAATACGCCAGCCAGCATCAGCAGCAAGGTCAGCATGACCATCACTGTTCGAGCGGGCCAGTCGAGCCGCCCTTCACCCAACAGCATCAACCATTCCCCAAACGGTATCTTGGCGCGGCGGGCGCGCCATGCAGCCAGCAGGCCAAACAGCAGCAGGCTGGCCGCCATTCCCTGTGCCAGTCCGATCAGGCTGCGGCGGGTGATGTCCGGCATCCGATCGGCTTCCTGTTGCAGGTGCGCGCCGCCAAACTTCAATCGTGGATATTCGCGCACGGTTGCGCCATCGCGCTGCACGAATTCTTTGGCATACAACTGCATTGCCAGTGGTTCGGAATAGGTTTTTTCCTGCTGCGTGCGCAGGTCGCCGACCAGCGCATCGAACACGCTCAGCACATCGATCGAGTAATGCGGCTTGTCCGCCGGGCTGTCGGGCAGCTTTTCACGGTAATGCACTGAATCGAGCAATCCAATCACCACAAACACACTCAGCACCAGTGCCGCGCCCATCGCCATCGGGCGTTGTGCAACAGCACGCCAGGGCGCGCGCAGATGCTCATGGCGACGGATGAAGAACACCAGCCCCAGCACGCCCACCACCAGCGCAAAGATCAACGCATCGGTCCACAACAGGACAAAGTCGAAGCTCGCCCAGGCTTCACTCATTGCAGCCTCACCCTCGGGTCCGCCCACGAATAGGAAATATCGGTGAGGATGAGGCCGACGATATAAAGGAAGGAACCGAGGAACACCATGGCACGCACCACCGCAAAATCCTGCGCCTGAATCGCGTCGATCGTGTAACTACCCAATCCTGGAATGCCGAAAAAAGACTCGGTGATGAGGCTGCCCATGAACAGCAACGGCAGCACGACCACCGCGCCGGTCAGGATCGGGATCATGCCGTTTTTGAGGACATGACGGAACAGCACCCGCACCTCGGAAAGACCCTTGGCGCGCGCAGTGCGCACATAGTCCTTGCCGATTTCCTCAAGGAATATCGTACGGTACCAGCGCGCGCCGCTGCCAATGCCTGCCACCACGCCGATCAATACCGGCAGCACAATAAAGCGAAGGCCGTCGATGCCGCCGGCAAAGCCCGAAATCGGCAACAGGTTCCACAGCTTGGAGATAAAGTACTGCCCCGCGATGATGTAGAACAAGCCGGAAATCGACATCAGCACCACGCACAGCACCACGCCCCACAGATCGAGATAGGTTGAACGGAAAAACACCATCAGCAAGGCAAAGGTGATGTTGACCAGCAGGCCGATGACAAACACCGGCAGCGCAATTGCCAGACTCGGCCCCATGCGGGTGCGGATTTCATTACCGATATTGCGGCCGTCGTCGCCCTTGCCGAATTCGAACACGAACATTGCAGCCGAGTGCTTAAAGAAAATCGTGTCGGTGAGCTGCGCACTACCGCTGGCCTGTGCGTTCAACAACAACGGCTTGTTGTAACCATGCTCGACTTTCCACCGCGCGATGGCATCCGGCGTCACGTGTTTTGCGCCGAGCTGCATTCGCGCCATGTCGTCCGGGGTGTTGACGACGAAAAACAGCGCGAAGGTCAGCAGGTTCACCCCGATCAGGATCGGGATGGCGTAGAGCAAGCGGCGCAGGATGTAGGCGAGCATCAGGCTGTTTTCCTCTCACGGCGACGCCAGGCAATGGCCGCCGGAGCTATCACAGCCGCTATTCCTCCCACCAACAGCGCAATCGGCCACAGCACAGGATGATTCCACTCGGCCCGTTTGGCATTGCGCTGCGCGGGATCGACACGACGGTACTTGAGCGTGTTGTTGGCCATCAGGTTGGGCTTGACGTTGTGCACCCAGCCATGGCGCAGGCCGAACTTCTTGGGATAGAAGGTGAAAATCCACGGCGCATCGCGTCGCACGATTGCCAGCATGGCGTCGATCACCTGCTGACGTTCGGGCCCGTTGTCCATATCCTTCATGCGCTCGAACAGACGGTTGAACTCGGGATTATCGTAGTTCGTCGCGTTCTCGCCGCCGGTGCCAACCTTCTTGTGTGGGCCATACAGCAGGAAGAAAAAATTTTCCGGATCGGGGTAGTCGGCGTTCCAACCCAACTCGAACAATTGGGTATTGCCCTTGCGAATCTTGTCCTGAAAACGGTTGTAGTCGGTGCCGCGCACGACCAGTTGCACATCCAGCTTGTCGAGCTGTTTTTTCATCCAGTCGAGCCGCGACTTGTCATCAGGCCCACTCGCCGTGGTATCAAAATACAATACCAGCGGTGCGCCAGTCTTGGCGTTACGACCATTCGGATAGCCTGCCTCGGCCAGCAACTTGCGCGCAGTCTCGATCGAACGTCGCACTATCTGCCCGCCACGATCTTCGTACACGTAGGGATTCAGACCAGCGACCCCCTCGGTATAACCAAACAACCCTGGCGGTATGGGTCCCTGTGCTGGAATGCCACGACCATTTCGGAAAATGGAAATGTACTCATCGTAGTCAAATGCAATCGAGAGCGCCTGACGTAACTTCTGTCGATCCTTTCCCAAACCGCCCACTACAGGGTCGAGCATGTTAAATCCAACATAAAAAATCGAAGTTTCAACCGTCGTGAAAAGTTGAATATCTTGCCTTCGCATGCTTTCTGTCAGCTGCGGGTCGCCACCACCCGAAAACTGTATCGCCTGGTCAAAGCTATCCGAGCTAATGCCAGCGCTGTCGTAATAGCCCTGCAAGAACTTGCTCCAGTAGGGGATCGTCTCCTTCTCCAGGCTGAACACCGCGGCGTCGACCAGTGGCAGCGGCTTACCGGCGTCGGCCAGCAGGCCAGCCTCGCGATCCGCAGTCTCACCGTCAATCGGATAGGTTTCACCGTGGAAATTCGGATTTTTTTTCAGCACCATGCGGCGGTTCGGATTGTTCTCGGCCAGATAGAAGGGCCCGGTACCGACCGGCTGCCAGTCGAGCGTCAGGTTCTTGTCGACCATGCCAGGTTGCGCGTAGAACACGTCGGCCTCCCACGGCACAGGTGCAAAAAATGGCATCGCCAGCCAGTAGACGAACTGCGGGTACTTACCCTTGATACGGATGCGGTAGGTATGGGCGTCCACCACCTCAGCGCCAGCGAGCGGAAAATCGTTCAGATGCAATTCCGCTTCTGGATGCGCTTTGGTGGCGTTTTCCAGCGCCTCGCCCAACGCCTTTAAACCGACAATATGGTCGGCCATCAAGCCGAAAATGGGTGAGCTCAGTTTGGGGTTCGCCAGCCGCTTGATCTGATAGACGTAGTCCGCAGCTACCAACTCGCGCGTGCCGGTGTGCTCAAAATCGCCTATTTGGGTTTTGTCGGCGACGTCGGTCGCTCGCATCGCATGGTAGCGGTAACGGCCCGCCGCGTCGCGCGCAAACGCCGGGTGCGGTTGAAAACGAATACCGGGGCGGATGTGGATCTCATACATGCTTTCGGCAATCCGGCTGGAGGGCGCATCGCTGGGTAATTCCCTGCCGGAGGAATCCAGAAAGCGCGGTTGCGGGACTTCTTCTGCAGTCAAGGGAACCAGCGTGTAGGGCCGTTTGAGAAAATGGTATTGCAGCGGCGGTTCGTATATCTGGCCAGTGAACTCGGCCTCGTTGGCACTATAGGAACGCGCCGGATCGAGATGCTTGGGACGTTCTGAAAAAGCGCTGTACAGCACGTTGGCTTGCGTTGCGCTGCCGGGATAGGGGTTGTTCCAGCTGTCGGAGCACCCTGCCATCAGGCTCAGGCTTATCCCCAGCAGAACTGTCTTCAACAAAATAGCCCCGATACGCGTCATCCCGCCAGTGTACCCAAGCGCAGCGCGAACGTCAGCCGTTATAATCACCCGCTACTCAACTCTTCGAGACCATCATGGGATTTCTTGCAGGCAAGCGTTTACTGATCACTGGCGTGATATCCAATCGTTCCATCGCATACGGCATTGCCAAGGCATGCAAGCGCGAAGGGGCCGAACTGGCCTTCACCTACCAGGGCGAGCGCATCAAGGACCGGGTCACCGAATTCGCCGCGGAATTCGGCTCCAGCCTGGTGTTCCCGTGTGACGTCGGCAGCGATGATGAAATCAATACGTTGTTTGCAGAGCTCGGAAAACACTGGGACGGCCTTGATGGTCTGGTGCATTCGATCGCGTTTGTACCAAGAGAAGCGCTTGCCGGCGACTACCTTGACTGCGTCACCCGCGAAAATTTCCGCATCGCGCACGACATCAGTTCCTACAGCTTTGCCGCGCTGGCCAAGGCAGCACTACCCATGATGGCAGGCCGCAACGCAGCGCTACTGACTTTGTCCTACCTCGGTGCCGTCCGCTCCGTTCCCAACTACAACGTGATGGGCCTGGCCAAGGCCAGCCTCGAATCCAACGTCTATTACATGGCACAAAGCCTGGGACCCAAGGGCATCCGCGTCAACGCCGTCTCGGCCGGCCCGATCAAGACACTCGCCGCCAGCGGCATCGCAAAATTCGGCGAGAAGCTCGACCTCGTCGCCAAGAATGCGCCGCTGCGTCGCAACGTCACGATTGATGAAGTGGGCAATGCCGCCGCCTTCCTGTTGAGCGATCTGGCTTCCGGTATCAGTGGAGAAATCACTTACGTTGACGCAGGATTCAACACCACCGCCGGCGGTGTTGACTGACCCCATCTTTCGCTGAGCCAAAAAAAACGCGCCTTCCAGGCGCGTTTTTTGATTCAGCCAAACATTCAGCCAAACAGTTATCTACCTTCAATAGCGTTGGGCTTGATTGTCACTTTTTGGCCCGCCGTAATCAGATCGGTCATTGCCTGCAAATCCGCACGCTGCAGAGCCTGCGTCACGCCTGACCCAATCGATGACAACAGCATCGGATCCTCCGTTGGCGCTTCCACGACACGCGTAACCCGCACGACACGATACGAACCATTGGCATGCATAAAGCCGGTATAAGCTGGCAGTTTGTCAGTCTTGGCCCGAAACACGGCTTTAGCCCCAGCCGCATCGAAAACGGCTGAAGGCTGACGCCCCACCACCTGGAATGCAGACCAGTTCAAGCCTTTTTCTTCACCTGTTACCAGTGCCTGAATCGTTTTTTCTCCGCGCTGCGTCAGCAAACGCGTGCGCTGCTCAACCAGGAGTCTGGACTCGATCGCCGGAGAAACGTCCGCAAGTGGAAGCAGTCGGGCCGCGCGATGCTCAGCCACTCGGGCAGCTACCAGTACACCTGGCTTGACCTCAAACGCCTCGGTATTCTGTTTGGACTTGATCGCCTCCGGACTGAACAATGCCGCAAGCAAACCCGGATGGTCCAGCGGTGGCTGGGCAGTTTTCAGCGACATCCAGCCACCCTGCTGAATGCTCAGCTTGATTGCGGATGCGGCCGGCTGCAACGAGGACGCGCTCTCATAAACCAGGTTACTAAAGTTGTCGGCCAAACCGGCAAAGGCCTTTTGTGCCTGCTGCTTGCGTAACTCTTCAACCACCGCAGGTCGTACTTCAGCAAGTGGTGCCGTTTTGCCGGGCTGAATACTGTCCAGACGAATGACGTGATAACCAAAGTCGCTTTCAATCGGCCCACGGATTTCGTTGGGTTTCATGCTGAACACGGCATCCTCGAAGGGCTTGACCATCATGCCGCGCGCAAAGCTCCCCAAGCTGCCGTCCTGTGCCGCCGAGCCTGGGTCCTGCGAAAGCGTGCGTGCCAGTTCAGCAAAACGTTCCGGCGTTTTCTGCAGCGCTTTAAACGCTTCGGTGGCCTTTGCCTTGGCTTTGGCACGTACAGCCGCATCCGCATTGGCGTCAAAAGCGATCAGTATATGGCTGGCACTCCGTTGCTCGGGTTGACCGAACTGGGCTGCATGCGAAGCGTAATACTCCGCCACGGCCTGCTCGCTCACGGTCAATCCTGCTGCGACTACGGCTTTGTCGAGCACGAGATACTCAGTACGAATTTGTTCCGGCTCGGTGAACTCGGCTTTGTTGGCCGTGTAATAACGCTCGATGTCTGCAGGCGTGACCTTGACTTGTGACGCCACCGATGCTGTGGGCAGATCCACCCAGGAAACTTCTCGCTGCTGCGCAACCAAACCCGCAATCTGTTTCATCGCCGTGTTGGAGGGAAATGCCGCAAGCGAAACCGGACTGGTAATCGCCTCAAGCATGAAAGCTTGTCGCAGTTCATTTTCAAACTGGGCTGGCGAGCGATTGTTTTGACGCAGCACCGCCTCATAGCGTTGTGGCGAGAATGCACCGTCCTGCTGAAATGCCGGAATTTGTCCCAGGATGGATGCCAGGTAGGCATCAGGCGCCAGAAATTTAAGCTTCTGCGCTTCCTGTAACAACGCTTTGCGTTCAATCAAGCTGTCAAGCACCTGTTTGCGGAAGTCGGCAGTTTCGGATACCGCGGGATCGAAGGCAGGACCCAGTGACTCGCGCATGCGATCAGTCTGGGCCTGGACTTCTTGCGCCAGCTCTTGACTTGAAATCCCCACATCGCCGACCTCGGCTACCACACCGCCACTGCCATCGTCCTTCATGTAGGAATCAACCCCAAACAGGGCAAAGGTCACGATGATCAAGCCCAGAATAACTTTGGCTAACCAGCCTTTTGCATGCTTACGAATAGCTTCAAGCACGATCGTCCACTCCAGAAAAAACGTTATCGTGAATTTTCGCGCACTTTGCGCTTCACGTCTCACCAAGTGAGATTAATTAATGCGTTTTATTTTATTGCAGTATCTACAAACGCAGAAATGAAAAAAGGCGAACTTGCGTTCGCCTTTTAAGTGTTGGCGGAGTGGACGGGACTCGAACCCGCGACCCCCGGCGTGACAGGCCGGT
>JASJPF010000076.1:0-6456 GCA_031426835.1 Thiobacillus sp.
GATTTAGGTTCCAGCGCCGCAAGGCGTGGGGGTTCGAGTCCCCCCTCCCGCACCAACAGGTTTTTGTCGTACACCCATCAACTCAATTCAGCCAGGAAGTATTGTCATGCAAGCAAATCTTGAAGTTCTCGAAGGTCTGGCCCGGCGTCTGGATATCAGCGTACCGATGGATCAGCTGGAAACCGAAGTGCAAAGCCGCCTCAAGCGCTTGGCGCGTAACGTCAAGATGGATGGCTTCCGTCCTGGCAAGGCGCCGCTCGGCGCAGTCGCGCGTCAGCATGCTCCTGGCGTGCGCCAGGAAGTGTTGGGCGAAACATTACAGACGCGTTTTAGCAATGCCGTACAGGAAAACCAGCTCAAGATTGCCGGCTACCCGCGCTTCGAACCGAAAGCGGGGCAAACAGATACTGCAGAAATGACTTTCAGTGCCAGTTTTGAGGTCTATCCTGAAGTCAGGATTGATGATTTGAGCGCCGGAAAAATCAGCCGCTCCATCGTGAATTTGAGTGATGCTGAGGTGATGAAGACACTGGAAGTGTTGCAGAAGCAGCGTCGTACCTTTGAAACGGTAGACAAAGCCGCAGTTGAAGGCGATCTGCTCAAGTTCGATTATCAGGGCACGGTTGATGGCGAGGCTTTTGAAGGCGGCAAGGGTGAAGACTTTGCTGCGGTCATCGGCGAAGGCCGTTTGCTGAAAGACTTCGAGCAAAGCCTGGCCGGCCTCAAGGCGGGTGACAACAAGGGTTTCGACCTCACCTTTCCGGTTGAGTATGCGGCCAAGGAGCTTGCTGGCAAGAAAGCGCATTTCGAAGTGCAGGTCAAGGACGTGCAGGCTCCGGTGCTGCCGCCGGTGGACGCGGAATTTGCCAAGGCACTGGGCGTTGAAGACGGCAATGTGGACACACTGAAGGCTGAAGTGAAGTCCAATCTGGAGCGCGAAGTGAAGCGCCGCGTGCAGACGAAGCTGAAAGAACAGACGATGGAATTGCTGCTGCAAAAGAGCACGCTGGACTTGCCGCAAAGCCTGGTGGCGATGGAAACCGACCGTTTGCGCAGCATGACGGAGGCCGATATGCAGCAGCGTGGGGTTCAGACAATGAAGTTAAGTGCCGATATGTTTACTGGACAGGCTGAACGCCGCGTGCGGTTGGGGTTGATCCTGGCCGAGATCGTGCAGGCGCACAAACTGGTCGCGCAACCCGAACAGATTCGTGCCTTGATACTGGAACAGGCACAAAGCTATGAAGAGCCCGAACAGGTGATGCAGTGGTACTACCAAAGCCCCGAGCGGATGCAGGAGATCGAGTCCCTGGCGCTGGAAGAGAATGTGGTAGCATGGGTTGCAGGTCAGGCCCAAGTGGAAGACGTGACAACCTCCTTTGAAGAACTGATGGGACGTGCCTGATGCACATTGATTTTGAACGCGGAATTTCGAATTCCCAGCATTTTGAACCCCAAGGTCTGGGGCTGGTTCCCATGGTCGTCGAACAAAGCGGCCGCGGCGAACGTGCTTACGATATTTACTCGCGCCTGCTCAAGGAACGGGTCATTTTCCTGGTCGGTCCGGTCAACGATTCAACTGCCAATCTGGTGGTTGCGCAGATGTTGTTCCTTGAATCCGAAAACCCCGACAAAGACATCTTTTTCTATATCAACTCACCCGGCGGTTCGGTATCGGCCGGCATGGCGATTTACGACACCATGCAGTTCATCAAGCCGGACGTGTCCACGCTCTGTATTGGGCAAGCGGCCAGCATGGGTGCATTCCTGTTGACGGCGGGAGCCAAGGGCAAGCGTCATTGCCTGCCCAATTCGCGCGTCATGATTCACCAGCCGCTGGGCGGTTTTCAAGGACAAGCGTCGGATATCGCTATTCATGCCAAAGAGATCCTTTATCTGAAAGGGCGCCTCAATGACATGCTGGCCAAGCACACTGGCCAAAGCCTGGAAGCGATAGATCGCGATACCGATCGTGATAACTTTATGAGTGCAGACGACGCGGTCAGTTATGGATTGGTCGACAAGGTACTGACCAGCCGTATCGAAGCATCTGGCAATTAAGCAAGGAACCGGCATGGCAGACAAAGGCTCAAGCGACAAACTACTTTATTGCTCCTTTTGCGGCAAAAGCCAGCATGAGGTGCGCAAGCTGATTGCTGGGCCATCAGTGTTTATCTGTGATGAATGCGTGGAGTTGTGCAACGACATTATCCGCGAGGAAATCCAGCAGGCCGACAATCAGAAGGGCTCGAGCACGGATTTGCCGACACCCCATGAAATCAGCGGCAAGCTTGACCAATACGTGATCGGTCAGGCCCAGGCAAAAAAATCGTTGGCAGTTGCGGTATACAACCACTACAAACGTCTGCGTAACAACACGGGTAGCGGCACGGCGGGCGCCAGCGAAGTCGAATTGGCGAAGAGCAACATATTGCTGATCGGACCCACCGGCTCGGGAAAAACGCTGCTGGCACAGACACTTGCACGTCTGCTTAATGTGCCGTTTGTGATTGCTGACGCGACCACACTGACCGAAGCGGGTTATGTGGGTGAAGACGTCGAAAACATCATCCAGAAACTGCTGCAAAAATGTGATTACGACGTCGACAAGGCCAAGCAGGGCATTGTTTACATTGACGAAATTGACAAGATTTCACGCAAGGCTGACAACCCATCGATTACCCGCGATGTGTCGGGTGAGGGCGTGCAGCAGGCGTTGCTCAAGCTGATCGAAGGCACCACGGCTTCGGTGCCGCCCCAGGGTGGGCGCAAGCACCCGAACCAGGAGTTTGTCCAGGTCGATACCAGCAACATCCTGTTCATCTGTGGTGGCGCGTTCAGCGGGCTGGAAAAAGTCATTCGCGGCCGTACCGAAAAAGGCGGCATTGGTTTTGGTGCGCAGGTCAAGAATGTCGACGATACCAAGCGTGATGTCGAACTGCTGCATCAAGTGGAACCCGAGGATCTGATCAAATATGGTTTGATCCCGGAATTTGTCGGCCGTTTGCCTGTTGTGGCCACGCTGGACGAACTCGACGAAACCGCTTTGCTACAAATTCTGACCGAGCCGAAGAACGCGCTGACCAAACAGTTTGCCAAACTGTTCAAAATGGAAGGTGTCGATCTTGAGTTCCGCGAAGATGCACTCGCCGCCATCGCCAAGCGTGCGCTGGCACGCCGTACCGGTGCACGTGGCCTGCGTTCAATTATCGAACATTCCCTGCTGGATACCATGTATGACCTGCCGTCTCTTAAAGGCGTCAGTAAAGTGGTGGTTGACAGCAACCTGATCAACGGTGAAGGCAAACCCCTGCTGATTTATTCCGAGCAAGGTGAAGAGCCGCTGGCCGCCGGCGCCTGAACTGGAATAGCTGACAGGGAACTGTCAGTACCGACCCTGATGGGGCTGACGGGGCCGTCAGCCCTCTTGATTTTCGAACTATGCCCCCCAATTATGGATGAGCGTGGTTGAATGCCGCGCATCCTTTCCTTAACCCTGACTAGGAAATCATGATGAGCGACAACGTATCCAAAGAACAGATTGATCTGCCGCTGTTGCCGCTTAGGGATGTGGTGGTGTTTCCCCACATGGTCATCCCGCTGTTTGTTGGCCGCCCCAAATCGATCAAGGCGCTTGAAACCTCAATGGAGTCCGGCAAGAGCATTCTGCTGGTAGCCCAAAAAACGGCCGCGCAGGACGATCCCACCCCGGAAGACCTTTACGATACCGGTAGCGTAGCCACCGTGCTGCAAATGCTGAAATTGCCCGATGGCACCGTCAAGGTGCTGGTCGAAGGCAATCACCGTGCGCGCGTGATCGATGTAACCGACACCGGCACCCACCTCACTGCCCGAGCTGAAGTTCTGCCTGCCGAGGGTGAAGAGCTGGTTGAAGTCGAGGCGATGCGTCGCGCCCTGCTGACGCAGTTTGATCAATACGTCAAACTGAACAAAAAAATTCCACCGGAGATACTGACTTCGCTGTCAGGTATCGATGAAGGCGGCCGTCTGGCCGATACTATCGTTGCCCATCTGCCACTGAAACTGGAACAGAAGCAGGAAGTGTTGGAGATGATAGGCGTCAACAAACGTCTGGAGCATCTGCTCGGGCTGCTGGAAGGCGAACTGGATATCCTGCAGGTCGAAAAGCGCATCCGTGGCCGCGTCAAGCGTCAGATGGAGAAAAGCCAGCGCGAGTACTACCTGAACGAACAGGTCAAAGCGATCCAGAAAGAGTTGGGCGACATCGAAGAAGGTGCCGAGCTTGAGGATCTGGAGAAGCGCGTCAAGCAGGCCAGCATGTCCAAGGAAGCCGAAGCCAAGGCGATGGGCGAGTTGAAGAAACTGAAGATGATGTCGCCGATGTCGGCCGAAGCCACCGTGATACGCAGCTACATTGAAGCGATGGTCGGCCTGCCGTGGAAAAAGAAAACCAAGATCAGCAAGGATCTGGCCAAAGCCGAAAAGATTCTGGATCAGGACCACTATGGCCTCGACAAGGTCAAGGAGCGCATCCTGGAGTACCTCGCAGTGCAACAGCGGGTCGACAAGGTGAAGGCGCCGATTCTTTGTCTGGTCGGACCACCCGGCGTGGGCAAGACCTCACTGGGCCAGTCCATCGCGCGTGCGACGAATCGCAAGTTCGTGCGGATGGCGCTGGGAGGCGTGCGCGACGAATCCGAGATTCGCGGGCATCGCCGCACGTATATCGGATCGATGCCGGGGAAAATTCTGCAAAGCCTGACCAAGGTCGGGGTGCGGAACCCGTTGTTCCTGCTCGACGAAGTTGACAAAATGGGACAGGATTTTCGCGGTGATCCATCGTCAGCACTATTGGAAGTGCTCGACCCTGAACAGAACCATACTTTCCAGGATCATTACATCGAGGTCGAATACGACCTGTCTGATGTGATGTTTGTTGCGACTGCCAACACTCTCAATCTGCCGGCACCATTGCTGGACCGGATGGAAGTGATTCGTTTGTCGGGTTATACCGAAGACGAAAAAATCAATATCGCCGAGCGTTATCTGGTTGAGAAGCAACTCAAGGTCAACGGCATCAAGGAGGACGAACTTGCCATTGCCGAGTCGGCCATCCGTGACATCGTGCGTTACTACACGCGCGAGGCCGGGGTGCGCAGCCTTGAACGGGAAATTTCGAAAATTTGTCGCAAAGCGGTAAAGGCCTTGTTGCTGAAGAAAAGCAGCAGAAAAATTACAGTCACCTCGCGCAATCTGGAAAAATATCTCGGCGTGCAGCGTTTCAGTTTTGGTATCGCGGAAAAGAACAATCAGGTCGGCCAGGTTACCGGCTTGGCATGGACCGAAGTGGGTGGGGAGTTGCTCACCATCGAGGCGGTATCTTTGCCGGGACGCGGCAAGATGACTACCACCGGCAAGTTGGGCGAGGTGATGCAGGAATCGATTCAGGCTGCGCTCTCCGTGGTGCGTTCGCGCGCTCGCAAGCTGGGAATCCGCGACGACTTTTATCAGAAACGCGATATCCATATTCACCTGCCAGAAGGCGCAACACCGAAGGATGGTCCCTCCGCCGGAGTCGCCATCTGCACCGCGATGGTATCGATTCTGACGGGTATTCCAGTGCGGGCAGATGTTGCGATGACCGGAGAAATCACTTTACGCGGAGAAGTTTTGCCGATCGGTGGTCTCAAGGAAAAATTATTAGCCGCACATCGCGGTGGAATAAAAACAGTTTTGATTCCTCAAGAAAACGTCAAGGATCTGACTGAAATTCCGGATAACATCAAAAACAAGCTCGATATTCATCCGGTTAAATGGATCGACCAAGTTCTTGAATTGGCTCTGGAACATGTTCCAGAAGCTTTACCGGAAGAACCCGAATCCGAGACCCCAGCAATCGCTGTGCCAGATGAGGATGATCCCTCTGCGGCAGCGCTAAAACATTGAGGTTCGGCAAGCTATACGTTGGAATCCCGCGCCAGTCGCGGGATTTTTTTGTCAATAGCCCGCAAAACCGCTTGACACAAGGTTTTGCGGATTGCTATAAAAGCGCCCACAGGGTTTTCCTGTGCCACTTGAGTGAAGGGGACAACACGTGAACAAATCCGAACTGATTGATGCCATCGCCGACTCGGCTGATATTTCTAAAGCTGCTGCAGGTCGCGCGTTGGATGCGACGGTTGAAGCCGTGAAAAAAGCGCTGAAGAAGGGCGACATGGTAACGCTTGTAGGTTTCGGCAGCTTTTATGTGGGTAAGCGCGCTGCACGTACTGGCCGCAATCCGCGAACTGGCGCTACCATCAAGATCAAAGCAGCGAAGGTTCCGAAGTTCCGCGCTGGCAAGGGCCTGAAGGACGCAGTTAATTAATAAAAAATGCAATTAGCGTTTGGCAAGACGGGTGAAAAGGTTGTAGAATCTCGGTCTTCGTCGGGTGCTTAGCTCAGCTGGTAGAGCGTCGCCCTTACACGGCGAAT
>JASJPF010000077.1:0-6051 GCA_031426835.1 Thiobacillus sp.
GGCGCAGTTACAATCACATCAAAACGTCGTTGCACTTCAGGGTTGAATCCGCCACGCCATTTCGTTCGCCATTCTTGATTTGTGTAACATAATTCAAGCATGAGCGAATCCACCAAATCCCCCTGCGGCGGACCGCGCCCCGGCGCCGGTCGCCCGCCCAGCGAACCCACCAAAGTGATCCGTCTGCCGGTGCGTCTGGTGCCGGCGGTGCAGGCCCTGGCCGCGGCTCCACCCGGGACGCGCATGCCGCACCCCCATGCCACGCACCTGTCGCTGCCGATGTTTGGCCACAAGGTTCGCGCCGGCTTCCCCTCCCCGGCCGACGACTATGTGGAGGCGTGGCTGGATCTGAACGAACACCTGGTGGAGAACAAGGACGCGACCTTTTTTGTGCGGGCAACGGGCGACTCGATGACGGGCGCGGGGATACAGGAAGGCAATCTGCTGGTGGTGGACCGTGCACTGGAAGCCAGGCACCGCGACATCGTGATTGCGGTGGTCGATGGCGAGATGACGGTGAAGCGGCTGGACAAGCGGCGCGGTCGGATTCGCCTGCTGGCCGAGAATCCGGCCTATGAGCCGATCGAATTTCAGGACGGGCAGGAGCTGACGATCTGGGGCGTGGTGACCAGTGTGATCCAGCGGTTCAAGCGATGACGTTTGCACTGGTTGATGGCAACAATTTCTACGTCTCCTGCGAACGGGTGTTCAACCCCAGCCTGGAAGGCCGGCCCATGGTGGTGCTCTCCAACAACGACGGCTGCGTGGTGGCGCGCAGTGCCGAGGTGAAGGCGCTGGGGGTGAAGATGGGGGTGCCGTGGTTTCAGATAAAGGATCTGGCCGCCCGCCACAATATTCTGGCGCTATCGAGCAACTACACGCTTTATGCCGACATGAGCAACCGCATGATGGGGGTGCTGGGCAGCTACTCACCCGAGCAGGAAATCTACAGCATCGACGAATGCTTTCTCGGGCTGGATGGTTTTGCGGCTGACAGTCTGGTCGAGATGGGACAGCGCATTCGGCGGCAGGTACGGCAATGGGTGGGAATACCCGTGTGCGTGGGCATCGCCGCGACCAAGACGCTCACCAAGCTGGCCAACCACTGCGCCAAGAAGAATCTGGCCGGGGCCGATGGCGTGTGCGACTTTGGCCCGCTCAGTGCAGACGAACTGACCGCGCTGTTCGACCGCATTGCGGTCAACGAGGTGTGGGGCGTGGGCCGCCGCCTGACCGAGAAGCTGGCCGGCATGGGCATCACCACGGTGCGCGCACTGCGCGACGCCGACCCGGCGCTGATCCGGCGCGAAGCGTCGGTGGTGCTGGAACGCACGGTGCGCGAGCTGCGCGGCGTGTCGTGTCTGGCGCTGGAAGACGTGGCGCCCAACAAGCAGCAGATCATGTCGTCGCGCTCGTTTGGCGAATACGTCACCGCGCTTGCCGATCTGGAGCAGGCGGTTTCCACCTACATCGCCCGCGCCGCCGCGAAGCTGCGGCGGCAGCGCTCGCTGGCCAACGCGGTGCAGGTGTATATCCGCACTAATCCCTTCAGCGAGCGGCAGCCGCAATACCAGCGCGGCATCACCGTGCCGCTGACGCAGGCGACCAGCGACACCATGCGGCTGACGCGTGCGGCGCTATGGGGACTCAAACGCATTTACCGGCCCGGCTTCGCTTATCAAAAAGCCGGCGTAATGCTGATGGACCTGCACAGCGAAGATCAGGTGCAGGGCGTGTTGTTTGCCGCTGCGCCCGCGCGCCCGGCACTGATGGACGTGATCGACCGCGCCAACGCGCGCTGGGGCGGCGGCACAGTCAAGCTGGCGGCCGAGGGGGTGAAGAAGCCGTGGCAGATGAAACGCGAACGGGTGACGCCGTCCTACACCACGCGGTGGGATGAACTGCCGAGGGTGAGCTGAAATGTGCGGACGCTTTGCCCTGAAAACACCGGCCAGCGTGTTGGCCAGCCACTTCAAGCTGGATGAAACCGTGGTGATGTTGCCGCGTTTCAACATCGCCCCCGGAACCGACATTCCGACCATCCGCCACTCGCCAGAAGGCAAACGGGTGATGCATCTGCTGCGCTGGGGACTGGTACCGCACTGGGCCAAAGACCCGGGCATCGGCAACAAACTCAGCAATGCGCGCGGCGAAACCGTCGCCGAAAAGCCGTCTTTCCGCGATGCGTTCAAGCGGCGTCGTTGCCTGGTTCCGGCCGATGGCTTCTACGAATGGAAACCTGAAGGGAGCGTGAAGCAGCCCTACTACTTCAGCATGAAAGACGGCGCACCCTTTGCGCTGGGCGGCGTGTGGGAATCCTGGCGCGCACCGAACGGCGAGATCTTGCGAACCTGCTGCCTGATCACCACCGAGCCCAACGAAATCATGGCGCCGGTGCATGACCGGATGCCGGTGATTGTTTCGCCCGACGATTACGCGCAATGGCTCACCGGCGAACCGGGCGAGGCGCACGCCCTGGTTCGGCCCTACCCCATCGAAGCCATGCAGGCGTGGGCGGTGAGCCGACGGGTCAGCCGCTCGGGCGAAGAAGGGGCGGACCTGATCAACCCGGTTGAGTTTGAGCCCACGCAGGCATGACGCCCTCACTCGGCCTCCGTTCCATGAAGTGACAGGGTGTACTTTTTTGTTGAGGTAAGATTCCTCAACAAAAATATCTGCAATGGAGGCTGCCCCTCCACCTACTGCCCGGGACCCTCATGATTCGCACGATGCTCTATCGCCCCGCCACGCGGGAGATCACAACCGGCAACGAAACCCTGCTGTCCACCTGGCAGGAACAGCCCGACACCCTTTTGTGGGCCGACTTTTCCGACAACGACCCGCATGCCGAGTTGGCGATTCTGGTGGAGCGTTTTGGCTTTCACCCGCTGGCCATACACGATGCGCAGCGGAGCCGGCACCAGCCCAAGATCGAAGCGTTTGATGACCACGTGTTCATGCTGCTGAAAGGTCTGGGGCCCGACACCACCGAGTTCGAATTCGAAACGATTCAGATCGCCATGTTTGTCGGCGCACGTTTCCTGATGACCCGGCATTCGGGGCCTTCGCCCAGCATCGACCTGCTCTGGCAAGAGGCGCAGCAGGCTGACACCCCGCTCGCCAGCGGCCCCGATACGCTGGCGCTGCGGCTTGCGCGCATATCGGTCGACCGTTTTCTGAACCGGCTGCTGACGCTGGAGCCGAAACTGGAAGACCTTGAGCAGGAAATCGTCGCCCACCCCAAGGACGCGATCCTCTCAGACCTGATGGGCTACAAGACCACCCTCCGAAAATTCCGCCGCGTACTGGTTTACCACCAGCAGGTTTTTCTCGATTTGATGAACAATCCGCCGCCGCAAATACGGGCCGGGCGGATACACGAAATCAAGGATGTGTATGAGCATCAGGAACGGGCGGGCAGCCTCGCCACGTTGTATTACGAAGCGGCTTCGGACCTGATCGAAGGCTACATCTCCCTCGCGTCCCATCGTCTCAACAACATCATGAAGATCCTCACGATCGTGACGGCGATTTTTGTGCCGTTGAGCTTTCTGGCGGGCATCTACGGAATGAATTTCGAGAATATGCCCGAGCTCAAGTCGCGCTCCGGCTATTTCATTCTACTGAGCGTGATGGGGACGATTGCAACCATCCTGCTGCTCGTTTTCAGGAGACGACGCTGGTTGTGAGCCAGCCGCAGGGTATACACCCGCCCTTGCCCGAGCATTTTCAGCGCCACCGCCTTCTCAGCATTTACTTTTTGCTGTCGAGCGCGACGCGGAACTTCTCCAGCCTGGCCTCGTAGTCTGCGGCCTCCCCGTAATCGAGAAATCGGCGATAGCGCGAATGCGTGCCAAGTATTTTGCGTGCGTGCTTGATCGGGCAAAAGTACTGCTCGGTCCGGGCCACGATTTCATGCACATAGGCGATGAGCCCGCTGCCATAAGCGCAATAGGTGCAGTGAAACTTCTCGATGAAATTGAGATATTCGAGTTGCTGTCGGTCGAGCACGATGTAATCGCCGCGCCGTACCTTGGCCACCCGGTAAATCGGAAAACAAACCGCCTGATACACGCTGACGGACAGGTCCAGAATCGCCAGCGGAACGATCATGCTGTAGATGAGCGGCCCGGTGATCAGGTTCTGCGGCCGGTCGGTCACCAGCCAGCGAAAGAACCGCGTCTTCAGGCGGCGATGCGTTTCCTTGATGGCCTGCTCGAATTCGACCTGCTTGCCCTTGATCTGAAAAAGCATGCTGGTTTCCTGCTGGTGCAGCGCTTCACGCAAGTCGTCTTCGATGACAGCCATCTGCGCCAGCAATTGTTGGATACGTTCGTTCATAAATTTTATGATTCAGTGAAAGCAAACGGGTTGCTTTTCGTGTGGCGACTTCCTCTGTTGGAAATGGAATGTGGACGCTTGTTGCATGCACCGGATCACCCCCCTTCCCAGAACATACCCGCATCGACAATAAGTCGGGCTTATGGCCTCCATACATCAAACCAGCCCGATGGCGTGGGTTCTTACCCATCTAGCAAGCATGGCTAAAAATGTACTAGTCTCAAAGTGCACATGGTCAAGCAGGTCATAGCCCTGAAATACGGTTTTCAGCCAGTGCTGCATGATATTTTTCAAACCCGCTTCAAAGGAGAAAATGATGGCCAATCTCACTCGTTACGACCCCTTGAATCTTGCGCGTATCGATCCATTCGGCGATTTCGGCGATCTGTTCAAGGGCTTGCTTGTTCGGCCGACTTTGCTGGACAACGCACCTGAAATGCAGATCAGGCTGGACCTGAAAGAAGACGACACGACTTACACGGTGCATGCCGATATTCCGGGTGTAAAAAAAGAAGACATCCAGGTGGACATCGACGGCAACCAGGTTTCGATCAGCGCCGAATCCAGAATGGAAAAAGAGGAAAAAAAAGGCGAGAAAGTGCTGCATTCAGAACGGTACTGCGGCAAGATCGCACGGAGTTTTACCCTGGCGCACGACGTGGACGACTCCAAGGCTGAAGCCAAATACAGCGATGGCGTGCTGGAACTGACCCTGCCGAAGAAAGCGGGTAAATCGTCCAAGAAACTGGCTATCCACTGATCACCGGATAGCGTTTAAAAGCGAGGTGCAAAACGCACTTCGCTTTTTTATGCATGGCCGCAGGCCTTGTAAAACATCACCTGCTGCATGCCCCTGCTGTTTAGAGATTTTTTAAAAAGAAGCGGACCGCTTTTTCCTGCGCTTGATAGGCCTGCTCGACACTGGGTTCAATTTGTACCGTTCCGCCTGCACCCAGGTGAGCGAAGGGATCGACAAAGGTAACCGGAACCAGCAATCGGTCCCAGGCATGATGCGCGCCGCTATACGGGATGACTGTCATCAAATCCTGCTCGTAAGCTAACAACGAAGCTTTTAATGCGGCACAACGCGTAGCGCCTTCATCGTAACCATCCTGATCACCGATCTGGATCAGTATTGGCGCACCCGTGAGTGGATTACCCGCATGGCTGCCAAAGTCCGAGTTGGGAATGAATGGATGGTTATAGGCATAACAAACCGGGTAATGCGCCACATGGGCCTTGAACCGAAGTGCGCCACCGAATGCGGTCGCGTAATTTTCCGTGGCCGATGCCAGGGTAATGACGCCGCCCCAGGAGAAACCCATCACACCGATTCGAGCCGGATTGATTCCGGGATACGAAGACAGGTACGCCAACGCTGAAAAGGCATCCGGATAAGTGTAGATCGGGTGCCGGGGCCGGTCGGCCACATCCACCACGCCACGCGCTTCCCACATGTCTATCTCAAGTGTGGCGATGCCCCTGGCATTGAGTGCGCTCGCATGGAAATCACCGCGGGCGTCGACTCCACCTGATCCGTGCAATATGACCACCGCCGGCCGGCCTTGCCTGGCAACCGTACAGTTGTCTGACTTGTTCCTGGCTGCCGGAATTTTCAGCTTGCCCTTAACGGTGAATGGCTGACCGGTTTCAATATGGCGGATTCAACCCTGAAGTGCAACGACGTTTTGATGTGATTGTAACTGCGCC
>JASJPF010000078.1:0-17699 GCA_031426835.1 Thiobacillus sp.
CCGCTCGACGCCGACCTGGTGTTCGACGTGCGCTGCCTGCCCAACCCGCATTACGTCGCCGAACTGCGCCCGCTCACCGGGCGCGACCAGCCAGTCAAGGCATACCTCGAATCCAGCCCCAATGCGATGGCGCTACTGACCGACATCCGCGCTTTCGTCGAAAACTGGCTGCCGTGTTTCATCCGCGATCACCGCGCCTATCTGACCGTTGCCATCGGCTGCACCGGTGGCCAGCACCGCAGCGTGTATTTTGCAGAGACGCTCGCCACCGCCTTTCGCGAACGCGAACAGGTGTTGGTGCGGCACCGCGAGCTGTCCTGATGCTGTTGCGCGCAGGCGATGCCGGTATCCTGCTCGCTGGAACCGGCCTGGTCATCACGCTGGCCCTGTATGCCTGGAGCGGTGATCAGGGCGATACAGCCGTCATCCGTGCTGCAGGACAGGTCGTGGAAACCGTATCACTCACCCACGTGCAACGCTTTGCTATCAACGGGCCGCTCGGCACCACTCAAATCGAAATTGAACCCGGCCGCGCGCGCGTTTCACGCGACCCCTCGCCGCGTCAGCTATGCGTCAAACAGGGTTGGCTCACGCAATCCGGCCAGGCAGCGCTGTGCCTTCCCAATCAGGTCAGCATTGAAATCCGTGGCCGCACCACCGTCTATGACACGCTCGGTTATTGAATTGCCGGTCAGCGCAGACGACCGCCGCATTGCGCGGTTGGCAGCACTGGCCATCGGCCTCACGCTGGCCGAAGCAGCGCTGCCAAGCCCCGTGCCCGGGATCAAGCCGGGACTCGCCAACATCGTTGTGCTGCTGGTGCTGCTGCAATATGGCTGGCGCTCCGCAGCGTGGGTGTCGGGCCTGCGTGTGCTTGCGGGTGGACTCTTGCTGGGCAGCCTGTTTGCACCGGGCTTCTGGCTGTCCGCGGCTGGCGCGGTCACCAGTCTGGGCGTGTTGGCACTGGCACGACATTTACCCAGCCAATATTTTGGCCCGATCAGTCTGTCGGTTCTCGCGGCGTTCGGTCATATCGGCGGGCAGCTTGCACTGGCAGGTGCGTGGCTGTTACCCGGCATCGCACTCATCAAATTGATGCCGGTTTTTGCCGCGGCCGCGCTTGTTTTCGGTGCGGTCAATGGTGTGATCGTCGCGCGTTTTCTCGTCTCTTCCGGGCTCGATAAAACCATGCAACAAAAAACGTAATCCAATATTGAACACGGGTATTGGGCAGCGTTGGGTAGATTATTGATGGCATCCGCGCGACAATTCGGGCTATGACTTCATCCCCAAACACAATCACGCTCGCACTGTCGGGCGCCTCCGGCATGGCTTATGGCCTGCGTCTGCTCGAGTGCTTGCTGACGGCAGACCGCCAGGTGTACCTGCTGGTTTCCCAGGCTGCGCACATCGTCGCCAAACAGGAACTGGGTGTGGCGCTGCCCGCCCGTCCGCTCGACCTTGAGAAACAACTCACTGAAAGTCTCCATGCGCGTGATGGCCAGCTGCGCGTATTTGGTCGCGAAGACTGGAACGCCCCGGTTGCCTCCGGTTCCAATCCGGCCGATGCGATGGTGGTGTGTCCCTGCTCGATGGGCACGCTTGCCGCCATCGCCCATGGCATATCGGACAACCTGATCGAGCGCGCCGCCGACGTGATGCTGAAAGAGCAGCGCAAACTCATCCTGGTCCCGCGCGAAGCCCCCTTCTCCACCCTGCATCTGGAAAACATGCTGAAACTGTCAAAGATGAATGCAGTCATCCTGCCGGCCAATCCCGGTTTTTACCATCGGCCGCAAAGCGTCGAGGACATTATCGACTTCGTCGTCGCGCGCATACTCGATCAACTGGGCATCCAGCACGCCTTGATGGAACGCTGGGGAGACAACTGATGATTGTTTTCCCCAAACAACAGACCCTACCGCTCTTCCCGCTCAATACCGTCGTTTTCCCCGGCGGACGGCTACCGCTGCGCATCTTCGAACAGCGTTATCTGGACATGATCAAACAGGCCATCGCCAACGACACGCCCTTCGGTATCTGCGCACCCGCGTGGGGTACGCCGGTGGGCGCCCCGCCACTGCGCGGCGACCCTTCCGCAGCCATCCGAGAAGGTGCCGAAACGGGCAGCCCTGCCGTGCCTTATGACGTTGGCACCTGCATGCGCATCACTGACTGGGATATGCCGCAAACCGGCATCCTTCACATCGAAACGGTTGCGCTGGAACGCTTTGTCATCCGCAGCACCCATACCGAACCTAACGGGCTGCTTGTGGGCACGGTGGAGGATGTCAGCGTCGAACCCGCTGCTGCCATCCCTGACGACCTCGAACTGCCCGTCGAAATTCTGCGCCACATCATCGGAGAATATGGCGACGCCCATTTCCCCGAGCCGCACCAGCTGGACAATGCCGTATGGGTGGGATACCGCTTGTCTGAAGTGCTGCCCCTTACGCTGAGCATCCAGCAAAACCTGCTGGAAATGAACGACAGCTTAATGCGCCTGCGCATCCTCACCGAGTTCCTGAAAAAGCAGATCAACTGATGGCGCGCTTTTATCCTGCGCTCGAAACCAAACACCGCGAATTCATTGCTGCGCAGAAACTGTTTTTTACTGCCTCAGGAACAGATCGCAGCCGCTTGAACTTGTCGCCCAAGGGAATGGATAGCCTGCGCATCCTGGCAGACAATCGCGTCGCCTATCTCGACCTCACCGGCAGCGGAAACGAAACGGCGGCGCACGTCAAGCATGACGGCCGCATGACCATGATGTGGTGCAGCTTTGCCGCCAGTCCACTGATTCTCCGGCTGTATGGCCGCGGATTTATCGTGCGGAGACAGGATGCGGCGTGGGCCGATCTGCGTCATCACTTCACAGCCCTTCCCCACAAGGGGACTCCGACTTTCTACGGGCTGAAGCCCGTGAAAGATCGTATGCCCGGCGAGCGCCAAATTATCGTGCTGGATATCGAATCGGTGCAAACCTCATGTGGTTATGCGGTGCCGATGTATACCTATCTAGGCGAGCGCGACACGCTGGCGCGCTGGGCTGAAAAGAAAGGGGCGGTTGGACTGCTGGACTACTGGCGCGATAAAAACCAGATCAGC
Organism: Thiobacillus sp.; assembly: GCA_031426835.1. Classification (GTDB taxonomy): domain Bacteria; phylum Pseudomonadota; class Gammaproteobacteria; order Burkholderiales; family Thiobacillaceae; genus Thiobacillus. Next base: position 3,109 of record JASJPF010000078.1, read on the forward strand.
ATCGATGGCCTGGCCACGAATTTACTGGAGGATGCATCATGAAATGGATTTTGATTCCGCTCACACTGATTTTTACGGCCTGCGACCCGACCCCACCGCCCCAACCCGAAACCGTACGCACCCCTGATCCGGTTTTTGAAACGCAAATCAAGGCAATGGAAAAAGCCCATGCGGTGGAGGGTCAAATGAACGATGCCACCGAGGCGCAGCGCCAGCAGATGGAAGCGGCGACGAAATAAGCAAGTACCTATTCGGCGATCAATCGCTGCACCACCGCACCCGCCAGCATCAGACCGAATAGCGGTGGCATATAACTGATCGTACCGTTGACCGCACGGTCGCGGCCGCGCCCCTCGACCGGTTGTGGTGGCAGCGGCGCCCGCCCCGGCTCGTCGGAAAACACGGTGAGGATGCCCTTGGGAATACCGCGTTTTCTGAGCCGTTTGCGCATGACGCAAGCAAGCGGACACATGCTGGTTTTTGAAATATCGGCAAGCTTGATGCGACCGGGGTCGAGCTTGTTGCCCGCTCCCATGCTCGATGCTACGCGCAAGCCGCGTTCAAAACTGCTGGCGACCAGCGCAACCTTGCAGTTAAGCGAATCGATGCAATCGATGACGAAATCGACATCGCCTGGCACGATGTCAGCCACCGTCTCGGGAATCAGAAATTCACGGATCACGGTGAGTTCACATGCCGGATTGATATCGCGAATCCGCGCCGCCATCAAATCGGCTTTCGATTGCCCCACCGTGGACAGCAATGCGGGCAACTGACGATTGATGTTCGATGCGCCGACCACGTCGTGATCGATAATCGTCAAACGCCCCACTCCGGCGCGCGCCAAGGCTTCAGCGCAATACGATCCCACCCCCCCCAATCCGGCCACCAGCACATGCGCGCGCGTGAGCCGGGATTGCTCCTGCTCATCGAGCAAAATACGGGTGCGTTCAAATTGCGGCGGCAGGTCTGCGTCCATCGGCTAAAATCCCTTCATGATGAAATGGCTGGTGACACTCGTTCTGGCGTTATTGATATTGGGCTTGCTCACGCCCTGGTTTAACCGGATGGGCCTGGGGCGCTTGCCCGGCGACATGCGTATCAAACATAAACGGGGGCTATTTTACTTCCCTTTCACCAGCGTCATTTTAATGTCGCTGGCGCTCTCACTCCTTGCTTACCTGCTGGGCCGATGAATAAAGCTTTTGTTAAAGAAACCGACGTACCGGATGACGACGAGGAGGTGATCGCCGCACCGGCGTTGCCTGTCGGCACCAAGAATTACATGACGCCCGCCGGCTATGCGCAACTCGACGCCGAATTCAATCAATTGTGGAAGGTCGAGCGCCCCACACTGGTCGACACAATCTCCTGGGCAGCCAGTAATGGCGACCGCTCGGAAAATGGCGATTACATCTACGGCAAAAAACGGCTGCGCGAAGTCGATCGGCGCATTCGATTTTTATCCAAGCGGCTGGAGCACGCCGAAGTCGTCGACCCGGCCACACGCGAGAAAACCGATCAGGTGTTCTTCGGTGCCACCGTCACGGTGGCGGATAACGATGGCACCGAATCGACCTATGCCATCGTCGGTCTCGACGAAGCCGACGCCGGGCGCGGACGCATTGCCTGGATTTCACCGATGGCACGCGCATTGCTGAAAGCCCGCGAAGGCGACACCGTAAACGTGCAAACCCCGGAGGGGCGACGCGAAGTGGAAATCGTCGAAGTTCGCTATCGCGCCATCGATTAAGCGTTATGTGACAAAATCGAGTTGTCGTGACAAGGTCTCTGTACTGACCCCGTGCGTTCACGATGCTGTGTTTGACTTGATCATCATGAGGTAACCCCATGCAATCCATCCGCCTCGGCTTGAGCCTTGTTGCCTTTACCCTTGTTTCTGCCTGTGGTGAGTCCACTGCCCCCAGCGGCGAAGCACCGACCGGATCCGCCGCAACCACAGCACCTGGCCCCTGGGACATCCTCGCCGCGCTATCGCCCGCAGACCAGCCTTACGGACTGGATGTCTACACGGCGAAATGTGTGAGTTGCCACGGTAACCTCGGGCAGGGCGTAGACAAGAACCCGCCGCTTAAAGGCCTGTCGCCCACCGCCATGCAGCAGAAACTACTCGATTACCGGGCCGCAAAGGCAGCAGGCAAGACTGATTTGAGCGACGCCGAGATCGCATCGGTTTCAATGTACGCGGGGGAATAAGCCAGCCAGGCCACGTTCACGCGTGGCGCCGAATCGGGCAAGACTCAGTACAGCACGCTCGCCAGCTTGCGCCGATATTGACTCACCAACTCGCCGCCACCCAGCAGGTCGAAAACCGACAACAGCGTCTTGCGGCCAATGTCATCTTCAAAGCCGCGATCGCGGCGAATGATTTCCAGCAACTGATCCATCCCGGCTTCGTATTGCCCGGCCGCTACAAACAGCTTGGCCAGCTTCAACCGTGCTTCAAGATCGTTTTCGTTTGCCGCCACCCGCGCATTAAGCGCAGCCTGATCTTCGCCCGCCTCGCCCATGAACTGCAAACGCGCACGCACCTTTGGCACGCGCGGATCGGCATCGTCCGGCAGGTTGCCGATCAAACGACGAGCTTCGTCAGTCTCCCCCAAATCCAGCATGACCTCTGTTGCGTCGAGCCGGATGCCGACATGGTCAGGGTCCAGCCTGGAGGCTTCGGCCAGTTTCTGCAACGCACCCGACATATCGCCTGCCTGGCGCAATCCGGCAGCCTGCACACGCATATCATCGGCCGGACTGGGGAGCAGTCGATCGAGAAAGGCGCGCACTTCGCCTTCCGGAAGGGCGCCGGAAAACTCATCGACCGGTTCGCCGTTGATAAACGCCTTGACGCTGGGAATACCGCGTACGCCGTAGCGCGTGGCGAGCTCCTGGTTATCGTCGGAATTGACTTTGGCCAGCAGAAACTGGCCATCATATTCAGCAGCAAGCTTTTCCAGGATCGGCTTCAGCGATTTGCAGGGGCCGCACCATGGCGCCCAGAAATCGACCACCACCGGGCGGCTCCTTGATTCTTCAAGAACAGCATGCTCAAAGTCGGCGACGCCGACATCAAGATCATTTGATGTCATCGCAACTCCGCCAATGTCTTTTGGCTTAAATCTGACGCGCCAGCTCGGCTGCGATGCCGATATAAGTAGCCGGGGTCATCGTTTTCAGGCGAGATTTTTCGGCAGCGGGAATCGCCAGTCCGTCGATGAAGACATGCAGCGTGTCGCGCGTCATGCCGGCCTTGCCACGCGTCAGCTCTTTAAGCTGCTCGTAGGGGTTGGCGACACCATAACGCCGCATCACGGTCTGGATCGGTTCGGCCAGCACCTCCCAATTGCCGTCGAGGTCCGCCGCCAGCGCGGCCGGATTGGCTTCGAGTTTGGAGAGTCCGCGCAGGCAGGATTCGTACGCCAGCAGGCTGTAACCGAAGCCCACGCCCATGTTGCGCAGCACGGTGGAGTCGGTAAGGTCACGCTGCCAGCGCGAGACGGGCAGTTTCTCGGCCAGATGACGCAACATGGCGTTGGCCAGGCCCAGATTGCCTTCACTGTTTTCAAAATCGATCGGGTTGACCTTGTGCGGCATGGTGGATGAGCCCACCTCACCCGCTTTTACCTTCTGCTTGAAGTAACCCACCGAGACATAGCCCCAGACATCGCGGTTGAAATCGATAAGGATGGTATTGGTGCGCGCGATGGCGTCATACAGCTCAGCCATGGCATCGTGCGGCTCGATCTGGATGGTGTAGGGATTAAAAGTCAGCCCCAATTCCATCACGAAATTGCGGGCGAATTTTTCCCAGTCAATCTCGGGATAGGCCGACAGGTGGGCGTTGTAGTTGCCCACAGCGCCGTTGATTTTGCCCAGCAGCTCGATGTCTCCGATGGCGATATAACATCGGCGCAAACGATAAACGACGTTGGCAAGCTCCTTGCCGACCGTGGTCGGCGAGGCGGGTTGACCATGCGTGCGCGACAGCATCGGCAGGTCGGCCAGGTTGTGTGACAGTTCGGTCAGACGCTCGATCAGCTTTTCCAGTGTCGGCAGCAGCACACCGTCGCGTGCGCCCTTCAGCATCAGGCCATGCGACAGGTTGTTGATGTCTTCCGAGGTGCAGGCAAAATGGATGAATTCAGACACCGCTACAATTTCGGCGTTGGTGCTGGTTTTTTCCTTGAGGAAATACTCGACCGCTTTGACGTCGTGATTGGTGGTCGCCTCAATCGCCTTGACGCGTTCGGCATCGACCACCGAAAAATGATCGGCAATGCCGTCGAGCAGCGTGATGGCTGCGGCAGAAAACGCCGGCACTTCTTTGATGGCGGGCTCGTTTGACAGCGCCTTCAGCCATTCGATTTCAACAATGACGCGATATTTGATCAACGCGTATTCGCTGAAGAAATCGCGCAGCGGCGCGGTCTTGCTGCCGTAGCGGCCATCGAGCGGGGAGAGGGCAGTGAGTGCGGTCAGTTCCATGGTTTTGTCCGAATTCGTTTCAGTTTTTTATACGGTGCGCCGGTCGCGCACGGCTTGCGCCAGCGTGCCACTGTCCACATATTCCAGCTCGCCACCGACCGGCACGCCTCGTGCCAACCGGCTGACCTTGAGGCCGCGCGCCTTCAGCAGTTCGCCTATGGTGTGTGCGGTGGCCTCGCCTTCCGGCGTGAAGTTGGTCGCCAGCAGCACTTCCTCAACCACGCCGTCGAGCGCCCGGTTGATCAGGCGGTCGAGATGAATCTCGCGCGGGCCGATACCGTCGAGCGGACTTAGCCGCCCCATCAGCACGAAATACAAACCCGTGTAGCTCTGCGTGGCTTCCATCATGTTGAAGTCGGTCGGCATTTCGACCACTGCCAGCTGCCGCTTGTCGCGACGCGCGCTGAGACAGACTTCGCACACTTCGGCTTCGGAAAAATTGTTGCACAGCTGGCAGTGGTGCAGATGCGTCAGCGCATGATTAAGCGCGCTGGCTAGCTGTTCGGCACCACGACGGTCGCGTTGCAGCAAATGATAGGCCATCCGCGCCGCCGACTTCGGGCCCACGCCCGGCAACACGCGCAGGGCGCCAATCAGATTTTCCAGCGCGTCAGGTTGCACCGTGAGTCTCCTGCCTTAGAAAGGCAGTTTCATCCCCGGCGGAATCGGCAGGCCGGCGGTCACGCTACCCATTTTTTCCGTCACAGTGGACTCAACCTTGCGCACGGCATCATTTACCGCTGCGGCCACCAGGTCTTCCAGCATTTCCTTGTCATCGCCCATCAGGCTCGGGTCGATGGTGATGCGGCGCACATCGTATTTGCAGGTCATGGTCACCTTGACCATGCCGGCGCCGCTTTGCCCTTCGATTTCGATATCAGCCAGCGAGGCCTGCATCTTGGCCATGTTTTCCTGCACCTGCTGGACCTGCTTCATCATGTTGCCAATGCCGCCCTTCATCATGTTGATTCTCCTAATGGTTGTATGGAATTCGCATCGATCTGGCCGCCAAACTGGTCAACCAGTTCACGCACAAATGGATCCGACTCAATCGCGGCCACGGCCTCGGCCTGACGCGCGTCCTTGATGCGTGTGCGCACCTGTTGCGGCGTCTTCTCGGCGGCAGCGCCAATCTCGAACGTCACATTCAGGCTTGCGCCATGCTTATCGCGCAGTGCAGCTATCAATTTGTCCTGATAGGCACGATCGAGTAAATGTTTATGTGCCTCGCCCACGCGTAGCGTCACTGCATCGCCTGCCTGCGCGATCAGTTCGCTGTGGTCAGCGAGCATTTTTGCCATGCCACCGAGGCGCAACTCGGCCACGATGGCAAGCCAGTCCCAGGCCGCATGTGGCGCAGGTTCGCGCGCAACCAGCGCAGGGGCAGCGGGCGCGACCGGCTCCGGTGCGGCGACCTCGGCAGCCGGAGCCGCAGCGGGGACGTGGACGTGGACGGGGGATGCCTGGGGCGCGGCAGGCGGCGACGCCGGCGCAGCGTGCCGCTGTGCTGGCTCGGTACGTGTGGCAGGCGCCGCACGCACCGGCACGGGACGGTCTGCGCGCGCTGCGCCTGGCGCAAAAGCCAGCATGCGCAGCAACGTCATGCAAAAGCCGGAAAACTCGTCCGGCGCATAGGGCAGGTCGCGACGGCCATTCAACGCAATCTGGTAATACAGCTGCACGGTTTCGACGTCCAGTTGCGCCGCGGCAGCCTGCATCCGCTCGGTGTCCGCGGTGGTTTCCACCGCATTGGGCGCGTGCAGCATCAGCGCAAGTTGCGTCAGCAGATTGCCCAGATCCTGCAGCGCCGCGTCGAAGGCAATGCCGCGTTCAGCCAGTTGCCGCGCATGATCCAGCAGCGCGTCGCCATTTTGTGCCGCCAGCGCATCGAGCAGATCGAACAGATAATCGCGCCGCACAGTACCGAGCATGGCTTCCACCGCGACCGCTTCCACCTTGCCGCCGCCGTAAGCAATAGCCTGATCGGTGAGCGACAGCGCATCACGCATACTGCCGGCTGCCGCGCGCGCCAGCAGGTTCAACGCAGCGGGTTCAGCGTCAACCTTTTCATGCGCCAGCACTTCGCCCAGGTGCTGCGCCACCAGTGCGGGGGGCATCGGCTTCAGATTGAATTGCAGACAGCGCGAGAGCACCGTTACCGGGATCTTCTGCGGGTCAGTGGTGGCGAGAATGAATTTCACATGCGCGGGCGGCTCTTCCAGCGTTTTCAGCATGGAGTTGAACGCCGGCTTCGACAGCATGTGCACTTCGTCGATGATGTAGACCTTGTAGCGCCCGACCGTTGGCGCGTACTGCGCGTTGTCGAGTACCTCGCGCATGTTGTCGACGCCGGTATTCGATGCGGCGTCCAACTCAAGCAAGTCGACAAACCGTCCCGCATCGATCTGGGTACACGCCGAACACACGCCGCACGGGGTGTTGGTGACGCCGGTTTCGCAGTTGAGGCACTTGGCCAGAATCCGCGCCAGTGTGGTCTTGCCCACCCCGCGCGTGCCGGTGAGCAGATAGGCATGATGCAGCCGGCCCTGCGTCAGTGCATTCGACAGCGCCTGCACCACGTGTTCCTGCCCCTTGAGGTCGGCAAACACGCGCGGCCGCCACTTGCGCGCGAGCGCAAGAGCGGGTGCTGCGGAATCGCCGAAAAGATCAGTCATGGGTTATTCAAGAGGCGGGAACCATTCCTGGCTGCACTTGGGTGGAGACAAGGCGTGGCGTCGCAGACAGTACTAAAGTACGGCAGAGCGTGGTTGTTGACGCTCCAGCGTCTCTACAACCACGGCCTACCCTCTGCGGGTAAGACGCCACAACGCAGTATCCGCCCAAGTGCAGCCAGGAATGGCGAGCCAGAACCCCGGCACTGGCATCCATCGCTGTGGCTGCTTCCTTCCGGACCTGACCCGATTCACGACTTCACCATGCGGGGAGGCCCGCCACGCGTATTTTAACCCGGAAGCGCGTTCATTCCTCATCCACCGTCACGGTCAACCGACGTTTTTTCACTGCGTCGGCCAGGGTACGCAACAACGGAATCGTATCGTCCCAGCTGATGCAGGCATCGGTGATCGATTTGGCGTACTCCAGCGGCTGGCCGACGACCAGATCCTGGCGCCCTGCGTTCAAATGGCTTTCGATCATCGCACCAATGATGCGCACATCTCCGCCCGCAACCTGCGCGGCAACATCGGCCCCCACATCAATCTGCCGCTGGTACTGCTTGCTGGAATTGGCGTGCGAGAAATCAATCATCAGCTGCTGGCGCAAACCGGCAGCAGCCAGTTCGCCGCAAGCCAGCGTGACGCTTGCCGCATCGTAATTGGTCGCCTTGCCGCCACGCAGAATGACGTGGGTGTCTTCGTTGCCCGAGGTGCTGAACACGCCGACGTGGCCGGATTTGGTGATGGAAATGAAATGGTGGCGCGCTGACGCCGCCTTGATCGCGTCAACCGCAATTCTGAGACTGCCATCGGTGCCGTTCTTGAATCCCACCGGGCACGACAAGCCGGAAGCCAGCTGGCGATGCGATTGCGACTCGGTGGTGCGCGCCCCGATCGCACCCCAGCTCACCAGATCGGCGATGTATTGCGGCGAGATCAGATCGAGGAACTCGGTGGCGCAAGGCAGGCCGATTTCGTTGATTTCCAGCAACAGCTTGCGAGCCAGGCGCAGGCCTTCATTGATATCGAAACTCTCGTCCAGATGCGGGTCATTGATCAACCCCTTCCAGCCCACCGTGGTGCGCGGTTTCTCGAAATACACGCGCATGACGATAATGAGATCGTGCGCCAACTCGTCGGCCAGCGGCTTCAGCTTCCTGGCGTAATCGAGCGCGGCTTCCGGGTCGTGGATGGAACAGGGCCCCACGATGATGAACAGGCGGTCGTCTGCTCCGCGCAGCACGTCATGGATGGCGCTACGCGCGTGCGCCACGTGCGCATGCACGGTTTCGTTGGCGCGCAACTCGCGCATGATCTGCATCGGAGCGAGCAGTTCGCCGCTTTGTTCGATGCGGGTGTCGTCGGTTCGGGTTGCTGTCATTTTCAGGCTCCGTGTGTGTGCTTGACCCGCAGCGGCTTAAACAAAAAACCGCCAGCAGGCTGGCGGTTTCGTCAAGGCTCTGTGCTGTTCGTCTCAGCGCCTCCCGACCGCCATGGGCGTGGGATGAAAGCCGCTAAAAAAGAACCAAATGGCCGTATTCATTCGTGTCAGTTTATCAAAACCCATGCGGCTGCGCCAACCGCATTTAAAGAATAGCGGATTTATGCCGTAATTTCCGCTGCGAATCCATTCTTGATAATGGTCGCAAATAAGGCCACAACAAAGCCCGCGTAGGTTGGGCTGCAAAGCCCATCCGCTTTAGTGATCACCCACCAATGCGAAGAGTTTGCATTTGGGCTTCACTTCCTTCAGCCCAACCTGCACAGGCTGTTATCACTTCCGTGCCATGCCATTCGGTTGTACTACACGTTCTGCGGGTTGTCGGAGCACCGCACGCCGCAAAGCGGTCGGCATGGAACGCTGGCGGGCATCAATGGAGAAGGGTGGGAGATAGGCCCGATTGCAGCAAGGCGGCGAGCGCCTCCGCCGCCATCGGACGGCCGAAATGGTAGCCCTGGCCCTCGTCGCACTGCCGGGCCCGAAGAAATGCGGCCTGCTCGGGTGTTTCCACGCCCTCCGCAATGACGCGGAGCCTGAGGCTTTTAGCCATGCCGATCACGGCACTGACGATGGCGGCATCGTCCGGGTTGCCGATCATCTGGTTCACGAATGACTGGTCGATCTTCAGGGCATCGATCGGAAATTTCCGCAGATAACTCAGGCTGGAATAGCCGGTGCCGAAGTCATCGACCGCGAGCTTGACGCCCAGGTCTGCGAGCGCCTGCAGCACGGCATTGGTCGCCTCGGCATCGCGCATAAGGACGCTTTCGGTCAGTTCGAGTTCCAGATAGCGCGGTTCCAGACGCGTATCCTCGAGGGTCGCGCGGATATTCTCGAAAAAATCCTTGGCGTGGAACTCGGGCGCGGAAGCGTTGATGGCAACGGTGATCGGCGGCAAACCCGCCTGCAACCAGGCCTGGGCCTGGTTGCAGGCCTCGCGCAGCACCCAGCGCCCAATCGGCAGGATCAGACCGCAGTCTTCAGCGATGGGCACGAACTGCGCTGGCGAAACCAGCCCGCGTTGCGGATGCTGCCAGCGGATCAGCGCCTCGACGCCAACGATCGCGCCGCTTTGAAGATTGATTTTCGGCTGGTAGTGCAACACGAATTCCTGCCGTTCCAGCGCGCTGCGCAGCCCCCCCTCGATGGCTTGCCGCTCGACGGCCCGAACATTCATGCTCTGCTCGAAGAACTTGTAATTGTTGCGTCCGCTTGCCTTGGCATGATACATCGCGCTATCCGCGCATTTGGTCAGGGTTTCCGAATCCTGACCATCGTCGGGGTAGATGCTGATGCCGATACTCGCGCCGATGTGGAGATTGTGTCCGTCGATGCGGTGCGACTGCACCAGCGCCGCGAGCACCTTTTGCGCAGACAACGCCGCATCTTCTGCCTGCTCGATATAGGGCAACAACAACACGAATTCATCGCCCCCCTGGCGGCTGATGGTGTCCGAGTGACGCACGCACCCCACCAGACGTTGTGCAACCGACTGCAGCAGCAGGTCGCCCACCGCATGCCCCAGCGAGTCGTTGATGTGCTTGAACTGATCCAGGTCCATGAACATCACCGCCAACTGCCTGCCCTGACGGCGGGCCAGCTCGATGGCCTGACCAAGCCGATCCTGCAGCAGCGTTCGATTAGGTAAATCGGTGAGCGCATCGTGATGGGCCAGATGGTCCAGCTTATCTTTGGCAGCCTGGACCTGTTCGGTCAGTTTGTCCGCTTCAATGCTGGCGGTGACCAGATGTGCGTTGGCTTGCTGCAACATCAGGATGTGATTATCTGACGCTGCCTGCGTCTCTGCGGCGCGAATTTCCCGCTCGCGCGAGGTGGCGGCCCCTTCGCGTTCCCAGGCTTCGCCTTCCCTTACCTGCGCCGCGTCCTCGCGCAGATGGGCAGCGTCTTCGCGCAAGTTGGCAGCATCTTCACGCAGGTGCGCGGCCTCTTCTCGTACCATGGCCGATTTCTCACGACTCAGGACGGCTGCTTCATCGACGACGACGGTGCTTTCCCTGCGCGCGATCTCTTGTTCGACAGCAGGCAAGCAGTTTTTGGGCTGGCTTGCCACGCCCGGTTGATATGGGTCATCACTATCCGTAGCCCCGTCCTTGTCATTTTCGCTCATGACCACCTCCATCACCCTGCGGATGTCATGCGCCGATAGCCGGCTTCGCACAGCATGTACTTCAACAGCTGCACATTGGCGGCCTGGTCATCCACGATTAACATGCTGGCATCGAGAAACCCGGCGGCACCACCATCACGGAATCCCGGTTTCCATTGCGCCATCGGATTGTGTTTCCGCATACTCCAGCGCCTGGTCCAGCGCTTCCATGAATTCGTTGACCTTGATCGGCTTGGTAAGGTAGCGGAAAAACCCTGCCTCCATGCCTTTCCTGATATCGCACGGCATGGCATTGGCGCTGATGGCCAGCACCGGGATATGCGCCGTGAGCGGATCGTCGCGCAGGATTTTCAGCGCCTGGATGCCGCTGATGCCGGGCAGATTAATGTCCATCAGGATCACATCCGGGAGATGGGCGCGCGCAAGCGCGATGCCGAGATGGCCATCGCGCGCGCTCAGCATGTGTATATGGGGGTGGCCCTCGATGATTTGCTCGACCAGCATCAGGTTGGCCGGATTGTCCTCCACATAGAGCAGGGTACGCAGCGCCGCATTTCCCTGCGCTTGCGGCGCGGGTTCTGCGCGCAGGGTATTGCCAGCGACAAACTGGGGCGCCACGTCCCGGATCAGTTCAATCCGGAATTCGCTACCTACGCCGACGGTGCTTTCCACGCCGATGGCGCCGCCCATCAGTTCGACCAGCTGCTTGGTGACCACCAGGCCGATGCCCGTCCCTTCCTCGCTGCCGGCCTCTTGCCCGAGACGATTGAAGGGCTGAAACAGCTGTGCCAGCTTTTCCGCAGGCAAACCCGCACCGCTGTCCTTGATGCTGATGCGGATGCGTTGCGGGTTCGCCGCGGTGCACTCCACAATCACCGTTCCATGCTCGCGGTTGTATTTGATTGCATTGCTCAGCAGATTGATCAGAACCTGCTTGACGCGGGTTCGGTCGGCATGGGCAAACCAGGTGTTATCGAAAGGAAGAAAGTCGAGCTGGATGCCGCGTTGCTGCGCCTGCGGTTCGATCATGGCCTGGCATTCGTGCATCACTTCGATCAGCGAAACCGGTTCTTGCGACAGCGACAACTTGCCGGACTCGATCACCGCGAGATCGAGGACCTCGTTGATCAGGTCCAGCAGATACCATCCCGATTTGATGATCTGCTGGAGCCTTGCATTCTGGGTATCTGTCAGCGTCGGCGACCCGGCCTCCAATAACTGGGCGAAGCCGAGAATGGCATTGAGCGGGGTGCGCAGCTCATGGCTCATGCCGGAAAGAAAATTCGATTTGGCGAGGTTGGCTTTTTCCGCCTCAAACTTGGCATGCTCCAACTGAACTTTGGCTATTTCGACTTGTTCGGTCAGTTTTTGTGCCTCGATGGTGGCGACGACCAGGTACGCATTCGCTTGCTGCAACATCAGCATGTGATCGTCGGACGCCGCCTGGGTGGCCTCTGCTGCGCAGATTTCCCGCTCGCGCGAAGTGGCAATCCCTTCGCGCAGATGAACCGCATCTTCGCGCACATGCGCAGCCTCTTCGCGAGCATCGGCCACATTCTCGCGCGCCAGAACAACCGCTTCATCGTCGATGACAGCGTTTTCCTTGAGCCGCCTATCGGCACCTCGTGCAAGGGGCTGCGCCCCTTTGTCCCGGCCAGTCACAACCGCTTGCCCTGGGTCATCGATTTCAGACGTGCCGTCATTCTCGTTTTTGTTCATTCCAGCCCCTGTCGTCTGGCCATTCTGGCTACGTGCCGAGCGTCGGCCGGCCCGACATGATTCCGTCATACCCGGACAAGGTTTCGCCAATCACGATGCCGTCGTCGCTAATGTCGAACAGGCGAATGTCCTTGCTGTGCTCGCTGCCACGGACCTTGACGACCGCCAGGACGCGTTTGAACTGGCCCGCGATTTCGATATAGCGCTGCACGATAATGGCGTCAGCGAGAAACGCGCTGCCAAACGGGCTAAAGCGCAAATCGGTGTAGCGGTCTTCCAGTTCCGAGGTCATCAGGATGGTCACGCCCATGCCCGTCAGCTCGGCAATCATCCTGTACAGCGAGCCGCGAAAATCTTCCTGAAACTCGGGCGCCAGCGCCAGCTCGAACCCGGACAAGGAGTCGATGACGACGCGCTTGGCCTGCATGCGATCAATCATTTCGATCAAATCATGCAAGGTTTCATCGATCGACAAATCCAGCGAACGCGTGTCGATCACCCCTACCTGCCCGGACTGGACCAGCGCATGCAGCTTATTGTTCAGCAGTTGGCTGGGGCTTTTCTCAAACGCCGCAATCACGCCGGGTTCGCCCCTGCGCACCCCTTCGGCGAGAAATTCCGTCGCCAAAATGGTTTTTCCGGAGCCGGAGGGCCCGACCACCAGCATCGAATAGCCCACCGGCAAGCCGCCGCCCAGCATGACATCCAGGTCAGGCACCCCCATGGGCGCACGTTTATCTGCCGTGGAAAGCTTGATTGCCGCCTCAACCGCGGCGCCCGGCTGGACAATCGCACGCGGGAAAACCTGTATGCCTGCGTCGCAAATACGGAAGGTATGTAAACCGGGCGCCTGGGCCTGCCCCCGCATTTTGACCACCTGCATTTTGCGCACCATGGAATTGCGGTGCAAACTTTGCGACAGCCACAGGATGCCATCCGCCACGGTAAAAACCGGACTGGACTCTGCTTCCGGCAGCAAATATTCGCCGATCAAAAATGTGGTGGCCTGCCAGCTCGTCATTTGCATGCCCAGTTGCTGCACGAAGTGCTGCAGCCCGGACGCGCCATCCCCCTTCGAGTTCGCCGACTGCGCAACGGACCGGAACGAATCCACAAACACCAGGCTGGGCGCATAGGCTTTCACTTCGTCGGCAATATGCGCCAGGACGCGGTCAAAATTTCCGTCCAGCAGGTCCGCGGACAGGTTGACGAAACGAATCGAGTCATTGACTTTTTCGATGTCGAAAAACGGGAATTGCTGCTGATAACGCAGCATCTTCAACGCGGGCTCGCCGAGTACCGTGAAGAACAGCGCCCGATTATCCGGCTTGGCCAGCGAGAACATGATCTGGTGGGCGAGCGTGGTTTTTCCGCTTCCCGGCGTGCCCGCAATCAGGTTGAACGAGAACTCCGGCAGGCCGCCGCCCAACAGGTTGTCCAGTCCTGGCACACCCGTTGGCAGACGACCAATGCTGACCTTGTTACTCATTTTCGAACTCCTTGCCTGCTCTGTCCTGAGCGTCAATGCCCCAGGCCAAACGTAAAATACGGGTCGTTAACTGTTCGCCTATCAATGCGGCCAGGATGTCGGTGAACGTGATCAGCAGCAGACGGTTTGCTGCGTAGACTTCGGCAGGCGTTTGTCCTTCAAAGCTCGTTTTTAATTGCGCAAACCGGTGATCGGCCTGGGGTGACAGTGCGCTGGCCGTGAGCCAGGGAAAGGTCGACTGGGTGAGGAATACACTTCGCGCGTAAAGTGAATTGAAGCCCCCTTCACCGACAATAGAGATGATCTGGGTCGCCATCTGCTCCCATAAGCCAATCGCGGCATCCGCGCCTTTTTCAGGGTGCGGCGCCATGAGGCTTTCGATTATCTGGTGCCGCAGCACATCACTGGCTTGCATAAGCAAAAACTCAATTGTCGATCGATATCAACGACGTTGGGTGGAATACAAGCGCTAATTCAATCCGCCATCTGCATAAAGCATAAGTACTCTTACTGACCAAGTAAACCTTCGCGGATTCAAATCCGAAGTGCAATTTTGAATAACAGGTTGGGTGGGCGAGA
>JASJPF010000079.1:0-33203 GCA_031426835.1 Thiobacillus sp.
CCGCTGCTGGCGCCGCTGCTGATGCTGCTGCTCCTGCTCCTGCCCAGTAATTACTGGCTCAGGAACGAAAAACCGGCCTTCGGGCCGGTTTTTTTACGCCTGCAAAAAGCGATCAAGTCGTGTCGCGTTCTGTGTCAGGCGGGGCAGGAGTTGAGTGCAGGCAACGCGGATATGGTGTGTGGCGTGGCGCGAACCGAAATCGAGTCCTGCGGTTGCGGCGACTCCCGTTGGTTCAATAATTGGGTTACTAACGCTTGGTTGTGGGATGTGAATCGGCGGCAATCGGTATAAAGAGAAGATGTCGTGCCCTGCGGCTTCGAGCGCTTGCATCAGGATAGCGATTACGTGGAAGGGCGCAATCCCTTTCATTTGTGCTGCAAAGCAGTGATCAAACTGGCGCTTGGGCCTTAAATGTTATCCAGCGGGTGTTGGCGATAGAACTGCTGTAATTGCTGGTAAATGGCTGGGTATTCGCTGTTGAGTAGTTGCGGCGTTTCAAAAAACACCTCGGTCAGAACGGCAAAAAACTCGGCGGGATCAGTGGTGGCGTAGGGGTCGATTACCGTGTCCTCACCCGCATCGACGCGTGCGGACAGGTTGGCATAGGCCGCACTGAAATCACGTGCCCAGGCGGCGGCATCCATGCCGCGATGCAGGGGAGGAAAGCCATTGGCCTCGCCGTTCAGCATGTCGAGCTTGTGGGCGAATTCATGCAGCACGACGTTGACGCCGTCGGCTTCTCCGCTTGCTTCCACACTGGCGATCGACAACACAAGTGGCCCGCCGTGCCAGGCTTCGCCCGCCAGAATGTCGCGCGAACGGTGCACCACGCCGGCCTCATCCATTTCCTCGCGCTGATGCAGAAACGCGTCGGGGTAAAGAATGATCTCGCTCCAGCCGCGATAGCTGTCTTCGTCAAGATTGAGTGTCAACAAGCAGGCCTGCAATGCGATCAAAAGCAGGATGGCATCGTCGACGTCTGCACCACCCGCAGCAGAAAAAGTCTTGTCATGGATGAACAGGCTGGCAGATTCACGCAGACGCATGCGTTCAGCCATATCAAGGCCATGCAGGATCGGCAGCCTGGCGACTGCTGCGTCGAACGCGCTGGCGGGGATGAGGTGTCGCTTGAGAATACGGGCGCGCCACCAGCGGCCGAACCCGTTCACCTCGGCCAGCCCATGCTTACTCGTCAGTGTCGAGCAGACGCGCCGGGTCGGCGTCCGGGTGGTCGAGTTCGACCCGCTCGATCTGCTGGAAGCGACGGTTGATCTTGTCGCTGGAAATGCGTACTTCACTTACATCCTTGTTGGCCTGCTCGATGTGGGTGGCGAGTTTTTTCATGCGCTCGTCGAAGCGGGAAAAATCCTTGGCCAGTTTGGAAAGCTCGTCCTTGATGACATGGGCCATGCGTCGGGTTTCCGAATCTCGAATCACGGCGCGTGCGGTGTTGAGCACGGCCATCAGCGTGGTCGGCGATGTCAGCCATACGCGTTTTTTCTGTGCGTGCTCGACCAGATCGGGATGGTAGGCGTGGATCTCTGCAAACACAGCCTCGGCCGGCAGGAACATCACCGCGCCGTCCGAGGTTTCGCCGGTAACGATATATTTCGCGGCGATATCGTCGACGTGTTTTTTGACATCGGCCTTGAACTGCCGGCGTGCTGCGTCACGATCAGCTTGCTGGAGGCTATCGTCAAACATGCGGCTGTAGTTTTCCAGCGGAAACTTGGAGTCGACGCACACCGAGCCGGTGGGCTCGGGCAGGATCAGCACGCAGTCGACGCGAGCGCCACTTTTCAGCGTGTGCTGGAAGGTAAAGGCGTCGGGCGGCAGGCTGTTCCGCACCAGCGCTTCCAGCTGAACCTCGCCAAATGCGCCGCGCGAACGCTTGTCGCCCAAGATCTCCTGCAGCGACACGACATTGGTGGCCAGGCTTTCGATTTTTTTCTGCGCTTCGTCGATCACCGCCAGCCGCGTCATCACCGAAGTGAAGGTCTCGTTGGTTTTCTTGAAGCCTTCGTCGAGCCGTTCGGCTACTTTCCCGGAAATTTCGTTGAGCCGGCCGTCGACCGTTTGTGACAACTGTTGCACACGCTCGCCGAATTGCGTGGTCATGCCCTTGAGCGTGTCCTGCAGCAGGCTCTGCTCGGCGCGCCCCTGTTCGATCAGCTTTTCCAGCATCACGGTCTGGAACTGGCCAAACTGACCGGTGACCGTTTCGCGTGTTTCCGCCAGCCGCTCGGTCTGTGCAACCTGAAGGGCCGACAGTTGGGTTTGCATGCGATCCGATTGCTGCGACAACCCGGTGTGAAGGTCGGTCAGCACGGCACGATGGCGGGCTTCCATGTCCTGCGTCAGCAACGCGGGCAACCCGCTTTGCTCGCGCCGCAACGCATGGATGCGCAACGCCAGAAAAATGGTCACGAGGATGAGGAGGGCCAGGCCAACGATGAGGCCGATTTCAAGAGGACGCATGGGGGTGATTTTACCTGTGTCACGCATAAAAAAACCCGGCACAAGGCCGGGTTTTCTCGTCAGACTGAACCGGCTTGAGGCCGGGGTTCAGCTTATGCTGACGTACGTCCCGCACGCTTGCGCTCGTGTTCCAGCAGATGGCGCTTGCGGATGCGGATCGATTTCGGCGTGAGTTCAACCAGTTCGTCATCGTCGATGAACTCCACCGCAGATTCCAGCGTCAACTTGATCGGCGTGGTCAGGCGCACGGCCTCGTCGGTGCCGGATGAACGCACGTTGGTGAGCTGCTTGCCCTTGATCGGATTGACCACCAGGTCGTTGTCGCGGCTGTGGATGCCGATGATCATGCCTTCGTACAGCTTGTCGCCGGGGGAGACAAACATGCGGCCGCGGTCTTCCAGCTTCCACAGCGCATAGGCGACGGCTTCACCGTTGTCCTGGCTGACCAGCACGCCGTTGTGGCGACCGGGCAGGTCGGCTTTCACCGGGCCGTAGTCGTCGAACACGTGGCTCATCAGGCCGGTGCCGCGTGTCATCGTCATGAAGTCGGACTGGAAGCCGATCAGGCCACGTGCGGGAATGTGGTACTCCAGGCGGGTGCGGCCCTGGCCGTCGGATTCCATGTTGGTGAGTTCGCCACGGCGGCGGCCGATCTCTTCCATGATCGTACCCTGGGTGTCGTCTTCGAGGTCGATGGTGAGGTTTTCATACGGCTCGCATTTTTCGCCGTTGATTTCCTTGTACACCACGCGCGGTTTTCCCACGGCCAGCTCGAAGCCTTCGCGACGCATGTTTTCCAGCAGGATGGTGAGGTGCAGTTCGCCACGACCGGAGACGCGGAACACATCGGCGTCGCCGGTCTCGTCGACGCGTAGGGCGACGTTGACCAGCAGTTCTTTCTTCAGACGCTCACGGATCTGGCGGCTGGTCACGAACTTGCCTTCGGTGCCGGCCAGGGGTGAGGCATTGACCATGAAGTCCATGTTCAGGGTGGGTTCGTCCACCGGCATCACGGGCAGGCCCACCGGGTTTTCTCGGTCGCAGATGGTGACGCCGATGCCGATGTCGTCCAGACCCGAAATGATGATGATGTCACCGGCTTCGGCTTCCTCCACCGGCACGCGGTCCAGGCCCTTGAAGCCAAGCACCTGGTTGATGCGGCCGCTTGCAACCTGCTCTTCGTGGTTCATCACCACCACCGACATGCCGGGCTTGATGCGACCGTTCAATACGCGACCGACGCCGAGACGACCGGTGTAGGTCGAGTAGTCGAGCGCGGCGATTTGCAATTGCAGCGGCGCATCGGGCGAGCCGGGCGGGGTGGGGACGTGTGCGATCACGGTGTCGAACAGCGTCGTCATGTTGTCGGCCGAACCGCCTTCCGAGGGCGCGTCCTTCAGATCAAGACAGGCCCAGCCATTGAGCCCCGACGCGTAGATGATGGGAAAGTCGAGCTGCTCATCGGTGGCGTGGAGTTTGTCGAACAGATCGAAGGTTTGATCGACGACCCAGTTCGGACGCGCACCCGGACGGTCCACCTTGTTGATCACGACAATCGGCTTCAAGCCCAGTGCCAGCGCTTTTTTGGTTACGAAGCGGGTCTGCGGCATCGGGCCTTCGACCGCATCAACCAGCAGTACCACGCCATCGACCATGCCGAGCACGCGCTCGACTTCGCCGCCGAAGTCGGCGTGGCCTGGGGTGTCGACGATGTTGATGTGGTATTCACCGTACATGATGGCGGTGTTCTTCGCCAGAATGGTGATCCCGCGTTCTCTCTCCAGGTCGTTGGAATCCATGACCCGTTCGTCAACCGCCTGGTTGTCGCGGAAGGTGCCGGATTGTTTGAGCAGCTGGTCGACCAGCGTGGTTTTGCCGTGGTCGACGTGCGCGATAATGGCGATATTACGGAGCTTGCGGGACATGATGGGGTGCCGATTGCGGGAAACCCAGCATTATAGCATGGTTGTATAACCCTTACTGTGCCAGCGGGTGGGCAGCCAGACGCGCGTCGATGCGGTCGATGATTTTTTGATATCGGGGGCTGCCAACCGGACCAAATCGGCGCTCAAACTCGGCCTGGGGCATGAATTCCGGCAGATTGCGAAAGTCCGGCAACAAGTCTGCATCGCTGCGTGCTGTGGCCAATTGCTGTTGCACACGTGCTGCGGTCTCGGCTGTGGCCTGTTCGCCCAGCCTGACGCCGGCCCGATTGGCGGCCAGGTCGGTGAAGCTGAAACCGGAGCCTTTGGTGGCATCTTCTTCTTCCTTGATGAGGCCGATCGCGTTGGCCATCCGGCTGCTGCCATTGACGGTGAGCGCGGCTGAAATCATGAAATGTTCGGCAAAGTCACGCCGCTCATGCAGGGAAAGCAGCACGCGCGGTGCACGGCGGATTGATTTGCTGTCGCCTTCCAGTAGCCGGGTCAGGCTGATGCCAGACAGATAAGCGGCGACAGCAGTGAGCGCGGCACGGTTTTCTTCGGCGGCATTTTTGCCGAGTGCATTGGCATGGGCAAACAGCGGCGCAATCACCTGCACCAGCGGCACTGTGCTGCCTTGCGGGTAGCGTTTCACCAGCGCCTCAAGTTGCCCGGCATACGCAAGCATGCGTGCCTGATCCTCTGGCGCGATCAGCAGTTCGGCGCTTTTGCGTTCGATCCGGGTCAGAAGTTCGGGTTTCCAGCGGTAATCCAGCGTGGCCTGGTTTTCTCTAAAGCTCACCCTGGAAAAAGCGTCAACCAGGGCCGCATAGGTTGGATCACGCCGTAGCCAGGTATGGATCAAGCGCGCTGTCCAGTCAGCGAGGAAGCCTGGCAGGGGCAAGTTGCCGAGTTGCAGGCTCTGAATCCGAATGCCGCCTGGCACATCGGCGACTTCGGCGGTGATGTTGAGGTAGCGCCCAAAGGGGTTCGTCGGCATGGTGAGCGTGGCGGTGAGCGTGGCCAGGCCAGGGGTCAGCTCAGCAGCAATGCCGCTGACACGGCGTAGCTCGACTGCGTAATTCAGCAATCGATTGAGTTCGGTTTCGTCCAGCTGGATGCTGTACACCACGTCCGGCGTCTGGCTGCGCGGGTCGTGTTTCTGAAAAAGTGACTTGATCCACGCAAGGTCGGTGCGATGAAATTCGGCGGGGGGTTCAATCGCCGGTTTGTTTTCCAGGATTAACCAGGGCAGCACAACAAACCCGGCCAGCACGGCAAACAGCACACTCCAGACTACCCGGCGCTTCATTGTTGTTGCTGCTGCTGGTTGCGCATGAAGTCAGCCGTTTTGAAGAATGCGGCGGTCAGCTCCTGCTGCATTGCCGCATCCACGCCGACGTCCTGTATTGCACGCACCATGCAGCCCATCCATTGATTGCGCTCGGATTCGCCGATGGTGAAGGGCATGTGGCGGCGGCGCAGGAAAGGGTGGCCGAAACGGTCGGTGTATTCAGGCGGTCCGCCGGTCCAGCCGCTTAGAAACCAGGCGAGCTTGTTGCGCGACTCGGTGAGGTCTTCCGGATGCAGCTTGCGAATGCCGTAGTAGTCCGGGTCTTCATCCATCAGGTCATAGAAGCGGTCGACCATTTTGCGGAGGACTTCACCGCCACCCAGGCGTTCGTAATGGGTTTGCATGATTTGAATTTGAAATGCTTAGGTTTTCACGGGTTTGATGGTTGCAGCCGCGGCTTTGGCTCGCATGCGCGCTTCGGCTATGGTAGCAGCGGTGGCAAGGGCCACACCCATGCGGCGGCGAACAAAAGCTTCCGGCTTGCCGAATAGCCGCAGATCGATACCTGGCATGCGCATCGCGTCATCGACCCCCTCATAAGCAATGCCGCCTGCGTCCAGGCCGCCGTAGATCACTGCCGACGCGCCGGGTTCGCGTAGCGACACGTCGACCGGCAAGCCGAGAATCGCACGCGCGTGCAGTTCGAATTCATTCTGGCGCTGCGTGGCCATGGTGACCATGCCGGTGTCATGCGGTCGGGGGCTGACTTCGGAAAACCATACGGTATCGCCCTTGACGAACAATTCCACGCCGAACAGGCCGCGTCCGCCGAGGTTGCCGGTAACTGCAGCGGCGATGTCCTGTGCGCGCATCAGTGCGGCGTTGGACATGGGTTGCGGTTGCCATGACTCGACGTAATCGCCTTTTACCTGCACATGCCCGATGGGCTCGCAAAAGTGCGTTTCCACCTGGCCTGAGCTGCCAAGTGCGCGTACGGTCAGCAGGGTGATTTCGTAATCGAAGTCGATCACCCCTTCGACAATGACGCGCCCTTTGTCTACTCGGCCGCCACTGGCTGCAAAGTCCCATGCGGCTTGCAACTGGCTCGCTTCGTTTACCCGCGACTGGCCCTTGCCAGACGACGACATCACCGGTTTGATGATGACCGGGAACCCCAATTGGGTCGCGGCGGCGGTCATTTCGGCCAGGTTGTTTGCAAACACATACGGCGAGGTCGGCAGCCCCAGGGTTTCGGCGGCCAACCGGCGGATACCTTCGCGGTTCATGGTGAGGTGGGTGGCACGTGCGGTGGGGATGACTTCGACCAGTCCGGCGGCTTCGATTTCCAGCAGGGATTCGGTGGCTATGGCTTCAATCTCCGGCACCACCCAATGCGGCTTCTCTGCTTCGATCAGTGCGCGCAAGGCAGCGCCGTTGCTCATGTCGATCACGTGCGCGCGATGCGCGACCTGATGACCCGGCGCGTTAGCGTAGCGATCCACCGCGATGACTTCCACGCCCAGGCGTTGCAGCGCAATGATGACTTCCTTGCCGAGTTCTCCGGCACCCAGGAGCATGACGCGGGTGGCAGAGGGGGAGAGTGGGGTGCCGATGCGCATAGTGGCGATCTGGAATGACAAAGATGAAATCTTACCGTGTCTTAGAGATGTTCTTCTATGGGCAAAGCCTGTAACACTCTTAATAGCCCACGCTGAACCGGCGTGGTATCGGGTTCGAGATCGGACAGACGCTCGGTGCCTTGATGGACGTCGTGCCATTGCAGTCGTGGTGGGCTGCTCTTTTCAACAACGAGTTGCGGTTGGTAGCTGCGCTCGGGCCGCATGGCGTCTTCCACGATCGCGGTAACCTGGCGCGCGATCTCGCGCGAATGGATGACCAATCCCATTTCGGTGTTTAGCAGGGCCGAGCGTGGATCGAAATTGAAGCTGCCGATAAACACGTGTTCGTCGTCGAGCACGAAAGTCTTGGCATGCAGGCTGGCACGCGACGCGCCGCTGCCGAGGTTGCGCAGGCGGCCACCGGTGGGTTCGGCCACGGGTTTCAATTCGTAGAGATTGATGCCCGCTTCCAGCAGCGGGATGCGGTAGTTGGCATAGCCGGCGTGGACCACGGGCACGTCGCTGGCGGCGTAGGCGTTGGTCAGAATGTCGATTTTCACGCCTTTGTGGCGCCAGTAGCGGAAATAGGCCATGCCGAAAGGCCCGGGTACAAAGTACGGCGAAACGATCAGTGCGCGCCGGGTGGGGTCGACCCACAGGCCGGCAAGTTGGCCCACCATCAGGGTTGACGTCAATTGGTCTGGATTAAGAACCTTTTCAGGCGGGTCGACGATAAGGTCGGCCCGGGCAATATTCCAGGGTGTTTTACCCGAGAGCAGTTTTGGGAGCGGGTCGGCCACGGTCAACGCAGAACCCAGTTCGCCACTCAAGAGTTTGGCGCGGAGCTGCTGCAGTAGCTGAGTGGCGCGCTGCAGCCGGATTTCCCCTTTTGCGACAGGTAAAGCCGAGGCGGGCACAGCGGAATCGTTGTTCCAGTATTGGTCGAATGACTGCGACATTTTTTCGACGATGGCGCCGGCAGCCAGCACGTCGAGGTCGACAAAAGTGAACGCATCGTGGGCATCGAAATATTCGTCGCCGATATTGCGGCCGCCGGTGATGCCCAGCTGATTGTCGGCAATGAAGACCTTGTTATGCATGCGCCGGTTGAGTCGGACGCTGTCGCTGAGTGCCTGCCACCCCCGAACGAAAAGGTTGGTGCTACGGGTGTGGAAGGGGTTGAACAGCCGAATCTGGATATTGGGGTGGGCGTTGAGCGTGGCAAGCCCCACTTCCTTGTCGGCGGTGTCGATGTCGTCGATCAGCAGGCGGACGCGGACGCCGCGTTCCGCTGCAGCCAGCAACGTTGAGGCGACCAGCTTGCCGGTGGTGTCGTTATGAAACAGGTAATACTGCACGTCGAGCGTGCGAGTGGCGTGTTGGGCCAGTGCCAGCCTTGCTGCCAGCGCGGCTTTGCCTTCCGCCAGCAGATGGAAACCCGATTGGCCTGAGGGTAGGTGCATCGCCAGTTGCGACTTTAATGGGCTATGGGTCTGGTTTGAGGTGGCGTAGGAAGGCGTGCGCGTGGCTTCGAGATTGAGCGTGGGCGCACAGCCGGTGAGTGCCAGCAACGCGGCCAGCCCGATACAGGCAAGGCTGATCGGGCTAGGCCGTTTGCTCATGCAGTCGCTGCCAGTCGAAGCAGGGACCTGGATCGGTTTTACGACCGGCGGCGATGTCACTGTGCCCGACCACGGCCTGAATTGGATAAGCCTGCTTTAATTGATGGACCAATGGCGCCAGGGTTGCGTACTGGGCATCGGTAAACGCCAGGTCGTCAGTGCCTTCCAGCTCGATTCCGATGGAAAAATCGTTACATCGATCACAGCCCTGCCAGCTCGAAACGCCCGCGTGCCAGGCGCGAAGGTTGCATGGAACGAACTGGATCAGGCTGCCATCACGGCGGATGAAAAAATGCGCCGATACCTTGATGTCACGGATATCTTGATAATACGGGTGCGCATCCCAGTCGAGCTGGTTGGTGAAAAGCGCAATCACCGCATCGCCGTCGAACACGCCCGGCGGCAGCGAAATATTGTGGATGACGATGAGTTCGATGGCCCTGCCTTCGGGTCGCATGTCGCAATTGGGCGAAGGCATCTGCTGTGCGGTGGAAAGCCAGCCAGCCATATCGAGTGAGAGGGGAGCGGGATGCGACATGGCTCAAGCTTACTCGAGCTGGAACACGTCTGGAAAGCATCTTTGCTGTCACGGCCTGTCCGTTATTGCAGGTAAACTGCGGACTTTCCCGGATTCACAGGTGGGCCATGACCCGGCTTGAAGCGCAACAACTGCTGGACCACGCAGAGCCTATTGCATCAGCGGACGAGGTGCAGGCGGTGCTTGATCGGCTTGCCGATGAGATTAATCATGTCCTGGCCGATGAATTCCCGCTGGTGCTCCCGGTCATGGGCGGCGCGGTCGTATTCGCCGGCCAACTGCTGCCGAAGTTGCGTTTTCCACTGGAATTCGATTACTTGCACGTCACCCGATATCGCGGCAACACCACTGGCACCGAGGTGGAGTGGCGCGTGCTGCCGGGGCAAAATGTGGTGGGCCGCAACGTGCTGGTGCTGGACGACATCCTGGACGAGGGGGAAACCCTGGCTGCAATCCGCGACAAACTCCTGAGCATGGGCGCGGCGCGGGTGTGGTCGGCGGTGCTGACCGACAAGGATAACGGGCTGGATAAACCGATCCAGGCTGATTTTGTGGGGCTGCGTGTGCCCAATCGCTATGTGTTCGGCTGCGGCATGGACGCCTATGGACTGTGGCGCAATCTGCCTGCCATTTACGCTTTAAAGGACCAATAACATGCTAGGCATCATCGGCGGCACCGGGCTGACCCAGCTCGCCAATCTTGAAATCACCCATCGCAAAGTGGCACGCACCCCCTACGGTGAAGCCTCCGGCGCACTGACCTTCGGCCACATCTGCGATCAGGAAGTGATCTTTCTGGCACGCCATGGCTATGGCCATACCATCCCGCCGCACGAGGTGAATTATCGTGCCAACCTGTGGGCGCTCAAGGATCATGGCGTCGACCGCGTGGTGTCGGTGGCCACTGTCGGCGGCATCCACCCCGAGCTGATTCCCGGCTCGCTGGTCATCCCCGACCAGATTATCGATTACACGCATGGCCGGGCTGCCACGTATTTTGTCGCAAGCGACAAACCCGTGACCCATCTCGATTTCACCTTCCCCTATTGCGATGCGATGCGTGCCGCCCTGCTGCAGGCTGCAACCAGCGCCGGCATCAGCCTGCGCGACGGCGGCGTCTATGGCGCGGTGCAGGGCCCGCGGCTGGAAACGGCTGCAGAAATCAACCGCATGGAGCGCGATGGCGCAGACATGGTGGGCATGACCGGCATGCCGGAAGCCTATCTGGCGCGCGAACTCGAGCTTTGCTATGCAACCGTGGGCGCGGTGGTGAACCATGCCGCCGGACGCGGCTTGTCGGCGGACGGCATTCAGATGGAGGAAATCCAGCCGCTGCTGGGTGAAGTGATGACGCAGGTGCGGCACTTGTTGGAGCAGTTGGTGACCAACGACTCCGCCGGATTGTGCAAGTTTTAAGCCCATGGTGAAATCTGTATCGATGAAACTCAGCCGCGTATTGCGGTCGCAAGGATTCGGCTCGCGCAAGGTGTGCGAGGCGCGTGTGCTGGCAGGCGAGGTCGAGGTCAACGGTGTGGTCTGTGACGATCCCGAGGTCGAAGTGGATCAGGCTGGGCTCGAACTCAAGGTCGATGGCGTCATCTGGGCCTACCGTGAGAAGGCCTATGTGCTGGTGAACAAGCCCGTTGGGTATGAATGCTCGCACCATCCCAGCCATCATCGCAGTGTGTTTTCGCTGCTGCCGCTGCCGCTGCTGCAACGCGGGGTGCAGTGCATCGGCCGGCTCGACCAGGACACCACCGGCTTGTTACTGTTTTCTGATGATGGCCAGTTCATCCATCGCATGATCTCGCCTAAAAAAGGTGTGGCCAAGGTGTACCGCGCCACCTGTGCCGATCCACTCTCCGATGCCATGCTGGATGCGTTGCGCAGCGGTGTGCTGCTCAACGACGAACCGGCGCCGATTGCTGCGCTGGCCTGTGAGGCAATCGATACCCATACGTTGAAACTCTCTCTCGCCGAGGGAAAATATCATCAGGTCAAGCGCATGATTGCGGCAACCGGCAACCGGGTGGCCAGCCTGCATCGCGAGGCCATCGGCCATTTCGATTTGCCTGCAAGCCTGGCGCCAGGCGAGTGGCGCTGGCTGGACGACGAAGATTTGAACAAGCTGGAACAATCATGGCAATCCACGATGTCCTGAAAATGGGCGATCCCCGGCTGCTGGCGCCTGCGCGTCCGGTGGAGGATTTTGCTTCGCCGGAGTTGGCCCAGCTGATAGTCGATATGCACGTCACCATGCGTGCGCTCGATGGCGCGGGCCTGGCAGCGCCGCAAATTGGCGTGGGCCTGCAGGTGGTGATCTTCGAGGTCAACGTGAATCCCCTGTTACCCAACCCGCGTTATCCCAATGTTGAGTCCGTACCTTTTACTGTTCTGATCAACCCGGTGCTTACCCCTTTGTCCGATGTGATGGAGGATGGCTGGGAGGGGTGTCTGTCGGTTCCGGGCATGCGCGGACTGGTGCCGCGCCACGCTGAATTGCGCTATCAGGGCTTTGATGCGACAGGCCGGCCGATCGACCGGAGCGTCAGCGGTTTTCATGCGCGCGTGGTACAGCACGAAGTCGATCACTTGAACGGCGTGCTTTATCCCATGCGGATTCGTAACCTGCGTGACTTTGGTTACACCGAAATCTTATTCCCCGGACAACACCTGCAGGACGATTAGCCGCCAATTATGGTTTCTGGCACGCATTTAGCATGCCTAAGGAAACACTGATTAATTCGTCATTGCGAGGAGCGAAGCGACGCGGTAATCCAGAAATTCCTGCTTAATCAATGCACTGGATTGCCGCGCTTCGCTCGCAATGGCTGCTATATCGAATTAATCAGCATTTCCCTAAAGTTGTTCCGGTCTTTGCCGCTAACTTGCTACGTAGTCGTGGGCGAGGTGTCCCGGCACCGGCAGCAAGGATAACGATGAATCCAGAACAACAAATCCAGCAGGCCCAACGCCGCATTCGTTCATCCAGCATGATGATGGATGAAGCGATTCAGCTTGAGGATCTTGCTGCGCAGTTGATGACCGTGCAGCGGTATTGGAATGCCCCAAGCCGTGCAATCTATCTGGCCGACGCCCTGGCGGAAAGCCGTGTTGTCTGGCATGGCATTCAGGCTTCTCTTGCCGGTAGCACGCTGGCATTGCCGTCGGAAGTGCAGCACAACCTGCTGATTCTTTCGGTTTACGCGGATAGCAAGATCAGTGCGTGCGAGGAAAACCCAAGTGCCGAAATACTGAGCAGCCTGATCGCGCTGACGCATACGCTGGCGGGCAGCCTCAAGGAATGGCAGGTGGCTGCATGAGCCGGCTGACAGACATGCGGCGTGTAAGTGTTGAGGCTCGGGAGCACACAGATTTGGGCCTGAGTCTGGCCGGTGGCGTTGGGGTGGGAACCTCAGTTCGCCCCGGTCGGGTTCGTAATCGCACCAAAACCGAGACAGATGAGAAAGTTAAAAAGCCCGCCAGCGAATCCGGCAAGAAGTCACCTCCGTCACGCAAGGCACCGGCACGCGGGCGCTATGTAGACGAATACGCGCAGCCCGCGCGCTGACTCGATTTAGCTTATTGCTTTAATGCTTCCCGCATGTTGGCGACCAGCGCGTCAACCCCGGCAGGCGTATTCAGCGCCCCACCCAAAATCTGGAAGGTGTCCTCGGCGCGCTCACCCAGCGTGTCGATTTTGGCCGCATAGACATTCACGTTATGCCGCATCAGCACGTCCGCTACTTCAAATAACAATCCGCCGCGATCCGCGCAGGTGATCGACAGCATATGGCCATGGCCGGGGGCATCGGCTTCCACCCGCACCGTCGTGGGGTAGGGGTGATGGCGCTGGTGGCGAGACAACCGTCCGCGTGGCACGCTTTGTATCAGGCGTGCTGGATCAAGGTCGCGTGTCAGTTCGTGTTCCACGAAATTCAGAAAATCGCGATAGTGAATCCCGCGATTCACCAGATCCATCACCTGGAAACTGTCCAGTGCGTAACCGTGTCGGGTGGTGTGAATCTTGGCTTCAAGAATGGTGTACTGAATCCGTGCAAAGAATCCACAGATGCGGGCAAACAGGTCGGGGCGGTTGGGGGTGTACACCAGCACCTGGATACCTTCTCCCGCAGGGGACAGGCGCGCGCGTACGACAGCATCCGGACTGTCGGTGCGCTGCCATAGCATCCGGGCTTGCCAGGCCATATCCAGTGCCTCGAAGCGGGCAAAGTAACGGCTGTCGAGGTGTTGCCATAACGCGTCGGCCGCCGTATTGGGCAGACCGTACAGGGCGAGATTGACGCGCGCCTCCGCTTGTCGGGTGGACGTGTCGGGCACGGCGACTTCGCCGCTCGTCAGATGCATCCGCGTCGTGTTGTAGAGGTCTTCCAGCAACTTGCCTTTCCAGGCATTCCAGACATGCGGACTGGTGCCGCGGATGTCGGAAACGGTGAGCAGATACAGGGCTGCCAGGCGGCGCAGGCTACCGACTTTGGTGGCAAATGCGGCGATGACGTCGGGGTCGCTGATGTCTTCTTTCTGCGAGGTTCGGGACATGATCAGATGCGTGCCAACCAGCCAGGCAACCAGTTCGCTGTCGGTTTTGTCGAGCCCATGCTGGGTGCAAAATCGCTGGGCGTCGGCCATGCCAAGTTCGGAATGGTCCCCGCCGCGGCCTTTGGCGATGTCGTGAAACAGCGCAGCCAGGTACAACAACTCGGGTTTTTCGAACGCGGCAATCAGCTTGCTGGCAAGCGGTAATTCGTGCGCATGCTCGGGCACGGTCAGGCGCCGCACGTTACGCAACACGGTGAGGATGTGTTCGTCCACGGTATACACATGGAACAGGTCGTGCTGCATTTGCCCGACAATCCTGCCAAACGCCGGTATATAGCACCCTAGCAGGCCATAGCGATGCATGGCACGCAGCGCCCGTGTGACACCGCAGGGTTGCCGCAGCAGCGACATGAACAGGGCGCGGTGCGTGGGATTGGCGCGGAAGGCAGCATTGATACGGGTGCGCCCACGCCACAGCGCACGGAGTGTTGTCGGCTCAAAGCCCGCTAACGTTGGGCGCTGGGCGTACAGAATGAAGGCACGCAGCATTGCGTCGGGCTTGCGCTTGAAAAGGTCGGCGGTGCGGGCTTCCAGCAGGTTGGCGCGGACCTGAAAATCGTCATCAATGGGCTCGGGTGGAGCCGTCACCGGAAACAGTCGCACCCGCAGCGACTGCAGCAGAATATCGTTTGCGCGCTGAATCAGCTTGGCCGCACGGTAATACCCTTGCATCAGGTGTT
The DNA here is from genome assembly GCA_031426835.1 of Thiobacillus sp. Classification (GTDB taxonomy): domain Bacteria; phylum Pseudomonadota; class Gammaproteobacteria; order Burkholderiales; family Thiobacillaceae; genus Thiobacillus. Next base: position 14,774 of record JASJPF010000079.1, read on the forward strand.
CGCCGGCCCGCTTGTGTGCGGTGGCGGTCAACCCCAGTTGTTCGGCGAGTTCGGTTTGGTAGTCGAAAGCCAGGCGATCCTCTCGTCGTTTGGCCAGCAGATGCAGGTGAATCCGCAACCCCGACAGGCCCGTTTCTACGTGCGCAATACGCCGCGCTTCGAGTCGGGTCAGCAGGTTGGCCTGTGTCAGTCCGTTCCAGCCCCCGGGAATGCCGCATGCCTGCGCCAGCCAGTGGATGGTGTGCAGGTCGCGAAGACCGCCCGGGCTGTCTTTCAGGTTGGGTTCGAGTTTGTAGGCGCTGTCATCGAAACGGGCATGACGCGCCCGTTGTTCGGCCCATTTGCCATCAAAAAAGTGCTGGGCGTCGAAACGCGCCTGAAAGCGAGTCTTGAATTCGTCAAACAAACGGACGGCGCCCCACACGAAGCGTGCCTCCATCTGGTTGGTCTCCACCGTGATGTCGGCATCGGCCTCGGTAATGCAGGTGTCGATGGTTCGCACGCTATGACCGATCTCCAGCCCCACGTCCCAGCAGGCCTGAACCCAGCTTTCCAGCACGGCTTGTTGATCGGGGGCGGGCTCGTTTGGCAGCAGCAGCAGCACGTCCACATCCGAACCCGGAAAAAGCTCACTCCGCCCATAACCCCCCACGGCAGCGAGGCAGAAACTTGCGGGTAGCGCGACCCGGGTACTGAGTTCCGCCAGCACGCCATCGACCAGCGCGGCATGGCGGGACAGATAATGGGTAACCTCGGGCTTCTCGAGATAGGCCGCAGCCAGCGCGGCACGACCGGATTTGAGTTGTTCGCGAAGGTCGGCGAACAGGGTGTCGTTCACGCCGCCGACAGGATGCGATCAGGGATGACCGGGCTGCCGGCAGACACGGTCAACACTTCATAGCCCGCATCTGTGACCAGTATGGTGTGTTCCCATTGTGCCGACAGGCTGCGATCCTTGGTGGTGATGGTCCAGCCATCCGGCATCTGGCGAATGTCGCGCCGCCCGGCGTTGATCATGGGTTCGATGGTAAAGGTCATGCCGGCTTCCAGCAGCAGGCCGGTACCGGCTTTGCCGTAATGCAGCACCTGGGGGTCTTCGTGGAAATTAAGGCCGATGCCATGGCCGCAAAATTCGCGCACCACGCTGTAGCCGCTGTTTTCAGCAAACTGCTGGATCGCATGGCCGACATCGCCCAGCCGTGCCCCTGCCTTGACGTGGGTAATGCCAATCCACATGGCTTCATAGGTGATCTGGATCAGGCGTTTGGCCTGAGCCGTGACATGACCTACGGCAAACATGCGGCTGGTGTCGCCGTGCCAGCCATCCTTGATCACGGTGATGTCGAGGTTCACGATATCGCCGTTTTTGAGCAGCTTGTCGCCCGGCACGCCATGGCACACCTGGTTGTTGACCGAGGTGCAGATCGATTTGGGGTAGGGCGCATGGCCGGGAGGCGCGTAATTGAGCGGTGCCGGAATCGTGCCCTGCACGTTGACCATGTAGTCGTGACAGAGCTTGTCGAGTTCGCCAGTGGTGACGCCGGGTTTGACGAAGGGCGTGATGTAATCGAGGACTTCCGAGCCGAGTCGACCGGCGATGCGCATGCCTTCGATTTCAGCGCCGGTTTTGATGGTGACAGTCATGGGGCGTAGGGCGTAGGGTAAATACGCATTCTATCGCGCCCGTAGCGGGACAAAACAACCCTGAAAGGCTTATGGGCACTTGCACCGGGAATGAGGCCAGCCCTGACGCCCTTTGCCGGGTATAAGCAAAGCGTTTCTTGTGGATTTTGATTCGGGTAGGCGGGGTTGGTGATCGGAGGCGGTTTTCCCTTGAAAAATCAGCCTGATGGCATTAGAATCGCCGGCTGTCCGGAATCGTTCGGATAAATACGCACACCTGTCATTAAAGGGTGGTTGCACGTTCAACTAACAAACGTGCGGCTGCTGACGGGTGGAGGCTCAACCCTTTAGGAGTTTTACATGTCAGTCACAATGCGCCAAATGCTGGAAGCCGGTGTCCACTTCGGTCACCAAACCCGTTTCTGGAATCCCAAGATGGCTCCGTACATCTTCGGCCATCGCAGCAAAATTCACATCGTCAACCTGGAAAAATCGCTGCCGATGTTCCAGGATGCACAAAAATTCGTCCGTAAGGTTTCATCGAACAAAGGCACCGTACTCTTCGTCGGCACCAAGCGTGCTGCACGCGACATCGTGCGTGAAGAAGCGCAACGCGCCGGTATGCCTTACGTCGACAACCGCTGGCTGGGTGGCATGCTGACCAACTTCAAGACGGTCAAGCAATCGATCAAGCGTCTGAACGATCTGGAAGCCTCGCTGGCCGAACCCGGTCGTCTGTCGAAAAAGGAAACGCTGACCGTTCAGCGTGAAGTCGACAAGCTGGAACGCAGCCTGGGCGGCATCCGCGAAATGGGCGGCCTGCCTGACGCGCTGTTCATTATCGACGTTGGCTACCAGAAGGGCGCCGTAGTCGAAGCCAAGAAGCTGGGGATTCCGGTGATTGGCGTGGTCGACACCAATAACAGTCCCGAAGGCCTGGATTATGTGATCCCGGGTAATGATGACTCGGCGCGTGCGATTCGTCTGTACGCACGTGGCATGGCCGATGCAGCGCTGGAAGGCCGCGCTCAGGTCATCAGCGAAATCGTTGGCGGCGAAGAGTTCATCGAAGTTGAAGAAGACGAAGAGGGTGGCGTCGCCGCTGAATAAGCGCTGCGCGCTGCTGCGTTGCCGGAGGAATCCGGCGAGCGTATTCAAGGAGGGGCGTTTGCCCCTCTTTCTGTATTGAAACTGGCTGGTTCGAAATCGAATTGAAGGAGTGCAACATGGCAGAAATTACTGCAAGCATGGTTAAAGAGCTGCGCGAAAAAACCGACGCGCCGATGATGGATTGTAAAAAAGCGCTGACCGAAGCGGGCGGCGATATGCAAAAGGCAGACGAAATCCTGCGCGTGCGTTTTGGCAACAAGGCCGCCAAGAGCGCAAGTCGTGTGGCCGCTGAAGGCGTCGTGACGATTGCCATCAGTGCCGATGGCAAATCTGCTGCCATGGTGGAAGTGAACTGCGAAACCGATTTCGTGGCCAAGAATGACGACTTCCTGGCGTTGTCCAACGCGCTGGCTGACATGGTGTTGAACCAGAATCCGGCTGACGTGGCTGCCTTGTCGGCATTGCCGCACAATGGCACCACCGTGGAAGCGTTCCGCACCGAGCTGGTCGGCAAGATGGGCGAAAACATGTCTATCCGCCGCTTTGTCCGCCTCGACGGTCAAGGCAAATTCGCCAGCTACATCCACAGCGGCAAGATTGGTGTGCTGGTCGATGTGACGGGCGACGAAGCCCTGGCGCGCGACATTGCCATGCATATCGCCGCATCCAAGCCGAAGTCGCTGGACGCATCGGGTGTGTCGCCGGATCTGCTGGATACGGAACGCCGCATTGCCATCGAGAAAGCCAAGGAAGCCGGCAAGCCCGAAGCCATGCTGGAAAAAATTGCCGAAGGTACGGTTCAAAAGTACCTCAAGGAAGTCACGTTGTTGTCGCAGCCTTTCGTCAAGGACGACAAGCAGACCGTCGAACAGGTGCTTAAGTCGAAAAACTCGCAGTGTCACGGTTTCGTGATGCTGGTGGTGGGCGAAGGCATCGAAAAGAAAGTAACCGACTTCGCTGCTGAAGTGGCCGCTGCCGGCAAGGTTTAAGCCAGCATGGCCGCCGTCCGACGCATACTGCTGAAGCTGTCCGGCGAGGCCCTGATGGGGCCTGAGGGTTTTGGCTACCATGGCGAAACCATGGCCGGTTTTGTCGCCCAGATCCGCGAAGTGGCAGCGTTGGGCGTGCAGGTTGGGATTGTCGTCGGGGGCGGAAATCTGTTTCGCGGCGCCACCGGCGCATTGTCCGGAATGAACCGCGCCAATGCCGATTCGATGGGCATGCTGGCCACGGTAATGAATGCGCTGGCGTTGAAAGATGCGTTGCAACTGGCGGGAGTCGATGCACGGGTGCAAACGGCAGTCCATATCAGCCATGTTGGCGAGGCGTTTGATCGCGATGTGGCGGTGCGTCATCTGGAGGCCGGTCGGGTGGTGATTTTCGGGGGGGGGACGGGCAATCCGTTCTTCACCACGGATACCGCAGCCGCATTGCGCGCAGCCGAGATTGATGCTGATTTGTTGATCAAGGCGACCAAGGTCGATGGGGTGTACTCCGCCGACCCGAACAAGGACGCAACGGCTACGCGTTACGAGACGCTCGGCTTCGATGAGGCAATCGCCAAAAATCTGGGTGTGCTGGATACTGCAGCGTTTGCCTTGTGTCGCGAACAGAAACTGACGCTGGTTGTGTTTAACGTTTTCAAGGCGGGCGCGTTGAAGCGCGTGGTGATGGGCGAAAACGAAGGCACGCGCGTGTCTTTAAGCCAAGGTCCTGTGCATGAATAACTTGAACATTCTTGCCGCACTGGCGGGCGCGCTGCTACGTTGCCGGTCGCTTGCAGGGAATGGCCATGCGGCGCGCCCGGCGCCTTGCATCGCATCCCGCCAGCACGACAATAATTGTCCAACTTATCCATGAACAGGTCCTAAGGAGTTGAAATGGCTGAAATGAGCATCGCCGAAATCAAACAATCTGCCGAAGATAAAATGGGCAAAACGCTGGAATCGTTGAAAGTCGATTTGGCGAAAGTACGTACCGGGCGTGCGCATGTTGGCATTCTCGATCACGTGATGGTCGACTATTACGGCAGCCCCACTGCAGTCCCGCTGGTGTCGAACGTGTCGCTGATCGACAGCCGTACCATCGGTGTGCAGCCATGGGAAAAAAACATGGTCGCCAAGATTGAGAAGGCGATACGTGATTCCGATCTAGGCCTCAATCCTTCCACCTACGGCGATGTGATCCGGGTACCCACCCCGTCACTGACCGAAGAGCGTCGCCGCGACCTGATCAAGGTGGTGCGCAACGAAGCAGAAGGTGCGCGCGTGGCGATCCGCAATATTCGCCGCGACGCCAACGGTACCGTCAAAGACATGGTCAAGGAGAAGACCGCGACGGAAGACGAAGAGCGCCGCACTCAGGACGAGGTGCAAAAACTCACCGACAAATACATCGGCGAAATCGACAAGATGCTGGCCGATAAAGAGAAAGACCTGCTCGCAGTCTGAGCATCCCTGGTGAGCATATTCGGCGTGTCTGACCGCACGAAGCAAACAACTCCAGCAAGTTCTGAGGTGCCTCGGCACATTGCCATCATCATGGATGGCAATGGCCGCTGGGCGAAGCGCCGGTTGATGCCGCGCGTGGCCGGTCACCGCAAGGGCGTTGAGGCCTTGCGCGGGGTGATCCGCGCGTGTGCCGAGCGTGGGGTGTCGCATCTCACCGTTTTTGCCTTCAGCTCCGAAAACTGGCGCCGCCCGCAGGAAGAAGTCACCCTGTTGATGGAGTTGTTCATGCGCGCACTGGAAAATGAAGTCGCACGGCTGCACGAAAATGGCATCCGGTTTCGGGTGATCGGCGATTTGTCGGGGTTTTCCGAACGTATCCAGGCGCTGATTCGCGACGCTGAAGCGCTCACCCTCAACAACACGCACCTTACGTTTACGGTAGCTGCCAACTACGGCGGGCGCTGGGACATCGTGCAGGCGGTCAAGCGCTTGATGGAATCGGGCGTGACGCCAGACGCGGTCAATGAAGATCTGCTGGCGCAACAACTCAGCGTTGCCGATGTGCCCGAACCCGATCTTTTTATCCGCACCGGCGGCGAGCAGCGCATCAGTAATTTCTTGTTGTGGCAACTGGCCTACACCGAATTGCATTTCACCGATGCCTTGTGGCCTGACTTTGATGCGAAAGCGCTTGATGCAGCGATTGCCTCTTACCGTTCCCGTGAGCGTCGGTTTGGCCGGACCAGCGATCAGGTGCGTGCGCCATCGTGACGCCATACGCGGAGCAGAGCTTATGACACCGCTACTCAGACGGGTACTGACAGCCCTGGTCATGCTGGGCGTGTTTGTGTCCGCTGTGCTGTGGGCCCCCGGTTGGTTATGGGCGGCCTTGATGGCGGGGGTGGCTGGCCTGGCTGCCTATGAATGGGCGCGCCTGAGTGATTTCCCATCGCTGTCAGCGCGCGTTTATGCAGCGTTGCTGGCGCTTGCCGCGTTGTTATTACCCTATGTTCTGGCTGAAAGCTGGCCTGCATTTCAAACGGGACTCATCGTGCTGGCGATGGGGTTCTGGCTGCTGGTTGCCCCGCTGTGGTTGCTCAGCCGATGGCGTGCGCAGCAGGTATTCGTACGCGCCCTGGTCGGCGTCGTGCTGATATTGCCGACCTGGGCGGCACTCCTGTATTTGCATTCGCGCGGCCCCGGTGTGTTGCTGGGGGTGATGGCGATTGTCTGGATTGCCGATACCGCAGCCTACTTTGCCGGACGCCGCTTTGGGCGCCACAAACTCGCACCCACGATCAGCCCGGGCAAAACCTGGGAAGGCGTCGCGGGTGCGTGGGGCGCGCTCGCGCTGTATGCGGGCGCATTGAGTCTATGGGGCGGGATGCCCTTGTTGTCGCTGGTTCTTATGGTGTCGGGATTGCTCTATCTGTCGGTGCTGGGCGATTTGTTCGAATCCTGGGTCAAGCGCGTTTCCGGCATGAAGGACAGCGGCAGCATGCTGCCTGGCCATGGCGGTGTGCTGGACCGGATTGATGCCCTGCTCTCTACCTTGCCGATCGCCACGGGCATGTTGATGTGGCTGGAGCACGCTGTATGAATTCAAACGGTATGAATTCAAGCGCTATGAATTCAAACGAAAAAAACCCGGGTGGCAACCCCCCGCGCGTACTGACCGTGCTGGGCGCCACCGGCACCATCGGCGTCAATACGCTCGATGTCGTGTCACGCCACCCGGGCCGGTTTGAGATTTTTGCCCTGACCGGCGCGACCCAGGTCGAGCGCATGGTCGAACAGTGTCGTACTCACCGGCCGCGCGTGGCAGTGATGAGCGAGCCTGCAGCGGCAAAAGCATTGCGCGCACGCATCGCGGAAGAGAAGCTTCCGGTGACCGTACTTGAAGGCGCGGATGCGTTGACCGAAGTGGCAACTGCCCCCGAAGTCGATACCGTCATGGCCGCCATCGTCGGTGCTGCGGGCCTGCCTGCCACCCTGGCGGCGGCGCAGGCAGGCAAAAGAATACTGCTCGCCAACAAAGAGACCCTGGTGGTGTCCGGCCAGTTGTTCATGGATGCGATAGCCGCCAGTGGCGCCGAACTGCTGCCTATCGATTCCGAGCACAATGCGATTTTCCAGTCGCTGCCACGGGGTTTTGAGGGTGATTTTCAACGCGCCGGGGTGAATTGTTTGTGGCTCACCGCTTCCGGTGGACCTTTCCGCACCTGGTCCGCTGAAGCCATTGCCGCTGCCACGCCTGCGCAAGCGGTCGCCCATCCCAACTGGGTGATGGGGAAAAAGATCTCGGTCGATTCGGCGAGCCTGATGAACAAGGGCCTCGAAGTGATCGAGGCGCGCTGGCTGTTCAATGCGCGCCCCGAGCAAATCAAAGTGGTGGTGCATCCGCAAAGCATCGTGCATTCGATGGTCGAATATGCCGATGGCTCGGTGATTGCGCAGATGGGCACGCCCGACATGCGCACGCCGATTGCTTATGCGCTGGGCTTTCCCGAGCGTATCGAAGCAGGCGTGTCGGTGCTTGACCTGATGGGCAGGCAGCTCACTTTCGAAGCGCCTGACACCGCCCGCTTTCCTTGCCTGCAGTTGGCGTTTGACGCACTGCATGCGGGGGGGAACGCTTCTGCCTTGCTGAATGCCGCCAACGAAGTGGCGGTGGCGCGTTTTCTGGACGGCACCGTGCCATTCAACGCCATCGCGGCGAGCATTGCCCATACCCTGGATAAGCTGGCTGACGGTGCAGTTCAAACGCTGGATGAATTGCTCGATGCTGACCGCCGGGCACGCACGGTAACCGAAACGTATTTGGAACGCATCACCGCATGAATATTTTGCACACCGTTTTATGGTTTCTGGTCGCGATCGGCATCCTGGTCGTGGTGCACGAATTGGGTCATTATTTCGCCGCGCGACTGGCCGGTGTCAAGGTGCTGCGTTTTTCGGTCGGCTTCGGCAAACCGCTGATCAGTCGCCGTTTCGGCCGCGATCAAACCGAATGGTCACTGGCCGCATTGCCGCTCGGCGGCTACGTCAAGATGCTCGACGAGCGCGAGGGTGAAGTCCCGGCAGCCGAGGCGCACCGCAGTTTTAACCGTGCCACGGTGTGGCGACGCATCGGCATAGTTGCGGCTGGCCCCATCGCCAATTTCCTGCTCGCAATCGTATTTTATGCAGCCTTGTTCATGCATGGGTTGCCTGCACTGAAGCCCATGATCGGCGAGCCACCTGCAGGAACCCCCGCTGCACAGGCCGGGTTGGTCGCGGGCGATGAAGTACGCAGCGTCAACGGTAACGAAACCCTTTCATTCCAGGACTTGCGGCTGAGTCTGCTGCGTGTCGGGGTGGCCGGCGACCCCATCGTGTTGGGGCTGGCGAATGGCCGCAGCGTGCACCTCGGTGCGCAGCCGATCGAAACCGGGAACCTCGAGCGGGATACCTTGCGCCCCCTGGGGATCGTACGTTTCGATCCGGACATTGCGCCGACTATTGGAAAAGTTCTCCCTGACGGCGCTGCCGAGCGCGCGGGTTTTCAGCCCGGCGACCGGCTGATTTCGGCCAACGGCCAGGCCGTTGCAAACTGGCAGGCCTGGGTGGAGTTGATCCGCCAGCATCCAGCCAAGATTTTGCGTATTGAGTATGAACGGAAAGGGCAGGTTGCAAGCTTGACGGTGGTGCCGGATGCCGTGGACGAAGCTGGTCAGCGTGTCGGCAAGATTGGCGCCGGCCCACAGGTTGACGAAGCCATGCTGGCCACGCTGATGACCGAGGCGCGTTACGGCCCGCTCGACGCGCTGGGGCAGGGCGCAATCAAAACCTGGGACATGAGCCTGTTCACCCTGGAGATGATGGGGCGCATGGTATTGGGGCAAGTGTCCTGGAAAAACCTGTCCGGCCCGCTGACCATTGCTGACTACGCAGGGCAGAGCGCCGCGCTTGGCTGGATCAGTTTTGTGGGCTTTCTGGCGCTGGTGAGCGTGAGCCTGGGGGTGTTGAATCTGCTGCCGATCCCGTTACTGGATGGGGGTCACCTCATGTATTATGTGGCGGAAGTTTTCACGGGTCGGTCGGTGTCTGAGCGCACCATGGAAATAGGCAGCTGGATTGGCATGGCACTCCTGCTGCTGTTGATGTCTTTTGCCCTGTTCAACGATTTGCAACGCCTGATAGGTGGATGAAATTAACATGATTCTGAACCGTTTGACGCTTGCTCTAGCTGCTGTTTTTGTCGTGCAGCCTGTCTTTGCCGAGGAGCCATTCATCGTCAAGGATATCCGGGTCGAAGGCATCCAGCGTACCGAGGCAGGAACCGTATTCAGCTATTTGCCGGTGAAAGTCGGCGAGATGATGACCGACGAAAAAACCGCAGCGGCGATCAAGGCACTCTACGCCACCGGTTTTTTCAAGGATGTCAGGCTGGAAGCGCGCGATGGTGTCGTAATTGTCACCGTTGAAGAACGCCCCTCCATTTCGAAAATCACCCTGCTGGGGATCAAGGAATTTTCCGAAGAAGATTTGAAAGCCGGTCTGAAGCAGACAGGATTAGCAGAAGGTCGCGTACTCGACCGGGCACTGCTGGACAAGGCCGAGCAGGAATTGCAGCGGCAGTATTTCAACCGCGGCAAATACGCAGTCGAAATCAAGTCCACGCTCACGCCGCTGGAACGCAACCGGGTTGCGGTGCAGTTCGATGTGGTCGAAGGCAGTAGCGCCAAGATCCAGCAAATCAGCATCGTTGGCAGCAAGGCGTTCAAGGAAAAGGAACTGCTGAACCAGTTCACCTCGACCACTCCGGGCTGGCTGACCTGGTACAGCAAGAATGACCAGTATTCCAAAACGCGCCTGAGCGGGGATATCGAAGCCTTGCGCTCGTTTTACCTTAATCGCGGTTATCTGGAATTTAACGTTGATTCCAATCAGGTGTCGATTTCTCCCGACAAACAGGGCATCTATATCACCATCAACGTGACCGAAGGCCCGCAGTACAAGGTGTCGGACGTCAAGCTTGCAGGGCAGATGCTGGTGCCTGAAGCCGAGCTGAAAAAGCTCATCACGTTCAAGCCGGGCGAGGTGTTCGCGCGTGATCGCCTGACCGAGACCACCAAGAAAATCGGCGATCGGCTGGGCAACGACGGCTATGCTTTTGCCAACGTCAATGCAGTGCCTGAGCTGAACAGAGAAAAAGGCACCGTCGCTTTCACCCTGTTTGTTGACCCCGGTCGCCGCGTCTACGTCAACCGCGTCAACGTGGCCGGCAACACCAAAACCCGCGATGAAGTGGTGCGTCGCGAAGTGCGACAAATGGAAGGCGCGTATTACGATGCCGAAAAAATCAATCTGTCTCGTGACCGCCTGAACCGTCTTGGATTCTTCAATGAAGTCAATATCGAAACCCCGAGCGTGGCCGGCACCACCGACCAGGTCGACGTCAATGTGGGCGTGACCGAAAAGCCCACCGGCAACGTGATGCTGGGCGCCGGCTTCTCGTCGTCCGAGGGCCTGGTGCTGTCGGGCTCGGTGTCGCAGAATAACGTGTTCGGCACCGGCAACCGGGTGTCGGCGCAAATCAATTCGGGCAGCGTCAATACCGTGTATTCATTGTCGTTTACCAACCCCTATTTCACGCTGAATGGCGTCAGCCTGGGGTACGACCTGTATCGACGCGATGTCGACTCAAGTTCGCTTGATAACGTCAGCGCTTACAAGACGTCCACCTATGGTGCAGGCATGCGATTGGGTCTGCCGCTCAACGAGCGCGATTCCATCTCATTCGGCCTGACCTACGAGCAGACTTCTATTTCGCTTACCCCTTACGACCCTAATGCCATACCCTCCGTGGCTGAAACCCCGTACCAACGCTTCGTTGGCCCTACCGGTAAGCGCGACGATGATACGCTGCGTGTCGATACCGCCTGGGCGCGTGATACCCGCAACAGCTTCCTGTTCCCGACCAAAGGCATGCTGCAGCGCGTGGCTGCGGAAATTGGAACGCCTGCGGGCAGTCTTCAGTATTACAAATTGTCGTACCAGCAACAGCATTACTTCCCTCTGAGCAAAAGCTTTACGCTCATGCTCAACGGTGAAGTGGGCATCGGCGACGGTCTTGCGGGTGAAGAACTGCCGTTCTTCAAGAACTTTTACGCGGGCGGAAACAGTTCGGTACGCGGCTTCAAGAACGGTACGCTGGGACCGAAGGATGCCAACGGTGATGCACTGGGCGGCAACAAACGTGTAGTGGGTAATGCGGAACTCTTCTTCCCTTTGCCGGGACTCAAGGATGACCAGTCGTTGCGCATGTCGGCCTTTTTTGATGCGGGCGCCTCTTTCGGACCCAATGACAGCAAAGGGCAGTATCGGGACTTCGCGTTCGGAGATTTGCGTTATTCGGCCGGGGTCGCCGTGCTATGGGTTTCGCCACTCGGTCCGCTTAAATTCAGCCTGGCGCAACCTATTGTCAGCAAAACAGGCGACAAATCTGAAGTGTTTCAATTCACCTTGGGCAATGTGTTCTAAGGTTAGCCGTTACTGGAGTATTTGATGATGAAGTTCAAGCCGTTTGCAGTTTCCCTTTCTGTGGTGCTGGTGTCCGCGTTTGCCGTAACCCCCGTCCTGGCGGACAAGGTCGGGTTTGTCAACACTGAGCGCCTGATCCGCGAAGCGCCTTTGTCCGTCGCGGCGCAAAAGAAACTCGAGCGAGAGTTCGCTACCCGTGATGGGGAATTGCAGAAACTCGCCAAGCAAGCCCGCGATTTACAGGCACAACTGGACAAGGATGGCGTGACCATGTCGGACAGTGATCGCAAGGCGAAGGAGCGCGATCTGGGTAATCTCAATCGTGAACTGCAACGCCAGGGTCGTGAATTCCGTGAAGATCTCAACCTCCGTCGTAACGAAGAGTTGGGGCAAATTCAGGAACGGGCGCGCAAGGCCATTCAGGAAATTGCACGCGCTGAGAAATATGACCTGATCGTAGAGCAGGCAGTCTATGTCGACCCCAAGAACGATATCACTGACCGAGTGATGAAGGCGCTGGGCGGCAAATAAGTCAGACCCGGGCGAATAGCCATCCGATGCAAGTCACGCTGACAGACCTGGTCGCCCAATTTGGTGGGGAACTCGTGGGTGATGGTGCTCGAACCGTGTGCCAGGTTGCACCGTTGGATCGCGCCACGGCAGAGGAAATAGGCTTTGTTTCCCAAAGCAAATATCTGGCCCAACTGTCATCGACTCAAGCGGGGGCAGTCATCCTGCCTGAGGATGCGCGCGATGCAACCGATATACCGCGCATTCTCACATCCAATCCTTATCTGTATTTTGCGCGGGTGTCGGCACTGCTGAATCCGCCGTTGCGTCCTCAAGCAGGCATCCACCCAGCGGCAACGGTTGCACCCGATGCGGTGATTGCAGCCGATGCCAGCATCGCAGCCGGTGCGGTCATTGGACAGGGCGCGCATATCGGCGCGCGGACGGTCGTGGGGCCCAACTGCGTTGTCGGTGACCATGCGCGCGTCGGTGCGGACTGTCATCTGCACGCGAATGTGACCCTTTACCATGCCTGTGTCGTCGGGGAGCGGTGCATCCTGCATTCAGGCTGTGTGATTGGCTCGGATGGTTTTGGCTATGCACCGGCCGAAGGCCGTTGGGAGAAAATCCCGCAGATTGGCCGTGTCCTGATCGCTGACGATGTGGAAATCGGCGCCTGCACAACCATAGATCGCGGCGCGCTTGAGGACACGATCATTGGTGAGGGCGTCAAGCTCGACAACCTGGTTCAGGTGGCGCATAACGTGCACATTGGCGCGCATACGGCGATTGCCGCCTGTACCGGAATTGCGGGCAGCGCAAAAATCGGTCGGCATTGCAGGATCGGCGGGGCAGCGATGATTGTCGGCCATATTGAGATTGCCGACGGCACGCGTATTTCAACCAACACTCTGATCACCAAATCCCTGCCAAAGGCAGGCACCTATACGTCGGCGCCGCCTTTCTCCGAGCACGACATTTGGCAAAAAAATGCCGTCCACATGCGTAATCTCGACAAACTGGCGGACCGCATCAAGCAGCTTGAAAAACGCCTTAACGAATTGGAAAATGCATCATGATTATGGATATCGCGCAGGTCATGCAGTACCTGCCGCATCGCTACCCCTTCCTGTTGATCGACAAAGTGACCGAGCTTGAGCTCGGCAAGTCCATCACTGCGGTTAAAAACGTCACTATCAATGAACCGTTCTTCCCGGGCCATTTCCCTGGCGCGCCCGTCATGCCCGGTGTGTTGATCCTGGAAGCGATGGCCCAGGCGGCGGCAATCCTTTCTTTCAAGACCAAGGATTACGCGCCGGAAGATATCGGTATTGTGTATTTTGCCGGCATCGATGGCGCGCGATTCAAGAAGCCGGTCAAACCCGGTGACCAGTTGATTCTGAAGGTCAACATCGTGCGTGAAATGCGCGGTATCTGGAAATATACGGGCCGCGCTGAAGTCGATGGCGCGCTGGTAGCCGAAGCCGAACTCATGGCGACGTTGCGCGCCAAGCCCTGACATGGCGACCCTGATTCATCCCACTGCGATCGTTGCCCCGGGCGCGCGACTTGCCGATGACGTTGAGATCGGTCCCTACACGATTATTGGCGAGCATGTCGAGATCGGTGCCGGCACCACGGTCGGTGCCCATGCCGTCATCACCGGGCACACCCGGATTGGCGTACACAACCAGATCTTTCATTTTGTCTCGCTGGGCGAAGCGCCGCAGGACAAGAAATACGACGGCGAACCCACCCGACTTGAAATTGGCGACCACAACGTCATACGCGAGTTTTGTACTTTCAATATCGGCACGGTTCAGGACCGGGGCGTGACTACGATCGGCTCGCACAACTGGATCATGGCTTACGTCCATATCGCGCATGACTGCGTCGTGGGCGACCGTACCATTTTCGCCAACAATGCTTCACTGGCAGGGCATGCCGAAATTGGCGACTGGGTGATTCTGGGCGGCTTCACCGGGGTGCATCAGTTCTGCAAGATCGGCGCCCACGTGATGACAGGCATATCCAGTGTCGTGTTCAAGGACATTCCGCCTTTCGTCATGGCGTCGGGTCAACCGGCCGCGCCGCATGGCCTCAATAGCGAAGGCCTGAAGCGCCGCGGGTTCACGACAGAAGCACTGGCGGCATTGAAGCGTGGTTACAAAATTCTTTACCGTGAAGGTAATACCCTGGCCGAAGCGCAGTCCAAACTCGCGCCCGAAGCGGCCAACCATGCCGAAGTGCAGCTATTGCTCGATTTCCTGACGCGCTCCGAGCGCGGCATCATCCGGTGATGGATCTGGGCGTGGTTGCCGGAGAGGCCTCCGGCGATCTACTGGGCGCGCATTTCATCAACGCGCTGAAACAAAACCACCCAAATTTACAGGCAGCCGGCATTGCCGGCCCGCGCTTGATCGAGGCCGGCGTTCAGGCGATCTATCCAAGCGAGAAACTGGCGGTCAACGGTTATGTCGAGGTGTTACGGCATCTGCCTGAGTTGCTGTGGATCCGTTCGCGGATCGCACGCCATTTTTTGCGCGAGCGGCCACGCGTGTTCGTTGGCATCGACGCGCCCGATTTCAATTTCGCACTGGAAACCAAACTCAAGCGCGCAGGCATCCCCACCGTGCATTTTGTCAGCCCGTCGATCTGGGCCTGGCGACCTGAGCGCATCCATCGCATCAAGCAAGCGGTGTCGCATATGCTCGTGGTGTTCCCGTTCGAAGAGCGTATTTATCGGGAAGCGGGCATCCCTGTCACCTATGTGGGCCATCCGCTGGCTGATGTCGTTCCACTGGAGATCGATACGGCTGCCGCCCGTGCGACTTTGGGATTGGCATCCGGACCTGTCATAGCCTTGTTGCCGGGCAGTCGGATGGGTGAAGTGGCGCGTCATGCGCGCCTGATGCTCGATGCGGCTGCGTTGATTTTGAAAGTGCAGCCGGATGCACAGTTCGTGGTGCCGGCTGTGAATGAGGCGGCCGCGCAGTTGATGCGCCAGGCCGCACAAGGCCTGGACCTGCCGTTGCACATTCTGTCGGGGCAATCGCATACAGCATTGGCCGCATGCGATGTGTCGATCGTGGCATCGGGCACCGCCACGCTCGAAGCTGCACTGTTCAAGAAACCCATGGTGATCACCTATCGCATGCCTGCCATGACGGCGCGCATGATGCTGAAGAAAGCCCTGCAACCCTGGGTGGGTTTGCCCAATGTGCTGGCGCGTGATTTTGTGGTGCCGGAGCGAATACAGGATGCAGCCACGCCGGAGGCGCTGGCTCAGGATGTATTGGCCTGGCTCGATGACGCACCACGCCGGCTTGAATCGCATGAAACGTTTCGCACCCTGCACATGAGTTTGCGGCAAGGCGCCAGCGCGCGCATTGCCGAAGCGCTGCAGCCTTATTTGTCATGACGCACATCGAACTGCATTGGGGACCTTTGGGGTTGTGCGGCGTGGACGAAGCTGGTCGGGGACCGCTGGCAGGCCCCGTGGTGGCTGCGGCGGTCATGCTCGACCCCGATCAACGCATCGAAGGTCTGCGTGACTCCAAAAAACTAACCGCCGCTGCACGCGAACGCCTCGCGGATGAGATTCGTACACATGCGCTTGCGTGGTGTGTGGCCGAAGCAAGCGTAACCGAGATCGATCAGCTGAACATTCTGCAAGCCACTATGTTGGCCATGCAGCGCGCCGTGGCAGGCTTGGATCGCGTACCGGACGACGTATGGGTAGATGGCAATCGCTGCCCCAAGTGGGCGTGGCGTTCTCAGGCTGTGGTCAAGGGCGACGACAAGGTGGCATCGATTGCGGCAGCGTCGATCCTCGCTAAAACCTCGCGTGACCAGTTCATGTGCTCATTGCACGAAGCCTATCCCGCCTATGGTTTTGCCAAACACATGGGCTATGGCACTGCCGTGCATATGGCGGCTTTAAAGGCACACGGTGCCTGCCCGCAACACCGGCGCAGTTTTGCACCGGTCAAACGCGTTCTCGATCAAACCACTTTGTTCTGAAAGGAAATCCCGTGAGTCTCTATCTCTTGCTGCACGTATTGGGTGTTGTTGTTTGGGTAGGCGGTATGTTTTTCGCCTACATGGCTTTGCGGCCCGTAGCGGCCACCGTGCTTGAACCGCCGCAGCGGCTCACGTTGTGGGCCGGCGTATTTGGCAAGTTTTTCCCGTGGGTCTGGGCATCGGTTGCGCTGATCCTGCTGACCGGTCTGATCATGCTGATGAAAATCAGTGGCGCCGGCATACCGCACTACGTGCTGGCCATGCTCGTGCTGGGCGTGGTGATGATGCTGCTCTTTGCGCACGTGTTTTTTGCCCCCTACAAAAAACTCAAACGTGCAGTGAGTGAGCAGAACTGGAAAGCCGGTGGCGCAGCCTTGGCGCAAATCCGCATGCTGATCGGGGTCAACCTCAGCATTGGCCTGCTCACGATAGCCTTGGTGTTTATTGGGCGCGGTCTCAGCTGACTGAATAGGCTTAGGAGAACTTAGGGTTCATCCTGCGCTGCTGTATTCAATAATTGGTGTGTGGCCTGCCGGATGCTGTCCGGTCGGGCTTCGCACTGCAGCTCGGCATGAAACTGCCCGTCGCGATACAAATACACCGTCGGCAGATGGAAAATATCGTAATAGCGCGCCACCCCGGTCGCTTCACTGACATCCACCTCATAAAACACACAGGCTTGGTCCGCTAGCGCAGACGGCAGCAGGTGCTTCCAGGCACGGCACGCGCCACATCGCGGCGCACTGAACAGCACCACAGCCATTCCGGATGACGCAGCGAGGCGAAGATGAAAGTCGCCTTCGGCCAGACGCTCGAACCCCGCCGGGCTGGGGGCGACTGTGCTGGTAGACTCTCGGTTTTCCCCACGGTTGACGCGCATGCTGTTTCTCGAACTCTTCGGCTATCTGCTCGTCATCCTCGTTGCGGCAGAAATCTTTGTCAACGCGCTCGAACACCTGGGCGAAAAACTCAAAATATCGGAAGGCGTCACCGGCTCCCTGTTTGCCGCGGTCGGCACCGCCATGCCCGAAACCCTGGTGCCGCTGCTGGCCATCTTTGCCGGCACCGGCAACAGCGCCGTCAACGAAGAAATCGGCGTCGGCGCCATACTCGGCGCCCCCTTGATGCTGTCGACCTTGTCGCTGTTCCTGTTGAGTGTGGTGGTGTTCAAGAAACGCGGCATTCAGGGCCGTTTCACCCCGGAGAAAACCGGCATCAAACGCGACCTCGATTTCTTTTTGATGGCCTTCACGCTGGCCTTCATTGCCATGTTCATCCCGCACGGCGAAGGCTGGGTGCGGGCCGGCATTGCCTTCGTCATGGTCATGATCTATTTCGTCTACGTGATGCTGACCCTGCGCGCATCAAGCAAGCTGGTAGAAGACGGCCATGCCACCGCGGCCGGCTCCCCCATGCTGCTGACCCGTTTGGGCCTGCCGCAGAACCTGTTCTTCATCATCGTGCAACTGGCATTGGGGCTGGGCTTGCTGGTCGCCGGCGCCAAGGGCTTCATTCATGGTGTGGAAGCCGCCGCGCCCATCATCGGCATCTCCGCCCTGCTGCTGTCGCTGATGATCATCCCGATCGCCACCGAGCTGCCGGAAAAAGTGAACTCGATTCTGTGGGTCCGCAAGCACAAGGACACGCTGGCGTTCGGCAACATCACCGGCGCCATGGTGTTCCAGGGCACCCTGCTGCCCGCCATCGGCATTTCGCTCACGCCGTGGGCGCCACAGAAAGAAGTGCTGTTGGGCGTGCTGGTCACTTTGGTAGCCGCCTTCTGGTTGCGCTGGGCGGCGTTGAATGGCGGCCTGCGGGTGTGGCACCTGATTGTGAACGGTGTCTTGTACGTGACTTATCTGACGGCGGTGCTGGTGTAAGTTGGCAGAATGAAAGCGGCGGATTGATCCGCCGTTTTTTAAGGTTGTTATTTTTACATGTCGCTCAATTGAAACCGCAATCTAAAGCCAGACTCTTCGATTTTTGGCGAAGCTAACTCGTAAAATCTCCTTGCTTCATCGTTTAGTGGATATTTCCCCACTACATTAATCACTGCACGTTTTCCTGTGGATTGAGGATATGACTTAATAAGTTCACCGCCCTCAATAAACTGCAAGTAACCGTTTATTTTGTCCCGCGGATTCAAATCCGAAGTGCAATTTTGAATAACAGGTTGGGTGGGCGAGATG